>NZ_MBKP01000045.1 GCF_002243045.1 Methanolobus psychrotolerans
CACGGATGTCAGCCCTTGTAATAGCAACTGCAATGTCTGCTGATGCTTCTGGATCCAGCCAGACCCTGTGAAGTCCGCAACCCAATACTTCAGAAGCAATTCGTTTCTGGTTTGACAAATCGGTCATCTTATTCACCTCTTGTCGGGTTAAGGATCTTAATGGAAAGCTCTGCAGCTTTTGCCTCAATGAGCGCCTTCTTTCTGCCACCAACTTTTGCAGCGATCCTGATAGCTTCTTCAACTGCATTTACATTATCAAGTTCTGCAACTGTGAAGACAAGGACCTCTGCATATCCGGACGGGTGCAAACCTTTTACAACAGCAGGGCTTCCGTAGCCTACCTGAGCAAGAGCACCTTTTGATTTGTAGTGCCTGCGCTGTTTACCCTGAAGACCTCTTGGACGTCTCCAGTTAGAATCCAGACGCTTATACTTATGACAGTCTGTTCTCTTGAAATCAGGTTTCTTGTGCTTCTGGATTTTTCTTACCTTAAAAAGGCGTTTAGTTTTATCATCCATTCAAATCACCTACACAATCTTCTCCACTGTATATATTCCGTCCTGAAATACACGCGGGTCGAATCTCTTGATTCTGGTTGCCTGCTCGATATTAGCTGCTGTCTGCCCGACATCCTCCCTGTTGATACCTGTAACAATTACCTCATCAGCTGTAGCCTTGACACTACTTAAACCAAGGATCTTTGCAGATCTTGGTTTTTTCTCTCCAAGGAAATTACTGATCATTAACCGTTTTCCATCAACCTTGAGTTGCATAGGGAAGTGAGCGTAAACGACCTTCATGCGATATTCAAATCCCTCTGCGACACCTTTCATCATGTTACTAATATGTGAAGCAAAGGTTCCGACCATTGCCCTCTGGGTCTTCTTTGTGACAGTTGAGTCTACAATGACCTCAGAGCCTGTGACCTCGATCTTCACTCCAGGATACCAAAAGTCTCTTTCATTCTTGCCTTTTGGACCAGATGCAGTGAAAGTATGACCTTCGAATGTAACGGTCACACCTTGGGGGATACTGATTATTGTCTTTATTTCTTTTGCCATGTGACATCACATCCATCAGTACACATATGCAAGTAACTGTCCACCAATGTTATTCTCACGAGCTTCGTACTGTGACATTACACCATGAGAGGTTGTCAATATCAATGCTCCGAAGTTCTTTGCAGGGAGATACTGCTTTTCCCATCGTTCAAATTCTGCAGCTCCCACTGAATAACGTGGCTTGATAGCACCACACTTGTTGATCCTACCAATAAGTTCTACCTTGTAAATTCCCGCTTTTCCATCTTCAATGAACTCAAATTCACCTACATAGCCACGGTCCTGCATAACTTTCAGGACAGTACCTATGAGTTTTGATGCGGGTTTGATGATACAGGAATCTTTACCAACTGCCTCTGCGTTCTTTATTGTAGACAAAGCGTCAGCAAGCGGATCTAATAATACCATTTCTTACACCTCACGTATACTTTTCAAATCCCATATCGTGGGCAATCTCACGGAAACAGTGCCTGCAAAGGTAAATATCATATTTCCTTACAAGGCCCTGCTTTCTTCCACATCTCTTGCATTCGCTTGCTACTTTTCCAAAGCTCTTAGTGGTTTGAACCATTTATATTACCTCCACGGAGTATGCGTCTTTGAAGAAAGCAATTGTATCCTCTTTTGTAATCTTGTGAGATGTAGGAATTTTCCTCTTAACAATCCTTCTTTTGTTGATCCTGTAACCTGGACGGTTGACAACAACATTGATATCCATACCAAATATGCCTATGTTTGGATCATACCTCATACCTGGGAAGTCAGTATGTTCCTCAATACCAAAGGCAACGTTTCCGTATTTATCAAATTGGGATAATCTGAGCTTGCTCTCTACAATACTTAATGATGTCTTAAGGAACTCTTCTGCCCGGTCAGCCCTGAGAGTGACCTTACAGCCTATTGGTTCATTCTTCTTTATACCAAATGCCGGAAGAGTTCTTTTTGAATAGGTCCTGACAACAGACTGCCCGGTTATTTCGCCAAGAATGCCTTCGGCATCAACAAGATGCTGACCACTTTCACCGACACCCATATGAACAACAACCTTTTCAATAACTGGTGTTCTCATTGGATTACTCAACGACTTCACCACCTAGTTTTATTTCAGGTTCCTTCTCGCCTATAACGACAATGAAATCTTCGATTGTCTCAAACTCATAGTCACCGGATATTGCAACTGTGTTGTGTTTAGAGCTCCTTACAGTATTGATCTCTTTAATAGTACCAATCTCACCTGTGTGTCTTCCACCAATGATCATAGCAAGGTTACCAACCTGATATTTAATGTGCTTGACAACTTTCTTGTCAGGCAGTGAGAGGATGAGTGAATCCTTGGCCTTATATTCATTGGATCCCAGGAGATTTGTACCGTCATTAAGATTTAGCTGTACAGCTCCACCTTTTAAGATTGTCTTGCCGTTGATCCTGCAAAGTTTGTTTGCATTGGAATCTGCAAGTTTATAAAGTTCAAGTCTTCCCTTGCGGTCCAGTAGCATGCGATATGCCACACTTTCAAGGGGTATTGAAATTACATCTAAAAGTCCTACAGGAAACCTGAGGTCTTTTCTGATAACGCCATCAACAAGTATCTTTCCTTCGGAAAGAACGCGCTTTGCTTCTGCACGGGTGTCTACAACACCCAACATATCCCTCAAGACTACACTCAAAGGAATGCTCTGCTGCTTGTTATGTGGACCCGGTCTTGTTGATGTGACCCATTTGTTGGATTTCTTCGATACCTGCCAGCTGTTAGGGACAGATATTCTCTTCTGATGTTTGCCCACAAAATCACCTGTTATTAATAACTTCTTCTCTGTGTTTGTCCTTCATTTCAAGGGTTGTGATCATCACATTTGAAGGGTAGACAGGTCTTGCAACCTCGGTTCCATCTGCTTTTGAAACTGTCACTCCTTCTACAACAATCGTTCCGTGCTTCAGCGAAATTGCTTCCACCTTTCCGGAAGTTCCTGCATGATCTCCACGCATTACCCTTACAGTGTCGCCAACAATTACATTCGCCGTACGACGACCATATTTGTCACGGAGGTCCTTGGAAAGAAGAGCACCCATGTATTTCTGCTTGATGTGCAGAGGAGCATTGTATCTTGCTTTTCTCTGTTTTCTTGGTTGATTTGATACCATATTTCACACCTCACAGTACAATAGATGCCGTAGTACCTATCTTTGGATACCTTTCTGCGGCTTCCCTGGCAACAGGCCCTTTAATGTCAGTTCCTTTTGGGATACCGTCTGCATCAACAATGACAACTGCATTATCTTCAAAGGAAACCCTCAGACCATCAGGACGACGTATTTCCTGCTTCTGGCGCACGATTACTGCAAGAAGAACCTGCTTGCGCATTTCCGGAGTTCCTTTCTTCACAGAAACCACGCACATGTTACCAACACCAGCTCGAGGATGTCTGTTCTTAACACCCCTGTAGCCCTTTACGGAGATAATCTCAACTACACGTGCACCAGTATTGTCCACACAGTCGATTTTAGCACCAGCGTTAAGTGCACGGGGAACTTTGGATCTAATTCCTCTCATTCCTGTGCCTCCGCTTTAATGACTACATAGGATTTAGTCTTACTAAGAGGCCTGCATTCAGCCACTGTCACAACATCCCCTACCTTTGCATCAATGCAGGGTGGATTATGTGCGTGAATCTTGGATTGCCTCTTTTCATATCTCTGATATTTCTTAATTAGCATCTCGTGCCTACGCTGGATGACCACTGTCTTGTCCATTTTGTCGCTGACAACAGTCCCTACAAGGACCTGTCCGCGAACCGGGAGTTCTCCATGGAAAGGACAATTGACATCGTCACACTCCTTTTCAGGAGTGGGGACATCCAATCCAATATCTTTAACCATGATTATTACCTCATGTGTATTTTTCTTATGTTCTTTGTTCTATTCTCAGGTTGTGAGAGCAGAAGGTTTCCATTCACTTTAACATACCTTTCAGCATGCTTACCGGATAATTGGGCAGGTATCCGAAACACAAAGGATGTACTCTTTTTCGGAATCATTTTTTCAGTTCCGTCCTCTGTTTGAACAATTATCATGTTTTTTGTCTCGTCAACCACTTTGCCGCGTATATCGTTTAGTGTCGGATTCGTAGACTCTATTAATTCTACATACAATCCTATTAGCTCATGGAACACCAGTTTAGAAGGAGTGATCTCCAAATCAGATCTCCTTCATTTCCCGCTGGATGGTCTTTATCCTGGCAACGGTTCTCCTAAGTTCACCAATCCTGCCTGGATTGTCAGGAGCTCCTCCAGCAGATGAAAGAGCGCGCTCGCGAATGAGTTCATCCCTCATTTTGTCGAGTTCGTCCATCCTTTCTTCCGGGGACATATCCCTGATCTCGTTTAATCGAAGAATTGCCATTACTTCTCCTCCTTGTGGACACGTGCAACTGGATGCCAGTAATCATAGCTTTCATGCTTATGCTGCCATACACCATCAACCAGCCTGCGCTGTTCATCTCCGAGATCTTCTATCGGAATAGAATCATCATCAGCTTCAGATGCCTCATATGCACAGGATTCTTCCTCAACTTCCTCAGCTGAAGCTTCTTCAACGACTCCTGTTTCTGCAACTTTAGCAACTTCTACTGTTTCCTCCTCGTCTGCAACCTCGCCTTCTGATTTCTTGTCTACGAGTTTTGAGATATCGGCCTTTACAATTTCCTTTGCAACAGCCTCGACCTTTTCATCCTCTACAACCTTTCTGATATCAAAAGAATCAGGTAATACTGCACCCGGGGGAATGATTCTAACTTTACAGCCAAGGGTTCCGAGCTTCTTAATAGCCACTGCAAAACCCTCGTCTACAATATCATCAACAGGTTTTCCGGCGTGTTTAATGTATCCATCAACGAGTTTTTCAACCCTTGACCTTGCACCTGTCAATTTACCTGAGATAACTATCTCACAGCCCAGAGCACCTGAGTTCATAATAGCCCTAAGGGTATTATGACCGGCTTTTCTGAAATACCAGCCTCTCTCAATTGAAGAAGCAAGACGTGTAGCCATCATCTGGGCATTGAGCTCTGGCCTTTTAACTTCCTGAGCATCGATCTGGGGATTATCCATATCGTACATCCTATCGATGTCACGGGTAAGTTTACGGATGACCTTACCAGCTTTACCAATGACCATACCTGGCTTTTCAGCATAGATGGTTATCTGGGTACCCATTGGAGTACGGTTTATATCCATACCGCCGTAACCTGCTTTGCTGAGCTGTTTTGCGAAATATTCATTCATTGAGGCTTTTACGTAGCCCTCCTGAACGAACTTCTTCTCTATTGCCATTAACGCACCTCATTCAAAATAATCTCGACATTAACAGTGTCCGTGTTATTAGGACTGCCGCGTCCGCGAGCCCTTGGCCTCATGCCATGGATTACACGTCCACGCTTTGAAGCGACATGCGCAATGTACATGTGCTCCGGATCAAGTCCTTTGTATTCGGCATTGTTCTTGGCGTTCTCCAATATCTTCAGGAAAGCCTCAGCGACCTTCACAGGGTACCTACCATTTGCCATTGGGCCTTTTCTGTGTCCGGAACCATCGTGGTGCCTCTTGAAAGGAACCGCCTGTTTCAGGATAACAACGTCTTCAAGGTATTTCTTTGCTACAGTGGTACGCATGCCTTTGATGGCCTTACCAAGTTCGCGTGACTTCTTTGGGGAGATGTGAAGTTCAGCACCCATTGCTTTAGAGCTTACTTTAGGGTCCAATTCTATAGAATATCCAATTCTTGCCATAATCTCACCTTATTTAAGCGGTACGAACTTGCTTGAACGGGTTGCTCCTACACCAGCGCTTCCATGGGAAACTTTTGGGCGGGTTGGTGAGAACTCTCCGAACCTGTGTCCGATCATTTCAGGCTGTATCTCAAAAGCCACGAATGACTTGCCGTTATACACTTCTATATTTTTGCCGACCATTTCAGGGAATATAATGATATCCCTGTAATGAGTCCTCAAATTATCCCTGCCATCCTTGAGATGTTGAACAAAATCCTTCCTGCCTTCGTTATAGCCCCTATTAATTGTACGGCGCTCACGTGCAGGAAGCATCTCAACAAACTCATCATTGCTGATAGCCTGGAGTTCTGTTACCGTTTTTCCACGGTATGTATATTCACCTTTTCGTTTTGGTAATCTTGATGATGATTTCTTTGCCATGTCATAACCTCCGGTTAACGCTTTCCGGTCCTGCGTGCTGCGATCTGACCGACCTTACGACCAGGAGGAGCATTCCTTCCGACAGTTGTCGGCTTACCAGGATGCTTGCGGTTACCTCCACCGAAGGGGTGGTCAACAGCATTCATAGCAATACCTGATACACGAGGATACTTTGCAGCCCTTGTCTTCATCTTGTGGTACTTTTTACCAGCCTTAAGGAAAGGCCTGTCAACCCTGCCACCACCAGCAACAATACCAATCGTTGCACGGCATTTGGGGTTTAACCACTTCATCTCACCTGATGGCATTTGAACAACTGTCTTACCACGATCGTGAGATACAACCGTTGCATAGACACCTGAAGCACGTGCAAACTGTCCACCATCGTTTGGCTTTGACTCAATGTTACATACTGGTATACCTTCCGGGATCTCTGCAAGAGGCAGAATGTTACCAGGTTTAATCTCAGCTGAGATTCCACATGCTATTTTTTCGCCTACGGCGATACCCTCAGGTGCAATGATCAGGCGCTCTTCACCATTGTCAAAGGAAACTTTCACAATAGGTGCGGAACGAGCCGGATCATGAGTAATCTCAATAACTGTACCATACACTGTGCAGTCTTCATCGACACGCGGATGCTTAAGTGCAGCTTTGTACTTGTGTGATGGAGCTCTGTAAGTTGGAGATCCACGACCTCTGTTTTGTGATATGATTCTCTTACCCATGTTAATTCACCTCACATAAGACCTATTCTGGTCGCTATCTCATGGGCTGCGTCTGTGCCTTCAAAAGTGACGATAGCTTTCTTCAGACCTTTCATAGTGCTCATTGTACAAACAGATGACACAGGGAACCCGTACATCTTCATTACATCGGCCTTGATCTGCTTTTTGTTCGCGCGGGTATCAACAATAAACTGAAGTTTATTGTCTTCCAGCAGCATCATCGCTTTTTCAGTGATAAAAGGATACTTTATGACGTTCATTCGAACATTCCTCCAAGTGAGGATATTGCAGACTCCGTCCAGACTACTAATCTGCCTGCATGCGTTCCCGGTGCAAGGAGTTCAGCATTCAATGCATTAACTGATACGACATCCACGCCTGAAAGGTTCCTTGCAGATTTCATCAGTGGGCTGTCACATGTTGCAACAATAAGGAGACTCTTCTTGTTCTTGTATCTCCTTCCACGAAGCTTACCCTTTCCTGCACGGATGTTCCTTCCGTCCTTTGCACGAAGTACGTCGTCATAAACACCTGCATTCTGCAAGAAACTTACAACATCCTTTGTCTTTTCAACGTTTTCCAGTTCATCTGCAGCTACCAATGGAAGCTGTGCATTGAATCTGTGCCCACGACCTTTTACAAGTTCTGCGTCAATTGTAGCAGCGATCGCAGAGCGTATAGCCATACGTCTTTCCTTTTTGTTGACCTTTTCAGTCCGGTCAGCTTCAGGCTTTGGAGGATGTGCTCTCCTACCACCTACAGCGTGAGGAACTCTTGCAGCACGGCTTCCATTAGCTATCCTTGGGATCTGGGCAACACCTCTGCCTGAACCCCATGATGATGCGGAAGTCTCCATACCGGCGTACATTTTCGAACCATATGGCTGGTACCTGTTCCCCTGAGCTGCAAGAACTGCTCTTTTTATAAGATCAGGCCTGTATGCCTCATCGAATACGTCAGGAAGTTCAATTTCTCCCTTCGCATTTCCTGATAAATCTATAATTTTTGCTGTAACCATTCAGTTCACCCCTGCTTCGACTGCGTGCTTACGTGAACGATCTGTGGTTCACTCATAGCAGGTACCTTTGACCTCATTGGATCCCTGAGCCTAACAAGCCTCTTTGAAGGTCCTGGAATACTTCCTTTGATAAGGATATATTCACCACGGACAAGACCGTAGTTAAGGAAACCACCTGCCGGAGTAATTTCGTCTCCATCCGCACCTACCTTAAGGATACGTTTGTTGTATTCGGTTCTCTGGTGATAACCCATCTGACCCATCTGAGGAACTCTCCAGTTCACATGAGCTGGATGGAAAGGACCAAGTGTACCAGTCTGCCTGAGACTCCCCTGACGTGAGTGCTTACCCTTCATCAGGCTGACACCCCATCTCTTTACAGGACCCTGAGTACCTTTACCTGTTGTGATAGCTGCTACATCAACAAATACGCCTTCGTTGAAAACATCGCTAATCTTTATTTCTGAGCCAAGTATGGATTTTGCATACTCGAACTTTGCCTTTACATCAGAACCACTCACTGCGGTTTCCATGATATCAGAGTTCTTCTTAGGAACACCGGTCAGCTTCTTTGGTAAAGTGTAAGTAACCACTTTAATGTCTGTTACGTTGCCTTCATCAATCTGACTCTGGATATTTACAAGAGCTGATTCCATATTTGATGTCTTTGGCAGTGTTATTGTCTTACCAAGACTTTCATCAAGATCAGTAGCCCAAGCTTCAGAAAGTGCTTTCTCACCATATACAGAGTTGGTGTAGGCACGGACTGCAGCAACACGGACAGCAGGAGTTTCTACTACAGTTACCGGAACTGATATCTCCATACCCTCTGTGAGGCTATTCTTAACGTCATCAATCATTACCACATGGGTCATAGCTACCTTATAACCTGCAAAGTCCTGGAGCTTTGGTTCTCCAGCAGCCTGCGGCCATGAGTTAAACCTTGGTATGTGGCTTTTTGCTCTTACGCGTGGACTGAAAGCGAGTGAACCTCGTCTTGGTCTGTGTCCTTTTGCCATTCTTATTCTCCTAATTTCACATTTACTTAGAGGCCAATGCAACTTTACAAGGCCAATTTACGCGAGAAAGTCAGGCAGGAACCGCAATGAGCATGAAGTATACATGATATCGACGGACTCCACGTACTCACATAGTACGCATTCAACACCGAACCTGCACATTCCTCCAGTCATCAACGGACCATTGCATGCCAAAGGCATTACTGAGTGGTCATCTCGAAAAGATTTAAACACCGCAGTATTAACACTTTATGTGTAAGCGGGCATTCTTGAAGAGGCCCATTATACTTTATGTTAAATCCGACTTTTTCGCACTGTAATCTTAATTCGGTCAGATATCCATATTCCAATGTAATCCAACGTTGCGCCATTAAAGGTATATATTCTATATAAAACCTTTGCAAAAACACCGTTTAAAAAACAAGCGAATATGATGCCTCAGTTCCTGCATTCTTATAAAGAGCAGATTGAGACATAATATAATACACCATAATATAATACACTATAAAGCCAGACTACAATATAACACTACCACACCATTGTAGAAAAACAGGACTGCATCTGCAATTACAACTGAAGAAGTAATGGAAGAATATTAAAGTACCATTATATACATCTATAGACCCAGTACAAAGACTTTGCATTACGACCTTACAAATTACATAATAGAATGAAGTGAAAATGTGGATATTAAAAAAGCAGTAATACCTGTTGCAGGAATGGGCACCAGATTCTTACCGGCAACAAAGTCCATGCCAAAGGAAATGTTGCCGATCATTGATAAACCTGTGATCCATTATGTTGTCGAGGAAGCTATAGCCTCCGGGATCGATGACATAATATTCATTACAGGCAGAAGCAAAAGGTCCATAGAGGATTACTTTGATGACTCACCTGAACTGGAGAACCACCTCCGCCAAAAGAACAATGAGAAACAATTAAAGATAATACAGGACATTTCCTCCATGGTAGACATCCATTACATCAGGCAAAAAGAACCAAGAGGACTTGGAGACGCCATCCTTACCGCAAAGAAACACATCAACGATGAGCCTTTTGCCGTACTTCTTGGTGATGATATCATCGTAAACAAAAAACCATGCACCAAACAGCTAATAGATAATTTCCAGAAGTACGGACGCTCAACAATAGCAGTAGAGGAAGTCCCTATTGAAAAAACAGGAAGTTACGGGATAATTAAAGGAAAGGCTATGGACGAATCACTATACATACTTGAAGACATTGTCGAAAAGCCAAAACCCGAAGATGCCCCGTCTAACATAGGTGCGATTGGAAGATACGTATTCACACCGGAAATACTTGACTGCATTAAAGAAACAACCGCCGGAGTCGGTAACGAGATACAACTTACGGACGGTATACGCCTTTTGAAAGAACAGCAGAAAATATATGCATACAAGTTCACAGGCAAAAGATACGATACCGGTGATAAAGTAGAATACGTAAAAGCCATTATAGATTTTGCCCTTAATAACGAAGAAATGAGAGAGCAAATAAAAGAACATATCACATGCATAAACCTGTGATTTCTGTATTATTTTCGTAGGCAATTCTTTATGTATTCTAATAAATCTGATTCCGGAATCATGCAGAACTACGTTTTACTATTTTCCGGACAGTTCTGCCTCTGAAATTGACACCACCGACCAGTTGCACACCCGGTTTTCTCTTTACCAGATCAGCATATTCAGAATTGAAAGTGGCAATTATGCTTCTGCTGGCAACAACCTCAACACGCCCACCCACACTGACAAGAGTTTTGAGAATTAACTCTATCTGTGAAGGAGTTGCATTATCTGCAACCCTTACAATATGCGTTTCAACAGGCATTCAATCTATACCTTCCCGGAAATTGATTTTCTTGTAGATATTACTTTACTCGACGGGTTATTGGAAGATACTGTTTTGACATCCTTTACAGCCCCTGCAATTACAGGCCTGGTACCTGCTGCTTCCTTCCCTGAAACTGCAGCAAACACTACCATAGAACTGGCAACCACAATATCAATCACTGCACCTACGCCCACATACTCACCAGAAGGTACAGACTGTCTGAGAACAGTCCCCGACTTTGAAGAGTCAGCCTGTTCAGTCACTTTTCCGAGAGTAAGTTTTCCTGTTTCCAGAGTCTTCTTGGCAGCTTCCTGAGTCATTCCGACAACATTGGGAACTGCAACGGACATTATTTTAGACATAACCATATCCACGGCATCCCCGGGTTTTGCAACCGAGCTACCCGAAGGTATCTGGGACAGAACCGTTCCCTGAACAAGACTGCTGTCCTTTTCAATAACCTCACCCTGCACAAAACCTGCATCCTTTAATATAGATACAGCGGCATCAATATCCAGCCCAAGCACATCAGGTACATCCACATAACCGGAGAACACAGGTTCTTTAAATGACGGTTTTATAGTGAATTCAACCTGGCTAAGGTTATCAGCAGGAATAACATCATCCGCTTTTGGAAGCTGGAAGCGTAATTCATTATCCTGAACAGCGATATTCGTCCTTAGTTTGATGTTCATGGAACTTACACTATAACTTACCCTTGATGACCCAGTATTCATACTTTCATCCATCTGCTCAAGGGAGTCACGGAATGCCTTCACAAGATTTGCAGAAGACAGGTGTGGCCTTGTACGTGAAAGTTGTTCCAGTTTCTTCTCAACCTCAGCCTTCTCTTTCAATAGCTCCCGTACCCTGACATTAAGAATGGAATAATCCTGTTCCAAAATAAGATTTTGCCTTTTTACCTGCTCCAGTACCTCATTCTTAGATGAGAGTTCTTTCCGGGCAGCCTCAAATTCAGATTCTATCGTCACAATGTTCTTCTGGATCAGTTCATAGCTCTGATTTTTCAATGCAACTGTAGTTGACTTGTTTAAACGTTCAATATTCTGCCTGAGTTCTTTAATGTCGCTCATTCCACCCCTCCATAGATCATTCTTCCACATTCCTGGAAGACGGAGGAACTGATACTATTTTGGCCTTAAGAACACTTGAACCCTCTACAGCATATGAATTAAGTGAATTATAGGAAGCATTCAAAGGTGCTGCATTAAGGACTGGTCTGTATCCCCTTACACGATTCTTTGAATCCCTTTCTTCCTCATATTTCATTGACAGGGCCATTTTAAGCTCAATATCCACTTCCGGTATATGATACCATGTGGCTTCCAGATTATATTCATTAAGTACTTCATCAGTGGAAAGTTCAATCTGGGTATCAATGGAATTGCGGTCAAGTGCTCTTTGTGTCTGTGCAATGGACTTACCCATTTCACTCAATATGGTTGAAAGCGGACTGACAAGAACCTCTTCAATATTCTCGCTACCAATAGATGGCAAAGTATTACCTCCTTCAATAATCTATGAAAAATTAATCAATGCAGACATTCCTGCATTGATCCATATTATACCTGCCTTATTGAGAAGAACTCTCTTTGACCCTGACGGTTGGAATAGCTCTCTCCGGTGGTGGCACTGGTTTTAAGGTTGTGCGCAGCAAGCTTGTACCTTCTTCACTGAAAGTATACTTTGATTTATATGTTGCATTGTAGGTTGAAGTATATGCAACATTGGTAGTGTTCTCGGCACTGACCTTAGCTTTGCCGAAAAGAAGACCTGCAAGTCCACTAGATTTGTAACTTCCACTTATCTTTGACTGGTTAGTGAACTTGAACTCCCTGCCATATTTCTTTTCTGTTGAATACTCCATCTTCATTGAAATGGTCATTTTGACCTCAATGATAGACTCGGTGAATTCATAGAAACGTGGTTCCAGCCCATAAGTTAACAATGACATGGGTTTATCGTTAGTTACCACATTAGTGGCAGTCACATTCCCATCCTCGTCAACTGTTTCCTCTATATAGAGAATAACACTTCCAGCCTCAAGTTCTGTTCCTGCAAGGGCCTGCGCGACATTAATAGAATTTATGTCAAGAGCGGTCTGCCCCTCTGCAATGGCAAAAGCCATTTCTTTTATCATGTCCCCAAAAGGAACATCTAACAGTTTCTGACCAACAGATACCATAAAAAGCCTCCCAAATTTTCGGTACTATATGATACGAAACAATATAATTTAAAGACTTTGGTAAAAATAAGATGCATAATATAAAAAAGAGATTTGAGTGTGTCTGCACACATTAAAAATGCACATAATTAATCTAAAAAAATATGTGATTTTACAGCTTATGCTCTATACCCTGACTTTTGCTTAATGCTACAAGAAAACAATCAGATCCATTCAAAAAGCACATGCCTGGACCATTGCCAATCTATTAACTGCCTCGAATATCCGACAGATAACAAGAGTTGCATATGCTCCACGAGGTAGCTCGAAAGACATGACCACTTTCATCATACCCCCTTCTCTGCTAAGCTCATCCGGGCTGACCTCAAGTATCCGGAGATGTTCCGGGAACACGAGTAAAGGACGATGTTCTTCTTTTAAGTAAAAACCATGAGTCTTCAAACCTAACTGAGAAACAGAAATACCTTCTGACCTCAGAACAGACTCATAAGCTTCTCTCTGTTCCGGATGCAGTAGTTTTTTTAAGTTATGACCGGGAAGGGGGAAACTCAGGTTTTTGAACTCCTCAAGTTTCAGTTTATCGAGCCTGTCGTAGAATAACAGTTCCCCTGCGACATAATCTATAGATACTAACCTGTCCATTGTAATATTCTTTTCCAGAAAACGTGAAACTGCAGAATTCCATAAATAACTCTGGTAAGCAAAAAGAGGGAGGGTCCGTTCAAACTCCGGAAGAAGAGAGAGCGCACCTTTGAAGTCCCAGGGACGCCTGGAAAGATGAGCCATACTCCTGCCATAATGATGCATACGCAACACCCTGGCAAGATAGGTCCAGTTACCCCAGTTATCCTGGATTGTTCGTTTAACCCGGGACTCCTCCCCCTCTGCTGAAAATGAAGCGACTATCATCCTGAACGCAATCTCATAGTGTCCAAGGAGTATGTAACGCATAGCAAAACCTTGCCCGTTACGAAGGCACCCGAATCGCTGTGAATCAAAATAATTGATGATTCCAAACCTGGAAACACTCTCACAACTCCCTTCAAATGCCTTTAACTGCGATTGCGGAACCTTACGTATAACTATACGAAAACGATTTCCTTTGACATCTTTCCCGGATAATGGATGGTCCATCCTGCCAAGATACTGCAGGGTCAGACCTGCTTTATCGTAGGATATGTCACTACCTTCCACTGCTATAAGCTGCCGGGTTATGGCTTGCCTGTCCTTAAGCCCTGCATAGGAGAATTTATCCAGCGGGACCCCGCTGTTCTTTGCCAGCATCCGAAGAGCATCCATAGTATTATACTTCTGCTTCATCAACAGATACACACGCCATGTACCCTCTTCGGAGAATATCTGCGGAATGTATACCTCATCAACCTGAAAATCGGAAGGAATCGCCTTTAACTGCATATGCTACCTCCGGTATCCGAAAAGAGCGACTTTAGAGAGAACATCATCCATTATTTGCATATATTATATGCACCTGCCATACGCAACTGCCCCGGAATGGCATTGGAGGTCACGGACAATGAGAACAGGACCTGGCTAGTAAGGAAAAAGACGTACAGTAGAAGAAGAGAAATAATACACAAACCAAAAGGTATGCCCATCATGCGCTCCATTTTTAAGATACCTGCACAATGCGCCATATATTGTGCTTGTATTTAGATGTATGCTAAGGAAACATAGCATAAAATATATCTGAAAATATAAGAAATAGCTAACATCAAACAGCATATCAAAAAAGATGAAGGATGACCGGCAAGATCATCCCTGTACCTGGGACCTGCCCAGTTCAAATGCTTTTATATTAATATCGATCGTTTTTTGAGGGACCAGTTCCCTGACACATTCAAGCAGGGTTTCAACAGGTATTGGCAGGTAATTTGAGACAGCACCCACCATGACAACATTCATGGACTGTGCATGTCCTGCCTCTTTTGCAAGCTCAGTGGCGTTGAAAGCTTTAACTTCATGGGTCTCTTTGAGTTTTAAAATAATAGTAGCAACATCCGGATAAGTGCATAAACCTGAAGTTACAGTTACCGGAAGTATTGGATCAGTATTCACTATTATGACACCATCATCGGAAAGATACTCAAGATACCTCAATGCCTCACTCGGTTCAAGGGCAAACAGTACATCTGCACCTTTCAGAGGGATCATGGAACCAAGTTCACAACCAAGTCTTATGTGATTAACTACAGAACCGCCACGCTGTGCCATTCCGTGAGTTTCTGCTGCACGCACAGGCATGTTTTCCTTCACAGCTGCCTTTCCTATGATATCGGATGCAAGTATAGCACCCTGTCCACCAACGCCGGCGATGACAAGGTCAAATTGGGATATTCCGGGCGCACTCATTTCTTCACCTCCGAGATAGCATCGAACTTGCACATGCGGGAACATACTCCACAGCCAGTGCACATGTTATTGATAGATGCCTTTTTGGACTTTCCATCAAATTCAATTGCAGGGCAACCTAGATTTACACATATCCTACAGCCCGTACATTTGTCAGCATCGATAGTAAATGGCTTCCTTCGAACACCGGCACGTTTTGCATCGATGACACAATACTGTCTGGTAATGACAACAGACGTACCTTTATAACTTTTTGCCCTTTTGAAGACCTCTTCAGTCTGCTGAAGGTCATAAGGATCTACAACTTCCACAAACTCCGCACCAAGTCCTCTGCATAGGGCTTCAAGAGATACTTCCACTGTTTGCTCACCTGTTGCAGTCATACCCATTCCTGGATTTGGCTGATGACCGGTCATTGCGGTTATACGGTTGTCCACGATGGTTACGGTGATGTCAGCTTTATTATAGATTGCATTGAGCAGGCCGTTCATACCTGTGTGGAAGAATGTGGAGTCACCAATTGAACAGCATATAGGTTTTTTCTCCCCGGCCTGGTACATCCCACTTGCAACAGTTATACTTCCACCCATACAAAGCGTGGTATCAACTGTACCACTCTGGATCCCTAGAGTGTAACAACCGATATCGCTCGGGAAGATGGCATCCTTACCATACACTTTTTTCATGACGTGGAAAGTTGCCCTGTGAGAGCATCCCGGACACATGACAGGAGGACGCATAGGAAGGTCGATCCTGCATGCATTGTAATCAAAATCTTCTCCTACATCAGCCGGAACATCAGTCCTTTCAAGTCCGAGGACTTCTGCAAGGACATCTGCACATATATCGGTGTTCAGCTCGAACACTCTTGGAACAGGACCCTGCATCTTGCCGGTTATTTCCACTCCTGAACCTGCCTGCTGTGCTATTATCCTGACCTGCTCTTCAACGACAGGCTCCATTTCCTCGAAAACAAGAACGCGATCTGAATTCTCAATGATGGTCCGGATCTTGTGCTCAGGAACAGGATAGGTGCCTATCTTGAGGAATGAGGCGTTTATACCCAGTTTAATGAGTGCTTCTTTAGCATAGACAGAAGCAATTCCTGATGCTATGACACCGAGCTTTGCACCTTCCCGGATTTCCAGCTCGTTCCAGGGAGAATCCTCGAGTTCCCTGAGGATGTCCTTTTGCAGTTCAAGCAGGTGAACATGCTGCACCCTGGCATTCTTAGGGACCATTACCCATCTTTCGAGTTCCTTCCGGAAGTCTGCCACAGGCTTTGTTTCATTTACAGGTCCAAGTTCCACATCGGATTTCCCATGAGAGATACGTGTTGTGGGCCTGAAAATAACAGGCATCTGAACCTTATTCGATAACTCGAATGCATAGGTTATCATGTCCTTTGCTTCCTGTGGTGTTGACGGGTCCAGACATGGAATAAGTGAAAATTGTGAGTACCTGCGGGTGTCCTGCTCATTCTGCGATGAATGGCATGAAGGGTCATCTGCAACAATTATTATCATACTACCCTTGACACCCGTGTATGCGAGAGTCATTAACGGGTCTGCTGCAACGTTAAGCCCGACATGCTTCATGGTGACTACGGAACGCACACCAGCCATCGCAGCACCGGCTGCCACTTCAAAGGCAACCTTCTCATTGACCGACCACTCTACGTAAAAATCCCTTTCCTTCATTGCTGCCAGTGTACCGATAATCTCAGATGACGGTGTCCCAGGATACCCGGATATGACCTGTCCGCCACCTTCCACGATACCGCGTGCAATTGCAACGTTTCCCAGCATGTACTCGCGTGTGCTCATGATAATCTCCTGCTAGCCCTTACTTAATAATTAGTGATAAAGATATCTAAGAAAAACAGAATCGTGTTACTGTGTGACAGAGGAAGAGGATTTGATGTTTTTAAAGAAAAGTGATTGGTTTCATATACCCTTGTGAATTATCAAAACAGTCCTGTTTAATTTACATGTTATGTAAAGCCACCTTTACTTAGAAGTCTGCTCAACATTCTAAGTAAAGGATTCTTTGCTTAGAACAAAGAATAGCACTGAAAAATCAGAAAAAATAAATATGATATTCTCATGATTGACCCGCAAAAGAAACATTACATTTATACAGAATCAAAACGGATTAAATAATATGAGTTCATCAGCGGACATTGAGAACATGCTTCACAATATTGATAATGAACTGCACACAATCCTCAGCATGCTCAGGAAAAAGAGTACAACAGACCCAAAAGAAATTGTAGAATCATCTCTGGGAGCATGGGATTTTGATATTGATAGCGAAGAGTTTGTAGATAAACTCAGGAAATCCTCATGCACCGTTCATGGAAGAGGGAAAACGAGTAATCGCTTTTCCTTATTCACCGATAGGGACTAGGCATTTGTATTCATTTGCAACGTTTTCCAGCGCCTGTACTCGCGTGTGCTCATGATAATCTCCTGCTAGCCCTTACTTATTGATAAAAACATCTAAGAAATACAGAATCGTGTTACTGTGTGATAGAAGAGGAGGAATTTGGTTGCATTTTTAAAAAATAGAAAGTGAGGTTGGAATCAATTAGTTGATACTATACTTTAAAACAAATTCCACCGCCGCTTTCGAAGATTTAGCCTACTTGAAGCAGTGGAGTCTTGCTTTTTGTCCAATTAACTGGCACTGGGTCGTGGTCTGGTCATTATCATTGCTCTGGAACATTATCCCTGAACAACGTTCTTCCGGCAAGATACTGAGCTGAGAAGACGGAAACCGATGTTGTTGTTGCTGTTGTCCGGGTTGTTGTTGTTGCGATTTGCTGACCGACAGTTCCTGGCGTTGTTGTTCCAGCTACCGCCACGTTTGACCCGGTTGGAGCTACTTCCGATCACTAACCCTGAAAGTACATCCTGTTGAAGATGTCTTTCCTTAGATGATAGGTATTCCCGATTTTTAAGTGTTCCGTGATGCTCATGATAGATCGTGTGTACGTCTCTTCGGAAATTAGACCTTCCAAAAACTCATTATGTCTCAATTTCAACTTTTTCAGCGCCCTTCTTTTGTTTTCCTGCTTTATACGAAGGAGGTGCGGAAATATCCTGCATCCGAGGAACGACAATCCCTGGGAAACCGGAGCAATGACCGTTGCTGTTGCCTTGAGTTCCAGTTTAAGTTCCGTTCTCAGGAAATCATTGATGAAGGAGTGAAGAAGGTGCAATTCCTCTTTTTCGTCTGCGAAGAGGATGAAATCGTCCATATACCTGAGGTAATACCTGACCCTGAGAGTATCTTTCACATAGTGATCGAGACTGTTGAGATAAAAATTAGCGAAATGCTGGCTTGTAAGATTGCCTATGGGGATGCCCTTTCCGGGGATATCGGACTGCGGGGAGTCAATAATAGTGTGCAGAAGCCATAGAAGATCAGGGTCCTTGAACTTTGTAGAGAACATTGCTTTTAAGATGCTTTGGTCAATGGTTTCGAAGAACTTCCTGATATCACATTTAAGAAAATACTTATTCTTGCGGGAATAAGTCTGAGCCTGTTTTATGGCGCGATGCGTCCCTTTACCTGTCCTGCAGGCATAGCTGTGATAAATGTAGCTCTTTTCCAGCAGGGGTTCGATGATCCGGCACAGAGCATGATGCACTACCCTGTCCCTGATGTCCGACGCAGCTATTTCCCTGAGTTTAGGCTCCCTAATCTGGAATCTTCTCAATGGACGTGGTGCGTATGTCCGGTTAAGGAGTTCTTCCTGCAGGCACAAAAGCTCGGTTTCCATGTTGAAATAAAACTGTGATACCCTTGCCCTGTCTTTCTTGCCCTTGATAGCCGTTTTTGCAGCGGCGTGGAGGTTATCGAAAGATGTTATTTCCGGGTACAGGTTGCCATAGCGCTTCAAGCCTGTGCACTTCCCCTGAGCCAGGCACCAGTCATCCTGCCCACCTCGTTGATGTGTATCATTGCATATTCGAACTGTTTGTTGGAGAGATAATGTTGTTCATGGCAGATGCGCAGGAGTATCCTGAGCTTCTCGAACTTGATATTGATCATCTTAAAGCCGGTTTTCCTTGCATATGTATCGTATCTGAACTCGATGATGTCTTCAAGTATGTCAAGAGCAAGGTTGTCTATTCGTGTGGTAAAAGTGAACCTCACTTTTTTAGGGAATTTCTCAGTAGTATTGAGCAGCCATTTCAGAAAATCCGTCCACTTGACAAATAACTGCAGTTCGTCATCCATCCTCCGGCTCCTCCTCCTTCGTTTCCTCTGCAACCTGCTGACCGTGCGATGCGATTATCCCGAGGATGTCCCTGCCGTATTTTTCCGTCTTCCCCTTGCCGATGCCCTCGATGGCCTGCAGGGCATTGAGCGACAAGGGCCGCGTCACCGCGACCTTGGCAAGCTGCATATTGTTGCATATTATGTAAGGCGGCACTCCCTCCTCCTTGCTCCTTTCAGCTCTCCACTCCCGGAGCACCTTGAACAGCGGCCAGTCATTTTCGCTCAGTATCTTCTTGTACCCTTCGTCTTTGTTTTCCTGCTGCTTCCGGGCATTGCCACCTTCCGAAGGTACAAGCTGCGTATATTCAACAAGCACGGTCCAGAAGTACTCATTCTTGCGCTCAAAAAAGTTGCTTTCCCATCTCAGAATATCCTTGTCCGCAAGAAAGTTGCACATCGCAGCGTCCGGGAAACTCTCGGACTTTTCCTCATACTTGATGGTGAATATTTTGAGCATGCTTTTTTTCTCACAATAGATTTTTGGCGCGGCTTGCGCACCTCGCCTGTGCGGCTACGCACGCACCTGCTCGGGCTTCAGCCGCATTTTTTCTTTTGTAAAGTAATTTTTCAATAAAGTTGTAAAGTGGTAAAGCAGTAAGTGGCTACACTGCCCTGAGAAGACGGAAACCGATGCTGTCGCTGCTGCAGTCCGGGTTGCTGCCGTTGCGACTTGCTGACCGACAGTACCTGGCGTCGCTGACCCAGCTACCGCCACGTCTGACCCGGCCGGAGCTACTTCCATCTTCCCAGGCACTACCATCAGTAGGTGCATTCTCATAAGAATCATGCCACCTGTCCTGGCACCATTCCCAGACATTGCCGTGCATATCATACAAACCCCAGGGATTCGGCTTCTTCTGACCAACAGGATGTGTCTTATCTCCTGAATTACCACCATACCAGGCATAATCTCCAAGTTTTGATTCACTATCCCCAAATGAATACCTCGTGGTCGTGCCTGCCCTTGCAGCATACTCCCACTCAGCTTCAGATGGAAGGCGGTACTTGTCCGTGCCTTCCTTTGCGTTCAGCTTCTTGACGAACTCCTGTACATCATTCCATGAAACCTGTTCAACAGGATTATTGTCACCTTTAAAACGCGATGGATTGTTACCCATTATCTCAACCCACTGCTCCTGAGTCACTTCATACTTGCCAAGATAGTAGGCCTTCCCGATGGTCACTTCGTGAACGGGTCTTTCATCGGAATCTCCATCATCTGAACCCATCTCAAACTCGCCCGCCGGAATCAGCACGAACTCCATGCCAATGGAGTTGGTGTAGGTCTTGGGGGTGGTCTGCTTACTGGCAGTTGAGGTAGCTTTCTCCTCGGTGACCGCGGGTGTGGTTTGAGTAACGGCTGGTGAAGGATTGGCGGCCGCAAGCTCAGCCTCAGTAGCAGCCGGTGAAGGATCAACGACCTCGGTCTTCTGGGGAACAACAGCATTCTGATTCCCTGAATTGTCCGCCAGCAGCGGCGAGAACATCCAGTAGCCTGCAATAACGATAATGATCAATACGGGAATAAAAAGCAATTTACGGCCTGCATTTCTCTCCTTGGGAGGCGCAACAGGCCGCCTCACGGGAGCGGGGGCTGGCTTTGAGGGCACCGATACCGGCGGGACAACTGTCGGCTTCGGGGCCTGTTGCTCCCTTTCCAGCGATCTTTTTGCTGAATCCTGCCACTTGCGGAACTCTTCTTCTTCTTTTCTCTTTTTCTCAGCTTCCAGGACTTTTCTTTGCTCCTCCTCTTTTCTGCGCCGCGCTCTTTCTTCCTCTTCTCTGGCAGCTTTCAGGCGGGCGGCTTCCTGAGCCTTGCGTTCTTCCTCTCTCCTGCGCCGCTCCACTTCCTCCTTCTCACGGCGCTCCTGCTCTTCCCGTTCCCTGTGCAGGCGCTCTTCTTCTTTTCTAGCGGCGTCTGCTTTTATGGTAGTGTGCTGCACGACACTGTCCTGCACATTGACAGATGCAGAGGAAGACTCCATTCCGCTTCTCTGCACGACGCTGTCCCTTACGTTCATTGAGGACGGACCGCCGTCCATGGAAAAGTTGCTGCGCTGGACCACGGAATCTATGATATTGATGACCTGTTCGTGCCGGATGACGCCGATCTCCCTTGCGGACCTTACAGTGCTCACAAGGTGCTTGAGTTCGGAGACGATCTCATTGAGAAAACCCTGCAGGCCGTGAGTTTTATCGGATACTGCACGCAGCATCACCTGGGTCTGTCCTTCCTTTCCTTTTATCAGGACAGTAAGCAAGTAATACGCCTTCTCACCGATGGATTCACTGGACAGATACAGAATTCTGCCGCCATCCACAGAGCGCTCTTCAACTTTGTACAGGCGATTGGTGCAGGTCTGCATCAGGAATGACAGCACCTGATCCACACTTACACCCTCAAAATTCATGCCGGCTTCCGCCGAGTGACCACCGGAGGAAAGTTCCAGGAACCTGCCTGTGCCCATGGACATTGCACGCAGGAAAGGACAAACACAGTGAATTTCCTTACGGCGCATGCTGAGCAGATGCTTTTCATACTCATGATCGTTATACTTGACAGTGGCTTCGATGTATTCTTTATGAACACAGCCCAGAGGTTTGAGTACGAATTTAGCAGTACGTTCCTTTGCAGGCGGAATATTGCCAAGTTTCTGTATCCTGTCATCCTGTAAGCTGAAAAGAGATTCGGGGTAATCCAGGATGATCTCAACTTCCAAAATGGCAGCAGTGCTATTGTTGATCACTCTTATTCCAAACCTCACACTATTGTCAGGCAGGACTTCATAACCCCGTTTGATCTCAATATCTGCCATCTATCCAACCATAATTAATATTCGAATGAGTTCAAAGTTTTCATAGAGAGTATAATTAGTCTCATATTTATGTGCTTTCTTTTGATTGCATTGAATTTTGCTGTGCAACATCACTAGTCAAATAATATAATAATCCAAAATAAGATAATTTTTGAACCACAGATAAACACAGATGCACGCAGATGACGTTATTCACATCTGTGTTTATCTGCGTGCATCTGCGGTTAATGAGATCGAAGATTTCGACAGAACTCATAATCGATAAGTATAAAACCAAAGAACTATGTGCAATATCACTATATTATATAGTACATACATCCCTCTTTTAAGAAACCCAGGGTGGTTTATTTCATGGTTATGGAAATTGAAGAAAAGGTCATTGAAGCAAAGAAGGCATCCATTATCCTTGCAAGTGTCAGCACTGACACAAAGAATGCCGCTCTTGAAGCAATGGCAAAGGCACTTGACGATAATCGCGATCAGATACTTGCAGCAAACCAGAAGGACATTGAAGCTGCTGAGAAGCTGAGAAGGAAAGGTGAACTGTCACAGGCTCTTGTGGACAGGCTTAAGGTAAGCGACAGCAAGATCAGCGGAATGATAGACGGTATCCGTGATGTGATCAACCTAAAGGACCCTGTGGGTCAAACCATGGATGCCCTTGAGCTTGATGAAGGGCTTGAGCTCTACAAGGTAAGCTGTCCTATCGGACTTATCGGAGTTATATTTGAAGCACGTCCTGATGTCGTGCCACAGGTCATGGCACTGTGCCTGAAAAGCGGGAATGCCACCATATTCAAAGGTGGAAGCGAGGCACTCAACTCCAACCGTGTCATTTTCGACCTCTTGAACCAGGCCGCAGAATCCGTAAAAGGAATGACAAAAGGCGCATTCCAGCTAATGGAAACAAGGGAAGAGGTCAACGACATCCTCAGCATGGATGCATACATCGACCTTCTCATCCCAAGAGGCTCCAATGCATTTGTAAAGTACATGCAGAACAACACAAAGATACCGGTCCTCGGCCACGCAGACGGCATATGTCATGTATATGTCGATGACGAGGCAGACCTCAAAAAAGCATATGATGTCTGTTTTGACTCTAAAGCCCAGTACCCTGCAGTCTGTAACGCAATGGAGACCCTGCTTATCAACGCAAAGATAGCAGAAAAATTCCTTCCAAAAATGGCAAGGATGTACGATGAAGCCTGTGTTGAAATGCGCTGTGACGACGCATCTTTTAAGATACTGGAAGAAATAGACTTCATTAAAAGCGCAGGCAGGGCCACAGAAGATGACTGGAGGACAGAGTACAACGACCTGATACTCTCCATAAAGATAGTAAACTCAATGGAAGAAGCCATTGAACACATCAACAACTATGGCTCCCATCACACCGATGCTATAATAACCGAAAACGACCTCCGGAAGAAGAGATTCACTGATCTGGTCGACTCGTCAAGCGTCATGATCAACGCATCCACCAGATTTGCAGATGGTTTTCGTTATGGAAAAGGTGCAGAAGTCGGCATCAGTACCAACAAGATACATGCACGCGGACCTGTTGGTATGGAAGGACTGCTCATTTACAAGTACATCCTTGTAGGCAACGGTGACAAGGTTGCAGACTACGTAGGACCAGAGGCAAAGAAATACACACACCGCAGGCTCAACAAAATAGCTTGCGATGCCCTTTCCAGAAAGTAACTGATAACAACAAACAAAAAACAGGACAAGACACAGGGGCATCACTTTTGAATGACAGGAAAGAGCTCTTTAAAGATGTGAACCGGATAGTCGTAAAAATAGGCACATCATCCATCAACACCGAAGACGGCAAGCTCAACCGCCAGTTCATGGACAACATGGCTGCACAGGTTGCAAGACTCCACGAAGCAGGAAAAAAGGTAATCCTTGTAAGCTCCGGCGCCATCGGTATCGGAATAGACATACTGGACTTTGACAGCAGGCCAAAGGAAATACCGGTCAGACAGGCATGTGCCGCCGTTGGTCAGGGTGTACTCATGCAGGAATGGAGCAATTCCTTTGCAAAGCACAACCTCAAAGTAGCCCAGATACTCCTTACCTACGAATCATTCTCCAACAGGCTTACATACCTTAACCTCAGGAACAGTATATCCACCCTCCTGAGCTACGGAGTCATACCGATCATCAATGAGAACGACAGCACCTGTGTTAACGAAATTGAAGCAACGTTCGGTGACAATGACAAACTGTCCGCAATGGTTGCCAGCAAGACAGAAGCTGACCTGCTCATCATTCTTTCTGACATTGACGGCCTTTACGACAAGAACCCCAAACGCAACAACGATGCAACACTCCTGAGCCTTGTAGAAGAGATCACTCCCGAGATCGAAAGCTATGGCGGCAATCCTACAAGCATGAAAGGAGTCGGTGGTATGAGAACAAAACTTGAGGCTGCAAAGATATGCCATATGTCAGGATGCTACCTTGTGATCACTAACAGCGCCACCGAGAACGTTGTCACAAAAGTTCTTGACGGGGAAAACATAGGAACACTTTTCCTGGCAAACCGGGAAGTCTACAAGAACAGGATACGCTGGATACTACTCTCTAAATCATGTGGCTCCATTGAAGTCGATACCGGTGCCAAAGATGCAATACTTAACAGCATGAGCCTTCTTCCATCCGGTGTGGTGTCCGTTCACGGTGATTTTAGTAGGGGAGAAATAGTTGAAATTGTCTGTGAAGGACACGTCTTTGCAAAAGGTATCACAGACTACACTTCCGAAGAACTGGAAAAGGTCAAAGGCCAGCACACCGATATGATAGTTGACATACTAGGTTACAAGAACTACAACCATGTCATAAAGAAAGAAAATATAGGGATTTGCTAACCCTTTTTCCGGCCTTATGAAAGAGAGCACATATTTGCTTTTTCAGTAACTTGCATCATGTTTCAAACTAATCCTCAACAATTAATTGTTAATACTGACATTCGTATTCAATATTTAAAATGACACTGGAAGAACAGGTACTTGACAGGATTAAACCCATTCCTGAAGAAAAGAAGGAACTAGAAGGAATAGCTGCAGAACTGCTTGCAAAGGTCAGTGCAGCAGCAAGACATCTGGAAATATCCGGAGTCATACCTAAATTAGTAGGCTCTGCAGCAAGGAACACCTGGATATCCGGTACGCACGACCTAGACGTTTTCATCTCCTTTCCTGCAACCACCAGCCGTGAAGAACTGGAAACTAACGGTCTTCTCATTGCCAGGGAAGTTGCAAAGGACGGGCAAAACGTAGAGGAACGCTATGCAGAACATCCCTATCTGAACATTGAGTACAAAGGATTCGATGTTGACCTTGTGCCCTGTTTTGCAGTGGACTCTGCATCATGTATCATATCTGCGGTTGACAGGACACCTTTCCACAATGAATTCATCAAGATGTGCATCCCTGGTCGTGAAGATGACGTCCTGATTATGAAACAGTTCATGAAAGGCACCGGAACCTATGGTTCGGAACTTCGGACCCAGGGATTCTCAGGTTACCTTACAGAACTTCTTATAGTAAATTATGGTTCTTTCCGCAATACGATCAGAAACGCCTGTAACTGGAAGCCGGGTCTGACAATCGACATAATGGAACATGGAACCATTAAACACGAAGAACCTCTTGTTGTCATCGATCCCACTGACCCAAAGAGGAATGTGGCCGCTGCTCTTTCCCTGAACCGTTTCGCACAATTCATCGATGCCTGCAGGACATATACAGAAAAACCTTCCGAAGATTTCTTTTTCCCGAAAACACCTGAGCCTATGCAGGAAATTGAGATCACCGACATGATGAACTCAAGAGGAAGCTCTTTTATTGCTATTGTTTTCAAAACCCCGGACCTTGTGGATGACATACTCTACCCACAACTTGACAAAATGCAACACTCTGTCCGTGCATTGTTTGAAGACTACGATTTCCAGGTATTGAACTCCGGATACTGGGCAAAAGAAGATGCCATTGTCCTTATAGAGCTAGTTTCATCCAGACTCCCCCTTGTCAAAAAACATATGGGACCACCGGTATGGGTCAGTGAACATTCCCTTGGATTTAAGGCAAAATATGAGAATTCAGATGAACTCTTTTCCCTGTACATCGAAGACGGATTCTATGTTGCCGATATCAAAAGGAAGTTCACAACTGCAAAGGAACTCCTCATAGAGAGAATCAAAAACTGCTCACTTGGGAAACACATCGGAAAAGCAGTAACGGAAGGCTTTACTATTCTTGAAGGTACCGATATAGCAAAAATAGAGGAACCTGATTTCAGGAGATTCCTGCGCAAATGGGAACAAGGTAAATAATACCCTCACACTACCCCTCCCTGAGACTCAAATTCCTTCAAGCCTTTTCTGATAGAAGAAATACTGCTGTGCATAACCACAGTATCGTCCGAAATACATGCGACCCCAGTTACCGATCTTACTTTTTGTGGCGTTCCCGTTGAAGAAATCATCATGACCGTAGACTGTCCTTACAACTTTTTCCACATGTGTATCCACAGGAAAGGCTTCCATTTTATCAAATGCAAAAAGAAGTATGCAATCTGCGACTTTCTCCCCTATTCCTTCAAGGAACATCAGCCTCTGTTTTGCAGCATCGTAATCCAATCCAAAAATATCGTCAAGTACCAGATTCCCATCTTCCACATGTCTTGCAGCCTTGATAACACGGCCTCCCCTGAAACCAAGTTTGCAGGCTCGCATGTCATCATCACATGCATGGATAAGTGAACGAGGCTCAGGAAAACTGTAGTAACCTTCCACTATTTCCTCCCCATAGTTTTTGCACATCATGGAAATCCCCCTTTTGATGTTCGGGATGCTCCAGGCAGTTGCAAGCATATAGGATATGAGACATTCCCATGGTTCCTGCCTGATAAGACGAAGTCCCATATACTTTCTTATGGCTTCATCCATAAAATCATCCTTATTGACCTCCTGTATTATAGCATCGAGGTCATCGTCAAAACGGAAATAATTCTCAAAGAAGCTCTTTGGAAGCTTTGAATCCACCAGTACCTCACCGCTTTTACTGTCCTGCTGAAGTCGTGCAACATGACCATTCACAACCCCGGTCCACCAGTCATCGATGTAGTCCCATCGGAATACCTGACCACAATCAAGAGTGTAGTTAAGGTTGAAGTTCTCGGAGAAAAGAGTGTACATGTCAAGAGTTGAGTTCGAGCTCCCTTAAAAAAATGGCGGCTGATATAGTGTCCCCAAGTCCCACGGTTGAAACAGGCTCATCACATATACGTGTCGGAACTATGGCCACCAGATAAGACATGTGTATCCCGCATACAGCGCTACACTTACACTCATGGTCTATGCGTTTTGCAAGTCTGGAAGATTCTGCTTTTCCATACTCACTTTCCCGTATATTGGAGGCTATAGCCAGCATGGTCTGCCTGTCACCAAGCTTGCCGGAGCAGGCAAAAGCGGCAGCACATGAAGCTCCGAAATTCATTACAGCAATCATTTTTTCAGGATCGTCTTCTTTCCTGCATGACACGGAAATCACGAATTCCCTCGTATGCACAAGCATCCGGCACAACCCGAAGTCACTGCAGAGCTTAATGGAAGATTCTGCAATTGCTACCGAATCCATTGAAAGTATGGGTTTTGGATCTATCCCGTTTACCTGGGCAAGCATGGCAAGTTCATCTTCGTTCATTCCTATACGGTCAACGATTGGAGCTAGAATAGAGAACGCATAGGTTGCTATCTTTGCGGATGAGAAATGTCCGAACTCTACGTGGATATGAAGGCCCTTCCTTACATTTTTCCAGCTTTGAAGTTGCCCGAGGGTCATATCCAGCCTGTTCTTATAATCGGATTTACCCGGACCTTCTTCACTTTCCTGTAACATGTGAAAACCGGAAACTATTGCCCCATCCATCTCTCCTGCATGTTTCAGAGAATAATCCCGGAAGTGCTCATCAATGTAAATCTGGAAGTTTAAAGGGTCATAGGTTGCTATGAACCTATTCTCCCTTGGGACCAGGATGCTTTCACCTAAAAGCGTAATCATATCACCTTTTTTGAAATCGAACACGAAATGAATGAGTTCAGGCCTGCTGGCATCGACTGGCAGGACACTGGCTATTTCCTTGCTGCTGTACAGTCTTCCATTATAAGGATGAAAGATAGCCTTGTGAGAAAAAAAAGATGCCTGCAACTTTGAGAGACTGGCAACGTTCGGTATCACCTTTGAAGCGCCAAGTTCTGAGAGGACGTTGGCCATTATACCCATATTGCCCCCCATCCTCATGAAAGAGTCATTGAGAAAAGTCTGCCTGAGCCATTCAAATACGTCCCTTTCATGGATAAGCCATTCTGCACCCGTGCCATCTCGCATGCATAGAACCAGGCCTGTGAGGAAATCCGACTTTGAGGATATGGAACCCGGAGGATTTGCCAATTTTTCCTTAACTTCAGTTCCTGTCTGGTCTGAAAGCATCCGGGAAAGTTCCTGGCTGTCAATGTGACATATGGAATCTATATTGGCATTGTAGGCACAGAGAATGTTCATCCGGTTACTCCGTTATTTTGCATATGTTTATTTTTGGCATTTTTGCAAGCAATGCAACAAAGGCTCCGGCTGAAATAGCATCACCAATTCCTACAGTTGCAACCGGGTCTTTTACAACCTTTGAAGGAACGATTATAAGGTTGTGGCCATCGGCACTGATGCACCCGTCTTCGAAATCCTCGGCTGTGCAGATACCTCTTCTCACAAGGTACTTTTCGAGTTCTATGAGGTCATCGTATCCCTGATCGTAAACAGGTACTCCCAGGCCAACAGAAATATCATCAAGGTCTTTGATCGAGCCAAGTGTTGCCTGTGTTGCTGCAAGTGCTGAGGCGAAAAGCAGGGCCTGTCTCTGATCATCTGCACCAAGAGGATGGTCCTTTGATACCACGCATATATAGAACCCCAATGAGTGGATGTGCACCCTTTGCAGTTCAAGTTCCTTGAGAAGCCTGACAGCACCTTCATAGAGAGAAACAATACTGTTCTCACCTTTATTTATTACAGAATATGCCAGTTCCTCATACCCAAGTACGTTGAGGGCATTTGCAACTTCCACGGTGTCAAGACCAAGGGAAGTTACATGTTTTTTAACAATATCCGTAAGCAGGGCCTTGCGGATAACCTTGTTCTGTATGGACGTGAATTCCACATGTATACGCATCTGGGGATTGCAACCTTTCAGACGTTCTATGACACTAACTGCCCGCTGGACATAATCACGATATGTTGTACCATCCTCGTATTCTTCTTTGATCATCTGGTAGCCTGCAAGTATTGCACCGTCTATGCTTTCCCTGATGTCCGGGAGTTGTTCATACATCTCAGGACTCATGTCGATGCGTAACCAATTGGGCCGGGATGAGATTATCAGGCGATTGTCCCTCGGAACTTCGAACTCTTCGCCTGCACAGCGGAATTTCATGCCTTTGGAGAATTCAATAATCCAGTTGATCTTGGGTTTTTGCTGTGGATCGTATGCTTCCTTCGGATGCTTCAGGATGAGTTTACCATTCTCAATAACAGGATGTTTCAGGTTGGGAGAGTCCACAAAGTATTCTGCCTGCTCCCTTGAGAGCCAGGGTACATAGGTGATGACGTTCTTCACGCCAAGGGTTACCAGTAGATTGGACATGATACCTGCCTGCCCGCCCATCCGGGCAGAATCAAACACAAGGTTGTCCATTAACCATTCATGAATGTCGGTGGTATAAGTGGGCACTTCCGCCGCTTTTCCGTCCCGCATGGCTATGATAAGACGGGCCATAAAATCTACAGGGTCCTTAATCTCCCGGGGATATTCAACTATCCTTTCCCGTAATTTGTCCTGTCCGATTATACCAATGAGCTTTTTGAGCTCTTCTTCCCTGATATGTTTCATGGCATCAACATTGCTGTTATAAGCCACAAACACACCCTGCACATTCCCAAGCTGCTCCCTCACATTAGAAACAGCTTCTAAATACCGTGTCTCCCAATCGGCAATCTCCATTATTTCACCCAATTGATATAAATTATGTTTATACTGTATATATAAACGATGGATGGGGTTTAGATAGCCGATATTTGAATATCCAGATGGTTATAAGATAGCAAAAAAGCAGTATTTCTGCATTAGAATGAAAAATAGAATTATGATTCAAACAGAATCATAAAATTCATGTCGTATAATCTGCATTGATCCTGACATAATCATACGTCAGGTCACAGCCCCATGCGGTGGCATTCTTACTGCCCATGCCGAGGTCGGTGATTATAACAACCTCATCCTGGGACATGATGGACTTTAACTGAGCCAAGGATGCTTCGTCGTTTCGGACTACTTTGCCGTCTTTTACCAGCTCGATGACCTCGGTTCCTGATGAAAAGGAGAGGGATATCTTTGTCTGGTCCATATCAGCACCGGAATAGCCTGCAGCCACCACGATACGACCCCAGTTGGGATCCTGCCCGAAGATGGCGGACTTAACCAGAGGAGAGCGGACTATTGATTTAGCTACAAGGCGGGCATCCTCTTCTGTGGGTGCGCCTGTGACCTTGGATTCTATGAGCTTGGTGGCGCCTTCACCGTCGATGGCTATCATCTTGGCAAGTTCGGTGAGCACAAGGTCAAGACCGGACTGGAAATCAGCTATATCGGGACTGATACCGGACTTGCCGGTGGCTGTCAGCAGTACCATGTCGTTGCAACTTGTATCGCCATCCACGACTATCATATTGAAGCTCTTGTCCACGGAAGTGGTGAGGCATGATTGCAATATCTGTGCAGGGATATCTGCATCAGTGTAGACAAAAGAAAGCATGGTACCCATATTCGGCTCGATCATGCCTGAACCCTTGGCAATGCCTGCTATGCGGATACCGGAGTCCATCTCGATGGCTATCTCCTTGGGAACGGTGTCAGTTGTCATGATGGCACGTGCTGCCCTCATGCTGGCATCTGCATCCTCGCCCATGGAATCCAGTGCTTCCTGAAGATGTGCACCTATCCAGCCGGTGTCGAGCTTGCGTCCCACGACACCTGTGGAAGACACTCCAATAAGCTCCTCGTCAACTCCCAGCTTTGATGCAAGCATGGATGCCATGATCCGCGCATCCACCATACCCTGCTCGCCTGTGAAAGCATTTGCATTGCCACTGTTCACAATAACACCGGAAAGCCTGCCGGTTTTGGAGATACGCTCCCTTGTAACCATCAATGGTGCTGCAATTACCTTGTTCCTGGTGTAAGCTCCGGCAGCATTGCCTTCTGCCTGTATGACTGCAATTCCCATCTTTCCGGGTTTGATGCCGCCGGCACGCACGCCCTTTACCGCACAAATACCGCCTTCAATGAACTTCATGGTATTCCTTCTTAAAATGTCCCATTTTACAATTGTCCAAGACCGTCAATGATGTCACCACGTGTAACAATACCAACAAGCTGTCCGTCCTCATCCACAACAGGAAGACGGTTTATCTTGTGCCTGGTAATGACTGCGGAGGCTTCCTGTATCGAGTCCTCGGGACTTACTGTGTAAACGTGTTTTTTCATGATCTCAGTAATTGATTTTGAACCCACATCCTCAAGCATGTTCTTGGTCTCTTCCCAGTTGAGCAGCTCCCGGATAGGTACTTCAATAACCTCGAACGGGCTTGGAAGCCAGAGTCCTGTGTGTTCGGGGACTTTAAGCAACTTAAGGATATCTCCCTCAGAAACGATACCAACTACCTCGCCTTCATCCACAACCGGCAAACCACTGATACTGTTCTGCTTCAGGAGTTGCGCTACAGCCCTGATAGTATCAGCCGGAGCACAGGTAACAACTTCTGGGTTCATTACATCTTTTACTTTCATGAGTATACCTTACTTTACCATAATATTTCAGGATTTGCACCTTACGGGAAGGTTGCAGCATTCCAGAGTCCATCGGTCTCATTAAAACCACACATGAGGTTCATGTTCTGTATTGCCTGACCTGATGCACCTTTTACAAGGTTGTCAATGGCTGAGACCACGACTATGCGGTTGTTGTTCTTATCGACTTCAAGTCCAATGTCGCAGAAATTGGAGCCACGAACAGCACCAAGTGTGGGAATGCCCTTGATGACACGCACAAATGGCTTGCCCGCATACATCTCCTCATAAAGTGACTTCACCTCCTCCAGTTTCAGTTTCTCTTTTGTGAAAATGTGGGATGTGGTGAGTATGCCCCTGATGGACGGAACTACATGAGGAGTGAAACTGATATTTGTCAGGGAATTGTCCAGGCGGTGGAGCTCCTGCACGAATTCTGCAACGTGCCTGTGGGTGGTAAGTTTGTATGCCTGTACGTTCTCAGCCATGTTCGGATAGTGAGATGTCTGCGAAGGCTCAACTCCCGCACCTGTGATGCCTGATTTAGAGTCAAATACTACGGAGCTGATAAGTCCTGCTTTTGCCAGTGGTGCAGCAGCCAGCACCGCACCTGTTGGGAAGCATCCCGGATTTGCAACAAATGTCTCGCTGGCAACCTCAGGATGCAGCTCCGGCAGACCAAATACAGCATCTCGGGGATCCTTGTGTTTGAGCCTGTAAACTGATTCGAACACATCGGTCTTAAGCCTGTAATCTGCACTGAGATCTATGACCTTCGTCTTCCCGTCAATGAGCTGTGGCACTATATCCATTGCAGTACCATGTGGCACAGCCACAAATACCACATCGCAGCGTGACCTTACCTCTTCAGGAGTGGCATTCTGGAACTCAAGGTCCAAAAGCCCCCTCAGATGCGGGTGGCTGTCACAAACATCGTTACCTGCAAGCTTCCTTGAAGTAGCCACTGTAATATTGACCTCGGGATGGTTCAGGAGCAAACGCATAAGCTCTCCGCCAGTATACCCCGATGCACCGATAATTCCTGCGCTTATCATAGTTATCACTACAAAGTTGTTATCAAATATATGATAGAGAAGTGATTGTAGTGCTATAATGGTTGCGCTTTGGTTGTTGGAAGAGAGGATACTGATTTGTTGAGAAAGGAGATTCTTGCTATTGACTATACCGAATGGAAGGAAATAGGAGTCTCAAAAGGACTCTCCATTAGATGAAGAAGAATACTGAAGCTGATAACCCGGTTACTCCAAGTGCTCATGTTAGAAGAAGGTCTATTTATAGATCAGTAAACGGAAAAGCCCTTTCGATGGCTTGTAAATCCTATCTGGGAAGTTTTTGACAAGTTTCCAGATGCACCCGTTGACCGTTTTCGGATGAAAAGTTGGATCTGATGCCTTGATCTTTGAGAGCAGTTCTGACCAATGCAGACCTTCTGGATGCATCTCGAGTAATTCAAATGCTTTTGCGTTTATACGTTCAGTGACTTTGGATGATTGCATACTTGGTTTTGGTGTTTCTTCCATGCAAAAGTTATTCACTTTTATATCAATAAATATTTTGTTGAAAGCCAGCACAAATCTAAATTTAATGGGGAAGCAGGAATACTGGAAAGAAAACATGTTAAAGCTGAATCTATTGTTTACATCGGCAAAGAAGCCAATAACATTGATGAGCAGGTTCTTGATGTGAAGAAAGCTCAGGAGTTTATCAACAAGCAAGAGATTATGGATAGTATTCTCAACCTATCGGTATCTGAAGCTAAGGAGTTAGGAGTTTCTAAGACTACATTGTGGGATATGCATAGAATAATAAGGGAAACTGGGGAATTGAATTTGAATACTCAGGCAGTGAAAAAATTAACATATAGTTCTATTTCTGAATCTTAAAGAAATTAATTTCATTGATATTTATTTTAATGCTTTCAAGAACCTTTTCTATGAAGGTTTTTTCATTGGCTATTTCATCAACCATATTTAAAAAGTAATCTCGATCCGCATTTTAACTTTTTCAAAGTCTCCAAGTATTATATCTGACTTAGAAGCCGATAAACGACATTTTGCAGATTCAAGTTCAAAAGATACTTTTACTTTTCGTGCATGCTGTTTTGAAATTTTTCCCCTTACTACAAAAAAGGTATCTATTAGATCATAAAATGCTTCTTTTGAATATCCTGTAAGGTTTGCTTCACCCACTACATTATGGAGAGTTTTACGTGCCTCAATATGTCAGTACACTGTTGTAATATATTTACCTTGATATTATATCTAACTTTCCATTTTGAAAGCCATTATAAAATAAAAAAGAGTTCCATTTTTCTGATTTTTTTGATGTCTGTGAATAGTGTATATTATAGTTTAAAGTTCCGTTTTTTACAGTTACCTATATCCCAAGCCTATTGTGCGACAATGCTAATTTGAACAAAATAATGTGCTTTTATCATCATCTAGAAAATCTGTTTTACCACAATCATCAAAACGTGAAGAAATATATTTTCTATTTTAGTCGGATTTCTCTAAAAACAAAGCTTTCCTAATTATCCCAAAAATAAATCCTGGATGGTCACTTAACCATCCCCAGAACATTCCCAATTCAAACCAAATCATCAAAAACCGAACAATGATGATACTTTCATGACCACATTGGCAACGGTGTACTTCACAGAATTTACAAAACCTACAGGCTCAATTACGATTTCGCCATTGTCCTTTGCAGCAATGAACTCCTTCAATGGGTCTGACGATCTAATGATTGATCTTACCGTAGCTTCATTTGCTCCTACGATCATCGTTGCATCAAAATCCGTGTCCTCGTCAACTTCTTCAAAATAAGTGATGTATGCGTCTTCTGTAATCGCCTTAATGTATTTCTCTTCACCATCGTCGGTAACAATTACCAGTTTGATAACCTCATTCCCTAAGAGAGATTCAAGGTAAGAAGGCACATATTCGGCATTCGCATTATATTCATTGACCTTGATATCGAGATCATAAACTATATCAGCACTTGCAACCGGTATAAGTATCGTTAACAATAACATTAATATGACTTGTATTTTTTTCATTCACTCACTCCTTTTTTAATTTTTTTTCAAATACATATCTCTGTGAAAAAGAGATACAGAACAATTGCATAATTTCCAGAACACCCTTACTCACAATATGCTATAATTCTAGTTATACATTTTTGTATAATCTCAAAATATTAAGAATAAGTAATAATAAAAAGTACAATAATCTTCATTCTGGGCTTTCAATTATTAAGCAGAAGTAAAATCAATGAGTATGTTCCTGGGATACTTTCAAGTCTGCCAATAATGCCAAAAACAAAACAGAATTGTAGACATGACGATACACCTCGAAGTGGTTCGATGCTCCGATCATTGAAGAGGGAGCTGCGTCCTGATAGCTCAGTTTCAGGAACTTTGCAAGAACATATCCAAGCGTAAAGATGGACGCGGATAAAGGCAGATGGTGGTGTGCCATTAGCATTTGCTTGCATTACCTGAGAAACTGTTGGTAGAACCATTACCCGAATGTAAGGGAAATCCACCCCTTTATATCATCCCTGATCTGCCGGAATACATTGAGCTGGTCCTCATCTGACCCCGTGGCTCTGGCAGGATCCTCAAAACTTTTGTGAATTACTTTTTTTGCCCATGGCTGTTCGTTCAAGATCCCGGGACCAGCCACCTCTGGTGTGCTGCAGATAGGGCAGGCCTGTTTAGCACGATCACAGACCGTAACCACAAGGTCAAACACCATATCCTGATATTCATGGAACGTTTTTGAACGCTGAGCAGAGATATCGATACCAATTTCCCTCATGACAAACACAGCACGGGGATCAACATCCTTTGCTTCTATACCAGCACTATAAACCTCGTAGAGATATCCATAAATAGCCCTCAAGAGTCCTTCAGCCATCTGGGATCTGGCAGAATTATGATAGCATAAAAAGAGAATCTGTTTCTTATTCTGCTCCTGTGAGCTTATTTTTGTCATTTTATTAGTAGTGATAATCTTCACATCCCGATTATGATCATTGATGTATCAGGCTTTACGCACTGGTCATTTCCCCAACGAACTGTTCTACCTTCTCTTTAATAGAATCCCTCAGCATCCGGGCTTGTTCCAGTTTTTCCGCTTCACTACCTGTAAAGGATTCCGGGTCAGGGTAAGGCCAGTTCAACTGGACAAATGGTTTGGGAAATAGTGGACACTCTTCCTCATTTGCCCTGTCACACACCGTAATTACATATTTGAATAATCTCCCTTCTTTAAAAAGATCCCAGGATGATTGAGTTTTCTTTCCACTTAGATCAAAACCATCCTCCCCCATAACTCTAAGAATTAAGGGATGCAGACTTGTAGGCTTATATCCGGCACTTTCAACTTCAAATCTATCTCCGCCAATCCTTTTCAAATATTCTTCAGCCATCTGACTTCTTCCACTGTTATGTACACAAATAAACAGCACTTTTATTTTTCCACTACTAGATGTCATATAGCCTATTTCCAGATGCAGCAAAGATAAAGTTAACCTATAGAGACTATATAATCTATTGTTTGTTCCAGCGGTACAAGTGTAGTCCAAAACAAGATGCATTCAGCTGGCCTCCGCACATCATCAGTATCAAGAGCATACCGCATCTAACGTGTGGATAGCCTGTCAAAGAAGATGTTCTTCCCCTTCACACTCAAAGGAATAGCCATTGCAACATCTGCATCGACCATGTCAAAGTAACATGCAGCAGCACCTGCCGAATATAGCACTCTGTTATCGATGCACATATCTTTTGCCTTCGCCACCGCAGAGCCAACAGCAATGCCAAGATCCATGTATTTTATCATACAATGCGGACCAGTGAACTCAACTTTGATCTTTTTTTGCTCAACCATTTCCTTGCATGTCTTAAATCCACATGCTCCGCAGTTAAGTGAACTCACGCCAGAAGACTTCAGACCGATGAGGATCAGTGAATCGGCATCCCTTATATTCTTTGCATCACGTATCAGGAATTTCATATCCTTGATATCACTGAGCTCTTCCATTTTATCAGCAAGTTGCATCCTGTCGGAATCATCCAGCAGGAAGGTCACAATGTCATCAACACCTTTGCCCTTCGGTGCAGTTCTTGCAGCTACAAGAATGGTCTTTGAAAGCGATTCCATTACTTCAAGTTCAGGATTCTGTTTCATAAAAGAGAAGACGTTCCAATGATATTTATTCATTGACATGAAAAAAGCAGGAACAATTATTCCTGCTGTAAAGCATGTAAATCAGACATGCAGACATATCAAATTTGGTTCATCATGGACCTGGAAACTAATCTTCTCAAATGAAATACCTTCCTTTACCAGAATTTTCTGGATGCATTCATCAACGATCTCCACAAGTTCCTCCTTCCGGACTTTCGTTACCGCACTGAGGAACTTGAGATGCTCCTCACCATCTCCCTTCTCATCAAGTATCTCAACAACCGGTTCACCATCAGAAGATGTCAGGCTGCCCTTGACAAGACCTTCCATGAACTTGAAACTTATCTTAACATGGCCTATGAACTCGGGATTTATCTGTTTCACCTTATCCCTTATATCCATTAAAATATGGACTAGCATTGTTGTGACAGTATCCGGGTGCATAGCTTCCGACTTGATGGAATACTCTCCTGCATAGGCACCCACACCTGAAACCTCCATGGAGTTCAGGTCCTCGCGTTCCTGCCTTATTTCACTTTCACCAGTCAGCAAGTCCATGAATCTCTCAAATTTTTCATCTGAGTTCTTTGCTGAGAATTCCACAACTATCGCATCAGGATTTATTCCAAGGACCATCTGGGTTGAAGTTGCAATCGCTTCACTGTCCACAAGGTCTATCTTATTGATACAAACAATCTCAGATTCCTTAATCTGGTTCTCAATAAACTTCGGGATCTGTTTCCATTCCATGCCAAATCTGCTGGCATCAACGATGGAAACCACCGGAGCAAATGAAACCTCACCCAGATCCATAAGTTCGATATGTTCCTTGATCTGAAGAGGGAAAGCGATTCCCGTTGGTTCAATAATAACCACATCCGGTTCATAATCCTCAATGATGGTCTGCAAAGTGAACTCCATACTGATCTTAAGGGAACAGCAAATACAACCGCTTGTCAGCTCTTTTGTTACAAGTCCGCTGCTTGAGATGGTATCACCGTCTATACCGACCTCACCCACCTCATTGACAATTATGGCTATCTTGTGCCCTTTGTCAATCAAATGTTTACCAAGGTTCCTCAGAGTCGTTGTTTTTCCGCTTCCAAGAAAACCACCTATTATTATCACTTTCATTTTTTCACCATGGATTAGCAGATATGAGTATTATTGCCTGATCAAAGATACGATCCAGAGTAATGATCCAACCTTAATTTATACATCTATACTAAAAGGACTTACAAATAAATAGCCATCGACATTCAGCCTACTGAATGATTACTGATGCAAAGGAAGACGCATATGCATTGTTGTCCCTTTTCCCTCTTCACTTGTGACATGGATATCACCCTTGTGATCCTCAATTATCTTTTTACAGATGTATAGACCAAGACCCGTACCCCCATATCGTCTCCTCACAGACGAATCAACCTGATAGAAGCGTTCGAAAAGTTTAGGGATCTTGTCTGCAGGAATACCGATGCCAGTATCCTGCACAGTCACATACATGGAATCCTCTGTGGCGTGTGCAGAAATAGTGACCTTTCCATCTTGCGGTGTGAATTTTATAGCATTGTCTATCAGATTGACAAAGACATCCATCATCTTATCACGGTCAGCAGTTACAGTGGGAAGATCTGTGGGAATATCCCTCACAAGTTTGATACCCTTCCCATCTGCCTGAAGTGCAAGGTCCTGAATCGAATTATCAATAACATCTGCAAGATTTATGTTCTCAAATGAATAATTCAGCTTTCCAGACTGTGCCCTGCTGAGATATAACAAGGAATCCACAAGTCGGCGTAGACGTTCTGAATTCCTTATAACGGTATCCTCCGCCTTTTTCTGCTGCTCGTTAACAGAACCCAGAGTCTCATCCGCTATCAACTGGCTGTATCCCTGTATCGAGGTAAGAGGTGTCTTAAACTCATGGCTTACATTGGAAAGGAAATCATCCTTCATCCTGTCAAGTGATTTCAATTCCTCGTTGGCCAAGGAAAGTTCGGCATTTGCCATTGATAGCTCGGCATTGACCCTGGATAGCTCATCAGCATATTCCCGCAGCGTATCCTCAGCTTTTTTACGTTGTATAAGTCTCCACATGCCTTCCATGAACAATGTCAGTTGCCTTAGATCAGATTTATTATACTCTTCTTCTTTATTTCCAACACCTGCCGCACCAACTATTTTCTTGCCATCAAATATTGGGATATTCATGTAGCGTTTCAAAGGAATATGACCTTCCGGATAACCATGCTTCATTGGATTGGGAGCATCAAAATCATTGATTATGATAGCTTTTTTCTGCCTAATGGATTCACCCCACAAGCCGGTGCTATCGAGAGGATATTCAAGCTTCATTCCCTTTACCTTGCATTCCTTCATTATATTCTGTGACCAGGAATACACAGTAAGAACTGTACCTTCCTCATTTAGGAAAGCAAGATAACCTATCTTACTCTGAGTAAGCCTGACAGCTTCTTCCTGCACAAAATCAGCAATCTCCTTAAGAGAAGTGTCAGTCAGCTGGTTGATCTTCAAAAGTGCTTCAAGTCTTGATTCATCAAGACGCAAAGCCTCTTCCGCTTTTTTACGTACCGATATATCCCCAAAAATACCAATACCACCAAGGAAAGTACCATCTTCTGCAACATTTGGACTGTAATCAGCCTTGAGGTAGACATCCTTTCCGCTGATAACCGTATGATATTTACCTTCAAAATGTCCTGTTTTCCTGGAAAGAACATCTTCAATCGCCTGTTTCATCATCGTATCCTTTATCCTTCGGACCATGTTAAAACCGATGATGTCTTCTTTTTTCTCCAGGCCTATTATCTGCAGGAATTTCTCGTTGCAATGAGTAACAATGCCTTCAGCATTAAAATGGAATATTCCAAGGGGAGAATTCTCAAAGATAAGACGGTATTTCTTCTCAGCTTCAAAGAAGGCTTCTTCTGTCTTTTTGCGTTCCGAGATATCCTCAAATACCCCTATACCACAATGTAAAGTTCCATCAGCTGAGATATTAGGACTAAAATATGCCTTAATGATGATTGTAACATCACTCAAAACTGTATGGTATTTACCTTCAAAATAACCCTGCTTTCCTGAGAGGACTTGATCTACCGCCTCTTTCATTCTTATGTCTACGATGGAATCTATAATGTTGAAGCCAATAACATCCTCTTTCCTTCTGAGATGCATTATTTCCAGGAACTTCTCATTGCAGTGAGTGATGATGCCTTTTTCATTGAAGTGGAAAAGGCCCAGGGGAGAGTTCTCAAAGATAAGGCGGTATTTCATCTCAGACTCAAGGGCGGCCTCTTCGGCCTTTTTCCTTTCGGTTATGTCAATTATAATACCTTGATAATATGCAGGATTTCCTTTTTCATCCCTGATAAGATACGACCTCTCAGTGACCCATCTGACTTCACCTGATTTCGTTATCAAACGGTACTCTTTTGAAAAGAACATCTTACCCTGAACTTCAAGCTGAGAAACATCTGTTCGGACATAATTCAGATCATCCGGATGAATGATGTCACCATATTTTATTTCACCAGATATCAGATCATCAGCACTGTAACCGAACTGAGAAATATTCTCGGAAACAAAAACTACTGGCCAATCATCTTCAGAAATCCAGAGGAAAGCAACAACCGGACTTTTTCGGTAAATATCCTCCAGCTTTTGGATCGATTTGAACTTATCTTGCATGGTCTTATGGTCGATCTTTTGTTCCACAAGCTTACCAATGGTCCCGAGCATACCGCCATAATTGCCTTCATCATCTGTCAGAGGAAGCAGAAAACCGCTGTGATATATGAACTGGCCGTCGGGTTTGATGAAAGGGAAAATATCATAACTTCTTGATTCAAGACTCTCCTTTACCATCTGAAAAACATCAATAAAAGCTAATTCGCCCTCGCCGGCGTGGTGAGGTATGAAACTGACAAGCTTTTTCCCGAACACGTCACCTTTTGACAGACCAGAAATGGATTCCATGCCTTTGTTAAAGTAAACGATATTGTCATGCTTATCCACAGCCCAGACGCCGGTCCATACATTCTCAAGCATATCATCGGGAAAATGGGTCTCTTTTTGAATGGTTTTACAGGAGGAGGAACTTTGGAGCAGTGTCCACCTGTCGTTCTGCTTAATGATAGTCCCATCGTGCATGCCGATAATCTCAAGTATCTCAGACCTTGTGCGAGCTTCTAGCAAAAAAGCGAACAACCCGACTATACCCTTCATTTTGATGAGTTCTGTGGCTTTTTTTTCGTATTCAACGAACTGTTGCCAGGCATCTTCTCCGACAATGGTGAACTTATCGACGATCCTCAGACCTGCATAACCTTCAGCTATTGCAATACTATGCATTTCTTCCCATTTTTTAAGGTCCATTTCAGAGACAGCATCCTCTCCGGCAATATAACACTCATTGCAGGATGCAAGCATAAGCTGCCCGCTTTCAAGATACGTATCTACATCCAGACCAGCTTCTTTTAGCAAGGTCTTCGCATCATTAGTATCAAGCTGTCCTGAAACTCCCCAGATGCAACACTCGTTGTTCCTGAAACCCGCATCAAAGAAAGAGGCTACTATATCGACAAACTCTTCAGTGCTCTTGTAGAGCAGGGAAAAATAACTCCCTTGTGTCATGTCCCCTATAAAATCAATGTCCGATTTGATTGTCTGGATGCTGATATTATAACCCCGTATATGTGATAATTACGAGCGAGTAACAATCCTACTAACGATCCTACTCAATAGATACTCAATAGATACTCAATAGATACTCAATAGATACTCAATAGATACTCAATAGATACTCAATAGATACTCAATAGATACTCAATAGATACTCAATAGATACTCAATAGATACTTAATAATAAGAGTATTAAACTCTTATACTTAATTAATTACTTTGATAGCGGCTAACCCGTATAGTATATCCGGTATATTTTTCCAGAATTGTCATCGCTTACAAAAAGTGAGCCATCATCCGCAACAATCACATCAACTGGCCTGCCGCTGATCGTCGCATCCCTGAGCCATCCAGTTGCGAAATCATTAACAGTACGGGTATCCATATCAATGTTGACTATTTTGTAACCAGTAGGCTCTTGCCGGTTCCATGATCCGTGGAAACATACAAACATGTCCCACTGATATTCTTCAGGAAACATACCACCATCATAGAAAGTAAGCCCAAGTGGTGCCGAATGTGCCTGAAGATTTACAAAACTCGGTATCCTGCCTGTATCGTTACATGGATTGCCAGTGTATTCATTATTATTGAAATCTGTGTCGTAGATGTTCTGGCCATAGCAATCCGGCCAGCCATAATCCCCGCCTTCTTTTATAAGATTGGTCTCATCAGGCGGCAGGTCATCACCAAGCCAGTCTCTCCCGTTCTCGGTGGCATATAACTGCCCGGTAAGCGGATGGAATGCCAGTCCCACTGAATTGCGAAGCCCTTTTGCAAATACTGTGAGATTGCTTCCATCAAGATCACTCTTTGATATGGCAGCCCTTCTTGCATTGGATTCATAGCAGACATTGCATGAAGAACCCATGCTCAGGTAAAGTTCACCATCGTGGGTCTTCACAGTCCTTGTATAATGACCGCCTGTGGGAAGATTATCTATTATCACTTCCATACTGCCTTCGTCCGCAACAACGTCACCATCATTATCCCTTACCCTTATAACCCTGCTCTCTTCTGCTATGTAGAACCAGCCGTCATAATAGTCGATCCCATGAGGATAATCCAGATCCGAGATAAAGACCTGTACCTCATCCGCCACATTATCCCCATCCAGGTCCGGCAGTGCAGCCACAAGTCCCTTGTTGGGAATTGTGACAAAAAGAAGACCGTCTTTTATCATCATCATACGGGGACCGGGAGACGGGCCACCGAATGAAAGCAGGGTACTTCCAAGATCTGCGGCATAGACATCAATGACAAAACCCGGGGGAAGAATTATATTCTCAACTCCCGGTCCCGTTACAGTAGGTCGTACCCCAAGATAATTCGATGCGAATACCACAAGAAGAATCAGGACTATAAATACGACTAATATCCACCACACTCTCAGACCTATCGATAATCTTGACATGTGCAACCCCTGCTAATTGTTGGAGGGGGAAGGATAAAAGGGTTTGGTGATTAAGATTTAGCATTCATCGATGAACCCTTTTTAGAGAGGACATACATAAGGCATTGGTAAACATGTGTAGTCCTATATTAAGAGGGACTATATTTCAGTATGAACTGTCCCAGGTGTAAGAGTTCCAACCACAAAAAGAATGGTAAAATAAGTGAACTGCAACGTTACAAATGCCATGATTGCGGATAGAACTAGACAGTGTAGGTAAAATCAACTGCTAGTTCCACTTTTGTTAAAAGACGAGCTTTGCAACTCTATCTCGAAGGATTAGGATTTCGCTCAATTGGAAGATTTTTGAGAGTATGTCATGTTTCTGTTCAAAATTGGATTAAGGGATCTGGCCACGAGGTAGAGGCCCTAAAAAGCGAAAGTGAGATAGATATTGTTGAATTAGATGAGATGCACACTTATATGGGTAACAAAAATAATATTGCTGGATATGGATTGCTGTTGATAGAGTTGGGAACAAATTCATCGACTGCTCTTTTAGTAGAAAAGGGACAGAAACTGGACAACAACTCTGGGAAAATTAAAGGAGAAGGAGATTAAAGAATTCATGGTCGGTCACTGGAGGGATATACAGAGTTTCTTCCAGAGGCTATTCGTACTCAATCTAAAGCTGAAACATATACATTAGAAGGATACAATAACATAGTTAAGCATTTCTGGCAAGATGGAGAAGAAAGTCAAAGTGTTACACGAAAAGTATTGAAATGCTGAAGTACCCTGGCCTTATTTTGATGAAATACAGAAATAAAGAGTTAGCCATATTTAATTAACAATATCTCTTCATGAACTCAAAACGCCTTTGACAGCAGTAATCTGATTTTCGGATGTTTTGATGGAACAGGATTCAGAAGATCTGAGCAAATCACAAAGTACCTACATCAAATATATCCATAATAGCAGAAAAAATCTTCTGGAACTGGTAAACAAGATACTTGATTTCTCAAAGTATTATAGAGGACCTGGATATAATTACCCTCAAAATGCTTTTATTGAATACACTAATCACTGAAAATCACTGAAATTATGAAGTTGATGACTCAGAGGGCTTCAAACAAGGAACATTAACATGTCTTTTAAAAGAACAGAATCCATTGAAAAATTCTATGCAGATGAAGACAAAATTAACCCCGATTATACATAATCTTCTGGATAATGCTGTAAAGTTCACCAACAAGGCGATTCAATAACAATTGAAACATCAACCCATAACCAAATGCTTCAAATCTCTGTAATTGACACTGGAATTGAGAAACAGAATCTCACTAATATATTCAAACCATTTCACAGATAGATAGTTTTATTGCCTGGAAGCACAGAGGTACGGGAATAGACCCGGCACTGACAAAATAATTTGTAACTCTGCGTGGTGGCAACATATGTGTCGATAGTGAACCTGGAAAAGGTAGCACTTTTACTTTAGAGGTCACGATAAATCCTATCGGAAATTGATAAATTACATTTCATCATCATGCAATTTAAATCGATATCATATGGCACCTTGATGAGTCTTATATTTAGATTATTTTCACCCCGCTTACAACACGATTATTAAGCAGACTGACAATATACATTTCTCTTAATCAAAGGACGGGATAATAATGGATGATAAAAAACAGATCTATTTAGCTGGGCCGCTTTTTTCACAGGCAGAGAGGGATTTTAACGTACTTCTCAGAGACATGCTGGCGGAAATGGGTTTCTCTGTGTTCCTTCCTCAGGAGGACGGGAACGATACTGAATCAAGCCGGCTTGAGGACAGGCAAAGAATAATCTTTGAGAACGATATCCGGGGACTCGATGAATCTGACATTGTACTGGCAGTACTGGATGGTGGCAGCGATGTGGACTCGGGAACTGCTTGGGAAATGGGATACGCCTATGCGAAAGGGATGCCTGTCATTGGACTGAAAACGGATTTCAGGACATTCGGGGATGAAGGTATTGTCAATCTCATGATGGAGATGTCGGTAGATGCACTTGAGAGAAACATTGAAGGTATTCTCAAACTACTTGAAAACTATCTTTAAATTGAGAAGAAACAGGGAATTAGAAAAGGCAAAAGGCATTGAAGGGATTACTTCCCGGAACATGCCTTATCGTTGAAATCCTTTTCAACGACTTCCCCATTTGGTTCTTTTTCAGAGAATATCTGCCCTTCAAAAAAGTATACTTCTGCACCTGTCACCCAGGCATCGTGGGGCAGACCTGCCTTCATGCATGTGTGATTGAGAAACTCTATTTCATCTAAATCATTTTCAGGTGCCACCTGTGGTAAAAGCAGGCCCTGCCTGTAACCACTCTTGACTATGAGTCCGTGCCTTCCTATCTTTATCAATGATGGGAGATCTTTTGGCGGAACATCGACCAGTTCTGGTTTGGTAAGAATGGTCACCTCTACTTTTATACAACTCATCTCATCAACACGCACGGGAGGGAATCTGGGATCCCGCAGGGCGGCGGAGAGAGCAGAATCAGTGATTGAGTACCTGAGCCGGAAATCGGCATAAGGATGACCGATACAGCCACGCAGGTCTCCGTTTTTTGTAAGTGTAACAAAGACACCTCTTACCTCATCAAATATCCCGGGAAGCTGGATCTCTGAACCATCCATCATCTCCCCGGTCCTAAGATAAGTTTCAATAGCATCTCTGGCAAGCTGAACAGCTGACTGACCTTCGGCACCTGAAAGCAATTTTACTCCTTCACTCATGAACAACGCTCCTGTTATCCTTACAGGAATTTAGTATCTCATCTGTTAAGATTGTATCGTGTGGCTGCAGCCCTCAGGGCTTCGATTCCCGGCAGAACTTCGCCTGCAAGATAATCGATACATGCGCCACCACCTGTGCTTAAATGTGAGAATTTGTCTTCATAACCAAGGTTTCGGACCTCCGCAGAGATATGTCCACCACCTGCGATCGAGTACTCGGAATTGACAGCTGCCTTGATTATCTCATGTGTACCAAGTGCAAACGGTTCCATCTCAGAAAGACCTGCCGGACCATTCAGGACAACAGTCTTTGCATTCTTGATCTCTTCGGAAAAAGTAACAATAGTCTCAAGACCAATATCGTTTATTGGCAGGTTTCCATCCGGCAGTTCACTCACGTGAACTTCAACCCTTTTCCCGCCATCATTAAAAGCAACATCCTGAGGAAGACCAATTTTCCCTTCAAACTTCTCAAGAACCTGTTTTCCCTTTTCTATCTGGTTCGTATAACCCTGTGACTCGATAAAATCAAGATTCACTTCTCCAATATCTACGCCTGCCGCTGCAAGCATGACATTTGCAACAACACCAGTAACAAGCACTCGGTCAGCACCGCCATTGGTCAGGACGTTTTCCGCAACTTTGAGGGAGTCATCAACCTTTACACCTCCAAGAACAAAGATGCAAGGCCTTGCACCGCCTTTGATGCCCCTATCAAGTGAACTGATTTCTTTCTCCATGACCCTTCCGGCACCTGTTGGCAGGATCTCAGTAAAACCCATTATAGAAAGGTGGCTTCTGTGGGAAACCGCAAATGCATCATTGAGAAAAATATCAATAAGCGGAAAAAGTTTGCGTATCATGTGAGTGGTTGCGTGGTCCTTGGCAGGTCGTTCTATACTTTCTTCAGAATAGAACCTCACATTCTCAAGTAATATTACGTCACCTTTCTCCATAGAGGAAATAGCAGATCTTGCATATGTACCAAAGATATCATCGACATATTTCACTTCTTTTCCAAGATACTGGGACATGCGCTGGGAATGAGGAAACATGGTCGTAAAATCCTTTTTACCTGCCCTGCTCTGGTGAGCGACCAGTACAACCTTTGCATCTTCAAGATCCATTATAGTAGGTATATGGCTCTTTATCCTCATGTCATCGAGAATATTGCCTTCAGTATCCATAGGAGTGTTAAGATCCACCCTCACAAGTACGGTTTTACCGTCCACGTCAAAATCATCAATCGTAAGATAGTCCCTGGTAGTCAAAATTCCATCACCGCTTCTTTTAACCTGAATGACCATTGATCAATATAGAATTATTAGTAAGAGTATAAAAGGCAATTGTAATTTAATTTTTTTGTCTAAACGAACTAATCTTATTATACCTTTTCCGTGAACTACCTCACCAAAAACTAATATCTATTGGTCCCTATTTCACAAGGGTGATCATATGAAAATACTTGGAATATCAGGAAGCCCTAAAGCCGGCGGGAACAATGACATGTTAATAGGGAAAGTAATGGATATCGCAAATGAGAGAGGTTTTGAAACTGATACTGTATTCATATCCTCATCCAAAATCGCGCCATGCATTGCATGCGGGGTTTGTGCAACAGGAAAGAGATGCCCTATAGATGACGATATGCAACCAGTGTATGATAAACTGGTAGATGCTGATGCAATTGTAGTTTCATCACCTGTTTATTTCGGAACCATGACAGCCCAGCTAAAAGCTCTTTGTGACAGGAGTGTCGTACATAGAAGGCATGGCTTCAAACTTAGCAACAAGGTGGGCGCTGCCATGGCTATTGGCGGGTCAAGGAACGGAGGGCAGGAGAAAACTATCCAGTCAATACATGAATGGATGCACATACACGGAATGATAGTGATCGGAGATGGCGGGCACTTTGGAGGGATACTCAAAAAACCGGCTGCTGAAGATGAAGAAGGCATGAAGACCGCAGTTGATACCATAAACAAGGTTTGTGATGTCCTTGAACTAATGAAGAGATAAATTACTATTTTTCAGCCTTCTTTTAGGGTTTTAAAGCCCTTTCTTTTTTCTACCCTATGATAAACCATATAAACAAATTGGTACAATTCTGTTTAAGAGACATTTTTCCTTTATGTGGGTGCTATTATGGGAGAAAAAGCAAACCAATCTCAAAAGGACATAACCGGATTCAGACCACCGGAAGATTTTGTCAGGAATGCCATCGTCAACGACCCTGATATATACAGGAGAGCCGAAGAAGACCCGGAAAGCTTCTGGGAAGAGAACGCTGGTGGAATTGAATGGTACCGAAAATGGGACAGGGTACTGGAATGGGAACCACCTCATTCTAAATGGTTCATCGGGGGTAAACTCAATGCCTGCTACAACTGCCTTGACGTGAACCTTGATCAGCATGCTGACAAGACCGCTATTATATGGGAAGGAGAGAACGGTGACATTCGCAACTATACTTATAAGGAACTGCTTGAAGAGGTTTGCCGTTTTGCAAATGTACTTAAAGGTATGGGAGTCAAAAAAGGCGATATCGTAACCATATATCTTCCCATGATACCTGAAGTTGTCATCTCCATGCTTGCATGTGCACGTATCGGAGCACCGCATAGTGTTGTTTTTGCGGCATTTTCAGGAGATTCGCTTGCCACACGCATAGGAAATGCAAACAGCCGGGTACTAATAACATGTGACGGCTACTCACGCAGGGGAAAAATCATAGAACAAAAGAACAAGGTCGATGATGGCATCCGTTCCTGTGGGCTTATCGATCAGGTCATAGTTGTCAGACATATGGGAAATGAAATTACCATGAAAGATGGAAGAGACATCTGGTGGCATGAAGCTATGGAGAATTCGGACAGTTCATGTGAACCGGAGGTCATGGACTCGGAAGACATGCTCTTTTTGATGTATACCAGCGGCACCACAGGCAAACCAAAGGGAATCGTACACACAACCGGTGGTTACATGGTGACAACCCAAACGACAACGAAGTTCGTTTTCGACCTTAAGAACGAGGACATATACTGGTGTACTGCAGACTGTGGATGGATCACCGGACATTCCTACCTGGTCTACGGACCACTGTCCAATGGAACCACCCTCGTAATATATGAAGGTGCTCCGGATTATCCTGATAAGGACAGATACTGGGACATAATCGAAAGACATAAGGTAACGATACTTTACACTGCACCTACGGCTATCAGAACATTTATGAAATGGGGAGCATCCTGGCCTCAAATGCATGACATATCCACCCTCAGACTCATCGGTTCTGTGGGAGAACCTATCAATCCGGGTGCATGGTTGTGGTATCATGAAAACATTGGGATGGGCAGGTGTCCAGTTGTTGACACCTGGTGGCAAACCGAGACCGGAATGATAATGATCTCACCACTACCTGGGATAACAACAACAAAACCAGGAAGTGCCACACTACCAATCCCTGGTATAAAAGCTGCTGTTCTGGATGATAAAGGTAATGAAGTAGCCCCAGGCCAGGATGGCTATCTGGCAATCCTGGATCCATGGCCAAGTATGGTCCGTACAGTATTCGGAAATGAGGAACGCTTCATAGAGACCTACTGGATCAAGTGGGACAACAAGACCTACTTCGCTGGTGACGGGGCCAAAAAGGATGAAGATGGATATTTCTGGATAATAGGACGTGTTGATGATGTTATCAAGGTTTCAGGACATCGCATCGGAAGTGCCGAATTTGAAAGTATCCTTGTATCGCATCCTTCGGTTGCAGAAGCTGGTGTTGTTGGTAAAGAAGATGAGCTCAGAGGCGAAGTTATATACTCTTATGTAACCCTCAAATCAGGCATTGAGGAAAGCAATGAGCTTAAAAAAGAACTCACTGCCTATGCTGAGAAGAACATAGGTCCTTTTGCACGTCCCAGACAGATAATATTCTCAGATGACCTGCCAAAAACAAGAAGTGGCAAGATCATGAGAAGAGTGCTCAAAGCTATTGCCAATGAAAAGGACCCAGGGGATGTAAGCACACTGCAGGACCCTGCTGTTGTGGAAATGCTAAAAGAGAAAACCAGGATGCTGGAATCGGCATGAAAGGAGATTTTGAAGATCTCCTTGTAACTTTTCATTTTAACTTTTCAGCTTAACACCGATATTTTCAGCAATTGAGGGAATATCAAGATGATTTTTTATAAGTTCGATAACCCTGTCCAACTTGACCTGCTGTTTAATATTTGCATGCCCAATCAGGTGTTCCATTCTCTCAATGGTATTCATAGTATCACCACGTACAAGGATTACAGGTATCTCTGCTTCCTCGGCACTTGCAAGGACAGCACCACTTGGACGCATGTTACCTGTGAGTATGAGACATTTGACCCTTGAGTCGATGGCAGCCATCTGTATGTCTGCCCTGTCACCACCGGTAATTACAGCACTGTTGGGCTGACGCCTGAAGTACTTTATCGCAGAACCGACTTCCATCGCACCCACCAGATAGTGTTCCACAAGTTGGTCAAGTTTGTCCGGTGACACCAGAACCTCTGCACGAAGGTCCTCAACGATCTCAGAAATAAAGACAGAACGCAGGGTATCATCTTCAGGGATGATGCCAAAGACCTTTATACCCTTTTTTTCAAGGAAAGGAACCACAAGTTCGGACACTCTATCCATCATACTGATCGGAACTTCATTGAGTATGAGGCCTGTGAGCATATCGTTGTTTCCGATGATACGTATGTCACACAATATTCGGTCGACTGCAGAAATGGAATCAAAGCGTGTCACCAGAAGTATTTTAGTTCCAAGTTTGGAGGTTATTTCGGGATCAGAAAGACCATACATGGAACCTCCGCCAATGCCCCCTGTACCTTCTATAAAGACAATGTCCTTATCCTTTGATATTATCGAATAAGCCTCAGTAAGCCGCTCATCAAGGTCCTTTTCCACACCTTTGAGAGCATCATCTATGAGGCTGTCTGTGAGATGAATAGGAGTTATGTACTTGGCCGGATCATCTATTCCAAGCAGTTTCCTGATACCTTCGGAATCCTCATCCGTGAGAGAGCCGTGGACATCGATAAGGAGGTTCCCCACGGGTTTCATGTAACCTACTTTCAGACCGCTGGCCTGGAATATTTTCCCCAGACCCATACATATAGAACTCTTACCTGAGAACTCTTCTGATGAACTGATCAATATTGAAGCCATATTATCATTTCCTTATAAGTAAACTCATTTAACTTTTCAGGGTGAACCTGATATCCATTGCAACACATCCCTGACCTTCGGGCATGACCATTAAAGGATTAATTTCAAACTCCAGCATCTCCGGAAAATCCGTGACCAGTTGTGAGACTTTAAGCAAGGTCTGGATTATCGAATCAATATCTGATGCAACCTCACCCCTAACCCCGGCTATCAGGGGATACGTCTTAATAGATGATACCATGTGCTTTGCCTCTGCCGTACTTATAGGAGCAACTGCAAACGAAACATCCTTCAGGAATTCGACATATGTTCCGCCAAGGCCAAACATTAACAGAGGACCAAACTGTGGATCCCTGTCCATACCTATGATCACCTCTTTGCCTCCGCTTATCATCTTCTGGAGCTGTACACCCGTAATCACAGCATCGGGCATGTAATGCCTCACATCAGACATCATTGAATTATATGAACGCTCTACATCATCCGCATGTTTAAGGTTCAGGCGGATACCCCCAACGTCGGTTTTATGTGAAATATCAGGAGACAGTATTTTCATGACAACCGGATAGCCCATATCATCTGCTGCATTTATTGCCTCCGGGAGAGTTTTTGCAATTCTCGAGTCCACAACCGGAATATCATAGGCTTTCAGTATATCCATTGACTCAAGACCGTGTGTCCTTCTCTTTTCTAATGAAGCATTGTCTATGAACAAGCGGGCAGAACCGATGTTGTGACTTAACATATCCGGTAGCTCTTGCTCTCGGTTCTTTATAGTATGATAATTACATAGGGCATTCATACTTGCAACTGCCCTTTCGGAAGATGAGTAATTGGGAATGCCATATCTGTTGAGAACTTCCTCACCTGCGGCTATCCTGCTGCCACCTGCAAAGTTACAAAGTATGGGTTTTTTCGACTGTTTTATCTTCTCTGCCACCTTTTCGGCGATACCCGGGACATCTGTCATTGCCTGTGGTGATACAAGAACAATGACACCATTGACATTGAGATCTTCCAGAACGACATCCAGAGCATGTTCATACAGGTCTGCACCTGCATCTCCGAGGACATCCACCGGATCATAGAAGTTAGCTGCAGCTGGCAGTTTTTCCCTTAAACGTGCAACTGTGGTCTCTTCAAAGGAAGCTATCGAGAGACCTGCATTGTAACATGCATCAGCAGTGAGGATACCCAACCCGCCAGCATTGGTAATTATAGCAATATTCCTGCCCATCGGCAATGGACACACGGAAAAGGCACGGCTGTAATCAAGCATCTCTTCCAGCGAATCTGCGCGTATGACACCACCCTGCTTAAAGGCGGCATTATAGGCAGCATCAGAACCTGCCAGCGTACCGGTATGTGAAGACACCGCCCTGGAACCAACAGAAGTTCTTCCTGACTTGACAATTATAATGGGTTTTATGCGGGACACACGCTGTGCAATTTTTATGAATTCCGATCCATTCTTGACACCCTCAAGATAAGCTACGATAACTGCTGTTGAAGGATCATTTTCGAACAACTGCAAAAAATCGTTCTCTGCAAGTACTGCCTTGTTGCCCAGACTTATGAACTTTGAAAAACCGACACCTATCCTTTCCGCCCAGTCAAGGGTGACAGTACATATCGCACCGGACTGGGACATCATTGCAATGTTTCCTTCATAAGCCATGTTGGCTGCAAAAGAAGCGTTCAGACCGGAAGCAGTGTCAATAATGCCCAGGCAGTTTGGACCTATCAGATTTATGCCATACTTCTCACAGACGGAAATGCATTCACGCTCAAGGCGTGCACCTTCAATGCCAGCCTCTTTAAAACCTGCAGATATTACAATTACATTCCCAACACCTGCCCTGCCACATTCATTAATTGCGTTAGGCACCATCTTTGCCGGAACCACTATTACTGCAAGATCAGCTTTGGATTCCTCCGGCACATCCATAATATTAGGATAACATGGAAGTCCTAGTATCTCATCAACATTGGGATTTATAGGTATGATCTTAAGTTTGGGGTTCTGCATCAGGTTTTCAAGTACAGCCCTTCCCACCTTGCCTTTTGTTCTGGAAGCACCGATCACAGCTACAGAATCCGGATTGAACATTTTTTCCAGCATGATTTCTCCCTGAGATTTTTTCCCTTTTTATTAATACTGTCCAATAATAGATATAATTAAGGGAAATAGAAAAACAGGAAATGGTGAAAATTCACTGTTGAATTTAGTATTTCTGCCTTTCCTTTATCTCAGCAACTTTCTTTTCATAGATTGACCTGTAATCAGCTGTTTTGACCTCTTGCCATTTTTCAGAGAGAACTGCATAATCCTTATGTATTGAGTCTGAGCTAAACTTATATTTTACCCACTCCGCTGCATTTTTAATACCGACTAAAAACACATTTGTGATATTATAATATCTGGAAAGTACTACAGATTCATGTCTTGATCTGTAACCCAGCACAGAACCAATTGCAAGAATCCCGATAATACCTATAAAGAAGATAGTGGCATTGAACGGTTCTGCCGGAGAGGGCTGCAAAGCTGCATTCCGTGCAAATGCATCGGGATCAGTGTTTATCGAATTCAATGTTGATTCACTGTCAGAACTGAATTTTAAACGTTCAGCTGCAGTGCTCGTAGATACTTCTGTGCTCACGGCAACCGGGGTACTACCTGTGCTTACGATTGCAAACGGAGAGAATCCTGGCGTCTGAGCCTTGTAGTAATAATAATTGACATCTGATCCTATCCGTGAAGTTTGCAGCTCTTTCCAGGAACCATCCGAATATCTGTATAGCTTTGTGGACAAAGGATCTGCATTATTTTCAGTAAGCCATTTTTTCTTGACCTTAAAACTAATCTCTGCCGATGATATATAGCCACCTGAATTGAATTTGGTATCACCTACCCATATATTGATATGCCGGTAAACATTTTCAGGAGGATTGCTGCTGACAAGAGTTGAACGGTCCTTCAGGATCTCAATTATTGCTTTTACCTGAGCTGCTGCCTTTAGTGGAGAGAACTTCACGTACTCAATGTCATTATCCGCATTGGGAAACTCGAACACAATATCCTTTCCCATTGTCACATATTTAATAGAGTAATCCTTGAAGGCAACATTATTGTAATCTTCAGCTCCGCTTGAAGCACCACCACCCGATCCACTACTACTGTCGGATGTTGGGAAACCGCTTAGATCGGTATTTGGACTCATGTCTACATTATATACCCTTATAGAAACTGCCTCTGATACATTCAATTCCCCATCGCTTACCCGGAATTCTATAGAATATGTACCTGACTGAGTGTAATCCGGTTTCCATGTGAACTGTCTTGTAGAAGGATCAAAAGAGGCACCTTTTGGCACTCCAAGGGCAGAGTAGGCCAGTGAGTCATTATCGCCGTCCGTTGCATTTACAAAGAACTGCAGAGTCTCATTCTCATACAGAGAATAGGAACCTATTGCTTCAATCTCGGGAGGCATATTGGTCTGGGCTACCTTCACATGAACCGTAGTGGTGTCTGTGAGGGAGCCATCGGTAACATTGAACTCAATATAATAGTCACCACTGTCATAATAACCCGGAGTCCAGGTGAATACATTACCTGTGACCTTTCCAGAACCGAATGTGGTCGAGAAAGAAACCCAGTCGCCATCCTGATCTGCTGCACTTAGATTTATTCTCAATGTCTCTGTCTCATTTACAGCATGTATGGGAATACTATCGAATACCGGTGCACGATTTACATTTTCCACATTAATGATAACAGTATCTATTGCGGTGTATATCTTATCAGAGACCCTGAACTCGACCGTATATGTACCTGACTGATCATATGTGGGAGTCCAAGTGAAAATACCAGTGGTACTTTCAAGATGTGATCCCAGTGGAAGTCCGGACGCATTATACGTCAGTGGTTCATTATCCCGATCAGAAGCATTCACAATGAATGTTATGGCCTCATTTTCCCGTACATGTTGGGTCTTCATAGGCATTATGACCGGTGGGATATTGGTATTACCAACCGCAATGGTAGCAATTTTTGAGTCACTAAGCTCACCATCAGATACCGTGAAGGTGATCCGATGGAAGCCACTGTCGTTTATATCGGGGATCCAGGTGAAAACTTTGTCATCAAGGTTACCGTAGTCAACATCCTTGAAAAATATCAGTTCATCACCATCAATATCTACTGCCTCCAGTTCAATTATTACCGTTTCAAGTTCATTGACAAGTGTATCTGAAATGGAGTAAAGCACGGGTGCTGAATTCGAGTTTGTGACATTGATGATCGACGTTTTACTAATCTCAAATTCACCATCATCTACCGTGAAGAGTACCGTGTAGATACCTTCATCCTCATAACCCGGGGTCCATGTAAAGACATCTCCCTGCAATGAACCAAAGGAAACACCCGTTGAGTATGAGAGATAATCACCATCCGGATCAGAAGCGTTCAAACGGAGAAACAGAGCTGTGTTTTCAGCTACATTGATCTGGGCAGGCAGGTCAAACACCGGAGGCCGGTTGACGTCATTCACAGTGACCTTTACATCTTCAGTATCTTCCGCTAATCCGTCCGAAACTATGAATTTTACCTGATAGCTGCCAGTCTGTTCATAAGTAGGAGTCCAGGTAAATACGCCAGCGGATTCGTCTATTTGTGAGCCTTCCGGCAGGTCATACACTGAATAATAGAGTGTGTCATCATCGTCATCGCTTGCGATCATGGTAATTGTGAGAGCTTCATTCTCATCGATGATACGGGAGCCTATTACCATCAGCACCGGAGGACGGTTGACATGCACCACGTTTATACTTATGGTCTCAGAATCTGACAGGCTGCCATCGCTTACTGTTAAGGTAATACTGAAAATGCCGGAATCATCATATCCCGGGGCCCAGGTGAATTCCCGGGTGTTAGCATTAAAACTGGAGCCTGCGGGCATGCCGGTGGCAGAATAACTAAGCTGATCAAGGTCCGGATCACTGGCGCTTACTATGAAGCTCAGAATTGAGCCTTCATCAACGGTTCGATCACCTATCGGATAAATTTCAGGGGCCCTGTTAACAGAGCCAACACTTATAGAGATAGTCTCGGAATCTGTGAGTGAACCATCACTTACTCTAAAGGTGACAATATAGGTGCCGGCATCGTCATAACCGGGTGTCCAGAAGAATTTGCGGGTATTCACATTAAAGTTTGAACCGGCAGGAAGACCGATAGCTGTATATGTCAATTGATCCGAATCTGGATCAGAGGCTGAAACTGTGAAAGACAATTCATTACCCTCATTGACAGCCCTATTACCAATAGATTCCAGTATCGGAGCACGGTTGACGTTATTGACAGTGATAATTATAGTCTCGGAATCAGAGAGCTTACCGTCGCTAACATGGAAATAAACAATATGGACACCTGAGGAATCATAATCTGGCTTCCAACGGAACTGCCTGGTGTTCTGGTTGAAAATAGCACCATCCGGCAAGTTTGAGGCGGAGTAGATAAGCTGGTCTGAATCCGGATCGCTTCCGGAAATTGAAAATAACAATTCTGAATTCTCATTGACCGCCTTATTTCCAATTGTATCCAGTACAGGAGCCCTGTTAACGTTTTTTACTGTGATGACAATGGTCTCGATATCTGAAAGTGAGCCATCGCTAACGGTGAAAGTGACACTGTAGGTCCCGGCCCTGTCATAATCTGGAGTCCAGTCAAATTCCTTGGTATTTCCGTTGAAACTGGCCCCAGAAGGAAGAAATTTGATAGAATAACTAAGCTGGTCTGAATCCGGGTCACTGCCTGATATTGTGAAACGAAGGGTAGATCCTTCATCGACTGCTTTGTTGCCGATATCGTTCAACAGGGGTTGGCGATTGATATTGGCCACAAAAATGGAAATGGTCTCGGAGTCTGAAAGGAAACCATCACTTACACTGACAGTCACACTGTAGATGCCGGAGGCTTCATAGCCGGGAGTCCAGACAAACTCGCGGGCACCGACATCAAAACTTGCGCCTGGTGGCAGATTTGTGGCAGAGTACGTGAGAGTATCAGAATCCGGATCACTACCTGAGATAGTGAAACGAAGTTCAGAACCTTCATCCACTGATTTATCACCAATTGGCTCAAGAACAGGAGCACGGTTAATGTACCCTACATTTATCAAGACTGTCTCAGAATCTGAAAGTGAGCCATCACCAATAGTGAAAATTACATTATAGGTCCCGTAGTCAGCATAATCCGGAGTCCATGTAAATTCACGGGTGTTTGCATTGAACTTTGCACCAACCGGAACACCTGTAGCTGAGTAGGTAAGCAGGTCAGAATCGGGATCATTGCCGGATATCACAAACATGAGTTCTGAACCTGGATCAACTGCTTTGTTGCCGATGGTATTGAGTTCAGGTGGTCGGTTTACATGGACTACACTAATTGAAATGGTCTGTGAATCCGAAAGTGAGCCATCGCTGACGTTAAAAGTAACATTGTAGGTTCCTGAATCCTCATAAGTAGGAATCCAGATAAATTCCCGGGTAACTCCATTGAAACTGGAACCTGAAGGCAGACCTGTGGCATAATAACTGAGGGTTGTCTGATCAGGATCAGTACCAGCTATGGTGAAACGTAATTCATAGCCTTCGTTTACTATTTTATCATCAATCGGGGAAAGAACAGGAGGACGATTCACATTATTGACAACAATGGTTATAAGTTCAGTATCTTTGTATATACCGTCGCTTACTTCAAAAAGGACGTTATAACTACCTGATTGCTCATAAGAAGGCAACCATTGGAAGGTACACGTAACTGGATCGAATGATGCTCCAGGAGGAAGACCTGAAGCATAATAACTAAGAACGTCGCCTGGGTTAGGGTCTGATGCGGTTATGGAGAAGGAAAGGGTTTCAGCCTCATTTACAGATTTCCCGCCAATTTGATCAAGAACCGGGGGGCGATTCGTTTTTCCAACAGCTATCCTTACGCTTTCTATGGATGAAACATGACCATCCGATACTGTGAAATCCACATCATACAGGCCACTCTCATTATAATCAGGGGTCCAGCTAAATACATTATCATCCAGGGTTCCAAATCCTACATTCTTACTGTAATAAAGATCGTCACCATCATCATCTGTTGCATTTAGATGTATGATCAATTCTTCCTTCTCATTTACCAATTTGTCGGGTATTGGTTCTATGATGGGGGGCCTGTTCACATCAGCAACGGTAATTGTAATGGACTCAGAGTCGGTAAGGCCATTAGAAGATGCAATGAAATCGACAACATGAACACCAGAATCATTATAATCAGGAGTCCATGTGAACTCGCCAGTGCTGGCATCAAGGCTAGCTCCGACAGGAAGATCGTTGGCAGAGTAGGTTACGTCATCATCTTCAGGATCAGTTGCTGAGATGGTGAAGCTAAGAAGTTCAGTCTCATCAACTTCCTTGTTACCTATGGGATCAAGTATTGGTGCTCGGTCAACATTGTTAACAGTAATTGTAATGGTCTCAGAATCGATAAGGCCATTAGAAGATGCAATGAAATCGACAACATGAACGCCAGAATCATTATAATCAGGAGTCCATGTGAACTCGCCAGTGCTGGCATCAAGGCTAGCTCCGACAGGAAGATCGTTGGCAGAGTAGGTTACGTCATCATCTTCAGGATCAGTTGCTGAGATGGTGAAGCTAAGAAGCTCAGTCTCATTAACTTCCTTGTTACCTACGGGATCAAGTATTGGTGCTCGGTCAACATTGTTAACAGTAATTGTAATGGTCTCAGAATCGGTAAGGCCATTAGAAGATGCAATGAAATCGACAACATGAACGCCAGAATCATTATAATCAGGAGTCCATGTGAACTCGCCAGTGCTGGCATCAAGGCTAGCTCCGACAGGAAGATCGTTGGCAGAGTAGGTTACGTCATCAATGTCAG
>NZ_MBKP01000046.1 GCF_002243045.1 Methanolobus psychrotolerans
GCAATTTTAAGAGCCTGTTGTTCTATGATTATTGCTTGTTGTTCAATTATTCCAAGTAATCGAGTTACAAGTTCTACTACTGCTTCCGGACCAGCTTCATAAACTGCAAGTATTTCTTCCCGTTCTATACAAATCCCCTCAGATCAATAAAATTTTTTTCTGAACGTTAAAATGAGGTCATAGTATATTGATTTTTACTTTAGTGCTGGAAGGATGGCTGAATAGTTACAAAAATCGATACTTTATGCCTCTGGTATAACAAACAAAACACTTTAAGAATATGCTAAAGTTCACAATCATGTACCGATGTACAGTTCTAACCAGTCAAACATGCAAAAATTACAGAACATAAATTACCATATATTTATATCATAGGCGCAAGCATTTGATTATTGGTAGCAATAACACATCATAATTTATTTTTAAAACCTAATATAATAAAACTATAAATACAAACTGTGCATATGTGCATTTAGACTTACTTGTATACTTGAAAGAGTACAGAAGTGAGGGTGGTATAATATGATAGCAAAAAAACAAATCAAAAACATAATGACATTTTTAATATGTCTTATTCTTGCGGCGGCTTTTATAGTCCCTGCAAGTGCAGGTACAGCAGTACCAGGTACAATTGCTGAAAAAACAGTATTTAGAACAACAAGTTTTGAAGTCCATGCTGAACCTTTGTCCACAAGCCTTTCACCAATTGTGACTGAAACAGGTAAGATCAGCATTTCTGTTGACGGACTTGGCACCGATGGATCTGGAATTATCCAGGTAGAAAAACCTGAAGGTGCAACCGTAAGATCTGCATACATGGCCGGTGCTTCCCTCTGGGGTAATTATCCGATAGCTGATGGTCAGATCAAGATCGATGGTCAGGATGTTAACTGGGACTACTTCGTGAACAAATACACTTACAACCACTGGGCAGATGTCACTTCTCTTGTTCAGACAAAGATCGATGCTGCTCCGGCAGGAAGAGTTGATTTCACAGTGACCGAAGGTGGCAATCCATATTACATCGATGGTACTATACTGGTAGTCATTTTCGATGACCCTAACCAGACCAGTGACAACACGATCGTACTGCTCTTTGGTGCACAGGATATCAATGGTGACACATTCAACCTGCTTCTTGCAGACCCTATTGATAAAAGCGTTCCGGACCTGAGCTTTGACATGGGACTTGGCATATCATACAGTTACCAGTCAGGTTCAGCTCAATACAGCATAGTCAATGTGAACGGTCTGAGACTGACCTCTACAGCAGGTGGTGAAGATGACGGTTATTCTGCAAATGGCGGACTAATTACAGTAGGTGGTCTGGATGACAGCAATGAAAATCCTGCAAATCCTACAGCTCCATACCTAGATAGTTACAATAACCCTCGTATGGATGATGAATTGTATGACATCCTTCCATTCGTAGATGATGGGGACAATACAATAAGCGTTTTCACATCAAATCCTTCAAACGATGACAACATATTCTTTGCCTACTTCGACCTCAAATCAACTGTGGCTGTAGTAGGAGAAGGAATAATTCTCAGCCCTGCATCTGCAACCAACCCGGTGGGGACCTATCACACCGTAACAGCAACTGTTCAGGATGATACTGGTGCTCCTATAGAGGCAGCAGAAGTCTCCTTCAAGATAGAAACCGGCCCACATCAGGGACTTACGGATTCAGCAAACACTGACAGTAATGGTGAGGCAACATTCACATATATGGGTACTGATGAAGGAACCGATACTATTGTTGCAAGCTTTGTTGACAGCAATGAGAAAATCGTTTACTCCAACACAGTTACAAAAACCTGGGAAGTTGAAGAAAATGATGACGACGATGAGCCATCTGAGGAGATACCTGAGTTCCCAACCATCGCACTTCCAATAGTAGCGATACTTGGACTTGCCTTTATCTTCAACAGAAGGAAAGAGGAGTAAAACTCCTCCCATTTTTCTTTTTCTCTTTTTATTTTCGTTTTTGATGTTCTTTATGTGCGTCTTTTTCATTCTTAAAATCTAAATCCACTTAAAGAGATCATCAAATAGAATGGAGCATGTTATTACTTAATTTGATACACAGGCATCAAAACTTAACATTAACACTCATTTTATATTAAAATCATTATATTTATATATATTAGGACACATCTTATATGTGTGTAACATTTAGGTATTTCAGGCTATGTGCTTTAATTCGGTTAGCTGTTATTGTTAATGTCTTTATTCGGAATAAATCTTGATCCAGGGTGAACTAATAGGGTGCTCATATGGTTGAAAACGATATTGAAGGACGTACATATAATAATAAAGAGTATTTGGATCTTATTTTAAGATCAGTGGATATAATTGTCTGGTCTGCAACTTTTCCTGATCTTAAACTACTTTATATCAGTCCTTCATCAGAACACATCCTGGGTCTTGATCCTCAGAAGCTTGTAAACAAAAACGATCTTTGGTATCAATACGTCCATCCTGATGATCTTAATATTGTACAGAATGCTGCAAAACAAAGAGAACTGGAAGGCACGGTTTCAACAGAGTATCGTATCTTAAGACCTGACGGAAGTACTTTTTGGATCCGTGAAAGCTCTGAGATAAAATATGACACAAACAATGTTCCTGTGAGCGTTGAGGGTATTCTCACAGATATAGATCGGAGTAAAAAAGCTGAAGAAGAATTACATTCAAGAGAAGAACGATTAAGAAGTCTTGTTTCTATTTTGCAATACACCCCGGATTCAGCACAGGATTTCCTTGATTTTGCACTTAACGAGGCGATCAAGCTTACCCGGAGTATGATCGGTTATATCTATTATTACAATGAAGAAAAAAAGGAATTCATTCTGAATTCATGGTCCAATGAGGTTATGAAAGAGTGTTCTATCACTGAGCCACAGACCACATATAAGCTTGAACATACTGGTATCTGGGGAGAAGCGGTCAGACAGCGCAAAGAAATAATCGTTAATGATTTCCAGGCTCCATGTGCACTGAAAAAAGGTTATCCTGAAGGTCATGTTGAACTTTTCAGGTATATGACAGTGCCAGTGATCATAAACGGTAAAGTCGTTGCTGTTGTCGGGGTAGCAAACAAAGGATCGGATTATAATGAGGCTGACGTACTTAATCTGACTTTACTTATGGAATCCGTGTGGAATATCGTGGAACATATGAAGATGGAAAAGGCACTCCAGGAAAGCGAAAAAAGACATCTTCAGGCATATGATATCTTGCAGAGCGTCCTTGAAAGTCCAACAGATGTTGTCATATTCGCACTTGACAGGGAGTACAGGTACCTTGCTTTTAATACAAATCATCAGCTGACAATGGAGCAGATATGGGGTGCCAATATTGAAAATGATGCTAACATGCTCGATTACATTAAAAGTGCCAAGGACAGGGAAAAAGCAAAAGAGAATTTTGACCGGGCACTAGCTGGTGAAGCGTTCACCCTTATAGAGGAATACGGTGAGTCATTGCTTGAAAGGCGATGGTATGCAAATATATACAGTCCCCTCAAGGATGCCGAAGGAAATATTATCGGAATCACTCTCATTTTAACAGACATCACTCTGCGCAAACGTTCAGAACAGGCCCTGTTAGCAGAAGAGGCCCGAACAAGGGCTATTGCTGAATCAGCACAGGATGCAATCCTGATGATGGATCCGCAAGGGAATATCTCTTTCTGGAATCCGGCTGCAGAAAGGATTTTCGGATATTCAATGGAGGAAACTATTGGTCAAAACCTGCATTTGTTATTGGCACCGCAACGCTATCATGTATCACAACAGGAAGCCCTCTCCAAATTCCTCAAAAACGGGCAGGGAAATGCTGTGGGAAAGACCCTGGAATTAGAAGCCCTTTGTAAGGATGGCAGGGAAATATCAGTTGAACTGTCACTTTCTGTTATCGAACTACCTGATGGCTGGCACTCAGTAGGTATCATGCGTGATATAACCGGCCGTAAGCTTACAGAACAACAATTAACAGAAAGTGAAGAAAGACACAGGCTTTTGGCAGACAATTCTACAGATGTAATCTGGACAATGGACATCGAAGGTAAATTTACATACGTAAGTCCCTCTGTTCAGAAGCTTCGTGGTTATACACCTGAAGAAGTGATGAAACAAAAGCCGGAAGAATTCTTGACCCCTGATTCTTTACAGCAGTATTTAGAAGGACTAAAATTAGCTACAGAGATTGTTCAGGCAGGAATGAACTTTTCTTCGCAAAGGTTCGAACTTGAACAACCCAGTAAAGATGGGTCTACAGTATGGACTGAAGCTACAATTAACGGCATGTACAATGAACAAGGCAAATTCATTGGTATTTTAGGAGTAACTCGTGACATTACCGAGCGTAAGGGACTGGAAAAAAACCTCATCATCGAGATGGAAAAAGCACAGGAAGCCACAAGGGTAAAAAGTGAGTTCCTGGCAAATATGTCTCACGAGATACGCACACCTATGAACGGCGTTATTGGTATGACAGGACTACTTCTTGATACAGATCTCAGTGATGAACAAAGACATTATGCAGAAACTGTGAGACTGAGCGGAGAATCACTACTTCAGCTCATCAATGATATCCTGGATTTCTCCAAGATCGAGGCTGGCAAACTTGAACTGGAAATGGTGGATTTTGACCTGCATAATATGCTGGATGATTTTGCTTCCATGATATCAATAAAGGCTCATGAGAAAGAACTGGAATTTATTTGTGCACCTGCCCCTGATGTTCCTGCATGTGTTCAGGGCGATCCGGGGCGCTTGCAGCAGGTACTGACCAACCTTGCTGGAAATGCGGTCAAGTTTACCCACAAGGGTGAGGTAGTTGTACAGGTAACTCTGGAATCGCAGAGTACTACAGAAGCATTGTTACGTTTCTCTGTTCGGGATACTGGTGTTGGGATTCCTGAAAATAAAAAACATGATCTGTTTGACAAATTCTATCAGGTGGATGCATCGACCACACGACAATATGGTGGCACGGGGCTTGGGCTGGCCATCTCCAAACAGCTGGTTGAGATGATGGGGGGCGATATCGGTGTGGAAAGTGAGAAGGGCAAGGGTTCTGAATTCTGGTTCAGAATAAGTCTTGAAAAGCAGCCGGAAAGCGGTCGTAAGAAAGTCCATTCTGCAGAGATCATGGGTTCGTATGTCCTGGTTGTTGATGATAATGCCACCAATCGTGAGATCCTCAACAAGCGTATTAGTTCATGGGGTGTGAAAGTAGATGAGGCTGTGGACGGTCCTACGGCATTGCAGGCCCTGTATCGTGCACATGAAGACGGTGAGCAATACCATGTGGTTATCCTCGATATGCATATGCCAGGCATGGATGGGGAATCTGTGGCAAGATTCATCAAATCCGATGCAAAACTAAAAGATATCCCTCTGGTGATGCTGAGCTCTTTAGGACAACGTTCTAATCTCCAGAACCCCGGTGAGAGGTATTTTGCAGCATATCTCACCAAGCCTGTAAGGCATCAGGAATTATTTGATGTCCTGTCCGGCATACTGAATATGGAAAAGCAGCGAAGCAAGGCTCACACTCGTGTTAATACCTCTTCCGTTCCTTCTCAGATCCAGAAGAATTTAAGGATATTGCTGGCTGAAGATAATATAGTAAATCAAAAAGTAGCTCAGGGTATGCTGCAAAAATTAGGCTATCATGCAGATACTGTGGCCAATGGTATAGAAGCAATAAAAGCTCTGGAAATTTTGCCATACGATATGGTGCTTATGGATGTGCAGATGCCTGACATGGATGGATTTGAGGCTACCAGTCTTATACGGGATCCACGGTCTGCAGTCCTTGATCATGAAATTCCTATCGTTGCAATGACTGCATATGCAATGAAAGGGGACAAAGAGCGTTGCCTGGAAGCCGGTATGAATGATTATATCGCAAAACCGGTTTCATTGCAGTCCCTGATGCAATTGCTGGACAAATGGCAGAGCATATTGGGATATGAAAGCAGCTGGAATGGCATATCTGCAGAGGGGATGAAAGACCCAACAGATCAATTGGTATTTGACAGGCCTGCACTTCTTGAAAGGGTAATGGACGATGAGGACCTTTCCAGGAGATTGATAGCAATTTTCCTTGAAGATATGCCCAAACAGGTGATCGCCCTAAGGGATAGTATAGTGAAAAGAGAACTGGAAAATGTAAATGTATATGCACACAAAATAAAAGGTGCTTCTGCAAACATTGGAGGTATGGCTTTAAGCGCTATGGCCTCACAGATGGAGATCGCTGGTAACAAAAGTCAGGTTGATAAAATGGACATACTTTTGCCTGAACTTGAAAAGCATTATGATCTATTGGTTGAACAACTTAAGAATATGTAACCCACAATTGTTTTCTCTTTATCCTGACTTCCGCCTTTTTAGGCGCATACGCGTCTCTTGATGCGGAAATATGTGCTTATATTTTACAACATTATTCCGTTTGGCAAGAAGTAAAAATCAAATTCTAGTGGCGTTTTCTATTTACATCTCCTGCTGATATGCGCTTAAAACTTGGGAACTCAGGCTTTATATCCTGTACTTCTGAAAATAGACAATGGATGACAGGTAATTATCCGTTCACTACAAAATACTGATCTTATTTTAAGAGTGCGGGTATCCACTTAGAAACTGCCCTCCTTATATGCGAGTATCCCTTATATACTAGTATCCAAAAGATATCAAATCTAGGAAGCATAGTGAATAAAATGTTCTGTTATCAATGTGAAGAAACTTTGAACGCTACCGGCTGTACAAAGAATGGTGTATGTGGAAAGAAGGGAGACGTTGCAGACCTTCAGGATGATCTTATTTATGTCCTGAAAAGTATTGCATTCTACAATTCAAAGGCAAGGGCAAACAAACTCAATGATGCAAAGACCGATCAGTTCATTCTCGATGGGCTTTTTGCCACGGTCACCAATACCAACTTCAGCAAAGCTGACTTTGAGAAACTTATCAACGAGGGTTTTGAGATAAAGGACGGCATCAAAAGGAAACTGCTGGATGCAAAGGTCATCAATGAGAAGTCCGGCTCATCCTTCCCACGATGGATAAAGGAAAAACTCCTTGGTGCAGGTCCAAATGCAGGTGAGGAACTGCCAATAATGGCGAAGGTCACAGCTGAAAGTCTGGCCAACATAAACACAGGAATACTTGCAACGGAGAACGAAGACATCCGCTCCCTCAGGGAATTGCTCACCTATGGTCTTAAAGGCATGGCTGCATACGCTCATCATGCAAGCATCCTTGGTTACAAGGATGATGAGATAATGGCATTTATAGAGAGAGCACTTCTGGCAACTATGGATGATGAGATGGGTGTAGATGAACTGGTCCCAATGGTGCTGGAATGTGGCTCCATGGGTGTCACTACCATGGCACTGCTTGATAAGGCAAACACCACTACCTATGGAAATCCTGAACCAACCGCCGTTAACATTGGTGTAAAAGACAATCCAGGTATCCTTATCAGTGGACATGATCTGTATGATCTTGCACAGCTTCTGGAGCAGACTCAGGGTACAGGTATCGATGTCTACACACATGGTGAGATGCTGCCTGCAAACTCCTATCCGGCATTCAAGAAGTATAACAATTTCGTTGGCAACTATGGAGGTTCATGGTGGAGGCAGAAAGAAGAATTCGAGAAGTTCAATGGTCCTGTATTCATGACCACAAACTGCATAGTTCCTCCATCAGAATCCTACATCAACAGGATATACACAACAGGAATAGTCGGTTTTGACGGTGTCACTCATATTGATGCAGGTGAGGACGGCAGAAAAGACTTCTCCTCGATAATCGAGCAGGCAAAGACATGCAAGCCACCGGTACAGCTTGAAGAAGGAACCATCATGGGTGGTTTTGCACATGTATCTGCACTCTCAGTTGCTGATAAGATCATCGATGCTGTAAAAGCAGGACAGATAAAGAAGTTCGTTGTCATGGCAGGATGTGACGGAAGGCATAAAGAGAGGAGCTACTACACAGACTTTGCAGAAGCTCTCCCAAAGGATACTGTAATACTCACAGCAGGCTGTGCGAAATACCGTTACAACAAACTTGATCTAGGGGACATCGGAGGAATCCCGAGGGTAATAGATGCAGGACAGTGCAATGACTGTTATTCACTGGTTGTCATAGCACAGGCACTTGCAAAGGCATTCGGGCTTGATGACATCAATGACCTGCCGGTCTCATACAACATCGCCTGGTATGAACAGAAAGCAGTCCTTGTATTGCTTGCACTGCTGAGCCTTGGTGTCAAGAACATAATGCTTGGCCCTACACTTCCGGCGTTTGTTTCACCAAACGTTCTCAATGTCCTGGTTGAGAATTTCAATATAATGCCAAACTCCACAGTTGAGGAGGACCTGAAGGTCCTTCTTTAAATCTTTTGCAGAATACACTTACACTATAAATTCATGACTCGACATATAATTAAATTTTATATAAGGAAGTGAATACATGATAATCTCAAATTACAAGAATGCAGAGAAAAAGGACAATCCACATGGAGTTACCGTACACAAGCTCTATGATACCGAGCATGCGCAGGTAATGCACATGGAACTCAAACCAGGCGATGCACTGAAGAAACACACGACTCCTGTTGACGTGTTTTTTTACGTCCTGGAAGGTGAAGGTGTCGTGGAGATTGGTGATGAGAAGGAAACCATCAAAAAGGACATGCTTATTGAAAGTCCCGCAAAGATACCACACAGACTGATGAACGAAAGTGACAGTATCTTCCGTTTCCTGGTTGTGAAAGTGCCACGACAGACAGAACAGACTAAAATACTGTAAGCCGGTATATGTCCGGCTTCTGATTTTTCTATTTTGAACTAAGAACTACAATGGCACCAGACTGTTACCTGTGGGAAATAGATAAATAATGATACCCAGAATATATCTTTCATACTTTTAATTCATGACATTGGAGATCATCTATGACAGACCTTGCACCAATTATGGAAAAAACACATCAATGGGCTTCAAAATATGCAACGAAGAAGGGGTTTATCCTCAACCCCGATGAAGAAATGCTTCAAATGGTCATTGAAGGCCTTTCCAGGAACAAGCATGAACACGGAAAACAATACTGCCCATGCAGGATACTTAGTGGAAATGAAGAACAGGACCGCAAAATAATCTGTCCCTGCATATATCACGAGGATGAGATCGAAAACGATGGCAATTGCCATTGCTCTTTGTTTTTCAAGATATAAAGATACCTGAAGCAAAAACTGAATGCAACATCTAAACTCCAGATTGAACTTATCCTATTAAGTAGACTTACGTTGAGAAGGTGGAAATAATAGCAAGTGTAATGGAAATCTATCAGTTCCTTCCAAAAACTAATTGCAAGGAGTGCGGAAAAGCCACATGTATGGCATTTGCAGTTGATCTACTGGGACGTAAGGCAAAAGTGGACGATTGCCCTCCGCTTGTTAATGAAGCAAAATATAAGGCCAATTATGAAAAACTCTCTGAAATGATAACTCCTGTGGGAGATGTCACCGAAACAGGCTTGATCGTTCACGAGAATAAGTGCATTGGATGCGGGAATTGCGTTGTCGCATGTCCTGTGAATGTAGCCAATGACCCTTTCGGTGCAGGCAGTGGGAAGGCGCCTACATCTGATAAAGTTATTTTTATGGTTGAAAATGGTATTGTAAAAGCCAGGAACGTACAGGAATGCCGTCGTTTCGGGGAGAATAAGATTCTCTGCGTAGCCTGTATAGATACATGTCCTACAAAAGCAATTGAATTCGTTTAACTAACTGCAACTTTTATTTTAAAATGTGGTGATGATTTGAGCCGTAAATATTATGTTTGTACAGGCTGTGCGCTTCTCTGTGACGACATAGAAGTTGAAACCGATAATGATGTAGTGACCACAGTGCATGCTGCATGCAGGAAAGGTGTTGCACGCATGAAAGGCTGCAGTAATCCCATGGAATGCACAGTCGGTGGCGAAAAAGCGGATATCGATTCTGCCATTTCAATGGCAGCCACTATACTGAGAGATGCGAAGAATCCATTGATATTCGGCCACGGCAATTCAAGCTCAGAGGCGCAGAAAAAATCTATCGGCCTTGCAAAAAAGATTGGTGCGTACATAGACGACACTTCATCATTCTGTCAGGGTCCGATCATAGAGGCCATACTTCAGGATAAACTTAAAACATGCACCCTTGATGATATAAGACACAAAGCTGATGTAATAATTTTCTGGGGAGCCGACCCTTCTAATTCACACCCTCGCCATCTTTCAAGATATTCCTATTTCCCCAGGGGCCAGGAGCGCCAGAGGGGATGGGAAGAGGATAGGACCGCGATAACAATTGATATCAGAAGATCTGAAACTGCAGATATCTGTGGGGATACGCGCTTCTACCAGATCCCCATGGGCGGGGATGCAGAGTTCATGGAAGCTCTTGTAAGCGCCCTGTCAAACAAGGTTCCTAAAACATCATTTGATTTTGACAAAAAGAGAATACTGGAACTTGGAAATGTGCTTAAAAAAGCAAAATTCGGCGTCATCTGCGTCGGTCTTGGACTTGTATATTCCCTGGAACAACTTGAACCCCTTTTCACATTGATGAACAAGCTTAATGAAGTTTCCAGTTTTCATCTTATGCCCATGGTAGGCCAGTACAATATGAGAGGTTTCAACCAGAACCTTTTTGTTGAAACCGGATACATCAACCGACTGAAATTCAATGCTGAAACCGGTGAAACTGAACACGGGAATAATTATTCGGTTGTTGAAGTTCTCAGGGACATGTCTGTGGATGCAGCACTTATCATCGGTTCGGACCCACTTTCAAGTTTACCGCTCTCCATTGCGCGCTATCTTGCAGAGATACCACTCATAACCATTGATCCATGTAACAATCTGACAGCAACCAGGTCAACGGTAACTATCCCATGTGCACTCGGAGGAGTCGAATCTGGCGGTACTGCCGTTCGCATGGACGGTGTTGAGATCGAACTGAAAAAGATAATAGAAACGAATAATCCTTCTGATGAAGAAATTCTTACAAGAATAACGGAGGCTATGTAATGGGATTCGGACAATTTCTAGCTGCACCGGAAATTAAACTGAAGATTGTCACATACAGAGATGTGTTCCAGAACGCAGCACAGGAATCCTCGCGTTTTGGCGAAGAGTACGAAAAGCTCTCAGCCATTATCAAACTTGATCCCAGGGACATATCCAGGCTTTCCATCACGGAAAACGATACTGTTATTGTTAAGAACAGCTATGGGAGAGTGGTTGTTACAGCACAGAGATCAGGATATGAAGATGCTCATCCCGGAATTGCCTACATGGTAAACAGCCCCTGGTCCAATGCTCTTGTGCCCGACAAGACAAGTGGCACCGGTGTTCCTAAGTTCAAGGATTTTGAAGCAACTGCACAGAGTTCAAAAGGTGGAAAGGTCACAGGGATAAGGGAGATATTTTAATATTCATTATTTAGTTTTAGTTTCTCTCTTGCTATATTTGGGAATAAACGTCCCTTTTTTCAGATGCTCAGAACAATTTTATCATCTTCCCGATACCCATTGCAATGGCTTTTTTGTAGACCACATTGGCGGTCACAAGGTCCTGAACAGCAAGCCCGGTAGAATCGAAAATAGTAACCTCTTCATCTGACTGTCTTCCCGGTTTTGTTCCTGCAACCACTTCACCAAGTTCAGCATGGATATCGGATTGTGATATCACACCTGTTGAAAGAGGGATATTAATTTCTCCTGAATGTGATGCCTGTGCCATATCATCCACGATTATCCTTGACCTTTTCAGCAAAGTGGAATCAAGCTCTTGCTTGCCCATAGCATCAGCCCCTATGGCATTGATATGAGTACCTTCACATATCCACTCTGACCTGACAACAGGCTCCCTAACAGGAGTTGTCGTCACAAGGACATCACAATTACACACATCATTTATAGACCCTTTATGTGTAAAATCACAGTTAATAACCTTCTGCATATCCTTTTGAAAAGAATCACAATGAGCAGTATTTCTGCAAGTAATCTTCACTTCTTCGATATCCATGACCTCTGAAAGTGCAAGCAACTGAGTTCGAGCCTGCCCACCCGTACCGACCATACCCACTACATGAGCATCAGGACGTGCAAGATATTTTGCAGCAACTCCACCAGCAGCACCGGTCCTCATATCTGTTATGTGGGTACCATCCATGATAGCAAGAGGAGCACCGGTTTCTGTTGAATTCAGAATAATAACTGCCATCACGGTCGGAAATCCCTTTTCCCTGTTATCGGGATGAACAGTTACTATTTTAACTCCTGCAATATCCTGCCCCTCCATGAACGATGGCATCGTACGCAGATCCCCATTATGCTTATCAAAATACAGATAGGATTTAGGTGGCATCTGCACTTTTTTCAAACCATGCTCCCTAAAACCATTCTCTACAGCATAAATGGTTAGGTGCATATCAATAACACTTTTAACATCTGTTTGTTCAAGCCAGAGGACATCCATTAAAACACTACTCCTTAAAAGATATGAAATAACTCAATTGATGGGATAAAATCCTGTTTGTTAATCAACGTGGAATATGCACAATTATATATAATTAAGATGTAAATATAACATGTGACCGGAGACAAAACCAGTGAAATATCAAGGAAAGAAATAGCTGATCTGGCAAGGACAGGGAATGAACTGATGGAACTGATGGAAAAAGTTCCAACAAGTGACCACGAATATCAAAAGAACCGTAATATGTTCCTTGCTGAGTATAATAGATGGTACACCCGGTGTTTGCCCATTATAAGAGGTATGCTTCCTGATAAGGCACTCAGATTTGAGAGTTTGTACCATACAAATAAACGTTCTGGAACAAATGAATATACTTATACTATACAGGATTACATTCAAGGAGTATACTTTAAAGATAAACCAAAAAGTTATACTGACAACATCACTGCCAAAAGACTGAAAGAGCAGAACTCCATTTTGCAAACGGCTCTACCAAGAGTTAGCAGCTTTTCCTTTGAAATGGAAAAATTTGTGAAAATTAATCCCATACATGGACAGCCTTCTTCTTCAATATCAAACCAGGATAAATTAATTGATATCGATTTTTCAGACGGTCATTACAATTCAATAAAGGCAGAGATAAATTCAAGTTACAAACGTGGCTTCTTCATGGCAAGTTTTCTGCTTTCAAAAGAACTGATAAGGAATCTCCTGATAGATTTGATAAGAACAGAGTTTCCACCAACGTCTGATGAACGGATATCTTATTACTATGATTTAAAAAACAGCACCTATAAGGAAGCAGGGCAATTGCTTAAGGTGCTAACGGAAAAAAAGGAAGAATTTGATATAAATCCAGATGCAATCGAACGAATTATCAAAATGATCGTAGTCATAGAACCAAAAATGAAACCAGATTCCCACTCATTCAAGCTGATTTCCACACGAGAAGAAATGGATATGTTCGAAATCGAAGAGATAGTGGGACTAATTAATGATATAATAGAATTTATGAAAAAATGATTTTAAAAGATAATTGGAACTAAACGATAACTTTTACTGATCATTATGAAAAAAGAAGCGACATCACAAAAACAGCTTGAGAAAGAAAACCAGAACTTAAGAACACGCATTCAAGAACTGGAAGATTCTTTTGGCATGCTGGTCGGAGAAATCATTGGCAAGACGGACTATGATCTGCATAACAAGGATAAAGCAGATCTATTCCATTTAAAAGACAAAATCGTAATTGAACAACTCAGACCACACAGAAATGAAGAATGGTCCACATCCCCGGATGGAAGAAAAGTGTTCTTGGATACCTATAAAGCACCACTTTATACGAAAGGAGGAGCCAGCATAGACATACTAGGTATCAGCCGTGATGTCAAATTACAAAAAATAAAAGAAGATGAACTGATAAAAGCACATGAGCAGTTGCTTTCTGTAATGGACGCTTTTGATGAACCTGCATATGTTGCTGATCCTGTTACTTATGAATTACTCTTTGCGAATAATTCGATCCAAAAAAACATGGGCAATGATATTATTGGAAAAAAGTGTTATCAAGCTCTTCAGAATTTCGATTCTCCATGTCCTTTTTGTACAAACCATTTGATTTTTGGAAATAAGCTTGGAAAAACGCATATATGGGAAGTCCAGAATTCTAAAAACAATCGCTGGTACCGGTGTATTGATAAGGCCATAGAATGGCCTGATGGTCGTATGGTCAGGTTTGAACTGGCCATTGACATCCATAAAGAAAAAATGTCACAGAAAGCTTTGCAGGAAAGCGAGGAAAAATACAGAACCTATGTGAATATAGCACCACACCCCATTTTTGTAATAGATTCCTATGGAAACTATGTTGATGTAAATCCGGCAGCATGCAAAGTAACAGGATACTCCAGAAAAGAAATACTAAAAATGGATCTTGCCGATTTGTTCACACATACTGATAAAAGTTATTATCTTAAATTATGTGAAAGTTTACAATTTGAGGGAAATCTATCGGGAGAAGTTTCTGTTATCAAAAAAGAAGGGAAAATAATATATCTGGAAGTCCAGGTTGTAAGGATACCAGGCAATAGATTTCTTGCATTGTGTACAGATATTACTGAAAAGAAAAAAATTGAAGATGAGATATTACAGACAAAGATAGCTGCAGAAAATGCAAATCGTACCAAAAGCGAGTTCCTTGCAAATATGAGCCATGAGTTGCGAACCCCACTGAACTCTGTAATAGGATTTGCTGATATTCTGCTTAATGGAATAGCAGGAGAGATCAACGATAAGCAACACGGTTATATTAGTAATATTTCCCGGAGTGGAAGACATCTGCTCAATATTATTAATGAGATACTGGACATTTCCAAAATCGAATCCGGGAAAATGAAATTGTATAAAGAAAATGTACCTCTGATAGAAATTTTTAAAGAGATAGTTGCTACGTTACAACATCTTGCAGACGATAAAAATATAGATCTAAAAGTATCTTCTTATTGCAATGAAAAATATGCATATGCTGACAGAGCAAAACTAAAACAGATACTCTACAACCTTGCTGGAAATGCTATCAAGTTTACGGAGAATGGCGGGTCAGTAACGATCAATGCGAATGTCAAAGATGAATTCATCCACATATCCGTAGTGGACACAGGCATAGGTATTGATCTGGAAGGATTAAAAAAACTATTCAAACCCTTTATGCAACTGGACTCCTCTGAAGCAAGAAAATATGAAGGCACAGGTCTTGGGCTTGCTCTTTCCAGGGAACTTGTGGAACTTCACGGCGGAACCATATGGGCTGAGAGTGAGCAAGGACAAGGCAGTACTTTCACTTTTACCATTCCCATTTGCAAGTAGTACTACGATACAAATATATAAGTACTACAAACTGAAAAATATAGATGGGGATTATATGAACATCTTATACATTTTTGCACATCCTGAACCGAAGTCTTTCAATTCATCCATGAAAGAGATGGCCATTAAAACACTTGGAAAGAAAGGTAACAATGTCAGGCTTTCTGACCTGTATCTAATGGGTTTCAAACCTGTACTTGATCAGAAGGATTTTTTGCAACGAAAGAAAACAGACTCTTTTAATCCATTCCTTGAACAGATGACAGCAAGTAAAGAAGGTACTTTTTCCGAAGATATAATGGCAGAAATGGAAAAAGTAAAATGGGCGGATATTCTGATATTCCAGTTCCCGATATATTTCACCGGAATGCCGGCAATCATGAAAGGATGGCTTGACAGAGTTTTTGCAGCAGGCTTTGCCTTCGATCCGGTAAAACAGAATGTGTATGAAAACGGATTGATGAAAGGAAAAAAAGCGATGATGGTAATCACTACTGGTGCAGAAGAGGACTGGTACTCGCCGGGAGGAAAACATGGGGATATCCGGGAATTGTTAAGGTACATCAGCCATTGCATCTTTGAATATGTAGGAATGGAAGTAATAGATACACATCTGACCTTTGGTGTGGGAAAAATGTCTTCAGAAAGAGGAGATGAAGAGTTGAACAGATACCAGGAAAAATTGAGCTCACTTTTCCCAAATCCGTAATCTTAAATCCGTAAACTTATATCCTGAAACAAATTTGGGTGTATAATTATTCGTATAGTACTTTAACTTCAATCAAATTCGTAGCTTTAGGAAGACATTTATGCAGGGAGTTACATTGTAACTAGGGGGGCAAAAGAAGAGGCTATGAAAACCAACAGTAACAATTTGGTAGGTATCTTAGTATTGCTTACAATTGTCATTGTAACAATTGCAACATTTTCCCTTGGATGTGCTGAAACTCCGACTGTTCCTGACAATGGAACGGACAATAAGACAGACAGTGATGAACAGTCCAATGGAAAATACATATACGGCAATTCAGTTGTCGAGGAAACAGATATACGTATCCTGGAATCATTTCCGGTTCAAGTCCATGTAATTGTAAAAGGCTACCTTCCAGACGGATGTACACAGATAGATGAAGAGAATGTTGAATTTGACGATATTGGTAACATATTTGCGATAGACATAACTACAAAAAGACCTGCAGATGCAATGTGTACAGAAGCAATCGTACCTTATGAAACCACAATTGCACTGGATGTTTACGGTCTTGAAAAAGGAATCTACATCGTAGATGTGAATGGGATCAGGAATGAGTTTGAATTACAGATCAACAATATCACTCCTGAATAATATTTTTGTCTCTATCTTTTTTTGATATCTTGTTCTTAGTTTTGTTTGTATTCTTGTTCTTAGTTTTGTTTGTATTCTTGTTCTTAGTTTTGTTTGTATTCTTGTTCTTAGTTTTGTTTGTATTCTTGTTTTCTTGAAGACGACAATTCTTCTACATTATTGATACAATGCAAAAGGTCTTTTTTGCTGAATATACCTTTTTGCATTACAAAGGACACATCCCTGTCAAGTTGCTTTTTCTCATGGTCTTCAAGATCCTTTGCCGTACAGACTATGATGGGTATATCAATGGTTTCAGGATGCTTTTTCAATTCATTTATAACATCAAAACCACTTACTTTTGGCATCATCAGATCAAGGATTATAATGTCAGGAGAGAAACTCAATGCTTTTTCAATTCCATCCTTGCCGTTGGATACACCCATTACATCGTAACCTTCAGTTAAAAGCATGGATTCCATAAGTTCAAGAACTGATGGTTCATCATCAATTACAAGAACGTTAACATGCTCAAATGAACGTTTTTTCTTCAACCTTCCCAGCGAGGAAAGAAGCGCTTCCCTGTCAACAGGCTTAACAAAATAATCAAACGCTCCCCAGATGATCCCGAGATCTTTTTCATCAAGAATGGATACTATCACCACAGGTATATCTTCTGTCCCTTTTTCCTGCTTGAGATTTTTAAGTATGTCCCATCCATCCATATCTGACATCATTATGTCAAGCGTGATGGCAAAGGGCTGTAGCTCTTTGGCAAGCTCAAGTGCTTCCTTTCCATTTGCAGCAAACTTCACATCATAACCTGCATCATTCAAAGTTACGGAAAGTATTTCCTGTGACCTCTTTTCATCTTCTACTATCAGTATAAGGGGTCTTATAACCCATTTTCCTGAGTCTGCTATTGAAGTATCCACAACATACTCTGAGGACTCTTCTTCAGGAATAACATACCAATTTCCGTGCTCTGAACCGGCTTCATCTGCAGAAGGTTCAAACTCAACAGGAAGTTCAAATATGAATGATGAGCCTTTACCAGATTCACTTTCAACCCAGATTCTTCCATTATGCTGTTCTATGAAACTCCTGACAAGAACAAGACCAAGACCTGTGCCTTCATACATCCTGCAATTTGACGAATCGATCTGGGTGAATGTTTTGAAGAGTTTTTTCTGGTCCTCTTGAGAAATACCAATACCCGTATCTGTTACTTCAACACGGACATGATCATCTTTCTTTGTGACAGAAATAATGATCTGCCCACCATTATCGGTGAACTTGATAGCGTTGCTCAGGAGATTATAGATTATCTGTTTGAATTTTCCTTTATCAGCTTTAATAGTAATAATGTCAGGAACTAGCTTAATTATAAGTTTGATATCTTTCTTAAAAGCCAGAGGGGAGATGACAGACTTGATCCCATCCAGTGAACCTCCTATATCAAATTCATCGATATTGAGGACCATTTTCCCCGCTTCGATCTTGGATAGATCAAGGATATCATTGATCAAATTCAGCAGATGTCTGCCACTATTGGAGATGTTGCCTACATACCTTTTCTGTTTATCATTCAGTGAACCAAATGTTCCTTCAAGCAGTATATCTGAAAAACCTATGACCGAATTTAATGGAGTTCGGAGTTCATGACTCATATTAGCCAGGAAATCACTTTTTGTCCTGCTTGCATCTTCAGCAGCTTTCTTTGCCGCAATAAGAGCGTTTTGAGCTTCTTTTCGTTCAGATATATCTGCAAGAATGCCTGCCATATGCAATGGTTTACCATCTTCTGAGTACTCAACAACCTTTCCCTTGTTGAAAACCCACCTGTATTTCCCATCTTTTCCCCTTATACGATATTCGCATTCCGCAGTTTCAGAAACGCCTTTACGTACATTCTGCAATTCACTTATTGCAACATGAACATCATCCGGATGAATTAATTCCCTCATCCATTCAAATCTGGGGGATATTTCATCTACAGGATGACCGATTATATCTGCATATCTGGTATTGAAAATCAGGATATCATCCTGAAGATTCACATCCCAGGTACCTTCGTTGCTGCCCTCAAGAACACGTTTCAGGTGCAGTTCACTCTTCCTAAGGGATTGTTCCATTTTTCTGCGTTTAAGTACCATAGCCATGAGAGTTGAAAACATTTGAAGAGTTTCAAAATCATCATTCTCCCATTCCCTAGTTCCATCCACGTCATCAAGACCTACAAATCCCACAAGATGACCTTCGATGAATACCGGGAGTACAAGAACTGATTTTATATCCTGCATCTCAAGTATTTCTTTTTCAACAGAAGCTTCTGAAGGAAGGGCTGAAACATCAGTTACATTTATCATTTCATCGTTCTGTAGTCTGGACAACCACCATGGAAGCATATCAGATGGCAGATCCTGAAGGTTCTCTTTTTGAGCTTCAACTCCTTCTGAACACCATTCGTGCGTATTACTCATCAGAGTTTCGTCTTTGCTAAACAGGAAAAGATAACAACGGTTTGCACCACATAGCGTTCCTATTTCAGACAGAGCCATGTTTATTGCTTCATCAACATCTCCCGGATATGTGAACATTGATGAAACATCCAGCATTGTATTTTCTAATGAATGCTTTCTTTTCAGGATTTTTTCTGTTTCTGTTTTGGCGATGATCTCATTGCCAAGTTTCTTGTTGAGATCGTGCACGTAGAAAATATTGACAGCAGCAATGACAAGCAGCAGCATTATACCAGCAAGAAGGGATTTTAACCGCATAATCGTATCTAATAAAGCCGGTGGCTCTTCGAACATACCAACTTTAAGCTCCATCATGCACGCTTCAACGACATTGTAATCCTGAGAAACGGTCCAGCCTGAAATGTCACCAAAGCTACCGGAATCTGACGAATTGAAGGACATACTGAGAAGAGATATGGATACTCTTTCGGAAATAGATCTTGACGTTTCTCTTGTCTTTGAAAATGCCCAGCCCGGATATATTCTTGTACTTACAAGCAGGGGATAGTTATCATATTTTTGCAAGTGGATAACTTTGAAATCACTTATATTGATCTTTCCTTCCATATGCATTTGTTCAAGAACTCCCGAAGGAACGGTGCCAGCATCAAAGTCACCGTCCTTTACAGAATAAACAATTGCTTCAAGCTCACTGCTAAATTCCAGTGCTTCAAAATCCGTCTCCGGAACAATTCGATGTTCAATGAACTCCCTTTTTGCAATCCACCAGCCTTCAAAGAAAGGAGACTCCGGTGCCAGAAATGAGAGACCGATGATATCATCCAGATTTTGAATATCTACCCTGTCAGCTTTTGTAAATATAACAGAACCCACATTGTTCAAAGAAGAGTTTTTAGTATAATCAGGAGGTAGATACGCAACCGTTTTCATTGTTGCTATACTGGTGATCCCGTGGGGTCTTGTAAGCATCACATAAGTTGCCGGATCAGCAATGAGAAAATCTATATTTTCAGCCATTAACTGATTTTCTATGGCACTCTTATCCATTGGAACTATTTCAAATGTGAATATAGGAATATCCTCTGATAAGTACTCAGAAACAATGGTCCATTTAGCCAGTGTTTCTTCTTCGGACCCTTCTATAAGAACACCAATCCTTACAGTATCTTCAGTTTGAGAGTGAACGGTTCCACTACAAAATATAATGAAAATCAATACCCATACCATCATAACTGCAGATAACGATCTTCTTGTCATTTTCATCGATAAGCCTCATGAGAAACAGCATGTGAATCATCATTATCCGGGTTCTGCCCAAATTTACCAAGAATTCCAAGAAGGTCTTCTTTTGAAAATGTTCCCTTCTGGATAATACCAGATGCATTTTTATTTAGAAATTCAATTTCTTCGGTCTTCATGTCCTTTGCAGTGCATACTATCAGGGGAATGTGTATTGTATGCGGATCGCTTTTTAAAGTTGATATCACATCAAAACCTGTGACCTCTGGCATCATCAAGTCAACTATCAAAATATCAGGAATCCTGTTTAATGCTTTTTCAATTCCTTCTTTGCCACCATAAGCAGTGATAACATCATAACCTACGGTTTTTATGATTTCAGAAAGCAGATCTACAGCCAGGGGATCATCGTCTATTATAAGCACCTTTAATGATGCTTTTCCTGACTTGTCCATCAGATCTGAAAGAACATGAAGAAGACGATCACTATCAATTGGTTTTGTTAAATAATCAACAACACCTACAACCAGTCCCACATCATTTTCACCAAGTGAAGATAATACAAGTACTGGAATTGAAGATGTATACTCATTATTCTTCAGGTTTTCCAGAACCTCTGTTCCGTCCATTCCTGGCAAGTTAAGGTCGAGGGTTATTGCAAATGGATGAAGGGTTTTTACAATTTCAAGGGCTTTTACACCATCGTCAACAAGAACCACTCTGTACCCTGCATCATTTAGCATTACACTGAGCAGTTCCCGGGAGTTAACATCATCCTCTACTACAAGTATAAGAGGGTCGTAACCTGTAGGATCCTTAGGCTCCAGAATGATAAGGCCTTCTTCACAGTACAAAGATGTGTCGTTAAAAAATGATTCATGTACAGAAGAAGACTCTGTACTTCGAATTTGGTCTTTCAGGTTCAGTGGCAAAGAGAAAAAAAAGCTTGAACCTTTTCCAGGCTCACTTTCTACCTCTATACTGCCACTATGCAATTCCACAAGATTCTTAACAAGCGACAATCCAAGACCCGTTCCACCATACTTGCGATTGCTGGATGAGTCAAGTTGAACAAAAGGCTGGAAAAGCTTTGCCTGATCATCCCTGGATATGCCTATTCCAGTATCCCTTATACTAACATGGAGCATATTGTCCATTGTGGAAACTTTAACATGGACCTCACCATTTTCAGGAGTGAATTTTATTGCATTACCGATGATATTGTAAAGTACCTGTTTCAACTTGCTTCTGTCAGCATTTATGTAGATACTCCTGGGATACATCTCAAAATCCAGTAAAATATCCTTTTTTGATGCCATCGGTTTCATCATTAAGTGAACATCTGAGAACATATCTGCAAAATCAAATATCTCATAAAATAACTCCATTTTCCCTGCTTCGATCTTGGAAATATCCAGTATGTCATTAATAAGATTTAGCAGGTGTTTACCGCTGCTGGATATATTTGAAATGAATCGACCTTGCTTATCATTCAGATCTCCAAAACTGCCAATCAACAACAAGTCTGAAAAGCCTATAACTGAATTAAGAGGAGTACGCAACTCATGACTCATAGTAGCAAGGAATTCACTTTTGGTTCTGTTTGCAGTTTCAGCGTGCACTTTTGCAGCTAAAAGATCATTCTCTGTTTCCTTGATCTTAGTGATATCAATAAAACTTTCAATGAATAACTCGCGTCCCCCGAATTTTACAGCTTTAATGGATTTCAGAACGGGTATTCTTGTACCATCAGACTGTACAATTTCCCTCTCTGATTTGTCAATTGCCTGATTAAGATCACTTATTGGACATTGGCCTTTTTCTGCCGGACAGATCAATTTATGGCAGACCATTCCAAGAACATCTTCCTTTTTGTGACCAACCATATCAAGTGCAGTAGGGTTGATATCAACTATTACATGAGTATCTGCATCAACAACTATCACACCGGAATTGATATTATCGAGAATAAGGCTCATCCTTTCTTTATTTTCATGCTCCAGCCTTTCTATTTCTTTTCGTTCGGTAATATCCCGAATGATGAATTGAAGCAAGCCATTGTCAGTATCGACAACTGTGACAGTAATTTCTGCATCTATGACAGTGCTGTCTGGCTTTCTTATTTCCATTTCAGCCCTACTAAAAGATTCCTTTAATGCATTTTTGATCAGGCCCTTTATCAGAAACTGCTTTTCTTCGATTGAAATGTCAACTACGGATCTGCCGATTATCTTATTCCCTGATTCGCATATCAACTCGCAGGCTTTATTGTTCAGATCCTGTATAATTCCATCCTTTACAATGAAAATAGCGTCATTGGATTGCTCAAAAAGTAATTTGTACCTGTGATCTTTTTCCCGGAGAATATCTTCAGCCATTTTTCGTTCGGAAATATCCCTGAAACTAAGGATACGGCCAATAACCTCACTATTTTGCAGCAAAGGAAAAGATGAAACTTCAAAAAAAGAGCTGTCTTTAAATTCCAGTATCGAGAAGCTCCGTTTTGCAGACATGTGATATTTGTGCAGACGTGCAACCGTACTTTCATAGTCTGTCATCCGATCTTTCAGGTGATCAAGTAGCTTTAGTCCATCCCTTTCTGTGATAATTTCCTCAGGAATTTCCCACATCCTGATAAATTTTGAATTAAAATGCGTGATCTTGTAGTTCTCATCAATTACAATCACACCTTCTGATGCTGATTCTATAATCGATGACAATAAATTTTCTCTTTCGTCCAGTCTTTCCATTAGATGATTGATACTTAACCCCAGAGAAGAGACCTCATCATCACCTGATACAGAAATTCTGCCTGAACCCGATGAATCTGTTTTTGCAGCATCTACACCGTTTGTCAGGAAAGTTAATCTTGAAAGTATGGACCTTTCTAGGAATACAGTAGCTATAGCACCATATAGGAAACCAGCAAAGATTATGACGTAAAGCAAATAAACAAAGGTAGTCTTTGCTTTGTGGTATATTATGCGAGGTGTTGAAATTTCCAGCAACAATGCAGGATTTCCATAAATATCCTCCAAAATGACATACCCCATGATGTTATATTCGTCAGCAGGTTCAATATAAACGGGATCCGTACCTTCTCCTATATATTTTAGTACAGGCACCAGGTCCTGATCAAGTGTGGAACCCTGAAGCAGGTAATATTTCAGGGGAATTTTATGTACATTGGAAAAGAAAGCAGCTTTATCTGAATCAAAAAAAGCGCCGGCTATAAAAGTGCCCTTTGAGACAGTATTAGATGATTCCTGTATAGGTCGTGATGCAAAGATAAGGGGACCTTCTGACAGCATTACAATACCTGAAGGAGAATAATTATTCTCAGAGGATGGCACCAGATTATTTTTTCCGGACAAAATGTCCAGGAGGTCCTGTGGAAAGGAAACTTCTTTATTGTTACGCCGATCATATGCTTTTGTATAAACAACATTTCCAGAAGCATCCAGGAAAACGATTATGTTTAAATGTAGTTCCCTTAAATTATCAATTGCCAGATTTGACTCTATGTAGCTTGAACTATTGTCCTGGATGAATTCATTGGTGTCGGCCCATGTAGCTAAGTTTTGAACAACTATTTCAAGATTAAAAGTTGTCTGATCAAAGTAATCGACTACTTTGTCTATGTCGTCATTGACATCTTTGCGTTCAATATCCTCAAAACTTTTGAAAATAATAGAACCTGCACTCAGATATAAAGTCAACACCAGAAAAAAGAGCGTAAAACTAAAAACAATTAATGTTTTTAAGCGCAGTTTCATAGCTACTCCAAAATTTCGTATGGACTGGCAGTTAGTTTGACATTGCAAGATGATATTTTATTTTTTCCTTGAAATCGTGGATATCAATCGGCTTTGATATATAATCAATACAACCTGCTGCAATGAACCTTGCATCATCTCCGCGCATAGAATGGGCAGTTAAAGCTATTACAGGAACATTTTTGGTACTATCATTATTCTTTAAACGGGAAAGGACTTCCAGTCCATCCATTTTAGGCAATTGTATATCAAGGAGTATCAAATCGAAATAGTTATCCTTTACTTTTTCCAGGGCTACGAAACCATCTTCTGCAGGAGTGACCTGATAACCATATGACTCCAGAAGGTCTACAGTAAGTTCCATGTTTACAGGATTATCTTCAATTACTAGTATATGAGACATATTTTTCCTCAAGTTATATTGAATCCTGCTTTCTAACATTCAACAGGCAATGAATTGTTATGAGCATACAAGCCGTCTTCAAGTTACGAACCCAGGAGATAAATATAATAAATAGATGATAATATTATGTAGTTATTTACTATATAAAAGCATATCGCATACATACATTCACTGCACATATAATGAACAAAAGTCCTTTATATAAGTAAAAAATGGAAGAAAAGTAGATATAAATAGTAAACATCTGGACGCAGTATCTTATAAAAATGTCATTCTCACAAGTTATACAAATTAACAGGCATATCTGAGGACCAAATGGATAACCTTAAAATAATCAGGATGATTCACAATTCACCTTTTAGAATAGTATTGGCAGTAACCGGTGGTGGGACAGAATCAATCGGAGAATTGTTACGCCATGGAAAAGGTTCAGACACAGTGCTTGAAGCTATTGTCCCCTACAGCAGAGAATCTCTTGAAGAGTGGATAGGGAAAAAACCAATTTGTTATGCATCTACAGATACCGCAAAGGACATGGCGATGTCGGCTTACAGGCGTGCATTATACCTGAATAAGGGGAAAGAGATCAAAAGTGCTGAACTACTAATAGGTATAGGTGTCACCTGTAAACTTTCAAAAGTTGTAAATGAGCGTGAGGGGAGACTTCATGAAGTTCATTTTGCTTCACAATCCTGTTTTAAAACAACCACATCAAGTCTCTTTCTAACAGGAAATGCAGGCAGGGAAAAGCAAGAAAAGATTGCAGCAGCGTTTATTATTGATAGAATTGCATCTATCTTCGATTTGAAAGAAAAAACAGACATATGCATCCTTACAACAGGGATGGTAACAGAGCTTATTGAAAATGATGCCGAAGCAGACCTGCCCGTTGCAGAATTATTACTGAAAACCCTGAATAGTATTAATTATAAACAGAAAATTGAACCTTTAAAGGTTGATATAAGAATAAATAATACTGATCCTAAGATCATTTTTTCAGGGTCTTTTAACCCATGCCATCAGAATCATATTAAAATGGCGAGAATTGCTGCTAGTAAATATAAGGAGCCGATTGACTTTGAAATATCACTTGCCAATGTCGACAAACCTCCAATCGACTATATTTCTCTTAAGTACAGGATCAACTCACTCTTAAAATACCGTGGAGAAAAATATATGGGCAATATTTTTCTGACAAATTCACCTTTATTTGCAGATAAGGCAATGCTTTTCCCAAACTCTATATTTCTTATAGGCACAGATACTCTTAACCGGTTGTTCAACAAGAAATATTATAGGGATGGAGAAGACATGAAAAGCCTGTTAGAACATTTTCGGAAATACAACGCACGATTTATGGTGTTCCAGAGAAAAAATGCAGAAATCGATATTGATATGGAAATTCCGGACATCTGTGATATAGTACCTATGGACACGTATGCTGATGACGGGACTTCCTCAACAAGTATAAGGGAACAAGATTCCTGTCACCTCATTTGATTTTGCATGCATTGTAAATAGGAGGGTGTCCACGAAGTTCATTGTTTTCCAGAATATCCGCATTAACATCATTTGCAAGCTTATGGACTATTTTTTGTGCCTTAATGATGCATTCGACATCCATGTCATCCCACCTGCCGGATGAGATGTTATCAAGTGTTTCTTTTAAAAATAAGATTTCATCCTTGCAAATGCAGGTATCAAAACTGACAACGCGGTAATCAGCATCTTTCTTAAGGTTACTGATGCTACTAAACATTTTATCCAGACAGGAACTTGTCAGTTCATGAGCAAACGTATGTTCTGACGGTATCACATCTTCCTTAAAGTAATGAACTTCTGCCAGGAACAAAAACCGGTCACATTCATAGAACCAGTCCCTTAAATTATATAATGAATTCATACCACGCTCAAATTTAGAAGAATCCAAAGGTATAAAAAACTATGTCTTATTAAATATATAGCTCCTGCATATATTAATTATCTCTACCTGAAGCATTCTTTTCCAGATACTTTTTGTACCATACGAACCAAGGAGTATCAAGCAGACCAATCAGATTCTTAGCCACTATCTGTCCGGTTATAAGAGGAATAAGTGGTGCAACCCCATAGAACGCAAGTACTACAAATACCAGGCTGTCAAGTGTAAGACTTAACAGATCACTTGCAGCACTTCTGAGAAATATCTTTTCAGGATAATGTGCTTTCATCCAGGCAAACACATAAGCATCAATGTTCTGGAATATAAGAAAAGAGAACCATGATGCAATGACAATCCTTATACCCTGTGCAAATATGCTCTGCCAGGCATCCTCATAATCAAAGAATGGAGCAGGAGAAAGACTGTTTGTCATGACAATGAAAATTACCAGCAACACTTGTGTAATGAAAGCAATTAGAATAGCAATGTGGGCCTTTTTCTCACCATATACTTCATTTATCATGTCAATTGCCTGTGAAAGGAATGGATACAGGAATACTGCAGCCGGAGCAAAGAAAGTATAGAACCCCAAATCAAATTCTATTAGACGGGCCGCAACTATCTGAGAAGCAGCAAGATAAACTGTATAGAAAGCAACGAGCACAGTGAATCCGTATTCCCGGTACCGGTTGACGATAAATGCAGATATATAAGTAACAATTGTGAGACTCAAAATCCAATATACCCAAACAACAGGAACTACCATTAACATCAACCCTATTATAAGCAGACAAGTATTAACTACCGAGTGCCAGGTACCATTAGATAGTGTTAGCAATATCCCGATAATAGGCTTGAATCTTATGAATCTTATATATATTTATCTAACTCCGGCAATTGACAAAACGGTCACATATCAGAGGTCACTGCTGTTTATCGGGAAATAAGATTTCATCAATTTTCCATCCTTGTAACTAATCAGACTAATTCTTTCCCGGGTCATCAGATCAAACAATCGTTCTATGCCAGGAGGATAACTACTTTTGGGATGCAGGGGTACAAGCGGTTCCTCATCAACCATTTCAACATAGAACATATCGGACCCGAAATACCTGATATAACTGATATCATAAGCAATGAAAATGTCAATAATCTCTTTTTTTGATATCTGCGGCGTATAATGTTCAAGATCATGGTCCAACAGGTCGGTCAGCTCATTTCTCATGATCCATAAACTGACTATATCCCATAAATAACAAATGTTTGTAGATATGAAATAGAATCTGTTTTGTTGTATATTTCAAGTTTGAAATACCAAACTGGAAAATACTGCAGAACATGCCGGTTATGATTAGATCATACCAAAGTAGATCAAAGAATAAACGTAACAATAGTATGAACATACATGTAAGAAAACATATGGTGTCCAGAGAAACAAAAATGATAAAGTAAGAATAATCATAAAAAGTATGAAACACAAACATTAGGATAAATGAGAACTACATTTAAAACAAAAATCAATTTGCTATTTTATATTGGCCCTGATCAATAGCCATCTTCAGAAGTTCTGCTTCCTGAGAACCCAGCAGTAGAGACTTACCGTTCTTGAATTTAAGCATCAAACCTCTGTTTCCACGTATATTGTACGCCTTTCCTTTAGAACCATACCTTATACCCCAGCCCCCATAATCCCAAAGAGGCCTGTAGGTTATGACACTATAAGAAACGATACTTTCAAACGGATAGTACTTAAAAGACAGGTGAATCGGGAAGAACTTTATATAAATACCATCAGCCTTTACCTCAATTACCAGGCGTATGGACAACATGAACAAAGGTAGTAGGAGACCAAACACAACCCATATAGCAAACATCCCAAGGTCAGATGCAGGATTATCACCATAGGGGCGACCATACACTAATTGCTCAATAGCACCATACCAGACAGTTGCAACAGGTAACAGGACAAGTAACCATACCCAAAGTTGATTAAATTTCTGGACTTCCCGATAAATAGAAAGCTTATTATTAGTCATTAATATAAAATGGGAACTGAATTTATATAACCTTTTTTTAAAAGCCATGAAGTGATGTGAAATGTATTCCATAGTACACACGACAACAAAAGATAAAGAAGACGCAAGAAGAATAGCCCGCAGACTTGTTGAACAAAAACTTGCTGCCTGCGTCAATATGTACCCAATTGATTCAGTATACGTATGGGAAGGCAAAATTGAAGAGGATATAGAGGTAGCACTTTCAATCAAGACAACAAGCAACAGAGTAGAATTGATCAAAGAGTGCATAAGGACTATGCACAATTACGACCTTCCAGCAATTATATCATGGAAGATAGATGGTGAGAAAGAATACCTCAAATGGATAGCCGACTCCACAGATGCCTGGATGGGAAGTAAATAAGAATAATCTCCGAAACCACCTAACCTGACATGAATAAACCATAACTGGCAAGAAGAGTAATATAGAATTCTGCGGATAATCCAATCGATGAAAAAAAAGACCTCTGAAGAATGTGACCGATGGATAGAACAGGGAGTCCGCGAAAAAGATCCTGAAAGGAAGATGCACTATTTCGACCTCGCGCTGCAATTGAACCCAAATAATCCCGGTGCTTTGAATAATAAAGGCATGTTGCTACATCGGAAAGGAAAATTTCACGAAGCAATTGAATGCTATGACAAAATACTGAACCAGTACAATATGTCAGGGTCCGTACCTGCGTTGTATAACAAAAGTCTTGCGCTTAAAGAACTTGGAAGAAATGAGGCTGCACTGAACTTTATGAACAAGGCATTAAAACAGCAGCCTGATAATGACAAGATCAAAGGACACATAGAAAAGTTAACCCTTGACATGGAAGAGAAAGGAGGAACAAGAGCCACAGCATTCATACCCACAAAAAAACTGGCTGTGAACCAGACATATACTCAATGGGAACCTCCGGCAGTGAGCACGCTTCTGGCACAGGCAATGAATTGCAGCAAAGGAGACATAAAATACCACAAAGGTTGTGGAGAAGACCTCATAAAAGAAAAAATAATACAGGATAATCTCAATCTGAAAGTATATGCCTGCAAGTCATGTAAGTTCCAGAAAAATGGCATCTGCCACCACACAGATACAAAAGCAATGAAAGTATCCCAGAGTGCAATATGCAGGAATTTCAAACACAGAAACAAAAAATTATAAATAATAAATAATAAAGAACCGGAACATCAGAGTATTCCGAGTTCTGTCAGGCGCTCAGGCAGATACTTGTCCGTTACAAAGTCCAGACCTTTTCCTGCGAAGGCCTGCTGTTCGGCCTTTTTGTTGATCTCAAGCTGCAGGTTGATCTGCTCTTTCCAGTAATCAGTTTCAAACCTTGGATCTGTAAGTTCACTTCTCAGGGCAGCTACATCCTTATCCGTTAATTTGTCTGTGGAAAGTTCATATTCCACAATATCAGAAGGCTGGACGCCAATAAACTGGGCACCGGGAGTTGCCATGTGCTCCGAAAGGTGCGCACTCTTGATAGCCCCGTATGCCACTGAAGCAAAGATACGATAGGACCAGGGGTCACCATCAGTGAATACCACCACAGGCAGGTTCATCTCCTCACTCATTCTCTTGATGATACGGCGGGTCGAACGAGCAGGCTGACCCTTAAGATGGACAAGTATTGCATCATTCTTTTCATCAAAACCATTCTCTATAAGCCTGGCATACATACCACCCGTCTCAATGGCAATGATAAATTTGGCATCCGTCTCCAGGAATTCAATGTTCTCCACATTGAAAGGGATCTGATAACCACTCTCGCCGATATCTTCCTGACAGTGAATTACACGATCCCCCCGTTTTGTATCCTCACGAAGGCGAATAGGACCGAACATAGTGGCACCATCTTCCTCAGGACGCATATGGAAGTATTCCCTCTGAAGACCGGATATAATCTCAAGGTCCTCGATTAACCGGTCACTTTCAGGCTGTTCGTTAAATTTAGCTATATCCCAGCTTTCTGAGATATAATATAACTCTCTTAAGGTAGAACCCCTGTTCTGCCCCAAATGACTCTTTACAAGAAAATCTATCACATGAGAGGTCTTCAATAACTGGAAAGCGCCTTTTACAGTCTTTGCACTTCTCTCTGTTTCCCTGTCACCATACACCCACACATCGCTATCCTCACTGTACTCTATATTTGCCTTTGTACGGCTTGGAAGGGAAACATTTGGCACTATCTCATCAATAAACTGGTCGTATAATTCCCCTGCAAGACCCAATAAACGGTTACTTGCTATCTCATCATGTTCCTTTTTCTGCTGGGATATTTCTTTTGCCATTCAATCACCCTTTAATAGCTTTTGCACCAGTAACAAGTTCTTCATCAAGACCTTCTACAATAAGAGAAGGAAGTCTTGCTATCTCTGAATCATCCAGAGTTGCTACAGAATACTTTACAACCCGGGAAGACTCAGGAGCAACACTAAGGTTCCATATATAATCGAAATTGCTGCCCATGCTTATAACTTTAGGCTCCGGCACTGCGTTTTCTATTTCATAGGACACCATATCATGGACTTTGAAATCCTGCTTTTTGCCGGAAAAATTCTTGACCCTTATAGATATATTAACTCCCCCATTACCATTAGATTCAACTATCCTGTTCACTAAGAGGTTACCCATAACCTTTGCAACAACCGGATTTATATCAGGAATTTCACGGTCAAGTGTTTCAGCAAGTTTTTTTGCCATTTTAGGAAGAACTTTTGTGATGATTATTTCCTTCTCACGCCTCTTTTTAAGAGTGTCACGCTTGTTAAGATATCTGTTAAGTTTCCTGGAAACTTCCTTTACTGCCAGTTCGATCTCATCCTGAATTTCAGGAATATCGGCAACAGCATCTTTAGATTCGGAAGTAAACGGTACGTTTGTTGAAGCTACGTGCACCAGAATGACAACAGGCCCTGCAGGCAATCCACCGCCCGGCTGATTTAATCCATACTGCTTCCATTTGATAGACTCGATGGCATGAGTAATTACACAGCCACCCTGCTGATACAGAAGAGGTACCCTGTTTGCAAAGCGCAGGATATCTATACGATCGTCTTTTTGTAACTCGCCTCCAAATGCAATACCCACCTCAACGATGAATGGGTTTCCAGAGTAAACTGAAGGAGCACGGGTCGTAGTGGCTATGAAATCGACATTGAATTCCTTTTCTAGCCCCTTATAAATTAGATCCTCACTTATGGGAGACAGACAATCCGTAGGAGGAGCCATTATTTTTACTTTTGAAAATGCATCAAGCAATTTCTTGGACTGGTCTCTTGTCATTTCGTGCGGATCAGTGTCAGGATCAAGGCCGGCTGCCTTGCATATCTCTTCAGCAGCAAGATGACCTATCTTTGAGAATGAGTAACGTAAAAAAGGAGAGATTTTCTGTCTCTCAGTATACCTTAACATTTTCATAAGAGTACCAAGTTCTATCCCATGCGGATGCGGCAATATCTCATTTGCAGGAACAGGTAGCTTGTCTGTTGCCCTCTCAAATAATACTTCATTGCCATCAGGCTCTATCAAAGTTATTCTGGCATGCGGGTTTACGATTGCGGTGGCCTTCAGATATTCATAGATGGACTGCCTTCTTCCTTTAACATAAGAAGCCTCCATTTCCATCTCAATACGTGTGCCATGAGGCCTATCCCAATCTACAATATCATCTTTAAGGATCTCGGGTTCATTGGTGCTGGTATTGATCATAAGCTCATAATAGTGAGCAGGTTTTCCATGACCTATCTTAGAGATGATCTTTGTGTGCTGACCGGAGGTCAGCTGAGAATATAGCACAGATGCCGATATACCTATACCCTGCTGCCCACGACTTTGCTTGAGCATATGGAACCTGGAACCATACAGGAGCTTTGCAAATACTTTAGGTATTTGTTCTTTAACGATTCCAGGACCATTGTCCTCGACTATAACAACTACATTGTCTTTTCCGACCCTTTCTATATGCAGGAATATATCAGGGAGTATCTCAGACTCTTCACACGCGTCAAGGGAGTTATCCACTGCTTCCTTGACCGTTGTAATCAAACTTCGCGGAGCTGAGTCAAAACCCAATATCTGCCTGTTCTTTTCAAAGAACTCTGCGACACTAATTGATTTTTGGTTCTTGGCAAGTTCTTCTGCAATTGGAGTTTCCATAAGAATTTCTTCCTCGTCCGTTGTTGGCCACTATCCCGTGGCCTGAAAATAATAACCAAGTAAATATAAAAATGTTATTCCGGATCACTTCAGTTCTGCACCCACAATTGTTTGTGTAGCAGTGACTGATCCTGTCTCACGTATAAGGTCTACAATGCTGTTGAGACTTCCCAGATCATCGACCTCGATTATCACAACAAAATCATACTCCCCAAATACATGATAAATATCCTTTATCCCTTCGATCTTGTTGAGTTCATTAAAAGCTATTCTTTCGCTGCCAGGCAACACGTTGACCATAGTTACTCCGATTACCATTGTATCACTAACACTGAAGTGGGTTGCAAGGTATTTAGCAGTTTTCGATGCATTAACAGACAATCAAAAGTCATATTAAGTAAAATCGATATCTAAGTAGTCCTTTGCAAAATCACATCATAATGATGAGTATAATAAGCAAAATCTTTATATACAATCGTAAGCATACTATCACTAGATGAGCGGGTTATCCTCTTTTTGACAATAACCCCCACTCCCCAACCCGCTCATACTCCACTCCACTTTTTACATTAACATCTACTGATTCTGATCTATAGATATCTAAAGCTTCAGAGATGAAACTCCATCCTATGATATCTTAAAGTAATTAGCCCAAGTTATCACCTTAACATACGTTATCACCTTAACATACGTTATCACCTTAACCCAAGTTATTACCTCGAATTCAAATTTTACAAGTAAAGATAACATCCATTAATATATACAAAATAAAGAATATAACTAAACAAAAGCTTTAAAATAGATATATTATAAGATATACATATATCAATAGATTAGTAACGTGTACAACAAATACAGAAACCCACCGGACCTCACAGCCTTTAGTCAAAAATCAAACAAAGTCTTCTGTGGCTTTTTTATAGGCTCTTTTTTAGAGAAAGAGGACCTTTCTGAAATAATAGAGTCCTGATTTGAAACCCGTAATTTATCCAGGCTCAACTGAGAAGGATCCTTCTTAGAAGTGACCCTTTCTACAAAAAAGACAGGTTCGTCCGAAGGAAAGACATTCTGGCGCATTTCCTGGGCTTCATCATAAATAGATTGAAGCTTTTTTGTGACCTTCTTAGCACCCACCATATGAAGCATTTCATCCATATCAAGCCCAAGTGTTGCAACAACATCTGCGGCATAAGTATCCGTTTCCAAAAGTCTTGAGTAAAGCCCTGCAACCTCAAGCCGGGAATAACGCATTGATTCATTGCAATGAGTACCAACCTTCACAGCAATATTGTTCCTCATATCCTTTTTAGCACGCATCTGTCCCATCTTGCGCCAGAGGGAAGGAGGCTGGTATTTTACAAAACCACCTCGCATGCGGGAATTTGAAACAACAGTCCCACCCGTCATAAGCATGCCTGCATAACGCCACATACGATAATTCTGACGCCTGCGCACACGCCCCAGAAAACGATCAGCCCGTGAAAGATAAGAATATGCCTGAATAATGTCATTAGTCAGCGGTTCTTCGCCCTTTCCAGTGTATTGGTATGGAAGATTTTCATCCACCCAGTGGATCAGATCCTCTGGCGTTTCATCGAGATTATAAGTAGCTTCAAGAGCAGATGAAACATCTTTCCCCTTAAATATCCTCCCCACTACTTTGAAAATGGACTCTTTAGTATCCCTTTCAGATGTGGAAATATCCTCTACATAGATTTCTGTACGACCCATGGCAACTGCCTGCAGATCATTGACAGCACTTCTAAAATCACCATCTGCAACTTCAGCTATTTTTTCAAGGACACCGATACCACATACCAGCCCCTCCTGCTGTGCAATCTTTTTGAGTGCCGGGATCATAGAACGCGACTGTACGGAAGCAAACTTAAGCTCTAAACACAATGAACGCAGTGAAGAAGATATACCATAAAGATCGTTAGCAATAAGCACAAGAGGTTGATTTGTTTTTTTGACAATATCGATAATTGCACGTGACCCTCCCCGATCACTATTACCATGCAGATTATCAGCTTCATCGAGTATGATCAGCCTTTTTGCAGAAGCACCAGTCAGAGTTTGCATCCGGGAGGCAGAACCTGCCACTTTTTCGATTGCACTTGCGGTTCTCTGATCACTTGCATTAAGTTCTATAACTTCCCAGTCCATATCACTTGCAAGTGCATGTGCAGAAGATGTCTTACCTATACCTGCCGGACCATGGAGCAGTAAGGCTTTTACTTCAGGCGTACCATGGACCCACTGCTCACCCCATTTTTTTAGAGCATCTATCACCGTTTTATGTCCGACAACATCATCAAGTATCCTTGGCCGGTATTTCTCTGCCCATTCCATCTGCACAGTCATGTTATTTACCCAATATTCAGGAAAAGTAATTAATGTTTGCGTCACTTTGTTTGTTCTGATTGATATTATTAATGGTAGGTATCTTTCCATGGAATCAAAAAGTACAGAAAACCTCCTTGGCCTGATAGAGAAAAGGGCATTGAAAAACAGGGCGAGAGTTGCCATAGGAGTACGCAACCCCAACTCCAAAATGCTTAAGAGTGCCAGAGATGCACATGAAGCAGGATATGCACATGTGCTTCTTGTAGGTAACAAAAAAGAGATAGAAGAAATAGGAACTGAACTTGAGATAATAGGAACCAATGACCCGGAAAGAACACTTGGAGACCTGTTAAAATCCAGATACGTTGATGCTGCAGTAAGAGGAACTGCCGGAGCCTCAGGAACGTTATCACACCTCAAAAAGATACTAAATCAGGAAAGCCTTCACCGGATAGCCTTATTGCAGACAAATGAAGGAGCTCCTTTTTTTATTGCACCTGTAGGCATAGATGAAGGGAACGAACTTGCCGATAAAATCGAATTCATAAAACTTGGGGTTGAATATATTCGCAGGTTCAACATCGAACCGGTCGTCGGCATTCTTTCCGGAGGAAGACTGGGAGATCTTGGTCGTAACCCACGTGTAGACCAGACACTTGCAGAAGGAGACTTCATTGTTAATAGAATCAGAGAGCAGGGGATCGATGCAAAGCATTACACGATACTGATAGAAGATGCAATAAAGGAAGCAAATTTCATACTCGCACCAGACGGTATATCAGGCAACCTGATATTCAGGACACTCGTATTCCTTGGTGGGGGAGACGGACTTGGCGCACCCATATTAATGGACGATTATGTATTTGTCGACACATCAAGAGTGGGAGGACATTATACCAAAGCCATAATGCTTGCAAGTGCACTTGTAGAAAAACATGATACACAAGCAATTAATAATGAATAACAACAATTATTATATCATAGATAACACCATCTAATTTTAATAAAATCATTTTTATTTCAAAAAATGCCTTTTAACAAATGTATTACTGCAACAGGGAATGAGCGATATGGAAGCTGTACTGATAAAAGCAAAAACAATCTCTTCTGCATGGTCCCAATTGATCCATGAAATATATGAAAAAGGAGAGGAACACAAACCCGACTATAGGACGATGACAAGGAGAGTACACGCCACTATATATATAGAGGATGTGGATAACAGGCAGATCAACCCTGCCGTGCCCTTTGGAGAGAATCTTATAAAAAAGTACAAGGAAGAGCTCACAGAAGAGTATGCAGACTGGTATGTTTCACTTTCAGATGACGATAAGAGAAAATTTGACTACTGCTACGCCAAGCAGTTGTTCCGGTATGGGGAAACAGCATACAATACGCTACATGCAAATGTGAGTAACCTGCGTCCTGGCTCCAGAAGACATGTTGGCGTACTATGGGAGAATGAAATTCACATCCCTAAATACGAGGACCAGCCATGCTGGATAGCCTACAAAATTGAACTTTTGAATGATACACATGTCCGAATATATATATTGTATCGCTCATGGGATGCATTCGGAGGATTCCCTGCCAACATTCCAGCCATCGTAGAAGGATTCAAAAAGGTGTTCTGTGAACAAAACCTTCCATTTGTGATAGAGTCACTGATAGCTACAGGATGGGACACACACATTTATGAAGCTGACCTTCAGGCAGTGGAAAAGATATTCAGGAATAACGAATTGTGCCCCATATGCAAGTGCATAACACCAAAACATTCATTCATCCCTACAACCAGAGGCAAAGCCTGCCCCGAGTGTAAGAAATCCATGTGAATTGACACACACATGCTTGATATTTAACATTTCATTATTCCCTCTTTTTTTCTTTCTTTCTTTCTTTCCTCTGTTTGACCGGATTTTCATACACATAACCAATACAATCGTACTTAAAATATAATTCCAATAGATATATATGTATGATATATACATACATCAGTATGATTCCACATAAAAAGAACATCAAAGGGAGATTGCTATGAAAAGACTTACCATAAGCATGTCGGATGAGCTTTTTGATAAACTGGACTTAATAGAGAATAAGAGCCTGTTCATCAGAAAACTTATCGAAAGGGAGCTTGACATTTTAGACAATGCCCCTGAAGACAATATTAGTGTACCATGGACTGAAAGAGTTGCAATCCTTGTTGATGACGTTAGCACAATATTCAGCAGACTGGAACTTATTGAAAGAAAGTTCTCCGGAGTTAATAACACTTTTGAAAATACACAAACTCCCCCTGACAAGATCAATATACAAATACCCATAGTAGATAACAAAATAATCAATGATGATCCAATGCTCCTGATAGCCAATGATGAAGAAGAAGCTTATGGCATCATTTCCATAGAAAATGGAAACACAGAAACAATACTCCTGCCAGATACACAGTCTGTAACTAACGAAAAGGTAGAACTGATCAAACCTGTAACAACAAATAATAAACAAATCGAACAGGAATTTGCTGCACATGCACAGGAAATGATTGTCGATAATATCCCCGGACAGAAAATTGGGCCTGAAAAAATGGTACAATACGATCCCGAAGAAAACATTCATGAAATAAAGCTCTCGAAGATGATATCAGAGAAAATAAGTAAACCCGAACAGGAAGATGTTGCATTTGGATTACCAGGACAAGAACCCCAGATGCAAGTACCTGACAAGGTAACAGAAGAAAAAACATTTGCAATACCGGAACTAAAGCTACCGGAGCAGGAAAAACAGGAGACAGAATTGGTAATGCCGGAACTAAAGCTACCGGAGCAGGAAAAACAGGAGACAGAATTGGTAATGCCGGAACTAAAGCTACCGGAGCAGACAAAACAGGACGCGGAATTTGTAATGCCGGAACTAAAGCTACCGGAGCAGACAAAACAGGAGACAGAATTTGT
>NZ_MBKP01000047.1 GCF_002243045.1 Methanolobus psychrotolerans
CCATCCTGCTTTAACCCAGTAACCATCAATGTGCAACTTTCCACTAAAATTGATAGTACAGTCAACTAACTGTTCGAGAGCTACCTTCCCTTGCGCTTGTTCATATTTCCATAATGTCGTTGGTGATGGTGCTCTATTGTAAATACTATAAATTTCACCTGCATATTGTGTATTATGTAAACTACAATGACTACCATACCTGACATGCATTTGCTTTTCAAGGAATTCATTGCTATAGTTTGCAGAGCCAGTGACGCCGACTATAACGTCTTTGTGATGCTTTTTGCATTCTTCATTAGAACAGATATGATAAGTTGTTGAACAAACGATCAATCCATAACTTGAGATTATAAATCGGTCATAGGATTTGTTTGATTTTAGATCAGAACCACAAACAGAACACTGTTTTGGAGAAATTACCGTAAACAAAGGGTACATCTTTTTATTGTATATTACTTCGGGAAGTTCTTGGATTACGTTTCCATCCTGTATCTCTTTTGCCAGTGACTTATTGAGAGGAATGTTTCCTTTAGTCATACATATAGTAATTATTTGCTTTATATTCTAATTTATCTGTACTGTATGCTGATCAATACAAATAAAGAAGAAAGGATAAGGGGGTAAAACAGAAAATAATAAAAAGTCTCTTAGGTGTGTGGCTCTATGTTTTTAAATGGGGATTTCTACAGAGCCTTTATCTGATCTGTTTTTCATCTATAGCTTCTCCTAAATTCCAACCCACCACAGATGCCTTTTTATAATTCACCAACAGAATTTAATGTAATATTTTGGAGGTATTAGTGATGGTAACAAGATATATAAATAAAGTTGGAGTCTTTTCACTTGGAAAGATCGCAGGAGTGCTTTACGCAATACTGGGACTTATATTTGGATTGTTCATGGCACTGTTTTCCATGCCGATGAGTTTCATGTCGGTAGGCTCCAGACCTGGCGGTTTGCTATTTGGAGCAGCAGCAATCATATTATTCCCCATATTCTATGGAGTTATTGGGTTCATTTCCGGCGTGATCACCGCATTGGTGTTCAATGCATCGACTGGAATAATTGGTGGTCTGGAAATAGAAATGAAAGAACAATAGCACTATATTGACTTTAAAAACGATATTTCCTTCGTGGGAGATATCTGTCGTGATGACACAACTTCCTTTAACGGAACCAGGTAAGCTGAGAAAATTCGATGAACAGCATTGTATTGATCTATCGGACTCCCTTTTTAATAAAAAAAATGTTCCAGTTTAAATTCAAAATACTTGATCAAATATTCCTTCAAGGTTCAATCCAGACCTCAAGCACCCTGTCCTTGATCACATACTCTTTAACAGTAGTGATCTTCATGTCCGTAGGATTCTCGACCCAGCCCAGATCATAGTCTTTCTTTTCCCTTCCGCCACAGCAGACCTTTCTTGTGATTGTCAGGTTCATTTTAACACGGTCAATATCTTCCTCATTAATCTCTTCAGCTTCATCCTGATATCTTTTTTGTATACGGATCATGAAAACTCCCGGATTTATAGGATTATCAATTCTTCTGTTGGGAAACTATTTCCATTTAATCCTCGGCGGAAAACAGACAGATAAAAAAAAGCTTTCTATTCAATTTTAAAATGTGTGAACTAAATGAGGATAAAACAACAACATAGAGGCACTGTTTTGTATGAAGAACTATATATATTAGTAATTTATTAAAAATACGTATTGAAATTAACATATGAAACATATTTTGAAATATATTCTGGGATGAAAATGACGAAAAAAACATGTACTGACAAAATGAAAATTACAAACGATGAGTGTTCCGGCAGCCGTACCAGGCTATTAAAAGCAACCGGGCTGGATATATTATCGGCCTCGACCAGCAGAACCAATCTGTTCAAAGCCATCGGTCCGGGTATTCTGGTAGCCTGCGCCGCCATAGGGGGCTCACATCTTGTCTGGTCAACCCAGGCCGGAGCTCTATACGGCTGGAGCCTGATAGGTTTGATCCTCTTGGCCAACTTATTCAAATACCCGTTTTTCCTTTATGGACAGCGTTACACGGCTGCCACTGGTGAAAGTCTCCTGGCAGGTTATAAGCGGCAGGGAGTCATCTATGTATATATCTTCCTGGGAATCAATATCCTTACCGGTGTAATCAACACGGCCGGAGTAGCTATGCTTAGTGGTACACTGTTTGCAGGTTACGGGTTTGACGGTAGCCTGATAACTGCTTTCACAATTGGCATAATGATAATCTGTGCGGCAGTTATTCTGTTAGGACATTACAAACTGCTGGATAAAGCCGCCAAAATAATAGTCGTCCTGCTAAGTGTCAGTACTTTAGTGGCACTGGCTCTTGCTTTTTCCCATGGTCCGGTTGGCTCACCGGATTTTACAGGTCCCAGCGCCTGGACATGGCAGGCTTTTCCATTCCTAATATTGTTACTGGGCTGGATGCCAGCACCAATAGACCTCTCAGCCTGGTCAAGTCTGTGGATGTTCAGCCGTGAAAAAGAAACTGATCACTTCGCCACAACCAAAGAAACATCAATTGACTTTTACCTGGGATATCTGTTGGCCGTGGTCATGGCTGTGGCCTTTGTGATGCTCGGCAAACTTATTATATTTGGATCTGGCCATGAACTTGCCATTGGCGGCACCGCCTTCAGCCAGCAACTTGTCAGCCTGTATTCAGCCAATATTGGTGACTGGTCAAAACCACTTATCCTGACTGCCGCATTTTTAACCATGTTCAGCACCACCATGACCTGTGTCGATGGTTATCCCCGGTCATTAGCAGCAAGTTGTACGTTACTAAGTGACAGTCTTTCCAGGCGTTTCAATCAAATGTTCCAGATAACGATAGTATTGTCAGTGGTAGCAACCTGCCTGATCGTGCTTTACTTTGTCCAGAGCCTGATGCAATTATTAAGCTTTGCCGCTATTGTCAGTTTTGTAACCTCTCCGATCCTGGCCTACATCAACTACAAGGTGATGAACGGCAGCAACGTACCTATCGAAGACAGGCCCGGTCCATTCCTCAAGTTACTAAGCTGGACAGGATTGCTGTTTTTCCTGCTGATGACCGTTGGATTTATTTACGTGACATTTATCCGGGTCTGAAAGGGAAAGATAGATTTTGAGAATATGATTTCAGGAAGCAGAACCGAACTATAATAATATGACTACTGCTTCTTGATTTATAGAACATGGATTAACAATAGAAAAACATGTTTGATTTAATCCTATCTGCCAGGATATCAAAAAACGCTTTTACATCAATAACTTAGCCAGTAACGGAGCAAGGAACACCGTCATCAGCCCTGCGATACCGATTGCCAGCCCGCTCATGGCACCCTCGGTCTCACCAAGCTCAACAGCTTTGGTAGTGCCAAGAGCATGGGATGATGTACCAATGGCCACACCTACTGCCACCTTGTCGTCTATCCTGAACAACTTGCAGACCGCCGGGCCCAGCAGAACGCCTGCTACACCTGTAAAAACTATGGCTGCCACGGTTATGGAAGGCAGACCGCCAAGCTGGCTGGATATCTCGATCCCAATGGGAGTCGTGACAGACTTAGGGATCATGGAAACGCTGATCAGCTCATCAAACCCGAATATTTTACACATGACAATGATACTTACAATACCCGCAACAGAACCAATACTGATTCCTGCAAGAATTGGAACCACATTCTCCTTCAGCAGGTTTATCTTCCGATACAGAGGCACAGCCAGAATAACGGTAGCCGGACCCAGGAAGAATGATATGAACTGCCCACCCCTGTTATAATCATCAAAGCTGATGTGAAAGCTCAAAAGAAGAACTATGATCATCACCATGCTTAGCACAAGAGGATTCATCAGAGATGAACCTGTCTTTTTGTAGAGCAGACTGCCTGCATAGAAGGTAAGAAGGGATATACTTATGCCAAATAAAGGCGACCGCACAAACGGAGAGATTAATTCACTCACGGTACTGCCTCCTTTTCATGAGTATCTGGACCGTTGCTCCTGTCACAACTACAATAATAAATGTGGAAACTACAGATATGAACATCAAAGCAGCCCACTTTCCTTCAAGAATCGAGAAGCATGTGATCAACCCTACAGCTGCCGGGATGAAGAAAAATGAGAGGTGCTTCAGCATGAAGTTACTTACATCCTCTATCATTGACAGCCTGATGATACCTGTCAGCAGGAGGAACAGCAGTAACGTCATTCCAAGGACATTTCCGGGGATGGGCAGCTGAAGATAATCATGAAGCATGTTGCCAATGATGCAGATGGCAAGAATAATTGCGAACTGGATGACATACATCATTTGGGATCACTTCATTTTGCAGAACAAAAATATGAATCTGGTCTGTGTATGAGGCAGATATAAAGTCAGTAGCAGACATTAGCATTTTCGGTTCATGCCTGGATCAATGCTACTGATGAGGACTACTAAAAATTACCAGAAATTACCCGCTCATCTTCTTACAGATTGGTTTTTATTTCCGGAACCAGAGCGATTACCGCTCTTATTAACACTTTGTCCTCTATTCGTATTTGAAGACTGGATGGTCTTTGCCTTGATGTCTTTCTTGGGTCTGGTACTGCTACCAGCATTCGTTTTACCGTCCTTGCCTTCGCCTTTCTTACCTCTGCCCTGACTTCTTTTAGGCCCGGTTCTTCCACCCGGCCTTCCCTGTTGCCTGGGAGCTGGTTTTGCCTCAGTACCGGTGGCATTTTTCGCTTTCTCAGAATGGAAATCATGATCTGCAACCTCGATTTTAATCCGGATGAGTTTTTCAATATCGTGGAGGAAATCACGCTCATCGGCGGCACAGAATGAGAATGCTGTTCCGTCAGCTCCTGCTCTTGCAGTGCGTCCTATGCGGTGTACGTAACTTTCAGAGACATTTGGCAGGTCATAGTTTATGACGTGGGATATATCCTCAATATCAATACCACGGGCAGCTATATCTGTTGCAACCAGCACACGCAGGTGTCCTGACCTGAAATCCTGAAGTGTCTTTGTACGGTGGTTCTGGGACTTGTTCCCGTGGATAGCATCAGCAGGAATCCTGTTCTTGCTAAGCATCTCAGCAACCTTATTGGCACGATGCTTTGTGCGAGTGAACACAAGGACACACTCTAGATGTTTGCTTCTCAGGAGTTGTAAAAGTAATTCATTCTTATTGTCAGTGTCAACGAAAAAGACATACTGGTCTATACGCTCCACTGTAGTTGCCTGTGGAGTGACCTCTACTTTTACAGGATTACTTAACAGCTTCCTGGCAAGATCAGATATATCCGCGGACATGGTGGCCGAAAAGAAAAGTGACTGACGTTTCAGTGGCAACATATCTACGACCTTATATACGTCATTGATAAAGCCCATGTCAAGCATCCTGTCTGCCTCATCAAGAACAAAATACTCAACAGCTGATAGTCTTACATAGCCTTGGGCTACAAGGTCAAGCAGCCTGCCAGGAGTTGCTACAAGAGCATCTACGCCCTTTGAGAGAGCTCTTACCTGTGCCCCCTGGCCAACACCACCAAATATGACTGTGTGCTTGAAACGGGTGAACTTTCCATACGTAGCAAAGCTGTCCCCTATCTGTGCTGCAAGCTCCCTGGTGGGCGCAAGTACAAGAACACGAGGGAATCCCGGACGTGAAGTTTTAGATGATGACGACATATTCTGAAGAATTGGTAATATGAATGCAGCAGTCTTGCCTGTACCTGTCTGGGCGATACCTATCATATCTTTACCACTTAACAAATGTGGTATGGATTGCTGCTGTATCGGAGTAGGTGTTGTATACCCTTCCTCGGACAATGCCCGCTGAAGCGGGGATATTAAATTTAGATTATCAAATGACACGTTATACCTCAGGTTAAAGTGCAAAACTCATTGGAAATTATATCCGACCTTTCCTTTAATACTAGGCCAAACTCTGCAATAAATCCCGCACAGTAAAATATCTATAAATTGGATTTTAGTTGGAATTTTAATCAATTTCTACAAAAACGACATCGATACAGTTAAACAGTTATTATTTTACAGAAAAACCTGCATGACAACTTCTATAATTAGTTTAAAAAATTGTATGGTGCTCCGATCGGGATTCGAACCCGAGTCTTCGGCTCGAAAGGCCGGAATGATTGGCCGAACTACACTATCGGAGCACGTTGATTTCGCTTTAGTGAAGCGACTCCAACATAGCACATATACTTATTAAAGCTTTCGCCTGAATCATTACTTATCCTCTGTTTTCTCATCGTCATTGAGGTTTGCAATCCATGAAGTGAGTTTTTCACAGGATTCAGGCTGACAGGCATCCCTGCAACCAGCACATGGTGAGAACATATCTCCTGATAACAGGAGATCAAAGCAGGGCTTCTCTTCTTCCTTAAGCTTAAGAAGGTAAGTCCTGGCTCCGTTGGAGACAGCTTGCTCTCGGATGATCAGGTCATCATCCAAAAGCTTCGACACAACTCTGGAGCATTTACGACTGTCAATTTCAAGCATTTTCCAGAGTTCATTCTGGAAAATGCCTTCCTTACTGTCTCGAATAAGATTTAATGCAGTCTCTTCGATACTCATGTTACTTTCCATTGACTGTTCACTGAGTGTTTATTCTTCCATAGGAACAACAAGAATAATATTGTTGCCACGCAATACGACAGAACCAAGAGAACGCAGACGCTCACCATTTGCGACCTCTATAGTGTCTACCATATGCAGGTTCATATAATCATCTGCACTTTTTAAAGTTCCTTCGAGCAGGTGAAGGTCACCTTTCATCTCAACCTGGACTTTGGATCCAACTAATTTCTGGACTTTCTTACTAGGGAACAAAATTAATCCTCGCTTTCATTTAAAAGAATAATATTTACCATATAACATTACGTTTTCAGGCTAATAAAAATAGCCAATATCATATTTATTCTTGGCGATTTGCCAATTGATCTATTAATATATAACTGCACCTTGATGCAAGGTCAAATGTAACCCTGTATTTCAGTACTATCCTGTACAGGCTCAGACTTTTTCTTTTTTATGCTCGCAGGAGGTTTTGCAATCGGACCAAATGTGGCCTCATAATTCTGTATGTGTTGACTAAGCCAGCGCACAAGTTCAACAGTGGCCAAAGGAGACAGTATTATCTCCGTCTCAAGCCTTCTCTGGATAACCTGCTCATCACCTGACTTGCTAATAGCCATAGGCATGTCATTATAGAAACCAATCCTGAAATCATAGGGACTGTGCCCGCCTACTGCACCGATTGAATAAACCTGTTTGAAATCATCCGGCTTATACAGTTCTATCCTGACATTTTTCTTTTTCTTTATCTCTTCCGGTATATCAGCCATTATGTCACCTTCGTTTTTTTCTGAATCCATACAAATCATATCCTCAATAGACTTCTATCTGTAGACATAACTATTATAATTTTTGATGCTTATTTGAATTGCCTCAGTAATTTTTACTATAAGGGCTTTGTATTAACCTTCCACAAGCTTCTTGAGACTGCGTGCCCTGAGAGACACATCCTTCTTAGAATATGCCGCAGCTATCAATTCCACAGCCTCCAGATTGCGTACCACATTATCAAGGTAACCAAGCACATCTCCCGGATAAGCAGTAACCCCATAAAGTTGCTCCAGTTTCCGGACAATTCCATCCGGCTCATAGCCTTCAGTCCTGATGGATATGATCTTTTCAGAGAACTTGCGCTCAGCGCAGCCACAATATGGAGAATCACGGCAATTACATGTCAGAAAATCGGCAGCGAACTCAAACAACTGGTCACGCAGTACTATATCAAGTTTGTCCATATTTTCCCCTTCAAACAGAATATCCAGGGAAGCGCCCTGGAACACCCTTGTCGGAAGATTCACCTCAAGAGCAGCAGATATGCGGGCTGCATACTTGTAGTAAACCGAATCAAAAAATTCCAGATTGGAAACCGTAACAAGGGGATCCTGTCCCACAAGAACTGAATCGCGTATAAGGAATGCCTTTGACATTGACAGGAAATGCCCTGCTGCGATCTTGCCGAATTTAGTAAGTGATATGAAGTCCCCTTTTTTATGCACGAACTTATTTCTTGCAAGTTTTTCCAGCAATATATCTACATTATAATCAGCCAGCATATAAGAATGGATCTTCTCAAGATCTTTCTTCGAAGAAGTAATAGCTGATGAGGCAAGAATTTCCTCCAGTTTTTCATCGTCACCGTATTCCACCTTCGTATACTGCATCTCACCTTTAAGCAGTTTAAGGGCAACAGCATCCTCAGTATCACCCCTGTCACCTGAGTATTTCTTATTCGGAACCGCAAGTAGAACTACCTCACCACGATCGTGATAATCAGGTCTTCCTGCACGCCCCAGCATCTGGAGGAAGTCCTGCATGGAAAGCCATTCGATGCCCATTGCCAGGGACTCGAAAATGACCTGTGATGCCGGAAAATCAACTCCTGCGGCTAGGGCTGCCGTTGTTACTACAACAGGAAGTTTTCCCTTTAGGAAAGATATTTCCACTTTTTTTCGCTCTTGGCTTGTGAGGCCTGCATGGTAGGGAGCAGCAAATATTGGCAGTGCCTCAGATATACGATGGCAGTTGCGCCTTGAATTTGTGAATATTATAGTCTGCCCTCTGTGCCCCTTAGAAGAAGTAGTAGCAAACTCTTCCCTTACAAGCCGGGTCATTATCTTTATCTTGGAGTGCTCGGGGCAGAGTACCAGATGCCTCTCTATAGGCACCGGACGATACTCATATTCAATAAGTTTTGCCCCAAGCTGTTTTGCACGCATCTGGGGTTTGGCTACAGTTGCCGATAGATAGATGAATTGCGCACTTGGTGCACTATACTTCAGCCTTGCGATAACTCCATCCAGACGATGACCTCTTTCCAAATCTTCTATGATGTGAACCTCGTCTATAATAACAGTTCCAACCTGTCCCAGCAGATCAGCGCCCTCCGTCCTAAGTATGTAATCAATACCCTCATAGGTTCCTACAATTATATCTGAATCCAGGGTTCTCTGCATGGATGCATTCTTTGAGGTCTTGATACGTTCACTGCCGACTCTGATGGATGTTTTCAGGCCAAGGGATGAATACCTGTTTGTGAACTGGTCATACTTCTGATTGGCAAGCGCCACAAGAGGTACAAGATATAGCATCTTTCCCTTCTTTCTTAATATATTTTCAACGCCTGCAAGTTCGGCTATCAAAGTCTTTCCTGTGGCAGTCACAGATGTGACAAGCTGGTTCTGTCCTTTGAGAAGGCCACTCTCCACGGACAGGGACTGCACCGGCAGAAGTGTTTCTGATTTTTCGAGCAGTAACTTCTTAAAATTTTTGTGCAAAGGCAGATCTTTTATCTTTCCCGTTGGTACTGAAGTATTTGCAGCAATAGAATCAAACCTTGTGAGTTCCCTGTCCATCTCATCAGGACTTATCATTGCCATTGTCCTGTCAAGATCCCTTGTTTTGAGCATTATATCTTCAAATCTCTGGCACACCTCATCCCCATAATTGACATGGGAACTTTTAAGCGACCTGATGAGCTCTTCCCGTGCACAGTCTTCACATACTTTTTCCCGATGATATCTGATAGAACGCCGGTTCAGGAAATTGAACCTGTTCTTAAGAAGACAGAATCTACACGCATTTACAACATCTGCGCTTAGCTGGAAGCCCTGGAGCATATCTACAAAACTGGCAGTCTGCCCTTCATCCCCATCCTTTGCCAGCATTATACGGTCAGCAGTCCTCAAAAGGTCTACAAATTCAGCAGGTGGCTTGAATTCTCCTTTTCCGTCTGTTTTAACCTTAAATTTATGCGGACGCGGGCCTGCGTCAGTCTGCCTCAGGATGAGTTCACCGACAAAAAGAGGCTTTTTCTTTTTATCCCGTATCGGCAGGATAATAATTTTTGACCTTTCGGCGCTTGCAAGTATCCAGAGAGTCATTGTTGCTCTTTGATGACTTATAGCCTATAAATACTATTGTATATTGTGAAACAGGTTTTTATAATATCAAATTGTATATAAATATTGAATAATACTGAGGATAAAAAATGCTGGGTTCTAAAAACAGAATGGAAAATGAAACCATTAGCCGGGAGGCTGAATCCAGGGATATTGGAGAAACATCCCTTTACAACAGTCTAAAAAAACCAGAACATAATCTGGTCATCGAAGAAGGAGTACGCCTCAGTTCAACCGGGATCTTAGTTCTTGACAGGACATTGGGAGGAGGGTTACCTACAGGATCGCTTACATATTTCTCAGCTGACCCGCGCTCAATGTCTGAAGTTTTCCTTTATCAATTTACACAATCCCGTAAAACATACTATTTTACAACCTGCAGAAGACCAAGATTTGTGTTAAACGATGTTATAAAACTCGGATTTGACCCCACAAACATTATTTTTGTGGATATATACAGTGAATATTATTGTACCACATGCGGAGATATGTCCAATAATGTAGGTAACGAATTCATAGATTCAAAAATAATAGAGTTCACTGAGTACAATTTGCGTAATATTGCAAATGATTCAAATGGTGAAGAAGTGAACATAATTTTTGATTCTTTCTCTTTTTTTATGGAACTTGCTGTTAACAAAGGACACATAAAACAACTTGTTAATTTGCTCTATGAAACAACAAAAGATCTGGGATGCCTGACCTACCTGTTCGGGCTGAAAAATAATAAAGCTGAAGACGTCGAAAACTTTACCTTCAATATATGTGATGTGATCTTTGAATCAATACTTGACAAAGGAGCGGACAAGGTTATAAGCAAACTTGCCATTCCAAAGATCAGGGGAATGGTACCCAGCACTGAGATCATCAAATTCAAGATAGGAGAGGGGGTCCAAATCGACACTTCAAAGGATATTGCCTGATTTTCCTTTAGCAAAAGATCAAAGTTCTGCATCCGAAGTTGCGAACCTGCAATTACAGGAAGTCTGTTCCGGAAGTGATCTGATAACGTCAGAGAGGACATCCCATAATTTATCTTTTATACCGGCAAGCGTATCAAGTACCTCACTGACAGTCATTTTTCCTTTCCCAAGGCCGCAAGCATCGTTTGTTACTGTACAGATTGAAGCATAGCACATATTCAGTTCTTTTGCCAGCACAACTTCAGGCAGACCGGTCATACCCACAACATCCCCGAATTGCCGCATCATACGTATTTCCGCTTTTGTTTCAAACCTTGGGCCTTCAGTGCAGACATAAACACCTCCCGAAAACCCAATTTTCCTGCGGGCAAGAGAATCGCTCATGAGTTTTCTCAGATGCGGGCAATAAGGTTCACCTACATCCACATGAACTGTTCGTTCATCAAAAAAAGTAGATGGCCGGTTCTTAGTGAAATCAAGAAAGTCATCTGGTAAAAAGAAACTGCCAACAGGATGATTTTTCATTGTGCCCACTGAATTGGTGGATATTACCCTATTCACACCCAGCTCATGTATAGCATAAATGCTGGCCCTGTAGTTAATCATATGAGGAGGAACGTGCCGATTTCCATTTGCATGCCTGGGCACCAATGCAACGTTTTTGCCTCCGATTTCAGATATATAGACAAGGATATCACCATATGGTGTACTTACAGGTAATTCACTGCATGATTCCACTGAAGTAAAGGCAACCCCGCCTATTAAAGCGACAGGCAGGTCTAGATCCTGATAGTTATTACTTCTTTCCTGCATTTTTATCCCTTTTTGGTTTTTGTCTTGCTGGTTGCGGACGATTTGATACTTTGATTCCTGCCAGTGCAAGAATTGTAGCAAAGACTATGGAATAAATAAAAAATTGCATTCCTGAAAGTGGATCATTTTCGGTACTTCCAAGCACAGGGCTCATTGAAATGAGATAACTAGTGGCTCCCCAGAAAAGGAAACCTATGGATACCACAAAAAAGGCAGGTATCAGATACCTACTGAAAGACTCACCACGTTGCTTGCAATCCAATATTTTTCCTGCGTCTGCAAAGAGTATTGCCAGAACATAGATCCAGATAGTCTTGTGAATGAAAGATGTAACCAGCGGAACTGCTCCGTAATACCATATACCTTGTGCTGTGTAACGTGACCATACATCCATAAGGCCAAGAATAGTAGCAACCGCAATTAATACAACTGCCGTTGCATAAGTGAAAAATATCATTCTTCCAGAGTGGAAGGAGTCTTTTAGTTTCTCCCAGTAAAAATCAACTGTATCACTGAATCCCCTGTAAAGCATATAAAGACCCACAGATGCCAGAATACCTATGATTGCACCTTGGGAATAATCGATAAGCAGGAAGAACGCATAGATTAGAGCTGCAAGTCCAAGCGGAACGAAGAAGGTCTGGGATATTTTAGGATCATTGAAAGCGTGTTTGATTATGTAATAAGTACTTTCCAGATTGGCACTCTGCATGACCACAATACGCCTGACTGAATCTATCTTGATCCTTGATTGAACAATGGGAAGCAGTGTTTCGTCCTCAGCACCATCGGATACAAAGATAGCAGATTCCGCAGGGAATTTCTTCAAAAGCATGTCAAGCTGGTTTGCGATCTTCTGGTCAGAGATTATACCGATGTTCCTATCACCGGCAAGAGTAATTATTTCTGCATCAATTCCCCTTGCAAGCAACTCATCGAGTATCTTGACACCTCCGAAGATGGTATTTGTATCTGAATCTTCCGGGTCTGCCGTTGCAAGCTTGACTGCTGCCTCAATGTTCGCTTCTTTACCTATGAGAGGGCCGTGAACATCGGCTTTGTCTCCAAGGTCATTATCTCTGTCAATGCAGATTACCAGTGTTTGCATGGGACTCTTATAGATATTTATAACGAAATTATATATAGATTCTGATAAAACAGTATCTGTAACAAACTTGAAAAAAAGATAAATAGAACATCCAATGAATTTAAGGATTTATTCTTTCAATCAGCAGGCGGGCCCATTCCAGCTTCTTTTTCTTAACAGGGTTGACATTCTTATCCTCAAAGTCAAAACCCACAAGGTTTATACTGGCGGCACCGAACTCTTTTGCCAGGTAGACGCACCTGTCACCATCACTAAAACCACCGAAATTAAAAACATTATCCAGCGGTGCAGCTTGGGTGCTCCCGATTATCTTTTTCAGCAAAGGAACATACATTTTCAGTTTATCAATGTTGTCACCGTGTGCATGTACAACTATCAGGGAACCTTTCTTATTGGCAAATATCTCTTTTTCAACATCACCATCAAGGTCAGTGACTATGACATCGGGAATAATACCCCTGTCAACAAGTACTGCAGTGGCTCCATCGGCAGCTATTATAATAAGATCATCTGCGTAAACAAGTTCAAGTTCATCCCCAAGTACTGGAGCATTCCCGCAGACAAGGATATCCCTGCCTTCTATTAACTCAAGAAGCCAGGAAATATCTGCAGAATTGGAGGAACAGAGCATGTCAGAGAGGATGAGAGCAGCCTGCTCATCACCTTCCCTGCTAAATCCCATGTCCTTTAATATCGACTCGTAAATGGGTTCCCACTGATTAAAGTCCATTCATCCTCATTTTGCCTTTGATATGCCTATCTTCATGGATATGCCTTCAACATCCCAGTCCTTTTCCAGGGAACCTGCGGTATCCACATCAAGACCGATGACCTGCACATTTGCACGGGTTTCTTTTGCAATGAACTGCTCACGGTCAAGCACAAGATCCAGCACTCTTTCATCATTGATTTGTATGTGGGACCTGATGTTGTCATCTACTGCAAGATTTAGCTCTTTTCTCATATCCTGCACTCTTCGGATAACTTCCCTTGTGAAACCTTCAGATTCGATCTCATGGGAAAGTGTGGCATCAACATAGATGATACCTGCGATGGATTGGGCACTTGCAACCATGTCAGGGAGTGTTTCTATGAAGTTCACCATTTCCGGTTTGATCGTAACTGTTCCTCCGGGGAGTTCCAGTTCGAACTGTTCTTCCAGAGCCAGTGATTTCTTCAACTGTGTTGCATTTGCCTTTTTAATAGCTCCAATCACCTTACCGGCATCACCCTTAAAGACAGGTCCGATAGCCCCAGGATCTGGATTCGCCTCAAATCCTAGTTCATTCCATGATTCACCTATGCCTGTCAGTACAATGTCTTTTGAATTGGTCTGGTCCATGAGTACTGATTTAAGGTTCAGCACCGCATCAACTGCCTGCTGGCTGAGCGGTGTTACTATTATGCGCGAAACAGGCCACCTGAGTTTCCTGCCTACTTTCTGGCGGGCATTTGATGCAGATTCCACTATAGAGCGGGCCATTTCCATATGAGCTTCAAGGTCCTTGTCCACCAAGCCTTCATCAATTACAGGCCAGTCGGTCATGTGAATTGATATGGGTGCATCCGGATAGGCGTTCCTGACAAGATTCTGGTACATCTCCTCGGCCAGGTGTGGCATGAAAGGTGCAATTGCTTTTGCAGTCAGGACGAAGACATCATACAGTACACGATAGACTGCAAGCTTATCCGGATCATCGGCCTCTACCCAGGTCCTTGGCCTGATGAGCTGGATATACCATCTTGAAAGGTCTTCAAGGACAAACTCGTTGATAGCTCTCAGAGCTTTGTGCAGCGTGCACTTTGCCATAGCATCATCGATATCTGCAATCAGTGACTGTGCCCTGGAAAGTATCCACCTGTCCTCCTTGCGTAGATACGGTTTGACAGATTCCAGTGATACCTGTGAAGGATCAAACTTGTCCAGAACCATGTAAGGCAACGGGAAGCGGTACACGTTCCAGAGGATGTTCAGGGTCCGGTTGATGTTCCCAAGCTCACCTGTGACGAATTTCAGGTCTTCCCATGGTGCACTTGAAGAGAGTACAAAACTACGCAGTGTGTCTGCACCGAACTTCTCAATGACATCGACTGGTGCAATAACATTTCCAAGGCTCTTTGACATCTTCCTGCCTTCACTATCCAGAGTAAAACCGTGCATAAGCACGCTTTTGTAAGGAGCCTTGCCAAAAGCCACCATACTGGCACCAAGCTGTGAATAGAACCAGCCACGTGTCTGGTCCTGCCCCTCGGTAATAAAGTCTGCAGGCCACCATTTATCGAATTCTTCCTTATGCTGCGGGAAGCGCAGGGTTGCCCATGAAGCTACAGCTGAATCGAACCAGACATCAAAGACATCTTCCACACGTTTCATCCTGCCGCCACATTCACAGTCAAGCAGGACTTCATCCACATACGGTCTGTGCAATTCGATGTCTTCAGTAATTCCTGACATTTCCTGAAGCTCTGCCTTGGTACCAACTACATGCATTTTTCCACAGCTCTTACACTTCCATACAGGTATGGGGATACCCCAGTATCTCTGGCGGGATATACACCAGTCACGGGCTCCCTCTACCCAGTCCTTAAACCTTGCAGAGCCTGCCCAATCAGGATACCATTTTACCTTTTCGATCTCAGAGAGCATCTGTTCCTTGAGTTCTCCTATCTTGATGAACCACTGTTCGGTGGCAAGATAGATGATAGGCGTCTTACAACGCCAGCAGTGACCGTACCTGTGTTCAATACTGCCCTCGGAAAGCAGGTTGCCACGTTCTTTGAGGTCCTCGATGACGACTTTGTTTGCCTCGCGGATATGCATGCCGGCATATTCTCCAGCCTCTTCGGTGTAGCGTCCGTCAGGACCTACCGGACAGAAGACAGGAAGGCTGTTCTTCTTTCCTACTTCAAAGTCGTCCATACCATGCCCTGGGGCAATGTGTACACAACCGGTGTTCTCTGCAGTCACAAAATCGGCAAGGTAGATGCCATGATCCATAGCTGCCTGTTTTGGCACCATATCAATCAGAGGACTTTCGTACTTAAGTGATGTCAGATCCTCACCAAGCATTGTGCTGAGAACTTCATAGTCTACATATTTTCCTTTTCTCAGTACGGCCTCAACAAGCCCGGAGGCTATGATAAGGACCTCTTTTTTTCCATCTGAAGTTACAGCTTTTACCTTTGAATACTCAAAGGAAGGATGCACTGCTACAGCTACGTTGGAAGGAATCGTCCACGGCGTTGTGGTCCATATGACGACAAATGTATCTTCTTCACCCTTTATCCTGAATTTAACGAATATAGATGGGTCTGTCCTGTCTTCATACTCTACCTCAGAATCTGCAATTGCAGTTTCACATCGAGGGCACCAGTTCACTACACGTTTTCCCTGCTCCAGCAGCTTTTTCTCCTGGGCCTGCTTGAGGGTCCACCACGCAGCTTCGATATATTCGTCCCTCAGTGTCATGTAAGGGTCTTTCCAGTCAAGCCATGCACCAAGCATCTGGAACTGACCGGTCATATCATCTTTCTGGCTGAGGGCAAATTCCTTACATTTCTCTATGAAATTACCAACACCATAGGTCTCAATGTCTTTCTTGGACGTAAAACCAAGAGCTCCTTCAACCTTAACTTCTATTGGAAGTCCATGCATGTCCCAGCCTGCACGGTCAACAATATCGTAGCCGTTCATGGAACGGTATCTTAAAATGGAATCCTTGATTATCTTGTTCCAGGCAGTGCCCAGATGGATATGTCCGGTAGTGTACGGTGGCCCATCTACGAAAAAGAATCTTTTTCCGCCTCTTCTGTGCTCACGTACCTTGGAATAGGCACCGACCTCTGTCCAGAAATCATGTATCTCTTTCTCTATTTTCTGTGGGTCGTACTGATTGGTGATCTCCTCTATCATGTGGGATTCTCCATGCTGAAAGTCAATTATAATTTAACTGAAATTATTCCTTAATAGTAACTGTGGTATTCCTACTGCAATATTCAATTTAAATATAATGGATGAACACCAAAGGTTATAGTTAAATCTTATTGAAAAAGTTAGCTTGCTTGTTATGAAAAATACCTTGAGCTGAATTGTGTTGTAGAATTCAAAGTTTTCTGAATTAAAAGTATCGGATTGCAATTAAAGCCCCTCCACAGAACAGGTAAAAAACATCATTGAGTATCTGCTGATTTTTTGGTATACTCAATGTAAATCACAAAAAACTTTACTTATTAGGTTGCCTAATCGGAGGTTTCTTTTGTTACCCAAATAACCGGTAATCTACAACAATCACAAAGAGTAAGGTACATTCTATCCAATTGAACACTCATTTCAAAAAGAATGAATGAAAAGTAGTGTGTCAATATATAATTGTAGCCCAAAACCCTGATGATTTGTCTGTAGTCACACCTTTAAAAGGACTGCAATGCTATTATAAACAAGAGTCAGCAATTTCCTTCTAAGATAAATTTTTAAGCCCGTTAGATCTAGTTTATTTTTAATGCCCTGTTTTTATTATTTAAATATATAAAATTATCATTTGTAAAAGTAAATTATATATGTAAGTGACTTCATATACCTCATAAACTATTCAATACGAGGAATAAAATGGTACAAAAAAGTGGAAGGTTGATTCAAAAACTGATTGCTGTATTTATTATTATTATCTTATTGACACCAAATGTCTATTGTCTTGAAAATATAGACTCAAGCGAAAGCGACAGTACAGATAATTCACATACAGACTCTTCTTCAAGTAATGAAAAAAGTGTAGATTCTGTAGACATGGAATATGCCAGTGAAATAATTTTAGAGTCCGAAAGTGAAAATATTGAAGCTGAAATATCTCAAATTGAGACTCTGATATCTTCAATTTCTGTACCCACTGAAGATCCAGGGTTTTTAGTCGAAAGTGCAACAAGTCGCACATATCCTAAAATTGAAAGCGAAAATGATTATTCAGATACCAGCTTATTTACAGGTTCGTTTGTGTATACATATCCAATTGAAACCATAAAGGGAAGAGCAGGCTTAGAACCAAAAGTTGATCTTACCTATTCCAGCAGTTTGGGCTTAAAAGGAACTCATGGATCATTTGGAATGGGTTGGTCATTAAATGATAACTGTATTATCAGAGATACTAGATACACTACTGAAAATACAAATGATGATGAATTTATTCTCGTACTTGATGGTTCAAACTATGAACTTGTCTATGTAGAAGAAGAAGGTTCGTATCACACTAAAATTGAAAGTTTTTTGAACATTACCAAGACTACAACTAATACAAATTCATTTGGAAATTACTGGATTGTCAAGACTACTGATGGAACTAACTATCGTTTTGGCTATAACAACATTTCAGAACAAAGAAATTCCATTAATAGTAGAAATTATGTAAGCAAATGGTGGTTAGATCAAATTGAAGATGTAAATGGTAATCAAATTAAATGAGGCTTAACCATTTTCCTCTAAAATACTTCTTTTCTCTTAATCTCTTCTTAGAATACTTTTTTCTGTAAAAATTTGCATAAACATAACTTAAATCAAAATCTAACCTATATAGAAAGAATTATACCTAATTAAAGCTATATTATGTTTGCAATCGTAAAAATAACTCGTAAAAAGGTATAATCCATGATTAAGATTACTGGCAAGGGATATAAGAAAGTATTGCTTCAATTATGTGACTTTACAGAAAATTGTGAAGTAAACAGTATAAGTTTGAAAAGTGTTAAAGGCATAAGAGAATACGAAAAATTATTTGGAAAAAAGATAGAGGCCAAAAAGGAAAATGTGAA
>NZ_MBKP01000003.1 GCF_002243045.1 Methanolobus psychrotolerans
TAAATTTGTCAAGCACAGGTTGTAGCATTGATATACCGGTCCTATATCAAAAAACAGATGCAAATGAAAGGTCTTCTCAAGGATTACACGTTGCCGGGTCTATTGGATAAACTGGATGTCATTGAATGTTTTGAACAGCCAGGCAAATCGCTTCGGGTAGGGGAGATGCTGGAGAAACAAAAAGAGCTGTATTATGACATGGGAGTGAACCCGCCAGGCTCGTTATGAATGAGCGGGAATATAGGAAACACCATCATACCTCTTTTCAGAAAAGAGCTATAACTGCATTAGTTTTCGTTGGTGGAATGGCAACTTTAATGTCATTGTTTTTTTCGATTTTAACAGTTGGTTTTTCAAAAGATCTACTTTTAACTTGGGTTTATAATCTTGTTATCAGTGCTATATTTGCATATCCTTTAGTAGTGTTTGTTGCGGGCCCACTTGTTGGTTTTGTATTTAGGATAATATTCCCAGAAGGTTCTATTGTTGATATGGCGAAATGATTTTCGTAATTAAAACCCCTCTTTTTTGTTTTTCCCACGTTCTTAAGTGTTCCCTTGCGTAGACATTAAGCGTAAAGAACTTATCTGCCTTTGCATTTTTTCATAGAACGAAATGTACCTTTAAAGTATCCTACCTTTTTTCATCTACAATACAAGATAGTTTAGTATTTTGCGTTATATCGTCAAAATCCTGCCTTGCAATCCTATGAGCATGCTTGCAAAAATTAAGAGTCTTCTTTGATTTGAAAATATTTCAAGATTCAAGATTCCTTGTTCTAAATTTAAGCAATATCCTTAAATATTAGATTACATGAAAATACTTGTCGTAACAACTATTGTCATGACAACTGTTGTCATAACAAGCATATAGCATCTTAATCAAAAAAGGAGATTCTTAAATGGACGATTTAGAGCAAAATAATATGGAGCTGGTGACATATAATGACGTTCCTGGTATAGCACTCACTGAATCAAACAGTATCGCTAATTTTATAAAAAAGACAAAGGTTCAGGGCGTTATCAACTGGGGACGTAAAAATTCATTGTGGTTTGCAGTAAATGCAATGGGTTGTTGTGGCGTTGAGTTGATTGCTGTAGGTATGGCTCACTTCGACACGGATCGTTTTGGTATTCTTCCACGTAATTCCCCAAGACACGCAGATGTACTTCTCATCAGTGGGTATGTGACAAAGAAGTATCTTCCTGCTTTGAGAAGGATATGGGACCAGATGCCTGCACCAAAATGGGTGATAGCTATTGGAGACTGTGCTATAAGTGGTGGCCCTTTTTATGAATCCTACAGTACTCATCAGAATATGGATGAAATATTTCCAGTTGATGTTTATGTTCCTGGATGTCCGCCAAGACCTGAAGCCATTATCCAGGGTTTTGTTGAACTACAGAAAAAGATAGAATCAAAGAAGGATAAAGCTATTGATTATTGATGAATCAACAGAAGTTAATTATAGAAAAGTGTAAACGATCTATGAGATTGCAAGCAAAGTAAACATGCGAGTATGTAAACGGGAAACATGAACAATATCATTAAATAGTCACTTCAATATTATTATTGTTACAACAGCAAGGAGTAATAAATGGATACTGTACCCGTCGGAGCCTTCATTACAATAGCCTATCGTAGTAGTTTTGTGAGATTGAACCATAAAATGAAAGAACTTGGTCTTTCTGCAGGCCAATTCTTCGTACTCCTGATGCTTTCTCATGAGCAGGGACTAACACATGACACACTTGCCAGACATCTTGTTATAGACCAGGCAAGTATTACCCGGGCAGTCAATATCCTTGAAAATAAAGACTTTGTCAAACGTGTCACTGATGAAAATGATCGGCGAGCTGTGCGCATTTATTTCACGGAAAAGGGTGAGGAACTCATTCCAAAAATATCCATAATTGATAGTGAGCTGGAAGAAGCTTCAATGACAGGATTCACAGAGGAAGAGAAAAAACAAGCAAGAGATCTACTCAGGAGGATATCACAAAATATCTACGAAGTTGCATACGAAAAAGATGACAAGAAGCGGAAGGCTTTCCCCCTGAAGGATCATTGGCAGATTCAAGACAAAAGTATGAAACCTTAAATATATTACAGTATTTCTAACCAAATTCAAAATCAATATCCATTGCACATCTCCAACCTTTCTCTTACATGAGCATTAAGAATAAATGGTCTATTAGCTTCGCCATTCTTCTTCATATAATGCAAAGTACCCTCAGAGAATCCCATTTTATTCCATTCAGAATAAGGTATGCATGTCGATGGAGCCTAGTTCCATCTTTTTCTTGTCAGCATAAGTTACAGTATTAAGTATCCTGAGAAGCTATTATACTATGGTGCTAAAACAAAATAAAAAAGATTTTGTCATTATGTGATCCCTCACACAGTGAGACGCTATGGAAAGAAACTAATTCAAAGCCCATTACAAAGCTGAATGCATATGAGCAACATGAAAAAGGTGGAAAATATGGATCGTATCAGGAATTATACCAGGGATTTTTTTGGATTTACGAAAAAAGCGACAACATCCGTTCAGACAGTGGATGCCATAAGAGAACGTCTGGACGCTGAAGGTTTTAGGGAATTGGAAATAAATGAGATATGGACATTGAATGCATCGGGAAAATACTATCTTACCCCTTATCCTTCCATGTTGGTGGGCTTTACTATCGGAAGCGGTCAATTTCCGTCAAAATGGGTGAAGATGATCGCTGCACATACGGATAATCCCGGGTTTCGGATAAAACCCAATCCGGAGGTGAACAGTGAAGGAATGTTGACACTAAATGTGGAACGTTACGGCGGACCTATTCTTAATACATGGTTCGATCGTCCTTTATCCATTGCCGGAAGAATAGCGGTGAAGTCCGATGAGGTTCTGAAGCCAAAAGTGATCCATCTGGATTTTCAAAGACCTATACTTATCATCCCGAATCTGGCCATCCATATGAACCGCGAGGTCAATAAAGGTGTGGAGATCAAGGTTCAAAAAGAAATGCAACCTCTCTTGACCCAGTTGATCGAAGATGAGATCAAGGATAATTATCTGCTGGATCTGGTTGCAGAGGAAGCAGGAGTTAATCCTGAAGATATTCTGGACATGGACTTGAACGTCTATTGTAGTGAAGAAGGTATGTTGGTGGGCTCAAAAGAGGAATTCATCTCCTGTCCGAGAATCGACGATCTGTCCATGATATATGCTGCTATGGAAGCTCTTGTAGAATCAAATCATCAGAACGGGATCAACATGGTGGCATTTATGGACAATGAAGAGATCGGTTCTGCGACCCGGCAAGGTGCTGACTCCGTGATGCTGAGCAATATACTGGCAAGGATCCGTATGGGAACAACGGGAACGGAACAACAATCCATCCATCAGGAGATGAACTTGTTTGTGATCTCGGCAGACGGTGCTCATGGCTTTCATCCCAATTACAGTGAAAAGAGCGATATCACCAACAAGCCTGTGATGAACAAAGGAATTGCTATTAAGATCAGTTGTAATCGTTCCTATGCATCGGAAGTGGAGACTATTGCAGCTTTTCAGCAGCTGTGTGACAAAGCCCATGTGAAATACCAAAAATTCGTGAACCATTCAGACCAACCCGGAGGAACGACCCTGGGCCCTTTACTTAGCAAATATGTGCCTGTTCATGTGGTGGATGCAGGAGTGCCGATGCTGGCAATGCATTCAGCCAGGGAACTGATGGGTAAACAGGACTTCCTGGATTCCATCAAGATATTCAGTACATTTTTTCAATTGGAGGAGTGATATATATATTTAATAACTTATAAATTCAATGGCTCTGTAATTTTATCTTTTTTTGTTCTTGTCACCATCACTCTACCTCAAACCTCAAGACCCTGGACACCTTTATTGACCGTTCTTTGAAACTAAAACAAAAAGTAAATTTCGTTCAGGTTTTCATTATAACCGGGATCTTCTCAAAGCTTAGGTTGTATTTTTTATACAGATCCCATAATGTATCTTTGGAACTCCTAATGATTTATCTTGTGATCCATTCTATTACTTCATCGACCTTTGGAACCCTGCCAACTATCTTCACTTCTCCATCGACAACAACAGCGGGAGTTATCAGCACCCCATATGCGAGTATGCCATTCATGTCCTCGACCTTCACAATCTCAGCGTCGACACCTGCCTGAGCAACTGCCTCTTCTACGAACTTCTTTGTTTTGTTGCATTTGGGACAACCGGTACCTAATATCTCTATTTTCATATTGTTCATCTCTTTGGTTTAAACAAATACTTTTATGGCATCATACTCACAGGATGCAACGCAATCCATACAGTACTTGCATGAACTCATTCCTGCAGGGAAACATAACCCATCCTTGAGTTCAAGTATATCATTCTGACAAGCATCTACACATGAACCGCAGCCTGTACATTTATTATCATAAACTGCAACTAGGACCATTTTTGTAAACACTTCCTTTTTGATAGGAGAATGTCAGTACCTTCTATTTAATATAACTGTCAGTTCAACGGAACCTAAGATTTTTTTCTCAAATTTGCTTGTTTAAAGCTGTTGTAAATATAAAATAGAATCTTCAGCAAACCATCAAGAGTATATCTGAAAAATACAATTGGAACATATGCCATTCAAACCCATAGGAAAAGTGTCAAATTTCGCAGATGAAGAAACAATGCAGCTCCTTGCTCTCTGGAAGGAAAGCGTAAGTATAATTGAACTGGAAGAAAAAGATCCAAACGGACTTCTCTTTGAAGACTATTCACATTACATTGTAATCCATGATCCTCTGAAAATGGAGTTCCCTGAAAAAAGAAAAGAGTGGAACAGGAGATTCTGCAGGAACGCAGGAGTTTCAGTTGTTGAGCTTATAAAAAAGGATGGAAATAAGATATACTTCAAAGGTCTTTTTGCAGCAAACATGTCTTCTGTTTATGGTATCGTTCCTTACACTGCCTTTGATAATCAGGAAGCAGACTTCCCTGCGGCAGAGATGGAAATACTCAAAAGACAGACAATGGAGGCAGCACTCCCGGAGGCAAACAGCAAGGCAATACTTGATGTGGGATGTGGAGTCGGAAGTATAACTCTGAAAATGGCAAGGATGAATCCCGGATCAAAAATAACTGGGATCGACCTTCTGGAAGATACCATGAAACAGTGTCGTTTGAATGCTGTTGCCTATGATATTAAAAATGTGTCTTTTACAGCGGCCAGTGTTTATGAACTTCCTTTTGATGACGGGAAATTTGAAACTATAACATGCTTCTTCATGCTCCATCATCTTGATGACATACCGAAGGCTCTTTCAGAAATAAGAAGAGTCCTTAACAAAGGAGGAAAAATACTAGCTGTAGAGCCTCTTGACCATCATCATGGAACAGAAAGAGGTATACAGGACTGGGTAAACCATTTTGAAAATGCCGGTTTTTCCGCAGAGACAGAACAGATTAGCAGGGCCGTTTTCGTGCGTGCAAAGTTGAAGTAAAGCAAAACGTAGGAGGAGCGGGTGTATCGCACCCGCGGTAAAAACAGATGTGCAATATCCGAACCCTTCGGGAGGTAAACCACCTGGAAACATTTTTACTTGATTGCACATAAGTGTTACAAACTATTTTATTTTTAACACTAAATCCACTATGAATTGTTAATATTTATAACTTATGCCCGCTGGAAAAGGCATCTAATTCCTGCATAATATCGAAAAGTTAAAGTACGTATCATGTTAACAGATAGCATTATTAATAATGTTATTTGTTGGTGATGCAAAAATGCTAGGAATAAACGATCCGCAAATCTGGATAGCATATTTATTATGTTTTATCAGTGCCATAGGATGCATAATTTATGGACTGATACATTGGAATGATAATGAAGAGGATGATAACTGATGGCTGTCAGTTCACCCATTCTTGGAATAGCAGTTGCTGCCTACATGATAGTGGTTTTCTATCTTGGCTGGCTTGGTTACAAACAGACAAAAAATACTGATGATTATATGCTGGCTGGAAGAAAGGTCAATCCTTTCGTACTTGCATTCTCCTATGGAGCCGCATTTATCAGCACATCCGCGATCATTGGATTCGGAGGATATGCCGGTGCATTTGGTATGGGCATCCTGTGGCTGGTCGTCATGAACATTTTTGTTGGCATCTTTATCGCCTTTGTTGTATTCGGCTCCAGAACCAGGCGTATTGGTGTCAATCTGAAAGCTGTTACATTCCCTGAACTAATTGGAAGAAGGTTCCAGTCCAGATTCATTCAGGGATTCTCAGGTGCACTAATCACCATTTTTATGCCGCTTTATGCAGGCAGTGTCCTGATAGGAGGAGCACGTTTTATGGAAACTGCCCTTGATATTAACTATAACGTTGCTGTTCTTATACTTGCCATAATCGTTGCAGCCTATGTCATAACAGGCGGACTTATTGCTGTTATGTATACTGATGCCTTGCAGGGAGTATTGATGTTCATTGGAATGGGCATCCTGCTTGTATTAACATATTCAAAGCTTGGCGGTGTTATTGAAGCACATCAGGCACTCACGAACATGGCATACCTGGTTCCCGATAATTTGGCCGCCGTCGGACATAACGGATGGACATCAATGCCAGCTTTAGGCTCACCCACATGGTGGACACTTGTATCTACCATAATACTTGGAGTAGGCATCGGAGTGCTTGCGCAGCCACAGCTGGCTGTACGTTTTATGACAGTGAAGAACACCCGTTCACTGAAAAGAGCGGTCCTTTCAGGTGGGCCTTTTATCTTTATGATGGCAGGTGTTGCCTACATTGTCGGTGCACTATCAAATGTATATTTCTTTGACACAAAAGGAATGCTGTCAATTGATGTTGCAGGAGGGAACATCGACAAAATAATGCCTGAATACATCAACAGTGCAATGCCTGATTATTTCGTTGTGTTCTTCCTGCTTACCCTGCTTGCAGCAGCCATGTCAACGCTAAGTTCCCAGTTCCATGCTATGGGTACAGCATTTGGACATGACTTTTACCGTGAGTTTGTGATGAAGGGGAAGATCGGAAAGACTATCACCCTCACAAGAGTTGGTATTGCAACGACAATCATGGCCAGTGTAGTACTCGCATACATTCTCCCGCCAGGAATTATAGCAAGGGCAACAGCGATCTTCTTTGGACTCTGTGCAGCAGCTTTCCTTCCAATGTACTCAGGAGCCATCTTCTGGAAACGCATGACAAAAGAAGGAGCAATTGCAAGTCTTCTTGTCGGAACGTTCAGTAGCCTTTTCTGGCTCACATTCGTTCACGTAAAAGAAGCAAGCGCACTGGGTATTAGCCAGGCACTGTTTGGTAAAGTTACATTGCTTACAGGTACATGGACCGTTATAGACCCGATACTTGTGGCCACACCACTATCTATCATAGTTGCCATAGTAGTGAGCCTTATGACAAAACCTGCATCAAAAGAGCATATTGACCTGTGCTTTAAGAGAGAATAATACTTTCCTTTTTTTTGAGAAGCAGTCAATAAAATGGATTTTGTTTTATTGACACGCTTTTCTTATTTTTGCATTGGAAAATTGGATGCTGGCATTTTGAGGTAGTACAAAAGTTTCCGATTATGCAAACTAATTGGAGAATTTCTTCCTTCGGCTTTGTAGTAAAACCGAGATTGTATGTAAATCAAAATGTGCTTTTTTGGATGCTGTTGGAAAACTTTCCTTTACTTAGCAATTTAGATTACAGTCCGATGATACTATGACATCACCATAACCCCTAATTTGATGCGAAGATTTTTTTATAGGGCAAGAACAAGGGGGAATGAGCAACATGAAAAAAAAGTCATACTCAATTGTAGCTGTTTTATGGTATGTGGGAGCAATATGCTTTTTTATCGCTGCAGGAATCGGCAAAAACAGCGCATATATGGCATTAGGGGCACTTTATCTATGTATTGGTTCATTCTATTTGGCATTGTATAAGAAACATAAAAATAATGATGAAAAAAGAGAATAGTCATTTTTTGCACTTTCCTTTATTATGGAAAAATGGATACGTTTTTTGAATATCTGCTAGCCTTATAACCTCATTTTGATTATTTTGAACCTGACGATTTTAGGGTAACCCGGAAATCCCAATTCAATTTATTTTTATTTACAGGTACGAACTCACACCTGACCATCGCTTCTTTAAACTGCTTATTTGTTATAAAGAAACCATCTGGCGATTGTTCAAACAGAAGTTTAAGCGCATAACTAGGGTGAGTTTTACTTGGTGTTTTTTGTGGGAGTATATTTTGCATTATCCAATTATCCAGGGCTTTTTTTTGACTGTCGGGTAATTCATATTCACTCATTTTCCACACTCCAATATTTCATCATTTATCAATAAAGTATCAAGCGTCTCGTTTACACAAGGCTTGTAAATGTATATCCTAAAAACATGCCTTGGACTATAAGATGAAATACCATACATTTATTTCTATCCTCCACTGAAAACTATCCAGAATAATGTATTCAAATTACTTGTATGTTACAAGGTAATAAGGTAATCTGGTTATCTTTTTAATTTGGATTAAAATTAGATGACATTAGCACAACTTTCCTTTATTACGTGAATTGGGAACATAAAGAAATCTCTTTTATTCTGTCATTTAATCAGCCGCAGGCATGCAATATCTTTTCCTAAACTTTAAATAGAGTGTCATGCTAACATATGACATATTAGCAACTGTCATGATCGACTATAAGAAATATAAGAAGGATTAAAAATGCTTGGAATAGATGACCCACAAATATGGCTTGCATATATACTTTGTTTTGTAAGCGCTATAGGCTGCATAATCTATGGAGCCCTCAAATGGAACGATGATTCAGATGATGGAGAGGTGGCATAGTGGCATTGAGCACACCTGTACTTGGAATTATCATACTGATTTATCTGATGGTGATCTTTTACCTCGGATGGCTTGGATACAAGAAAACAAAAGAAACCGAAGATTACATGGTGGCAGGAAGGAAGATACATCCATATATACTTGCACTGTCCTATGGTGCCACCTTTATCAGCACATCCGCAATTGTAGGGTTTGGAGGAGCTGCCGGTGCCCTTGGTATGGGACTTCTCTGGCTTGCCTTCATGAATATTTTTGTAGGAATATTCATAGCATTTGTTATATTCGGTTCAAAAACACGTCGTATGGGCCTGAATCTTAAAGCTGTTACATTCCCGGAACTCCTTGGAAGACGTTTTCAGTCCAGATTCATCCAGGGATTTTCAGGAGCACTTATAGGCATATTCATGCCACTGTACGCAGGTATTGTACTTATCGGAGGAGCAAGGTTCCTTGAAACCACCCTCAGCATAAACTATGATGTTGCTGTGCTTATTCTCACGGTCATCGTTGCTGCATATGTAATCACAGGAGGACTTATTGCTGTTATGTATACTGATGCCCTGCAGGGTACCCTCATGTTCATTGGAATGGTATTCCTGCTGGCTTTTACTTACATCAAACTTGGAGGAATTACTGCCGCCCATTCTGCACTTACAGCTATGAATAACCTTGTGCCTGAAAGCCTTGCTGCAGGGGGACACTTGGGATGGACCTCAATGCCGGCTTTCGGGTCACCCATCTGGTGGTCGCTTGTGTCAACACTTGTACTTGGTGTGGGAATAGGAGTAATTGCACAACCACAACTTGCAGTCCGGTTCATGACTGTAAAGGATGACAAAGCACTCAACCGGGCTGTACTTGTTGGCGGACCATTCATTCTCATGATGACAGGAGTTGCCTTTACAGTTGGTGCATTATCAAATGTATATTTCTTCAACACAAAGGGAATGATATCTCTTGCCGTTGCCGGAGGAAACACTGATCTTATAATACCAGAATTTATCAACAGTGCCATGCCTTCGACTTTTGTTGTTCTTTTCATGCTGACCCTTCTTGCAGCGGCCATGTCTACCCTGAGTTCCCAGTTCCATACAATGGGAACGTCCATTGGTCATGATTTTTACCGTGAGTACCTCAAAAAGGGAGAACTTGGTCATACAATTAACATTACTAAAGCATCAATTGCATTTACAATCCTTGCAAGTGTTGTTCTGGCCTACATACTTCCAATAAGTATCATTGCAAAGGCAACGGCAATTTTCTTCGGACTTTGTGCAGCAGCGTTCCTGCCAATGTACGCTGGTGCCCTTTTCTGGAAACGCATGACAAAAGAAGGAGCCATAGCAAGTTTGCTGGTAGGAACATTTTCAAGCCTTTTCTGGCTTGCATTTGTGCATAAATCAGAAGCTGTACCACTTGGGATCAGCAAGGCCATCTTTGGTGTTGACACTATCCTGACAGGCACATGGACAATTGTAGATCCCATACTTGTAGCTACACCACTTGCCATTATTGCTGCAATTGTTGTAAGCCTTGTAACAAAACCAACCCCACAGAAACATCTTGAAGCATGCTTTAAAAAATAGGAACTTCTTATCCGGGCATTAAATGCCCGACCTTCTTTTTTAGATCAATCATCGTTTTTTAATGGTAACTATTCAGCCTACTACAATCTGCTTATTGATACTGATTTCATCGAAACGGAGATGTTTGCTCACTAACAACCTAATAATCAAAAAAGCAATCAATAGCAACAATCAAAATAAATGATTCTAATGAAATTTAGGTCTCAACTTTTTGTCAAGATTGCTATTGATAGTGTTATTATCAGGCTGAATAGTTACCAATAATTATTACAAAGAAGATGAACTGGCAGGCAAAAGCCGTATGACGAGAACCAGAGGGGATATGTATTTTATAATAAATATAACTCGACTTTTGCCTAATCTAAGTTCGACATAATCAAATATAAACCTATCCGTAGCATATAAAAATCAAGTGCATCATTTATAAGCGTTTCATTATAAAATTATGGAGCTGCCAATTTCCATAATTACAACTTCTGTTCCAGATACTGTTTTTACATGCTCACAAAAAACATTTGGATCCTGAGAAATAACGTCGAATGTATTATAATGCATCGGAATTGCAATTCCAGGACGCAACATCCCAACTGCAAGTGCGGCATCTCGGGCATCCATAGTATACCTTCCCCCTATTGGAAGAATGGCAACATCAGGATGGTAAAGTCTTGATATCAGCTCCATGTCCCCGAAAATACCTGTATCCCCTGCATGGTAGATTGAGACAATCCCTGCCCTGATAACAAAACCTGCTGCCCGCCCACCATCAAAGCTCCAGCTGGATTCATCAATAGATGAAGAATGCCTTGCATCCGTCATTGTGAAAAGAATACCGTCTAGCTCAATAGTTCCCCCAATATTCATTCCTGCTGTCTTAATTCCTTTTGATCCCAGATACCGGGACATCTCATGGATACACACAACCGTGCAACCGGTTCTCTTTGCTATACTGACAGTATCACCAAGATGATCATCATGACCGTGTGTGACTGCAATGATATCAGGATTTAGTTCTTCAGCCCTAACAATGGCTTTTGGATTATCCGTTATGAACGGATCAATGAGTACAGTAATCCCTGCAGCATCTATCTGAAAGCAAGAATGACCAAGCCATGTCAATCGAATGTTGTTCATACAGTGCAAAATGAGCTTATCAAAATAATAGTTTGTCGGCAGAAAGTATAATTGTAAAAGATCACTAAAAAAGGTTGTATGGAAATAGGCGTAATTATCCACGGACCTGATGTTGTCGATTCCGGCATGGCAAAGGCAGTTCTCGATAAACTTAAGGAATATGGAAATACTTCTGCCATAATGGCAGGAACTATTGGTAAAACAGCAGTTCTCGATGCTCATCTTGAAGAGATCATTGACATCACAGAAAACCTAAAACCAAGCCGTTGCATAGAAGAATGCTTCACTACAAAAGACGTTGTTTTTCTGCTGAATCATGGAAAAACAACACAAAATGGCATTCTATTTGCAAATATAGTGATTTCAAGGCTTAAAGATCGCAATATAAAACCTCTTATTCACATTGAAAGACCAGGAATGCCTGATGGAAAGATAGTACCATGGAATGCGGATTCCCTTGAATTTGCAATAAAAATGGCAAAGGTTCTTGGTCTGGAAATATCAGATGTTCCTGAGCAGATTATCCCTATAAGTGTGGAAGATCACGGACGTCGCATCATAAGAAATGTTTACGGTGTACTCCCCGGAGAAAAAATAATGATCAACGGAATAATCGTGGGATTTGCACAATCAGAAAACATACAGATAATAAGCGAAGATGGCTTCATTAAAGAGATCAGTGGGGCAAGGATCAAAGAACACGGACTTGAAAAAATCCATGGATATAATAAGAGAATACCTATTGACCTTAAAAGCTCCTGGGTAAAAAGCGGACCGCTTAGAAGTAATAACTTTTCTGTCCGTAAAAAAGGAAAAATGTTCAAATTTGCATCAGAAAATGAAGCAGATTCCACTGATCGGGGAGAAAAAATAAAAGCAGTCATCATTGACCATGAAGCTGAGAGAACGTTTGAGCTGATAGGAGATGCTAATGTTGCAGTAACAATAGGTGACGATACAACAGATATTGCCGCAGACATACTTTTCAGGTTGAGAATACCCATAATAGGAATAACAGATGGAGATATTGATGGATTCTCACACATGAAACACATATACCCAGGTTCAACTGTGCTTAGATTACAGCCAGGCAGTGATGATATTATTGGAAAAGAAATACGAAAGCAAATATTTAATGGAAGAAATTCCTGTATTTTTGATTCGCTTAACTCGCTCAGGAATAATATATTCTCATTATCGAAAAAGTATTTCATTTTTAGCACAGATTATTAATTATTAAGTGTTTTAATTTTGCGCATATATAACTTTAAATATAATAATGACATACTATGGAATAGAGCTCATTAGAGCACAACTTAAATAAGGGGTTATTATTTATGAAAGACTTTGAAGTAAAGATACTGGATGACACAGACTATAAGTTCATAGAAGCACTGAAAAGCCTGGGAATGTCAAGGAACGTTGCAACCACTCTCACATACCTTTCAAATGTGCAGGAAGCATCATCTCAGGAAATAGAAATGAGCACTGGCCTTAGACAGCCAGAAGTAAGCGTTGCCATGAGGCATATGCGCGAAAGAAGCTGGATCGATATCCACAACAAGAAAGCAATTGGGAAAGGCAGACCTACAAAGATCTACAAACTCTCTGCACCTGTTGAAGATATCATCAAACACTATGAACAGAAGATAATCGAAGACACAAAAACAACGATGGATGCCATCACTAAACTTAAAGACATTACAAAGAGAATGTGAATTTATTGATAGTGTCCGGTCAATATTTATCCCTGTGATGCAATACACATAATGGTCAAATTGCCGGACACCGCTATTCCATCAACGGGGACAACCTGTTTTTCTTTTAAAATAAGGACAGTTTCCTGGTTTATACCAAGAATGTCCAGTACGTTTTCATAAGTAGTTCCATTCGGAACAATCAATTGTTTACTTGAAAGGTCCGAATTGATCAATTCAATATTGATACTTAAGGTCAATCTGCGATCTCACCATCCGGGGACTTTAGGTCATTGAGGTTTTCCTGTAATAGTTTTGCATCCAGTTCTTCGTTTTTCTTATCACCTTTACGTTCATAGTCTCTTTTATGGAACTTTGACATACGAAACACCTCGAATTAAATCTGCTGCAATAGGTATTAACCTTTTCGGGAAACAAAAACCATATCATATAATCCAAACGATAATATAGCAAGAATAAATAAAATGTTTAAAGTATAGCAGATTATTTAGAAAATTATAAATCCTACCCTTTACAGTAATATTATACATTGAAACCAATAAAATGGTAGTGACAAAAATAGAATGAGCATTAGTAAACAAAACCAAACACTGATGGTACTCCTTGAAGTACTTAAAGAGAAAAGCTCAGTTTTTTGCTATAACAAAGATTCCGGATCTGCAGAAATTATAAGATTACTCACATGCGAGATGGAAAAACAGGAATTTCTGCCAGTGATCTGGATATACTGGAACGAAAACGGACAAATGTGCAGTTTGGATGTAGAAAGAGTAACTTCATTCCATGTGTTCAGGAATTTTACCAGCACATTAATCAAAATCGATAAAATGCTTTCCAAAAGCAAACATCTCATACTACTTGCAGACCTGACTACCTTCAAACCGGAACAAAACAGCCAGCCATATATTCATTTTATTTCAGTCCTGCTTCGCAAGAATGAAGAGTATAACAGTACACTTGTAACAATGGTCAATGAAGAAGAAATGAACCCCCTTATCAGAACCGAGCTTATTCCATATTTCAAAAATGAATTTGTACTAAAAAACAAAAGAATGAAAAAAACAAATGATGAACTTATAGATATCAAATATGATACAAGCAGAAACATTTTACATCTTGAGCCTTACCTGCAAAATGATTTAAATAAAATTAGAGAAATCTTCAGCCTGACCCCGGAAGAGAAAAAAGAACTTGACAGGATAGTAGGTCAGAGCATTGAAGAATACAGGACATCAATGTAACTATCACAGAATATCCTATTTCATCAACTTTTCTGCTATTGTTTTTAACTGAGCACAATAATTGCAGTCAGGATCGTCCTTCATAGGGATTTTCCTGGACCATGCCTTTGCTACTGACTCGTCGTAAGATATAAGTCCAAGTAGCTCTGTTCCAAGCCTGTTACTGAAATCAGAAACTATCTCACTTATCTCATCTTTCTTTTCCAGAGGTATTCTGTTAAAGAGCAGAGTTGCCCGGGTTCCCAGCTTACCGGACATACTTGATAACAGATAGGTACCCCTTATATCCTGAAGGTCAATAGTTGACACAATTGTTGCCTTGTCCACTACATTCATGGTCAGAAGACTTGATTTATTTATTCCCGGACTGCAGTCGAACAGGAAATGATCAATACCATACTTATCCCTTATTTTCCTTACAAGTTCCAGCAGTTTCTCCCTTGCCTCACCCGGAGTATTGAACATGGCAGAGATATCTTCCTCACAGGCTTTAGAAGGAACAATGAAAACATTTGTATCTTCATACCTGTAAACGACCTCATCAGCACGGCAAACACCTTGAAGGAAATCTATCAGCGTCATTTCATACCTGATGTCAAACAACGAATGTATACCAGGACCGTTCACATCCGTATCTATTAGACACACTTTTTTACCCTGCTGCGCAAGCATGACCCCGAGATTTCCTACAAATGTAGTCTTTCCAGTGCCGCCCTTATAAGAATGAAAACTTAACAGCATCAACCTCACCCAAGTAACTTACTAAGTTTGTTTTCAACTTCTTCCACCGCAGACCAGTAATCATTATTCTTACTGTCTATTTTCTTGCTTAAAGAATAATATATCTTTTTACCTTTCCTGTCCCTTTCAATCCATCCAGCCCTATAAAGCTCGTTAAGGTATTTGTTTTCAATAGAGCGATGCCTTCCTGTAATCTCACTTACCTCATCTGCGGTACAGGAGTTCAGTTTAGAAACCGCAAACAAAGATTTGCGGATAGAATCAGGAACTGTGAGAAAAACAGCCATTTTATCATTGACGTGAGGAGAATTACGGGATTCAAGATCAGCCAGACGTAACTCCAGTGATGTCAAACGCTCGTTTATATCACTCAGATATGTTAAAATTCTATTGTTATTATGCAGGTCAGACATGATTATCAACGTCGAGAAAAGTGATTTGGATGTTATATCCAATTTAATAGGTCTGATAATATATAAAGTTGCTCAAATACGTTTGAAAAGATATTAATAATGATTTTTGATCTGTTTAGATTTACGACAAACTTATAAAATATCCCAACATATGAGAAGTAGTGGACCGCATGAGAAAACCATTCTATGTCACAAAAATGGATATTCTTCTCCATGGGGGACTTATAAAACCATCATCTGTTCTTATCGCAGGCTCATGTGGAACAGGTAAGACGACCCTATGCTTGCAGTCATTGTTCAATGCCGCAAAACTTGGAGAAAAATGCGTATATGTTTCAATGCTTTCCGAATCAAGGGACAAGATAATCCGGGATTTGTCTTCCTTCTCATTCTATAATGAAAAACTGATAGACGAAAAAATAAAGATAGTTTCCATCAATTCAGACGTCGTGGCAAAAGGAGATTTTGCCATATTCGAATATATGAATGAGAATGTACTTAAAGACAAACCATCCCGGGTTGTTATTGATACCATTAATATCTTTGAGGACATTGAAAGTACATTTGATGAAAGACCATTCCATAAGTTCGAATTAAGATATTTTATCCAGAATCTGTTCCAGGAATTTGATGAGAATGACATACTACTCATGGCAACCGGAGAAATACCTGCTTCAAATATACAATCCAGTATATGGTCATATATCTTCGATACAGTAATTGTACTTGGCACCGATATTGAAGAACAAATACCCCATAGGTATCTTGAGATAATCAAAGAACGAGGGAGTGATTTTACAATGGGGAAACACAAATTCACTATCACAGATGATGGATTCGTTTTTTTAAACTGCCAGAGGAACCCGGTACCTCCAGGATAACGTATTCAGATCAAAGATGAAGATCCAGAGCTTTGAGTTCACGCTGGCTGTGATTTTTAATTATATTATTAAGTCTCATACGCACATTCTTTATTCCATCTTCACTCGTAAAATGAGAAAGGACATCAGTGAGCTGGTCTATCATGAACTGATAATCACGCTCTGTCCCCGAATCCCTCAGTTTTTGCATTGCACCTTCAGCTATTTGTGAAGTCCACTCGTCATTTTTATAGTAGATCTTATCATCAACTTCAAGCTTCTTTCTTGCAACATCGTTATTGACCCTGGTAAAAATAAGTTCCACAGTATGCGGATCGCCCACGAATTCATTCATGAATTGCATAATATCCATTACAACTTCAAAATAAGGAATTTCAGGGTTCTCACAATCCTTGAACATCTGCATTAATTCAAGTCGTATATTCCTTTCTGCAGGCTTGAGGAGATAACTTGTAATATCATCTATTACAGCAGCACAACTCTCAACACCCATATTAGCCGACAGTTCATAAGTATTGCCTGACAATGCATTGTATCTACCATAATATTTCAATAAATTCTTACGCAATCGCTGCATATCTAAATTTGCCAAGACATCACCTGAATCTTTTTATCATTTATTAAATTTCAAATCCCTTAAGAAATGAATCCATTTCGTCCATGAGTTTATTATCCAGAAGCTCCCTTGAATTTTCAAAAAGCTGCTGGAAATCTCTGAGCTCTTCCTTTGATATGGACTTACCCATATTGTATTTAAACTTCAGTGCCTCATATCTTCCTATAAGCTCAGGCATGACCATTCGCGGATAACTGCCAGCCATGACTTTTAATGTATCCTTAGCCCGAGGATATGGAAGTATCAGGTAATCCTTGTATCTGGGAGAAAGGCCATTGTTATTTGGATTTAACCGTTTGAATTTCAGCTTATCTTTAAAGAACCTGGCTGCTCCCGGGTTGTCAGGCAACGTAATAACATTAGTTTCTAAATTTTTGACAGCAATCGCAAATAACAAACGTCCAATGCCTACATGACGGTGTGCCGGATGGATCTCTATGCTCCTGAGAAGATGAACAGAATAGTTCACAATATTCGTTTTGCCCCTGTAGGTCTTCTCTGTTTCATCGGATATTTTTTCAAATCGTGCAAAACCCAAAAGGTGCTCAGAACCCTGGATAGCAACAAAAAGTGAATGTCCCGAGCTTATTGAACTTTTCAGCAGGAAGTCATATGGCATACCAAACTTATTATGGAAATAATTGAAACCCACGTTATTGGCGTGTCCAATATCTATATTGAGCTGATCCACCGATGAGCCTGTTTCCAATAAACCATAGCTGACATGTCCAGCCATATGTAATATGCTCAAACCTTCAATCGACATTCTAGATCATCTAATATTTCAAACATTAACTGGATCTGCAACAGAGTAGAAAGTATATCTTCCTTTTTTAGTTGAACTAACGAGTTGTTCCTGTTCCAGATATGACATTACAAGGGAAAGTTTTTCAAAATCAATTGAAACTCCATTTTCATTGATCTGTTTCTCAAGCTGTTTAAGGGTCGCAGAACCAAGAATCAAGAGCTGCCCGGTAATGACATCTTCTATCGGGATATCTGAAAATCGCCTGGGTTTTTGCTCTTCTGTAACATTTAGATGATATGGTTCTTCCTGCACTACTGAAAGATCATAACCCGTTTCCATTATATCCCGAGAGTTGAACACATTCTCCTGAAGCTGCTGCTGTTGAGAGGTGAGTATATTTTCCTGAACTTGTTGCTGTATGGAAGCAAGCATATTTTCCACACTGGCTTTGAAAGATTCCATCTCACCGGATATAGCTATTATATCCTCTCTGCTGGCTTTTGAACCAACCATTTCTTCGATCCTTGACAGATCAGGAGCCTCAGTAAACTCAGATACATGATTTTCTGCAAGGGTAGAATTCCGGAATTCGACCAGATTTTTGTTCAGCTTATTAATCGCTCTTGTATGCAGATTAACAGCTTTTGCTATACTTTTCATCTGTTCCCTTATATCAATGAGTTCCTGTGATTTTGAAGTGGCATCCTCAAGCTGGTTGTTTTGCAGTTCAGCTATAAAACTGACATTTTCTGTAATATTGGACAATTCATTCTGGAATACACTAATATCAGCAACTATCTTATCAATGGAATGCTCATGTAACACCACTTTTTTAATAGTGTATTCCCGGCTTCCTGTTTCAACAAATGAGCGGAAATCCTGTGAATTATAATTTGGAACATGCTGGAAAAGTATTTTGAACAATTCTATATAGGTCCCATGTATCTGCTTTACAGAAACTATTTTGGAAGATATGGCATCAGAGAGACCTCTTATTATGAAAGAATCGTTCTCAAATCTGAAAAAATCGACTCCTGCACTGAACTGGCGTACACTCTCCCTGGCCTCTTCCACCATTTCAGCAGAATCTCTGTCGCCATACACACCAAGCATGGCGTTATAAATATCATTCAAAGTCTTTGCATAAGTGATCTCAAGGACATCCGGCGGAACCTTTGTAGCATCCAGAGATTCGGCATTTATTGAATCTTCTGCCTGGACAACACGTTTCAGTCTCTTGGAAAATTGAGCAAAATCCTTTTTGAGCTGTTTTAACTCGGCCTCATCCGCCCTTGTGTGAAGATTATTTTCTATAGAAGATAATAAACTTCCGTTTGAATCCAGAACTTCATTCATCTTTGTCTGAAGCTCCGTGAACCTTTCCTCAAATGCAAATAACCGGGACTGAAGTTCATCATTGAGTGCTTCAGCTTCTTTTAACCTGGACAACACATCTTCATCTGTTTCCTGGAAAACAGATTCATGGGAAATATCAGAGGAAACTCCAAAGTCATTAGTATCAACCAGTCCATCCACATCTGTGTTTAGAACGACATCATTAGGCATAATTGCATGATCGTCTGTTTTCATTGCTTCTTTGCCTCCATAGACATGGTCTCCTTGATCAGAGGGATTTAAGACACATATTTCATCATTCATAACAGATCACCACATCATACGAAAGACTCAAGTTTGTGTTTTATATCCGGTATCCATTCAGCCTCACAGATATCTGCCACATAATCACCATGCAGAGGACGTATCTGATCCCTTATGATCATTTCAACAAGCAAAGGCCACAGGTCTTCGGTCATCCATTTTGGAGATGAGGCAATCTCATTGAAAGCCATTGCAAGCACCTGTTCAACCTCTCCCCTGCCCATGACACCGGTGATCTTCTCTTTTATATCAGCAAGAAGTTCCATGTTCTTTTTGTACTCCGAAGACTGGGTGTACATTTCATTGAAAACTATTTTAGACAATATACGCAACTCATCAGCTACTTCCGGAGGATAGCTTGCTAACTGCTCTGCAGACATGGGACGCTGTTCAAAGATATGTTGTATCACATGTCTTGCAATGGTTATCTTATCCATGTTTGCTGACAGATCGACCTTTCCCGTGAAAAGGGAGATTAAAAGCGCTCCACGACCAACCGAAGAGAAAATGACAGTACCGAAGTCATATTCGATGACAGATTCTTTAAGTCCCATTGCAAGCTGCTGGCTCACATGAAGCAGGTTATGGCTGATAAGGTTTGTAAGCTCAAATATTTTAGGGCCGATACTATCCGGTATGTAGGATGCATATATCCTTCCATCTGCACCTGCAAACAAAAGCACATCCACATCACTGGATTGGTGTGTCCTTTTCAGCTGTGCGACCAGAGCAAACTTCAGAAGAGAAACATCCTCAAGGTCATCTTTTGTTTTTTTAATTGACACGTCAACCCACCTCATGCAGTCACTGGACAAATTCTTCCAGTTCACTTAAATTGTCGATCTCTATAAGGCCTTCATCATCTGAAGATGAAACATCATCCAGCTCAATATTGTCAACATTCATGGTTACACCGGAGATATCACTGACATCCAATGGAACTTCCGAAGAGAGAGTAGCTTCTTTTCGTCTTACAAGATCCTCTTTTGTCAATGCATCATTAAGACCCTGGGATTCGAAGAATATCTGGAGTGTTTCCTTCGGAGAGAATGGATATGACCAGTTCTCCTTAACGTAAACAAGGCGATCAAGCATCTTTTCGTTGGCTCCAAGATCTGCGGCCGTTCTTATAGCTTTGTCAAAGATATCATCATATTTGCGTACATCTTCAGCAGAGACCAACGGAGTGGTCCTTACAACAACGCCGACACCACGCACAAATATGTACGGATATACCTCTTCACCATGCCTTGTGGCACGCATCTTTATGATTTCAAGAGCCCTGTTAAAAGCACCTCCAATTGGCCTGTAAGTAAGGTGGACAGCACCATCTGACATGTAAATTGGAATCAGCACATCCTCACCAACAGTCTCCCCGGGTGTAGAATGTTCTTCAGTTGTAATAAGGACAGGACCAAGCTGTTTTAAAGTATAGAACAGCTTTGTGATAATCTCACGCTGTTCCTGCTTGTCCTGTACAGCCCATATAAGGGGAGTTAAAGGATCAATTATAACGCGGGTCTTTACTGCATAGTTTTTATTAGCTTCCACAAGCGCTGGGAGTTGCTCATCTACAAGCTTTACAAAATCCCTACCTTTTGAATGGAAAAAGAACAGCTCCTTGCCATAGTACTCATCAAGATTAAAACCAAGCATCTTTGCTTCACGCATGATCTGTTCCGGAGGCTCTTCCATACTTATGTAGAGTCCATTTTCACCATGCTCAAGACCATAATTCAGGTATTGCATTGCAAAAGTAGATTTTCCGGTACCACTTGAACCAACAACCAGAAGAGTCGTATTATCACGTACTCCGCCTTCAATGACCCTGTCAAGACCTGCGATCCCGGTTGGTATTCTCCTCTCACTACTCATCTCAGCACCTCCAGAAATCCGAGGTCCTTTATTTTATGATCTGAATCTGGAAGCAGGGAGCCATCCTCGATCTTAAGTATAAGAGATTCATTACTGTCAAATGGAAAACTCTTTTCTATATATACCGACTCAATAGCATGCCCTATTATCAACATACTATCGCTAACATCAACCCATCCGGTATCATTCTTTTTAACAACATTTTTCAAAAGGACATTGTTGCTCTTTTGGTCTATCCTTACACACTCGCCCCTGTAGTGTGAGTTATCCGTGATCACCCTGACAAATTCACCTATGAACTCTCCCAGGTGATTATTTAATGAAACTGATCTGTAACCTGACATCATATCCCTACTGATTTTTTTTCATTTTTGCAAGAAGTTCGGCAAAACTATCGGTCTTTTTGGCTTCTTCCTGCAGTTTTTTAGTCTCCTCGGAGACAACAGGTGCAGGAGGTACAACTCCTACGTTTTGCTCTGACTGTACTGTTTTGGCCATTGCGCCAAAAGCACCGCCAAAAGTATTGTGCGTGGCAGCAATTGAAGAAAGTTCTTCTTTAAGTTTCCACGGAGGATCGAATTTCTTTTCATCGACTTTTATTGTACTTGCAAATTGCATGTAAGCAGTGCCTATTTCTGATAAACGGCCGTTTTCCAGTAATTTGTATACGGTCAATGCCCGTACCCTGTCCTTTAATTCATTATCATCGACCGGTGGCCTGACACCTGAGAGTATCATCTTATCATACTCATCCAGCATCACCTGGTATGCGGATATAGGCTGGAGGTCCACTTTGAATTTGCACGCAGAATTGCCATTTTTGATACATTCGATCTCTTCAACTGAACACTCAAGTTCAAGATCCTCTCTAAAGAACCTGTGAAGGGCATCTGTTGTAGCTACACACACTTTCTGGTTGTTGAGTGCCGGATAGAAATTACACACAGGGTTGTTGGGAACTGCAAAAATGTAATGCATTGGAGCATATGAGATCAATTGCATGTTACCGAGACCGATTTCCCGGAACATTTCCATATGGAAACGATAAAGTGAAGTGGCTCTTATCGCCTCAATTGTACTTGCCTTGAGGAATTCCCTGGTCCCACTCCATGGAACTTTTACTTTAGGGAACCTTTCGCTGATGTTCTGCTGTAATTTGAGCAGTGCACCAAAAGCGCCCATAGACTGTGCAAAACTACCATCTGATATCGAAGGAGGACCTCCGGCAGAGGCTGTCATGAAAGGAGGAAGGCCAGGATCTGCCATTTACAATGCCTCCTTTTTGGTGATCGGATTCATCTCACATCATCTCCCTTATTTGCTTTTGACCCTGTTCTGTAAGTGTTCCTGAAGTGTCACACAAATTCTGCTCCCTCAGACTCTTAAAACTGTTAGTCAGTGTGTCGTTATCAACACCTATGAAGAAAACCAGCTTCTGTAAATCATTTACACCTGTGTAAAGCATGTAAAGAAGCTTTTTATCAACATCAGTAAGCGATTGTTTTTTCGGAGGTGTGCCACACATTGGCTGAAGATAGGTCTTTAACGTATTGATAACGGCTTCATTGCCTGCCAATAATGCAGTGGCTGAAGCTGTTGCTCCTTCTACGACAGATGATGGCTGAAGATAATCTATCATGAGTACATGTGAAGTACCGATAGTCCTCTGTGCTTTCATCCGGATAGGATCAGTGACCTCTCTGCCTACCATTGTAATGCTTTTTAGAGGTATTGTTATCCATCCTCCTCCTTCGGAGAACCACAGGTTCAAGTTGGTAAGATATAGAACACCCTTTTCCCAATTATCGGAATACAGGGAATTACCCATCATCACTGCTTTATAAATATAAGTTAAATCTACTTTTGCGATACCCTGCTCTTGAGCCATTTGGAAAGACCCCATACTAATAAATTATATATCTAGTATTATAATTATAGTTAATATTGTATTGACTATATTAATACTCTTCTGTTGAACAATAAAAATAACATAATTTTGTTTTTTAAAAATATATAAATATGGCTTTCAAATAAAAACAGTTTCTAGATCAAACTTAGAAAGTACGTATTGAAAACAATTAATTGGAATGAAGAATAAAGAAATATCCTCTGATTTCTTATGTGAATGGCTTTTTAAGGGGAAGGAAATACCGTTCAATATGGCAGTTTGCACAAATAAAAGCAGTACCTTTCTTTTTACCTATGACTTGATATTTATATACTATAGAATGTCCGCATTTGCAGGGAGACATCATTTTTTGCTCCCCGACAAACTTACCATCAAATACCACAGGACCCTTTGGGTCAGCAGCCTCTTTATTCTGAGATAGAACCGGAAAATCATTTTTATCTTCGGCAGCAACAGTAGTATCAATAACAACAGATTCAGTTAATGTTGGTGTCCTAGTACACTTATTCATAGCCTCAATACCTGATTCCTTCGGGAATATCTTCATCCTGCATGATCTGATGTTTTCTTCAAGTAAAGAAATGCCTTCAAAAGATAGCAATTCCTTCTTATTATCTTCCAATATGAGATAACCGGGATAATTACTGAGATTAACCGGAGAATTTACAGGCGGTTCTACAAAATTGAGAGATTCAAAAAACATCTTTGCAGTCTTGTTCACAGGCTTTGTTATTATGTGACCAAGAAGTATGCGGGATATAAGGAAAAACATATTTTTTCCCATACCCCTCCTTGCAAGCTGCGGAGATACCTCAATACCACGCAGCACATACACAGGTTTTCCATCAACTGAAGAACAACTCCATTTTTCATTCATGGACCATCCGACAACAGTATTACCTGATATTGCCAGCACTAATTCCACCGTAGGTCTTTTAAGCCAGCTGTTAAAATTTGAAAAATAATCTGCCATACCAAGATATTTTCTGAAATAGCTGAACTCACCTATCTTCAACTTGTCCAGCTCAAAAGCATGCTCAAGTTTACAAAAAGATATACCATCTTCAGTTCTTGCAAGTTCAAACATTTGATCAACTACCTGTTAAGTTCGGGTCCACAAGCCCCAGTATGGTTCCAGCCTCATTTTCAGAAGGGACAAACTATTGTTGAAGTCTTTTCTGGTTTTGGCATGCCTTGAAGCAAGCAGGTCTATCTGGTCTACTTCATCCTTAATGTTGCTTTCGCCTGTCAATGCACGCAGTACAACGGACGTAAGCAGACCAAGATCTTCGTGATAACCACCTTCCAGCAAAGTTACAATGTTCCATTTACTTGCAAGTTTAAATATAATTCGATAGTAACCATCGATTGTTAGGTTCAGTTTGGTCAGAGACTCCTTATAGTAAGCATCAAAACCACATTCAAGGATAACTATCTGGGGATCGAACTTTGTAAGTACTTTTTCTACCACTTCATCATAGAATATACCATATTCAGGATTACCGGATTCCGGAGGCATTTCCATATTTATACAATAGCCAAGTGCAGGCCTTGCACCAATATCCCGGATAAAACCCTTGTACGGATAAAGAGTGGACTGGTCCTGGTGGACAGATATGCAAAGGACGCTTGGATCAGTCTCAAATACAGCATATGTCCCATCAGAAGCATGAGCATCGATATTTAAGATCGCAATTCGCTCAAAGCCGTGTACTTCCTGGAGATACCTGGCAAGTATGCCAGAGTTATTGAAAAGACAAAATCCACTGGAAGCATCGGGTCCTGCATGATGCCCAGGAGGACGTATCAGGGCAAAAGAATGTTTGCACTTACCCGTGGCAACAAGAATTCCTGCGTTCAGTACACACCCCACCGCCTGCAAGAGGACTTCATAAGAAGAAGGACATACATATACATCCTTACCAGGACTTGATCGGGGGTCTTTTACACAGGACTTTATAAATTTAATATACTTAACCGTGTGAACACGCAGTATATCCCTTACAGAAGCTGGCTCTGATGCATAAATATGATAATGAATGCCAGTTACAAGATCACTGTTCGCAAGGTATTCAAGTATATTCCTTATACGGGATGGGTTTTCAGGACTTGGAAAACCATTAAGAAAAGAGTCATGCAAGTAATGATTCTCATTAAAGGTTATTCCAACAGGGATCATCAGGACACCTGCAAGGAAAGTATAGGACTATTCTTTTTGGACTCAGCTATCTTTTTCTGAGTATCAGCAAATATCTGCTTTTGCAGATTCATTTTATAACTGGAAATTCCCTGGCGGTCACTGACCGGATTGGGCTTCCCGTGAAGAGAGCTAAGCACACTATGGCATAGCTGACCATTGAAATCATGATAACCACCTTCCATCAGAAAAACCATTGGCCCATGGAATACAGAACGTATCTTTGAAGTCATCTGGTGATAACCTTCTGAATCCAGGGTCAGCCCGATATTCTTTTCCTGGTAATATGCATCAAAACCGCAGCTGAATATTATGAATTCCGGAGCAAAATGACCAACCAGTGGAACAACTACCTCGTCAAACGCCAGCATGTATTCATCATTACCTGCACCCTCTGGCATCTCAACATTCATAGTATACCCTTTGCCTGCGTTTTCCCCTATCTGTGTACTAAAGCCTTTACGGGGATAGAAACCATGCGGGTCCCTGTGGAGGGATATGAACATGACAGTCGGATCTTCATAAAATATCTCCATTGTACCATCACCAGCATGAGCATCCCAGTCAATTATCAGTACCCTTCCTACATTCCTGCGACGCTGCAGATGTCTTGCAAGAACTGCTGCATTGTTGAACAGACAAAAGCCTCCGTACTTCTGGGAACTGGCATGATGACCCGGAGGACGTGCAAGCACAAAAGCATGAGAGAATTTCTGTTCAATCAGCAGATCACCTGCTTTTATCGCAGCACCTGCAGCCATCTTTGCAATGTCATAGGAACTTGGCGTCATATAGGTACTGTCGCCTAAAAACCCTCCTCCGGCATATGCATAGGAGCGGACAAAAGAAATATATGATCCATCATGGACCCTTAAAAGATCAGCTTCATCCGCCATTCCGAAGTCATCTATCAATGTACATGTACCGTCATTGAAAACCTTACTCTTTTCCAGATACCACATAGCTTTAATAAGACGTTCCGGTTTTTCATGTGTATTAATGGACAGTGATGCAGCATCATGCTTTATATGATCCTTGCTATAAAGGAAGGCAATATTTACAGGTGAACTGGGAATGTTTTCTTTTATAAACGTTGAAACTTTCTGTTTCCCCATATCCGAAATGGCAGAAGATGATGAACTGGAGAGAGTACTCCGGACTTGCAGAGGTTTATCAATTTTTTCAGGTATTGTTTCTTTAGTAGCTCCTTTGTGAGATGACACCAGAGAGGAATGGGCTGTTTTGAATTTATCAATCCCACTAAATTGCTTCTTTGGTTCTGATTTTACTGGTTCCTGTGTTTTCATTACAGCAGTACTTGGATCAACCACAACATCATTAGATGATGTTCCTTTCAACTCCGGAAGAGTTCCCTGTTCATTTAAGATTATTTTATCCTTTGCCGGCAAAGGAAACTCATGTACATTACTATTACTTGGATCTACAGAAAAGAAATCTGAGTTTTTAGGAATCTTTTTGAGAATCGCAGATACGGCTTCTGAATAACGCATATCTGCTTTGATTTCAGCAGGGTCCCCCATATCCTCTATCTCAATTTCAACTGATTGATATGCAACATCATCAAAAACTCCGGAAAGGACATCCGGAACTATAGTAGTAACATTATTACCGCTGGGTTCATCGACATCTTCAGGACCGTCTTGTTTTTTATCTGTATGGTCAATGAAATCTTTTTTGGAAATATCGGCGATTTCCACTTCTTGATTAGTTTTTGTTTCCTGAACTTGCATACTCTGTTTTTCAATGATACCTGACTGTACCAACTCAATGAGGGAATCCTTTTCTGATAGATCATCAGTAGTGCCGGTAGATTGCTTTCCATCAAGATAAGATGAAAATGCTTCATTCAGTTTTTTCATAATATCCGGAGATATCTGCTTTGAAGTATCTCCTGCTCTGTTATTATCTGATGACATCAATACCACCCGCAAATATCATTGAACCTGCAGCCACACAGGATCAAGTACGCCTATGTATTTTGAAACACCATATTCAAATATCACAGTTGGCTCCTCTATAGACGCCCAGCCTGTCAATTTAGGTGTCAGCACCCAGGTTCTTTTTACAGTTTCACCTGGAGCAATGTTGTCAAAGAAGAGATTTATATTCTCAACTTCTAAGGAATTTGCAAATTTGGCCTTGACTGCAAAATTATTATACGGTTGCTGTGTGAAATTTTTTACCCATACATCCACACCTGTGACCTTACCGGCAGTTATCTGTTGGGCCGGGACGAACCTTATGTATTGCGCTATGGCTTCTTTTTGCAAAGGAACTGCACCTGAAACATCTATTGTCCGATTATTATTTTTTTTCTTAGCTTTGTCTTTCTTATCCAGATAAAAACCTGTACCAAGCATCACAAAAGCAAACACAGATATAATCGGTGCATTATCAACAATTACATCAATTGAAGTGCTTTCCACTTCAATGTTGACCAACTCAGCATTTTCAAATGACAACTCTGAATTGAATGAGACCCTTGTTATGATCCAGCCTAGCTCACTGTCCTGCAACCTGAAATAAATAGGTACAACAGTTGTAGCTTTTACATTTCCGGAAAGGTCAAGTGTTGCTATGGGACATTCAACATTTACTATAGCAAGATTATCGACTATCTCATGGGAAACAATATTAACTTCGGTGATACTTCCCGGCCCTATGCCTTTATTCTTAAATATCATTGTGATGCTTGCAGGCGCAAGGAAGTCCTTACCTGTATACAGAGAAAAAGCCAAACCAGGATCGTCTTCGTTGACAGCAGTCAAAAAATCCATAACCGTTGATTGGACTGATTCTTCTGGGGATTTGGCAATACAACCACTATGAAAGATAGCTGCCGCAAGGACAAGGAAACAAATGATGTAGGATGACCTGTGTTTCATATGAGCACCGTAAATCGATAAGTGATTAGAGAATATTTTTATTGAGATTTATTTATTTTATTCGTTCTAATTATATATAATGCTATTGACGCAAGTATGACCTCAATTGTAACCAGAAGGGGCAGGAAGAAGCTGCTTTTATAAATGGGCTTTTTCTGCATTGTGACATATGCGGCGTATTCAAATGCAGGCCTGTCCTCCATCATAAAGGAACGTATGCCACTTACACCCGTGATCACTACACGCCCATCCTGTACAGACTGTGAGACATCATCAAGTCCATCATATGAGACTAATTCCATGCCCGAGGGAAGAATGAACCTCATGTTGTCGATGAGCGGATGACCGAGTACCCATACATTATGCGCTCCATTGGAAATTGTTGAACTCATATCATATAGTACTATTATTGTCACATTCAACTGAGAAGTATCCACCAGACCTTCTGCACCTTCAAACTGAAGCTCAATAGAATCGATTTCCAACGGTAGTGAGTTATTATCTATTATAATATATTCTAATAACTGTGCCTTTCGGTTTAATAGATAGCTTTCCCTGAATACTTCGACCTCTGAAGTATTGACATCTCCACTATCGTCTGTATCCAGATCCCCTCTGAAATCCAGCGCATCTTCAAGGGTATATGTTTCATGTATCGTGAATGTTATAGATCTCTCATGCATTTCGATGTCATTAGTAAATGAAACATCTGCTGAAGCCTTTGCAGCAAAACAGCAGAATAATAAAATAAAAAGTATAAGAATAGTTCTTTTGCTCATATCATCCCTCATAAAATATAAAAACAGTCCCCCTCATGGATAGAGCTGGACTGCTTCTCTTGTACCATACGACGACGGAGTCAAAAATGTTGCCATTGTCATTGCACCTGATTCTGGTGTAAGTACTATTGTTACACTTGTACGTGGCCCGATGTTAAGACTAGAATCCTGCTGACCACCTGCGGTGTTTGTTTCGCCTATAGTAGCAAATGAAAGATCACTGCCCGAGACAGTGGACACATAGACGATCGCAAGGTCCCCTGTGTTCATAATAGGATTGCCCTGGGTGAATGACATGTCCTCGTCCCTGATCTTCTGTACTGTGAAGAAATACTTTGCATTGTGACCGGGTGTTGTCTGTGTGCCTTTAAGCAAAGCCTCCAGATTAGCACTTGCGGCAGTGGCATCTGAAGAGAAATTGGTCATCTTGTAATCATGGGTCCGGTCGTTGTTCGCGTAAAGCAGGTCGTTGGTGTTAGAGCCATCTGAGACGGTAACTATCAATTGGTTAAGGTCTACAGGAGAACTCCCGACATTCAAACCAACCCGTATCTTCATCAGAGAGATATTGCCTGCCATATCAGTAACATTGTTCTTTGCCCGGATACCCTCTATATTCTTGACGACCAGGTTAGATGAAACTTCCTGGGTTGCCTGTTTACCGGTTGACTGGGCTTGTTGCTGGAGAATGCCGGATGTCTGTATAAGCACAGAAGCGGCTACCGCAGCAATTAGCACCATGGCGATGAATATAATAAGAGTACCTATACCCACCTGAGCCCCAGTATCAGTGAACATTCTGATTTTTGTGTTTGTCTCCATTGAAACCATCTCCGTGTAAATAAAATGATGTGCAGTAATCTACACATCATGAATTACATCACGGATACAGCTGTACATTTTCCTTGACGCCATATGATGAGGGAGTTACAAACTCAGCAACAGTGGCTGCACCAGATTCAGGTGTCAGCACAATGTTCACCAGAGTCCTTGGAACAAGTGACAGGTTTGAGGTTTGGAGATCTCCTGATGTTGACCCAATCTCGGTGAGGGCAGCGCCTGTGGAAGATGTTGTTGAGATGTATACCACAATAAGATCACCTGTGTTCATCACGGGGTTACCCTGCGAAAAAGAAGAATCTTCATCACGGATTCTATCGACGGTATAGAATTTAGTAGGGTTGGTACTTTGAGTTAACAATGCTTCCAAATTATCTGCAGATTCATTACTACCTGAAAAACCAGTCATCGCCCCATATGATTTAGTGTTGCCTCCATAGACAAGATTATGTGCAATACTACCATCTGTTATTGATATAACTACCTGGTTCACGTCAACAGGAGAACTTCCTACGTTGAGAGCTACCTGCAGCTTGAGCAGGTCAATAGTAGATGACAGACTTGCGCCGGTTTTTGCACGTACGCCTTCTATATTCTTGATCATCAGGTTGGATGATACTTCCTGAGTTGACTGCTTACCGGTTGACTGGGCTTTCTGTTGCAGTATGCCGGATGTCTGAATGAGTACTGCTGCAGCAACTGCAGCAACGAGCACCATGGCGATGAATATGATAAGAGTACCTATACCCACCTGGGCCCTGGTATTTTTCTTTAAATTAAACGCTTTGTTTGCTTTCATGTACAATCCTCCTATTATCCAGATATTTTTGGATATGTAAATTATATATAATATAGATATATATAATATTTGGTTGGAAATGTCAAACAACAAACATTATCTTTTTGTACTATTAGATTATTAATATATAATAATAAATAAAAATACTGTATGAGGTTAAGAAATGAGCGCAGGGTTACTGTTAAATGCAACTATCTGTTTTGCAATAACCATATCTTCATTTGCTTTTGCATGGGTACTTGCCCAAAGCGATTCGCAACACAACAACAAAAGTAGACCTGCGCTCTGGTCCCTTATAGCTTTATGGTCGCTTGTTGGCCTGACATATTTGCCTACAACAGTACGGATGATTGCAGCGTACATGGACAACCAGCAACTGGACCTGATCATGTATTATATAGCTTCAGTGCCTTTCTCTTTCGTTGCCGTGCCATTGGTCTTTTTTATCCTGTATGTAATTATAGGAGACCAGAAGATCAGCAGTTATATCTCGTTACTTTTTGTCCTGTTTGGTGCGGCCTACCTGGCATTATTCTATTCCAGCGGAGTCATTGGCCCCACTATCACACCCCTTACTTCCCTTTTCACTATCAACAGCGATATCGCAATTAACATCTATCTGATAGGACTTTTTGTAATACCTACTGCAATGATAATAGGACTGCTTTTCCTTATCTTCCTCCAGCGTATGCCAAAGAGGCTGCGCTACAGGACCGCATTGCCCCTGGTAGCAATCTCATTTGTCTTTGATTTCATGCTTACAGACATGATCACACTTGATGATACTATGCAGCTTGCAGCCAGGATATTTGTTCTCATTGGCACAGTACAGGCTTTCCTTGCATACTTCCCCCCAATGACCCTGCAGGAAAAACTCGGGATTAAAAAATATGAGTACATCCTCTGCGAAAAAGAGGAAGAAGAAGACTATGACGAGGACGGTGTAGAGGGGAGTGATATCAATGTCTGAAGATATCGATGTCAAACTGGAGCAGGAAGTTGCTGAATTCTACCAATCACTTGGCATACATCAGGGACCTGGAGATATACAATACAGGCTGATACTCAAAGTCCTTGGTAAGAACGAAGGCAGGATCACAGAGTTCTCAGAGATACGTGAATATACAGATATGTTCGCAGACAAGGGGAGCATCGGAAGCAAGATGAAAACTATCTTCCAGCTTGAAGGCCTGGCCGAGAAGGTAAAAAGAGGCGGCTATATTATTACTGACAAAGGTATGACAGCATCTAATTTCCTCAAGGACACGACAACATTCTATAAGAAGAACAAGAGGATGGGCGAGATAATAGAAAGAATGCCCTAAAAATCCATCCGGAACAGCCCAATACTTTTCATTTGCATCTCTTTTGTATAACTCTATTACATTCGTTTTAGGAACTTTGAAGATCCGCATTCAAAGGAGAATTTACGGACTATTAACCCCTTATGGAAATCTGTGAAAGGACCTTAATTCATTTATCCGGCAAAAGCATTTAGTGGATGTGCTTACAGAAGATGACCATATCTTCAAATTGGATCGATATTGCATTAAGATAATAGTAGAACCCATGTTCAAAGAACACTGATATGAGGGGAAAATTATCTGACCTTCACACCAGAATAAGAATCCAAATCGTTCTAAGTTATTTTTATCTGCTTTGAAGAAGACCGTATCGGACTTTGAAACGCTAACCTACAAGAGATATAATAGTAAAATACGTTATACAGAATATCCTGTGAACTTTGCAAAAAAGAAAGAAAAAGGTGAAAATCACCTTATGGATAAAGTTGTACGTTCTCTTTGATCCCGTATGAAGATGGGGTTACGAAATCCGCGATTGTTGCAGCACCTGCTTCAGGAGTTAATACAAGGCTCACTGTAGATCTGGGTCCGACAACAAGACCACTGTCCTTTAATCCAGTAGTGGTTAGGGAACCTACATTTGCAAAGCCTGTGTCACCAGAGGCAACGGTGGATATGTAGAGCGTCACCAGGTCACCCGTATTCAGAATTGGCTTTTCCTGTGTGAAAGAACTATCTTCATCGCGTATCTTTTCCGCAGTGAAGAAGTACTTCGCATTAGCACCAGGAGTACTCTGATTAGACGTCAGCAGCTTTTCCAGATTTGTAGATGCAGTAGCTGATGTCGAGAAATCTGCCATCGCATTGGTATGAGTTTTGGCATTATTCGCGTATATCAGATTATTGGTCGTGGTACCATCGGTTATGGAAATAACAACCTGGTTCACATCGACAGGCGAACTTCCAACATTCAGGCCCACGTTGAGTTTCAGCAGAGATATATTGCCTGCTATGTCACTAGCACTGTTCTTTGCACGGACACCCTCAATGTTCTTGATCATCAGGTTGGACGATACTTCCTGAGTTGACTGCTTACCAGTAGCCTGTGCTTTCTGTTGCAGGATACCGGATGTCTGTATAAGTACAGCCGCTGCGACAGCAGCAACCAGGACCATGGCAATGAAGATGATAAGAGTACCAATACCCACCTGGGCGCGCGTATTCTTCCTGAGATACATTTTGTTGTTTGCTTTCATAATACCTTCCCCTTAAAAACATGTACAGACAGATCGTACATGCCTCAATTTTATGGATACAGTTGTACGGTCTCCTTGACACCGTATGAGGAAGGTGTTACGAATTCAGCAATGGTGGCTGCACCTGATTCAGGAGTCATTACGATGTTCACCATAGTCCTTGGAACAAGGTTCAGTTGTGAAGATACCAAGGTTGCATTTGCATCAAGGGAACCCATATAATCATAAGCAGCACTATTTGCAGCGGCGGATGTTGTTGCAAGGTACACAATAATAAGGTCACCAGTGTTCATCACAGGATTTGCCTGGGAGAATGACTGATCTTCATCACGTATCCTATCTACAGAATAATATTTTGTTGGAGCTGCAGAAGTAGTCAGTAATGCCTTCAAATTGACAGTAGCATCTGCATCATCAAAACCAGTCATCTGGCCATATGTCTTGGAGTTACCTGCATATACAAGATTATGTGCAATAGTACCATCTGTGATGGAGATAACTACCTGATTGACGTCAACAGGTGAACTTCCGACGTTAAGGCCTACCGAGAGCTTGAGCATGTCGATGGTAGCAGATGTATTAGAAGCACCGTCCGTTGAACGTACTCCTTCTATGTTCTTGATCATCAGGTTGGATGATACTTCCTGGGTTGACTGCTTACCGGTTGACTGCGCTTTTTGTTGCAGTATACCAGATGTCTGAATAAGTACTGCAGCAGCAACTGCTGCAACAAGCACCATGGCAATGAATATGATAAGAGTACCAATACCCACCTGAGCCCTGGTATTTTTCTTTAAATTAAATGATCTATTTGCTTTCATGTACGATCCTCCTCTTATATCCGTATATTTTTGGATATATTACTATTATAGTAATAAATAATATAAATACCATTTGGTTGGAAATATCAAACGGCAAACTAGTAACACTTGCACAATGAAAATATATAAATAAAATAAATCTAATACATCCCTGAGGCAGAGATGAATCCGGGACTCCTGTTAAATGGTACTATATGTTTTGCAATCACATTATCATCCCTTGCATTTGCCTGGGTGCTTTCCCGGCACAAGGAGAGATATAAAGAAAATAGCAAACCTGCACTTTTTTCACTTATAATTTTCTGGACCATTGTAGGATTGACATATCTGCCAACAGCGTTGAGGATGTTTGCTGCCTATGTAGGTAATCAGGAGATCGATGCTGTCCTTTATTTTATAACAGCAATCCCGTTTGCCTTTGTATCAGTCCCTCTGGTTTTTTTCATTATATATGTGATAACAGGCAGTATCAGGATAGGAGAGTATATAGCACTGGTATTCACCCTAATAGGAGCGGCTTATCTTGCTTTTCTGTATAATAGTGGAATAGTAGGACCAGTCGTGACAGAATGGGGCTCAATATTCATGATCAACAGTGATGCAGCCATAAACTTGTACCTTATGGGCCTTTTTGTGATACCTACCTCAATGATATTGGGGTTATTGCTACTCATACTGTTGCAGAGGATGCCAAAAAGGATACGTTACAGAACAGCGCTTCCATTAGTTGCCATATCATTTGTTTTTGATTTCATGCTCACAGACATGATAGCAATAATAGATGTTATGCAGATGTTTGCAAGGATATTTGTATTTATAGGTACAGTGCTTGCATACCTTGCGTATTTCCCACCAATTACAGTCCAGGAAAAATTAGGTATTCAGAAACAAACGAACAGCATCCAGTATAAGGATTATGCAGATCCTGACATAGAGTTCTTTTTGAAAGATAAAAGTGGAAACCCTTAATAGAACTCTGCCCATAGAAATTCCATACGGTAGTACCCAAAATAATAGCACATACCGATATTTTTAAATAGAATATTGTTCATGTACATTTTTGTACATTAAAGAACAAAAGTGGTTATTAGATGCACTCAGTCATATACAATATATTAACTTCTACTGAAAAAAGAATTCAAGAAATAGGACATAATTGCGAGCTCAAAAATAAAATAAAAAAAATAGCTGAGAAAAGAGATATTATCACCGCCATAAACGAAAAAAAATCTCAGAACAAAGTAGCTGTCATAGCAGAAATCAAACCTTCTTCACCCGGAAAGAAATTAAAAGACATACAGCCCAATGATGCTGCAATGATAGCACATGAGATGGAAAGGGCGGGTGCTGTTGCAATATCCGTACTTACCGAACCCGAGTTTTTCCACGGTTCACTCAGTAATCTGGAAGCTGTAAGAAAAACAGTTTCCCTGCCTGTATTACGCAAGGACTTTATAATTGACAAAGCCCAGTTCAATGAGATAGAAAGTGACCTTATGTTACTGATAGCAGGTATACTCGAAGATAATCTTAATGAAATGGTTGATATGGCTATATCGAACGGATTTGAACCGCTTGTTGAGATCCATAATGAGGAAGAACTTAAAGAAGCCCTCAACACAAAAGCAAGGCTTATTGGCATCAATAACCGTGACCTTATTACTCTGGATATCGACCTGAACACCACCCTCAATCTCGCCCCCGTTATAAAGGAATTTGATAAAGATAACAACTCACACCACACCATAATCAGCGAAAGTGGGATGCATAGCACAGAAGATATCAGAAAAGTGATAAAAGCAGGAGCAGACGCAGTGCTTGTAGGCACTTCTATTATCAAAAGCAGCGATGTCTACGCGAAAACAAAGGAACTTATTGATGCACTTGATTAATTAAAGAGACGGAGAAGATTATGAAAAGATCAATGTATGGCAAATATGGAGGACAGTTCGTTCCCGAGGTATTGATGCCGGCACTTGCAGAACTTGAAGAAGCTTATGAACGTTATAAGAATGATCCGGAATTCCTTGCAGAACTTGATTACTATATGAAGGAATTTGCAGGCAGGGAAACACCACTGTATTTTGCAAAGAATTTGAGTAAAAAATATGGTATAAAGATATACCTTAAGAGAGAGGATCTTGTGCATGGTGGTGCCCATAAATTGAATAATACCCTTGGACAAGCACTTCTGGCAAAGTACATGGGAAAAGAGCGCATCATTGCAGAGACAGGTGCCGGACAACATGGTACTGCAACTGCTATGGCATCTGCCAATATGGGGTTTAGGTCAGAGGTGTACATGGGTGCAAAAGATGTCATCCGCCAGCACATGAATGTCTACAGGATGGAACTTATGGGCTGTAAGGTCCATGCCGTGAAATCTGGTTCAATGACCCTTAAGGATGCAATCAATGAGGCACTAAGGGACTGGGTCACTAATGTGGAGAACACACACTACCTCATCGGTTCTGTTGTTGGTCCACATCCCTATCCTATGATCGTACGTGATTTCCAAAGTGTTATCGGAAAAGAGGTCAAAGAACAGATCATGGAGAAAGAAGGACGTTATCCTGATTCCATTGTTGCCTGCGCAGGCGGAGGGAGCAATGCAATGGGCATATTCTATCCTTTTATTGAAGATAAAGAAGTCAGACTATTCCCTGTAGAAGCAGGTGGTAAGGGACTAAAAACAACAGAGAAAGAGGCATTGCATTCTGCTTCACTCTGTGTTGGCGAGGACGGAATACTTCAGGGAGCACATACACGTATACTTCAGGACAAGTATGGACAGATCCTTGAATCAAGCTCAGTCTCTGCTGGTCTTGATTATTCCGGCGTTGGACCTGAACTTGCCCACTTTGCAGATATTGGCAGGGTAAAACCGTGCAATGTGAGCGACGATGAAGCACTTGAGGCGTTCTATGAGCTTAGCCTGCTTGAAGGTATCATCCCTGCACTGGAATCATCCCATGCAATAGCCTATGTGATGAAGATGGCAAAAACTGGGGAACTTGGAGACCTTGTGGTCATCAATCTTTCAGGAAGGGGAGACAAAGATCTTGAGGCTGTGTTCAGATTGAAGGAAGAAGGAGAAAAAAAAGAGGCAACAGAAGGAAAGGAGGCTTGCCTGTGAGAATAGCAGATAAATTCGCTGAGCTGGAGAACAAGAGGGAGAAAGCCCTTATTGCTTATGTGTGTGCAGGTGACCCTTCAATAGAAGCTACAAAAGAGATAGTTCATGCACTGGTTAAAGGTGGCGCGGATATAATCGAGCTGGGACTCCCATTTTCCGATCCTGTTGCCGATGGCCCGACAATACAGGCTGCATCCACCAGAGCACTGGCAGCGGGTATGAACCCGGACCTATATTTTGAGATGGCTGCTTCTATTAAAGAAAACGTGCCCCTTGTCTGTATGACATATTACAACCTGATATATAAGAGGGGAATCGAAAAGTATGCTAAGGATTGTGCAGAGTCGGGAATCACCGGGATTATTGTACCTGACCTTCCGGCAGAGGAATCCGATGAGCTGCATGCTGCCTGTAGGAAAAATGGTGTTGACCTTATATTCCTCATTACTCCTGTAACTACAGAATCGAGGATAAAAAATACAATTGGCAGGACATCCGGTTTTGTCTACATTGTTTCAAGACTTGGAGTCACTGGAGAAAGAGTTGATGTAGCAGATTCCACAAAGAACATACTTGAGCGTATTCACACGGACGTTCCAAAGGCAGTTGGTTTTGGGATATCAAATAAACAGCAGGCTGCTGAAGTAATTAAAGCAGGGGCTGACGCAGTCATTGTTGGCTCTGCGTTTGTGAATATCATCGCTTCTGGGAGCGATGTTAACGAGAGGATAGAAAAACTTGCATCAAAGCTCAAGGAGAGTTGCAGGGAATAGACCATACTATAAAAGAAAATGAAAAAGAAAGGAATGGGAAGATCATTCTGCAAATATCTGATCTACAAACCATTTTGGATCGAATTTGCGCAGGTCATCATACCCCTGCCCCATTCCAAGGAATAATATCGGCTTACCTGTGATGTATGCAATTGAGATGGCTGCACCACCTTTTGCATCAGCATCTGTTTTTGTGAGAATGGAACCATGTATTGGGACAGCACCATTGAACTGGGCTGCCCGTTCCACTGCATCATTGCCTGCAACTGCCTCATCAACAAAGATAAGAAGATCAGGAGGACTTACACGACATACTTTTTTCAACTGCTCCATAAGGTTAATATTCGTATGCATCCTGCCTGCAGTATCTGATAGTACCACATCGACCCTGTTAGCCTTTGCATGCTGTATTGCGTCATAGATGACGGCAGCCGGATCGCCTTGCTCCTGGTGTTTGATGATCTTTACGCCAATCTTACCGGCATGTATGGCCAACTGATCTATAGCCCCTGCCCTGAACGTATCGCCTGCTGCAACTACCACAGACAAGCCCTGATCCTTGAAACGTTTTGCCAGCTTAGCAATAGACGTTGTTTTTCCTGTACCGTTTATACCGACAAAAACAATGTGTACTGGTTTTTTGGCATTTTTAACATATTCATCAAAATCAAAGACATTGGCACTCATCACATCATAAATAGCTTTTTTGAGTGCATCTTCAACGATATTACCAGTATTACTGCCAATGCGGCGTCTTGTGCCAACAAGCTGTTTCCTGACCGAGTCAACGATAGCTTCGGATACAGTAAGAGCTATATCGCTTTCAAGAAGAGCCATTTCAAGTTCCCATAAAGGTTCTTCAAGATCATCATCATCAAGAATGAATTCCCTTTCGAAAACAAGAGCCTTTGCTTTCTGGGCAAAACCAATCTTCTTGTTATTTTGGGTTTCATTGCTGACGGGTGTCTTTTCATGGACAGACTTTTCACTTTCAACGGTTGTCTGCACAGGAGAAACTGAAACAGACGGAGTTTGTAAAAAATCCGCAACTTCAACTGGCTCTTCAACTGGCTCTATAGCAACTGCTTTCTCATCGATCCGGGTTCCGATCTTTTCCTTGAAGCCACTAAGTTTTGCCTTAAGCTTATTGAACACTTGATCCAACTCGTAATTTTTTAAAAATAGAATAAAAGGTTCACTGGGAACCTACTTTCCCCTGAGCCTGCTGCTGCCTGGAGAGGAAAGATTCAATGGTCTGCATCTGCTGACCTAATTGAAGCAGGGTATTGTTCATATTCTCAAGAGCTGCTGCAAGCCTTCCCTTACGACGCTGCAAAATATCTTTTGCATCCGCAATGGGCGTTTCAACACTTACCCCTGCCCCGATATCAACAACTACCTTATCAGTGTGACTGATATTGGCATATACAAATGAACCGGAACCAATAGGGAACATCATTTCAGAACCCATTGAAACATTGTTGAGTTCTTCAATGATATTCAGGGCTCTGCTGCAATCCTCCACTGAGAGCTGGACCATGCCCATTTGCTGTTGCATCATTTCAGCACGTCTTTGGAATTCACGGTGCTGATTTAAAAGCACTCTTGGATCCTGTCCATTCATATCGGCCATGGATTATGCCTCGTTAATACTTTCAATCTTGACAAAGTTCCTTTTTAGACCATGCTTGCTGCCAAAGAGGGAGTACACTTTATCAAGTGCATTCTTCTCATTCTGACTCTCAAGGACCTTTGTAAACCTTTCCCATGCTACTCCGGCCTTAAATGTGCCTTTGACTTGAAATGTCTTCATTTAAATCACCTGCTATTATTACAAAAAACCCAGGGCATCTTCAATTCTTCCCAGTTCATGACCTGTTGTCTGCGAACCTGCAACGTAACCTCTGGAATTAGCGATCAGCCCGGAGCCAACCATTTGCGTACCATAATTTGTAGTACCCATAGCTACCGGAAGTCCAAAGAGCTCTTCAATAAACTCCAGTTCTGAACTTGTTGCACGTGGATTTACAAGCAGCCCTTTATTGGTTGCTACCCCGGCCATTCCCACAGTTTTGATACCACCGATCGTACCGCGCCTGACATCAACCTTCAGGGCTTTTTCTATTGTTTCGATGGATCTGTCACTAAGTTCCGGATGCACCAGCGCAGCTGAGTCATTGGCCAATACAACATTTCCCAATGCATTTAGTCTGCCCGGTAATTCAAAGATAGGAGTATCAATTTGCTCCTGTCCTCTTATGTGGGCATCCCTTGGAACAAGTATTGCATTGGAATTTCCACGACAAAGTGAACCCACTATGGTGCCTCCATTTACAAGGATTTCTACTACATCTACCTGTAGCAATTGACCTAGAGTATCCCGGGTCTTTTCCAGTGTGCCTAGCGGTACCAAAGCTATGTTTTCCGTACACGTTGCAAAAGCCCCTATTACGGGGCTTTCCTGAATAGTTATAGTTCTTATCATTATATACGATCTATGAACTGAAATGATGCCCGGGGACCGTTATGCGAGTTCTGCCTGAACTTCGCCATCCTCGAACTTTGCAGCCCTTACACGAATGGACAAAGGTGGCTTCTCTGAACCACGTTCCCATACTTTCTCATTTATGGTCTTGTCTATCTTGACCATATCAGGTTCAACCTTCATGTGTTTTGTAAGGTATTCCCGGATAACGCTTAAAGCCTTCTTGGATCTCTTCCAGCGAGGAGCTTCCTTCACTTCACGAAGAGGAATTGTGTATATCTGTTCTTTTACTATGCCTTCTGCCATTATCATCACCTACTTATTTCACATCGAGATTGCTTCTTCTCCAGTGCCTTCTCTTTGGATGGCTTACAACCTTGCGGCCGGTCTTTATGATAACCCAGGTAGGAACTCTCTGGTTCTGCCTGTGTGCTTTTGCCAACCGGGTCTTCTGTCCTTTAGTATTGTGACTCACTTGTCTCACCTATGCTATGATTGATATGTATTAAGGTATTGATTGAATTTTGAACTTATAACATAGATTATCGTATAAATCTTTAATCATGTTATCTTGTTCTGTCCTGCTTTCCTGCGTTCGATAACGTGCGATTGCACATGAAGGGGGAATATCTCTTTTATCTTCCCCGGACCATGACGCTGTCTTATCAGTTCCCGAAGTTCCGTCTCGTAATCCGCTTTAAGGATTTCCTCGCTCATGCCTTCCTCAATGAACAGGTGTTCCTTCACAAGTTCATTAACCGCAGCACGCCCGAACCCTTTAAGGGGACAAATATAATGAACTCCGAACCGATCTTCAATGCTCCTGATATCAGGTTGCCCCAGCACAGGAACACGATCATCACGGCGAATACCATCTGCAATGACTTTTACATTATTATCAGCCGCAAGATACTCAATTACACTCTTATGAATGAAATTGATGGCATTCTTTGGAAAACCATCCTGCAGGATCATGTCATACGCCTTTTCAAGGATCGATGTGTCGGGTTTGATAATCCGATGTGGAAAACCAAGCTTTTTTGCAGTTTCGGCAGCCACTTCCCCTATGGGAAGTAACGAGAAACCACACGTCACAAGTTCAACCTCAAAGAAAGGCTCCAGCAGTATTGCGGAAAGTGAACTGTCCTTTCCACCACTGAATAAGACAGATATCTGCATGGAGGGCACTCACATACGCTTTATGGTCGTTTCCCTCTTCTTAGGTTGCATCTGAACCAGAAGCTGTTTGAGTTTTTCATCGTCTATAATTGTTTGAAGCCTGCCACTTTGTGCAAGCATGATCAACTGAGACTCAAGCTGCTCCACCAGTTCCTTGCGGGACATTCGCAGAGTTGTCAGCCTTTCACGTGCTTCCGGAGTCAGGATCTGACGCATCAGAGCCTGCTTCTTTGCATCCATTTCGGCCTGTGCCTGCTCCTGCTGCATAGCTGCCTGCATGTCGCCGGCACCCATTTGCTGCTGAGCTGCCTGCTGTTGCATTTGAGCAAGCCTTCTTCGTCTTATTTCATCAAGGTCATCCGTCATTAAAGTCACCTATGCTTTACAGAAATGTAAGCAATGATTCCTTATAGGGTTACCGAATAGGAAATATGCAATCAGTACTTAGCAAGACCAGGAATACTTTCCACCAAGTCCTGTTTTACCTGATATGCAACATTGTCGAGCATGGACTGTCCCTGTGGAGATACCACACGACCGCTCTTGAGGGTACGTACAAAACCTGCCTCTTCAAGCTGCTGCAAAGCTGTTCTTGCAATTGAACCGCTACCCTTTGCCTTTACGCTGGGAGCGACTCCTCTGTTCTTCTTTCCACCATATACAGATCTCAGCCTCTCAACGCCAATGGGGCCCTGAGTATATACTGTCCTGAGTACTGCGGCACATCTTGTATACCACCATTCACTGTCGGTTGGTGGAAGCTCTTTGTGCACACCGGTCTTTACGTATGCTGCCCACTCAGGGGGAGTAACCTTTTCATTTTCTTTCAACTTTTCTGCTACCTTTGTGATAAACTGGGCTGCAGGAACGTCATATACAGTTGTCATAATATTCTCCTGAATTATAATATCTGTTAAGATACTCACCATCTGCCGGACTCAATGGCATCTGGTAATTAGTTCAGCTGGATTTGTGATGTTTAAACTATTGAGTAGTATATACGCTTTTCGGCCGTTCTTGTGTTTCTGCCTTATTTTTTAAACGTTTGCTCTCGTGCAGGCCCAACTGAGATATACTCTATAGGCACTCCCATCTTATTTTCAAGGTAAAGAACATAGTCCTTTGCTGCCTGTGGAAGATCATTGAATTCCTTTACACCTGTAAGGTCACTCTGCCACCCTGCAAGGTCTTCATATACAGGTTTACACCCCGCAAGTTCTGACGTATCCTCCGGAGGATATGCAACTGTCCTGCCACCCAGTTCATATGAAACACATACACGGATAGGATCAATATCGGACAAAACATCAAGTTTAGTAAGGGCAATGGATGTGTAACCATTTAGATAAATAGCTTTTTTAAGCAATGGAAGATCGAACCAGCCGCAACGTCTTGACCTGCCGGTAGTAGTACCAAATTCCCTTCCAACCTGCTGTATCTGCTGGCCAACCTCATCAATAAGCTCAGTTGGTAGCGGCCCTTCACCCACACGAGTAATGTAAGCCTTCACTATACCCAGTACACTATCAACTCTTGTCGGACCTACACCAATATTAGCACATGCAGAACCTGCAACAGTACTGGAAGATGTCACAAATTTCTGAGTTCCGTGTATTACGTCCAGATGCGTGCCCTGTGCCCCTTCTGCAAGGACGTTCTTGCCTTCATCAAGTGCCTTATTAACTTCATATGATACATCGGTTATGTAAGGTGCAAACCGTTCACCAAGTTTTAGATACTTATCAATGAGGTTTTTATCCATTACCATAGAAGGATCGCCACCAAGTTCCTTGATCGCTACTTCCTTTTGGGGCGCAAGTTCTGCAAGCCTCTGTAGGAATTTATCCCTATCTACAATATCAGACATGCGGACCTCATCTCTGGCAACCTTATCAATATAAGCAAAACCGATGCCACGCTTTGTGGTACCGATCTTTTCGGTCCTGAGGGATTCCCGCAAGCCATCAAGCTCGATATGATATGGCATTATAATACTTGTCTTGGCATCAACACCAAGTTTTCCCGGACCAAGTTCTATGCCACCCTCTGCAAGCATATCCATTTCCCTTGCCAGCACCTCAGGATTCATAACAGTACCAGGACCAATTAACACCCTTGAATCAAGAAGAAAACCCGAGGGAATGAGGTGGAGCTTGTATACATCCTCACCCACCTTGACCGTATGCCCTGCATTGTCCCCTCCCTGAAAACGGACAACAACATCATATTCCCCGGACATTAGGTCAACTATTTTCCCTTTGCCTTCATCGCCAAACTGCGCACCTGTGATGATCGTAAACATGGGTTCAGGATTATCCTATTCGCTTAATAAAGTTTTGATTGCACTTCAAATGTCTTCTTCAAACACCAGCATACGAGCACCTTCATCAAAAAAACCAGATGGCATTTCCATACGACATCTCAAAGCCTTAGTAACTCCCATATCAACCAGGGTATCTATAAGTTTATCAGCAATAGTGATATTTACATTGAATTCCGACTGAAGCATATAGATGGCATCCGGCCTTTTTATCGAATAGAAACAGGCACGTGACCTCTTATCAGAAGTACATGTAGTATAACTATCACATTTCAATACCCGGGAACTGTTCTTGAAATGAATGGCAAGGCCTTGCCAGGAATGTACATTATGCATGCCCTTAATACCATAAATATTGGATTTTGTTTTCTCATTAGACCCATTCATATTATGAAGTAAGTAGTAGTAATATAATTATTTTACCTATAATAGTGATGAGTTAACATTTGAAAACAAATTTAATTATATAACAACATTATTTAAAAAGGTTTTAATAACATTAAGTCTCTCTTACTATAGAGTGGAGATCAATGCTGACAAGCACAATAATAACCACAACAACCAGTACGATATCTTCAACTGCGGCAGGCATAGTGTCAATGACAACACAACCAGGACTGCCGGAATATGGTGTGCTGGCAGTCGTTGCACTGATCTTGTTGCTTTCGGCAAAAGAGATTCTTTCTGCTTCCGAGAAGTGGAATAAATCCCTGGATTGTTCGTTAAATATGACAATCTTGCCACTGTTGGTGTCGTTTGTAGCGATAGTGATCTTCAAGATATCAGAGATACTCTGATATCTTTTTCTTTTTTAGTATTACGTATAGACTCTGGTTAACGCAGTTGTTGCAACAAAAGCCAACATAAGAAAATTAAAGAAGATTCTTTGAAGACAAGAGTAAATCTAAACAAAAGCACCAGCACCCTTATCTTCAATTAATGTTACTTATACTGGTTTTTCCTGAATCCAATAAATATAGCACCCAGGCAGAAAACCCCAAGAACCGCACCCATTACACCAAGGTCAGGTAATTTGCTCTTAATTCCGGAAGTCTGGTTTTCCAATACATACCCTGATATATCGTTTGATTCTGCAGTGCTTCCAAGACTTTCAGAAGCACCATCTATCGTTGAAGCTTCAGCATCTTCCCCGACACCATCAGACTCCTCGTCACCAAGTGTATCTGCAGGGACGATATTCAATTCAGTTCCTGTATGACTGCTACTACTTTTACCCGAGGGAGAGGAGGAAGAGCTATCATCATTATCATCCATTGTCCCAAGAGATAACTGCCGGCTTTGTCCACCTATTTTTACGGAGAAATCACCTTCAGGCATGTTTTCTGTTGTGTAACTGTATGCAAAATTCCCGTCTGCATCAGCAGTAATGGTAGCTTTAGCATTAAAGGAGAGAGTTACTTCATCACCGGGAGCAATACCACTTAATTTGAGATCATAGGTACCACTCTTTATTTTGCTTGTGCCAAATGTAGCAATATTATTACTGACACTCGCAGGAACAGTTATTGGTACACCAAGGATATACACAGTAACATCAAGATTATTCACACCTACTGCCTTTAAACCGAAAGAGTCCGAACCTTCGGGAATCGTGACTTTTCCTATGTGGTACTCATAAACACCATCTGAAACAGCTTGTATTTTTGCAAACGAAACCGAAGCAGATATCTCTTCATTAGGTGATGCTTTTCCAGTAATGGTTACAGTGTCACCAGGAGACGGGTTTTCTGGTGAGATGGTCATTTCCGTCACCTCTGCAAGAGCAGCAGAGGTCATTGTCAGAATAACTATAATTGTCGCACAGAGTAATATCAGGCACGTTTTTATCTGGCCTGCGCAATGATTTGACAGACCATTTTTATGAATCATATAGAATGCATCTCCGTAATTGATCATATGAAAAGGACTTTTACCCCATTATAACCCCGGATAACATAGGACCATACATTTATTTAACGGTTCCTGTAAATTTTTTTATTACTATATTTATCCAGAAATCCCCGAAAATTCAGAGCAATTATAGATCCCCACATATCACGACAGAAGAGGAATTATACCGAAAAGGAAGACATTGACAAAACCATGAGTAAGAGTGACCAATGGAAGACTGTTTGTTCTCTGGAACATATAACCAATTACAAGACCCGCAAAAGAAGTAAAAAATATCTCATAGATAGTCCCATATCCAGAGTGCATTACACCAAAGAGGAGGCTTGCAAGTAATAACCCCTTAACATGACCAAATGAATCCGAAAGCCGCGTCTGGAGCAGAGATCTGAAAATCAGCTCCTCCAGAAAACCGACGAAGAATATCATAACTATTGATAGTTTCAGAATACTTACAAAAGACAGATCTGGTACCAGATTGCCGGCATTAATTGTGAGATACTCACCCTGTGCAATAATAAATCCAACTGCCACAGATAATGGAAGATATTTTTGCATATCACGGAAATGAATACCAAGTGTTCTTTTGGTTATATGCTGATGACGTATAATAAAATAGATAGGCACCAGTAGCGGAGTGTACACATATATATACAAATAAAGAGTCATATCAGAGAATACCGGCATTGACACGTTTAAAAGCCGCAGTATGGGGAGAAGGGAAAGTACCTGAAGTGACCTTGAAACATGTGACCCATCTATCCATATAGCAGAAACTGATAATGTAAGAAGCGTAATAACATGCATGACAATGCCAGCTCTGATGTTACCGGCATACATCAAGAGTTCTGCAAGAACTACCATAAGCATTGCAATTGCGATGATATAATTATCTGTAAGTCCAGGGACAACAGATGAACTGGTTGCCTTTACAGAGGACTGAGTGTCAATTAACCTTTCATGCTTCATCATTAAGCCTCTGTTACATTGATCCACAAGTGCAGATCCCGATAAGATCCGGCCATATTGCCATCCCTGTAGAGCAGGTATTGTAATTTCATGTCAGTACCTGTAACTGCGGGCACGAAAGAGATTGGTTTTTCCCAGGTAACGTTATGAGCTATGGCTATTTCTTGCAAACTCTGCGGAGTCTCCATGGTCTCATTATCCATCTTGATAACGATTGAATAGTTTACAACAGAATATTCGTGGTTCACTATGCCTACTATGACATCAACACTCTCACCTACAGCCAGTTGTGTCCTGTAGTTGTCTGCCATTCTTTCGGGACCCAGTATGTAGAACTCAGTGAATTTCTCCCCCTCTTTGGGAGTGACTACCACATACCCCAATGTCATCACAGAAGCCAGTATAGATAATACCAGGATTACCGTAAGTATTCGGTCAAGCCTTGATTCGGGTTTTGTGACTATTTCAGCCTTAGCAGACTCGTATATTTCTCTGAAAGGAACAGAAAATGCAGCCTCACCAAGTGCCTCCCTCCGATAGATAGCCACGACAGCCATTATTATAGTGAAATTCGTAAGGAATACGAGGATAGGTACAAGCCTGATGCCCCACGGCGTATAATTAAGTCCAAGCCCGATTAGCGGAACAACAGCTATGCTAAGCCCAAAACTCAAGGCAATACGTTCTATACCATCAAGATCATCCTTCCCGGGAAAAAGAGCTGCTATCAGAGCATAACCCGGCAGGAATAAAACCATTGGCAATCCAAGAACAGTGCGTATTGGGCTATCACTCAGAAAAGGAACCAGCACAAAAAAGTCTGTGAGCAGCACAAGGGCGATCAACAGTTTGATATCCACAGGGATTTGTTTTTTTTCTGGCATAGTTTTCCGTTCCAATTACAGTTTATATATTATTAAAACATTTCCGAAATGTTTCCGCGGAAATTGAAGTAGACAAAGATAATACATTCACCATTCCCTTGAAAAACGATACATTACAGAAAGGAGATAGTTATTTATTCTATTATTCCAGAACTTTATTGTAGGTATTTTAAAGAGATAAGATAGGAGTGAAATAAAATGCCAGCTATTGTTGATAAAAATGCGTGTACAGGATGTGAACAATGCGTCAATTCCTGCCCTGTTGAAGCAATATCGATGACTGATGAAGATGTTGCGGTTGTTGATCCGGACGCATGCGTGGACTGTGGTGATTGTGTAGATGTTTGCCCCGTTGAAGCAATTACACTGGAATAAGCTTTACAAGACTACTCAAGCTGCTGCACCAACAGCCTTTGAGAGTATCAGCTACAGGATACCAACCTTCAAGTAACCAGATCCACTCGCAGACTTTGGAGCATTCACGAAACACTGCGTCCTTTACTTCATGAGCTTTGTTTTTATAGGTGAGAACAGAGATTGACTCAACTCATAAGACACCTCAAAGACAAACGCACTTCAAACTTTGATACAAATTAAATGTTTTCATCAGTCTGAAGACAGGAGTATAAAATACCAATGAAAACCCTTTGCGAATAAAGAAACAGCTCAAAGTATCATTCCAAAAGCCGGCACTGTTGCAAGATATCCGTCATAAAGGATTATAGTATCCTCTACTGTTTTCTCAGTTACATGCTCCCGCTTTTCAAATTCTGCAAGAAGACTTGCTTTCAGAAAGAAGAGCTCTTTCACTTTATCAAGTTCAGACGTTGCTATGTCAGGTAATTGATTTCCATCTGCTTTTTGTTCGATGGCTTTACGATATACAACACCAATAAAATGGTCAGTTGATGCAATCAAACGAAGATATCGGGAAATAGCTTCAACTGCTTCAGATGAAAATGGTTTAACCGACAAATTGGAATAAACAATACTATCAATGTTCTCCGTTTCACCTGTTCTGTTTAGTAATATTCTCCTTACAAAGTCACCCTCCAGTTTAAAGACCTGCCAATCAAGGCCTTCCGTAAGATATGTGGGTAGGTCTATGAAATTCTCAGAAGATAATTCTGCCTCAAACTCAGCTCTGCTCACATCACTGATATCCCAGGGCTCAAACGTCATCTTGTCGACATACTCAAGCAACTTATTTTGCAGGATTTCAGGAGGAATATAATTAGCGATCCTTTCTGGCAGAGACGCATACATTTCCTTTGATTCACCAAGCATCTTGTTGATCTGGTCTGCAGGTATTTCTGCCATAGCTTCCTTCCCAAGGAGTATCATATCCGAACTTTCATCATCAGAGAATCCCCTGCAGGACATGCTAGGGTATAATTGCAACCTCCATCCAAAGAAGAACTTCACCGGAAATGTCCTGCACAGGAGTGCACGGATATCGTAAATACCGCACCTTTTGTTCTCTTTGAGGAAAATGCAGGCTCCCCTGTCATTATGTTGTTTGAATGTGTAAATGCCATCAAGACACGGATGTCCATCATCCCATTTCCTGAATGCTCCAGCGTCCTTTTCCAGTATCAATTGAAAGTTTTTCTCCCATTGCCTCACCTCCGCCGGGAATGAACAGCAAAATCCACATCCTTCAAGACAATTGAATTTAAGTCCCTTTAATGGTGTAAAATCTATATCGGTCATTGTTCCCATAGCTCCCTGAGTATCAATATCAAATATCAAATTCAGTTCTTTAGTTCCTGAAAATATCTCAAAATATCTGAATATCTGATGATCACGTCACCTTTAATTTTAGAACAGTCTGTGTATATTCACTGAAAGAAGGTTGTTTAAGTATTAAAAGCCTCTCAGCAGCCCATATCCATATTAAGGCAAATTTATAAAGACTATACCTGATTAAACCCACATATGGCCTTTGAAGCAATGATCTAAGGAACGAACACATGAATAATTGTCATTTCTTTGAACAACAAATATAAAAATGTCCCTTTTTGGGGACATGAATTAAAACTGAACAGAATACTTACTTGTCAAGTATCACAACATGTAACGAGTTTCCCCTCCAGATGCTGAGGGTATCGAATTCCCAGTTACTGGCAAGTCCGCCGGTTGCATTGAATGCCCTGCTACGCCCTTCAAGATAGAACCTGTAACCTCCCTCATCCACAGATGACGGCACAGTCACAGTCCAGTCAAGTACCTTATTGTTGTCTCCCACGGTGTGATGCCAGTAGCTGTCACTTCCCACAGAACCCGAACATCCGGTGAAACTGATATATATATCCCTCAAATGAGTTGCTGCTACATTATAGTTGACCCGTAGCTCAATATCTGTTCCTGCAGTCCGCTTAATGATAGGACAATGAAGTGGAGCTTCACTCCAGGCCCCTCCGGCCTCCCTGTACTCAAGCTTTAGGAAATCAACTGGAGCTGGCTGACTGTTGTCTATAACCACTTTCACGAGATCAAGGGCTGCAGCAATTGGATTGTGTGCCGCATCGTACAGTTCCAGACGAAGTTCATACTTCCCGTCAGAATAATTGTGGGTGCGCCAGTTTATCAGGGTGTGATAGGGGAAATAGTCATTTGCAGGTGTCAGCACCTCATAGAACCCATTCTCATCAGGTTTTACATAATGAGATGTGCCTGCGCTGATATTGTACACATGCCATCGTTCATTAAAGTGGGTTTCAGATCCACCCTGGTATTTATAAAAAACCTTGTAGTAAGAGGCATTTCCATAGTCAGGACAACCTACGACACGGATTGTTTTGCACAAGGGTGCCTCAGCATCGGGCCTTACCATGTGAGGCAGCGGGAATGCGACAAATTGCTTCGGCCTGTTAACTCCTTTAACATAACCTTGTGCATCAAAGTATATCGGGTCAACTGCCATGTCATTTAAGCCTACGATCCCGGTCTTGGTACATGGCTTATAAGCCGGTCCGCATGGCACACATATAGCATTGGACCATGCCTCTATCTGCACATCTGTTGTGGACTCGCCAAGGTTCCAGTTCACATCGAAATAGCCCTCTTCATAAATAGTTTCAAGCACCCCGTCACCATCGATATCCTGTTCTACCTTGAAAACAATGTCAGGCACATCAAGGAAAAGGTTCCATTCAGGCACGATCTCAGGCCAGCAACGCAGCAATCTTACAAGAGGACTTGAACTGCGTATCTGCGCGATGGTAGAAGCTATATTCTTTTTCTGTTTACCGAGCATCTCCAGCAGTAGATCATCATCTGGCAGTGATGGAGGAGCTATTGAACGCGGAAATGCGGACTGGTCCAGTATAGAGGAGCTATCCTTGCTCACAGGCTCAAACAGAGCATCCTTCCTGAAAAGGGTCTTACGGACAGCTTCAAATCTTGACTTTGTAAACAGGTCGCTTGTAGTATCAACATCTGTACGCAAAGCCTTCATGAACCCCGCTGAGACTGTTTCAACGTTATCAGTACTCACAGATTTAAGATTCCTGTATTCCATCTCCTTGATGACAGGCTCCGACTGCGGCCAGGACTGGGGCCTTGGTTTGACCTTCATTTCAGGCAAAGCTTTTAGTTCCGGATAGTAGCGTATGTCCGGCTTAACTCCCATATCTATAGCCTCAAGTACTGTTGGCCGTCTGAGTATATCCCAGAGACAGCGATAACGCAATCTCCACCTGAGAACAGCATCAATATCGAAATACGGGATATTGACACAGAAATAACCACATTCATCTGTCTTTACAGTTGCAATCTCCTCTTTACGATGCGGGAAGAACGGGAAGATCCAGCCCCATGGCAATCCAGGATTCGGATACCACCAGAAGAAGTTAACGTCAACATCATACACATGAACTGTAGCTCCGGGAACCGGACATTTTTCACCTGTAACGGGGTCTGTCTTAAAGACACGGCCGCAAACCTTGTGTTTCAGCTGCCATAATCCAAGCACACTGTCAACCGGCTTAATTGAGATGTCTTCTTCCTTTAGTACTCCTTTCCTTGAAAGGATGGTATCCTTTGTAATGCTTGCAACAGATGCGTTTGCAGATTCTGACAGCCTGCGTATCTGGGTTTTCGGTTTCAGCTCATCCGGAACAATAGATATTTTCAAATTATCCGGCATCTTTGCAGCTTCCACATCAAGAACTATATCAAGGTTGTCGGTTGTCAGCTTTTTCTCTGCCAGTATTTTCACTTCATTCAAATCTTCTGAAAAAACAACAGCTTTTAATGGGACTGACGAATTCTTAACTCCTTCCACTTTTGCTGATATTTTAACACCATTTGTTATTCTGGTTCTTGCCACGAATTCCACTCCAAATTCTTATTAGAAAACAGAAGTTACACACCCAGGATACAAAAAAGATATCAAGTGAACTAAATGGATAATCAACATTTCCTTGGAACTCCAGTTCCACGACAATAGTTCCCTCGACCTCATTATTTGCACTCTCTGACTTTCAAAGGTGTAGAGGATACCCCTATTTCCCATAAACTGGTAATTTTACCGAAGTTAATGTCAGTTTAATTCATATTTAAAATAGTAGGATGAAAATAAAATAAACAGTTCAATTATTACATCGACTCTATTTTTACCACGAGAGACTATTTTATATAGCAATATATCAAATAAATGGCAATGGCTTCTATTTCTTTTACAAATGAACTGATGCGCAAGGGCATTCATCTAACTTCAATATTCATAGTGCTTGTCTATGCTTTCTTTGGAAAACAGGCAAGTCAGACCCTGCTGATAGTTTATCTTGTATTAATTTTATGTATCGAACATCTTAGACTTGACAGGGGCATCAGACTCCCGGCCCTGGATATTCTTTTGCGCCAGAAAGAGAGATCAGGACTTGGATCACATGTATATTTCACCATTGGTGCACTGATTGCAGTTTCTGTTTTCAGCAGGAATATTGCTTTGGCAGCTATTCTCATGACCACTTTTGGAGATATGAGCGCTGCACTTATCGGTCAAAAATATGGAAAAAGAAGGATATTTACTAATGGAAAAAGCCTTGAAGGCTGTATTGCAGAGTTTGTCGTAAACCTGGTCATAGCTGTTCTCTTGCTTGAAAACCCGGCGGTTTCAATAATAATGGCATTTGTTGCAACCTTTGTAGAAGCAACATTCGTAAAAATAGATGATAATCTGTCAATACCGGTCTTTTCCGGTGTTTTTGCAGAAGTAGCGTTCCTGTTGCTCTCTTATTTATGATCCGCTGTAGCGATAATTGCAGGACCTTTCGTAGCATGATGTGGCACTTATGGATCAAATACTTATAGAGTCTTTTCCCAAACCAGGGATCTTCACTTGTCAGAATCCTTTAATAATCATGAAATCAATCTACTAATATATGACTGACAACAAAGCAGATGAGCAGATCTTAGCAGAAAGAAAAAACCGGAGAGACTCCGACAGTCCTCTTCTTCAGCCCACGTTTGGTAGCTCTGTAAGGGGTGAAGATATTGCAACCCCGGGTTTTGAGATAGAATATGCCCCTCACAAATCGCAGGGTCTGCAAAGTGCATCTGATATGTGGATAGACAAGAGCAGGCTTTTTGATGGTCTTTCAAAAGAAAAAAGGGATTTGAAAAATATCAACGGATTATCACGCCAGTAAACTTTTCTTTTAACTTTTTTCAATATCAATTATTGGTCATTAACAGCAGGCAATCATCTTGCTGCTTTTTACTAAAACAGGGAACTTATGCGGATGACATTACTGTCACAAATAAGTCCAGTTAATTTGTTTTAAACACAACTTTGTTTTTTGACAAGTTATTTATATAACGCGATTATACGATATTATATACTCAAACTAAATCTCAGCGATTAGAGTAAACATCAGTGATCAGAGGTTAGAATATGGCACCATGGGAATATGATATCAGGGCTGTTCGCTACGGAGAATTGGACAGCACGAAAGAAGATCTGAACAAGCTCGGAGTCGATGGCTGGGAACTCATACGTTTCTCAGATGATATTGATGAAAACGGAATGGTAAAGGCATTCTTCAAGAGACCGCTTGACTGTCTTGAGATATGAGTGATCTTCGCCTCCTTTCATTTTCTTTCATAAATTTTACTTGTTTTACATCTCATCGGTTCTGAATTATTTAAAACAGATACAATTCCCTGCGTATTATAACGCATGTGATACAAAATTCACATATTTAACTTAACTTAATCCCATTTTTTAATTAAATACTTGGCTTTGGTAAGAACATATAGTTACATCTTAGGGGAAACTATATTTCGGCATGAACTGCCCGAAATGTAAGAGTTCAAACCACAAAAAAAAAACGGTCAGGTAGGTGGACACCAACGATACAAGTGCCATACTTGCGGATATAACTATTCAGTAGAGATAAAATCGACTGTATTGTGTAATGTGCCCTCATGTTCAGTTTCTGTTTTTGTTCTTCCGGATATTGAACAATAACTTTAAATAATATAAAGAAGGTAAACAGATTCTGTTTGCTGATAAGGTATAAAACAATATTATCTGCAAACAAAATAGAAAAAATACAGGTAGAAAGATATAATGACACAAAATGTCGCAAACTTAAGCAATATACAGATCCCGAAGGGTTACAGCCTGAAGAGAATACAGTTATACTTCTGGTTAGGACTAATATCGGCAACCTTCCTGAGATTGATAATCATTGCTGATTATTATAGCGGAACATTATCTAAAGTTCTATTCTACCTGGGTGTCGTTGGATACCTTGTCTTCTTCGCACACAGATATCATATTGCAACACGCAGGATAGATGTCCTGAAGAACCTGGAGTTGCTGAAAAAGATAGAGGGCAGGATTCCTTTAAGCGAAAATGACTACTGTGGATTACAATATATCATGTGGAGTCTGTCCGTGTCAAAGGAACGCATGAATTACCTGGTCATCTTTACTTTCTCGATAATCGCCATTATAGTATCGCTGGCACTTGACCTTGGAATTGTTTGATCATAAGAAGAACGAAATGTAAAATACTAAACCAATAGAATAGCACCAGACACAAAGGTGATTAAATATGAACCCAACAAAGGAAGAGATCATTGACATGGCAAAGCATGCAGTGATAGATCTCGATGAGAACGCAGTCGAAAGAATAGCCCATGAAGCTCTGGACGCAGGAATTAGTCCTGTTGACCTTATTGAACAGGGATTTGTCGAAGGTATGAAAGTTATGGGTGATCTTTTTGAAGAAGGCAAGTCCCAGCTTGCCCAGATATTTGAAGCATCACACATTGTTGAATCAGGCATCAATGTGCTCAGACCTGCAATTATGAGTTCAATGGGTTCCAAAAATGATGTATGCTGGTTTGGTAACCTCGTTGTAGGAGTATGAGCAGGCCTGCTGAATAATTTACTTCGGTCTTTAAAAACCTCCTTCTTTTCTCCTCCACTTTTATTTTAAAGATGACTCATTACATTTAACAAAAAGTTCATGAGCCACATTTGCGGAAGGCAAAGTTATTTATTTCAATGCTGGTTTTTATTCCCTTGTCTGAGAAACCTGCAGACTGGTTACTATTATAGTTAATATAAACAGTTAGCACAAGCAGCAAATATGTGTGAATGGACAGGTGTGCCATTAGGCACAGGTACTAAAAATCCGGCAGAAGAGCTGGTTTTTACCTTATATGAATATGACAATCAAAGATTACATTTGAATAGGTGACATTATGACATGTGATGATTTCAAAGATCCTTTCGGGTCCAGACAGACCATCAATATTGCTGATAAAGAGGTAACTATCTATCGTTTGAAGAAACTGGAAGAGCTTGGAATAGCAAAGATCTCCAGATTACCTTACTCTATCAGGGTCTTGCTTGAAGCAATATTAAGGAATGTTGATGGAAAGGTTATTACCGAAGATGATGTGAAAAATCTTGCGGGTTGGAATCCTGAAGGAGTTCTTGCACTCGATATACCATTCGTTCCATCAAGAGTTATAATGCAGGACTTCACAGGCGTTCCTGCAGTAGTGGACATTGCAGCCATAAGGTCAGCCATGCAAAGACTTGGAGGGGACCCCTTGGCGATCAATCCTGTGATCCCTGCAGACCTTGTAATTGACCACTCGATCCAGGTGGATTACTATGGTACATCCTATGCCCGCAGCTGTAATGAGAAATATGAGTTCCACCGTAATAAAGAAAGATACGAACTATTGCACTGGGCCCAGAATGCTTTTGACAATATGAGGGTGGTCCCTCCTTCAAGTGGTATCATTCATCAGGTCAATCTTGAGAACCTGGCATCTGTTGTCCATCTAAAAGAGAAGAATGGTGAGTTTGTTGCTTATCCTGATACCCTTGTAGGCACCGATTCCCACACTACAATGATAAACGGACTTGGCGTTCTGGGTTGGGGTGTAGGCGGTATTGAAGCTGAAGCGGTTATGCTCGGCCAGCCTTACTATATGCCCATTCCTGAAGTAGTAGGCTTTAAACTCACAGGCGAACTCAGAGAAGGTATCACATCCACAGACCTTGTACTTACAGTCGTAGCTATGCTCAGGAAACATGGTGTTGTAAGCAAATTTGTGGAGTTCTATGGACCAGGCTATAAGACACTCGAACTGACTGACAGGGCAGTGCTTGCTAACATGGCTCCTGAATACGGTGCTACGATGGGATTCTGTCCGGTGGATGAAATCACTCTGGACTACATGCTCATGACAGGCAGGAGCGAGGAGCATATTGATCTGGTCAGGAAATACTGCAAGGAGCAGAGCCTCTTCCTGGAAGATGGCATTGAGGATCCTGAATTCACATCAACACTGGAGCTTGATATCAGCACAGTAGAACCAAGCCTTGCAGGACCCAAAAGACCGCAGGACCGAATACCTGTGCAGGATATGTCAAAGGTCTTCCATCAGACCATGAAAGAAGTGTTTGCTGCAAAGAGCGGAAAGGCTGTCAATGGATCAGATCCTGATTACAGCCGCTGGCTTGGTGAAGGCGGATACAGTGTTGTAAAGGTTACACACCCCCACCACACAGGTATTACAAAGATAAAATGTGCAGATGATGCCGTTTCAGTGACACATGGCTCTGTAGTTATTGCATCCATTACATCATGTACCAACACATCCAGTCCATCCCTTATGATAGGTGCGGGCCTGCTCGCAAAGAAAGCCGTTGAAAGAGGACTTAAGGTAAAACCATTTGTCAAGACAAGTCTTGCACCTGGTTCCCGTGTCGTTACCGATTATCTTGAGGAAGCAGGCCTTATGCCATACCTCGAGGCACTCGGTTTCCATCTTGTAGGCTATGGATGCCTTACATGCATAGGTAACAGTGGACCTCTGAGAGAAGCGGTTTCAAATGAAATAGAGAACAAGGACCTTACAGTTGCTGCAGTTCTCAGTGGGAACCGGAACTTCGAAGGCAGGATCAACTCCCAGGTTAAAGCCAATTACCTGGCTTCACCATTGCTTGTGGTAGCTTATGCACTTGCTGGCACTGTTGATATTGACCTCATGAAAGAGCCGATAGCCTGTGACCCTAATGGGCAGCCAGTTTACCTGAAGGACATCTGGCCAGGCAGAGAAGAGCTTAATGAGTGCATACACAGATCAGTCACCCCTGAGATGTTCAAAGAACAGTATTCCAACATCTACAAAGGAACAGAACTTTGGAGAAGTCTTGATGCACCTGCGGGCCTGCTTTACGAATGGGACACTCATTCCACATATATTCAGGAACCACCATTCTTCAAGAATTTCCCACTTGATGTTACCAGGCTGACAGACATCAAAGGAGCAAGGGCTCTTGCTATGGTAGGAGACAGTATAACCACAGATCATATCTCACCGGCAGGCTCCATCCCATCAAGTTATCCTGCGGGCCAGTATCTGCAATCAAAGGGTGTTGATGAGAAGGACTTCAACTCATATGGTTCCAGGCGAGGTAATCATGAGGTAATGATGAGAGGTACTTTTGGGAACGTCCGTCTTAAGAACAAACTTGTTGCAGGAAAGGAAGGATCATGGACCATTCACCAGCCAGATGATCAGGAAATGCCCATCTATGATGCTGCAATGAAATATGTTGAAGAAGGAACTCCACTTATAGTTATTGCAGGAAAGGAGTATGGCACTGGAAGCTCACGTGACTGGGCTGCGAAGGGTACCCAGCTGCTTGGTATAAAGGCAGTTATTGCAGAATCATTTGAGAGGATACACCGCAGCAACCTTGTCGGCATGGGAGTCCTGCCACTGCAATTCCAGGAAGGAGAATCTGCGACAAGCCTTGGACTTAGCGGAAAGGAAATATTCGATCTAAAAGGAATAGACACACTCAGACCATTCGGTGAGCTTACCGTTGTTGCAAGATCAGCCAATGGCGATGAAAAGACCTTTAATGTCCTTGTCCGCCTTAACTCTGAAATAGAAGTGGAGTATTACATCAATGGTGGCATACTTCACAAATTCCTCCGGGACAGGATAAAGGGATAATTATCCCTTTAATTTATTTTTTCTGTTAAAATAACCATATGTTTGCATTTGCCGGGATTTATATATAAATAGTGTCAAATTCCAGCAAGATTTATATATGGATAATCAAAAGTAAATATTGAGCACATTTTATCAAAACGTTAACTTAATCCATTTGGGGATTTTACATGGAAGAGATGAAAAAAGGCCTTGAAGGCGTAGTAGCTCTGGATACCAAAATATCCTTTATTGACGGTATTCAGGGAATCCTGAAATATAGGGGGATCAACATAGAGGATCTTGCAGATCTCTCTTATGATGCGGTTTCCTATCTCCTTATCAACGGAAAGATCCCTGATGAAACTGAGCTGTCCGAGTATTCGCAGGAGCTTAAAAAAAACCGTCGCATCAATGGTAAGCAGATAGAGGTTCTCAAAGAATTTGATTTTGGAATAGAAGCTCTTGATGGATTGAGAACGGCTATTTCCTGTACAGCCCACTTTGACAATGAGAACAACCATCACACACCCGATGCCAATAAAAACAAATCCATCAGACTTGTTGCAAAATTCCCTACCATCGTTGCAGCTTTGCATCGAAGCGGTCATGGTGAGCCGATCATTGAGCCGGATAGCGAGTTGTCCCATGCTGCTAACTTCCTTTTTATGCTTAAAGGGAAAATTCCCACCAAGCTTGAAACCGAAGCAATGGAAAAAGACCTCATCCTGAGTGCCGAGCATGAATTGAACCCTTCAACATTTTCATTAAGGATTGCAGCATCAACCCTTTCAGACATGTACTCTGCCATCATATGTGGTCTTTGTACCCTTAAGGGACCTTTGCATGGCGGTGCCAGAAAGGGCGTAATGGACATGCTGGACGAGGTTGGCAGTCAGGAGAACGCCCGGGATTATATTGTTCAAAAACTTGAGAGGAAAGAGAAGATAATGGGATTCGGTCATCGTGTTTATAAGACCTATGATCCAAGGGCAATGATATACAAAGATGTTGCCAGGAGACTGGCCATAGAGAAAGCAGACTGCAGCTGGTTTGATATGGCTGAGGAAATTGAACATATCCTTTACCACGAATTCATAGAACTGAGAGGAAAACCGATCTATCCTAATGTTGATTTCTACTCTGCTGTTGTATACAAGTATCTGGAGATCCCAGCCGAGCTTGCAACTTCCATATTCGCAATGGGAAGGGTCTCTGGGTGGATAGCACACTGCATGGAACAATATTCAGACAACAGAGTTATCAGGCCAAGGGCACATTCTGTGTAAACACTTGCCCATTTATTTTTTCACATTCTTTTTTCAGGCTTGCATTCATATTTTCAAAACCTTCTCTGGTCTTCTCGCCAATGAAGTATAGTATCAGCGGTGCAAGAATACCTCTGAACCTTTCACACTGTATGAGCCTTGTCCTGTTGTTTTCCAGCTCCTCGAGCCTGAAAACGTGTTCCCCGTCAAAGATCCCTTTGAACCATAAATGACCTGTCCACCTGTATTCATTTACAGGCTCAACTTTTGTGATAACAGGATTTAAGTTCGTGCCTTTCATTCCGGTGGGCTGCATGTGAACATCAAGCTTTGAACCGGGTTCAAGTTTTCCTTTTATGCTTGTAATAAAAGGATTCCATATTTCAAATCTGTCAAAATCTGTCAGGAGGTCCCAGACCTCGTTGATCGGAGCTTCAATTATGATATCAGTACAAATCTTATGCATTGTGAGGTAAACCTCCGGTAAAAAAGAAGTTGTAAGAAAAAAATGGTCTATTGTTCACACTAATTCCCTGCTTTTATGTCAACCATATTGGCACTAATAAGATATATATTTACAGATTGTATATAAATAAGATACATCGAAAACAAGATCAACTGCAAATCGAAAAAACAAATAGAATCTTTACTTATAAGCATATATACCGTCGCTATACCTGCTTAATGTATGCATGGATTAAAAGTTTTACTATTTAATTCAGCATCTGTAAGAATATTTATGCCGGCAGAAATAAAGTATACATGGAAGCACTATTATACAACTGGAATCATTTATTCTACAATTATCAATTTCAACAAAGGTAATAAGCATGAGTAACAATAGAACATATGGAATTCCGGCACTGCTTTCTTTTTTCATACCAGGACTTGGACAGGTAATAAAAGGCGATATATTCAAGGCAATAGGTATATGGACTGTCCTGGTCATTTGTTGGTTTTTGCAGTTCATTCTAATAGGGTACTTATTGGGATTTATTGTATGGATATGGCAGATATATGATGCTTACAATAATTAATGGATTGAAGAACAGTCCTCTATTAATTCATGTCTGATCTTTTGGATTGTTCCAGCAACGTATCAAGAAAAGCATGATGCTATCCCACTCAGCCTAAATACACCTTTCATTTTTAAAGATAAGTATAAGTGGTTTGCACACTTGTTCCATCCGTTTATTTGAAATTACTTTCCAAAATAGCCAGCTCAGCTTTCATCTTTTCCAGCAGCTCCGGAATTTTTTCATTTTCTAGTTCTACAGCTTTTTCCAGCTCGCCTGTCAGATCTGCCATGATGGAAAAACCAATATTAAGAGAAGTACCTTTGATGCAGTGTGCACTGCTTCTTACCTTTTCCATATCATTTTGGGAAAATGAATCTGTAATATCTTCAAAATTACGGGCAAGGGATGATATTGCCATAAAGATAAGATTATCATACAGTTCTTTATTGCCATTCACACTTCCCATTAATGAATCCCCATCAAAATGAACAGGAGGTCCGTTTTCATGACTCCGTTTCACTGGCTCCGGATTTTCCTGTTCAAGCAACCATTTATTTAAAATATGATTAATTGTATCTGATACTATTGGTTTTGTAACATAATCATCCATTCCTGCCTCAATGCATCGTTCTTTTTCTCCTTTGAAAATACCGGCTGTCAGAGCAATTATGGGTGTACGTTTATCGTTTCCACTCCCGGTGCTTCTTATCAAAGCAGTTGCATCATACCCGCTAAATTCAGGCATCTGTATGTCCATGAATATTATGTCAGGTTTATTCTCCCTGTACATCCGGACAGCTTCTTTTCCGTCTTTTGCCTGCAGTATCTTTGCCCCGGGTAACAGGCTGGAAATAATTATCGATGCGAGGATCATGTTTGTTTCATTGTCTTCAGCAATGAGGATACTATAATTACGGTTGTTGCTCCCCAGATGTGGAATAGGTAAAATCACTTTTTCATTTAGTTCATTATTCATGTCCATTTTTCTGGAAGAATTGGATTGACATATTGCATCAAAGAGTTCTGCCTTCCTGACAGGTTTGATAATGCTGGCACAGATACCCAGTTCACTGTTTTCATCATGCTTTGAGGAGATATCGGTTGAATCGCGCATCAGGATAGCAGGAACTCCCGTAGGCAGTTTGCTTTCCCTGCGCATGTTACGGACCAGTTCATATCCTCCCATTACAGGCATATAAATATCAGCAATGATAAGGTCGTATTCGGTGTCATTGTTCAGCATATCCAGTGCTTTTGTACCACTTGATGCAATATCAGCTTTAATATCAAATCTTTGCAGCATGTTTTGCAAGATGGAGAGATTGTTGCTGTTATCATCTACAATAAGGACTTTACGAATGGTTTGCAGATCATTGATACAACAACTGTCTATCTGTTCACTTTGCTCTGTGGAAAAGGGTACTGTAAAATAGAATCTGCTTCCCTTTCCCTCTTCACTTTCAAGCTCGAGTTTTGATCCCATTTTCTCCAGCAATTTATTGGAGATGCTCAGACCAAGTCCGGTCCCACCGTATTTACGGGTTATAGTACCGTCTGCCTGTGAGAATGAATCAAATATCCGGGATATATTCTCCCCTGCGATTCCTATTCCCGTATCCCTTACTGAAAATGTGAATTCCATTTCCTGTAACTTTCCGGCAGTTGAGGAAGCTTCGACTTTAAGCTCGATCTCTCCGGCTGAGGTGAACTTTATTGCATTACCCAACAGATTTACCAGTACCTGTCTCAATCTTAACCTGTCAGCGACAATATAACGTGGCAAGTCAGGGGACATGTTCATCAACAGTTCAAGGCCTTTCTCATGAACTCTGTATTTCAACATATCCGTAATTTGTTCGCACAATTCTACCAGATCAATTCTTTCAGTATCAAGTTCCAGTTTGCCAGCCTCTATTTTTGATATGTCAAGTACATCATTGATAAGATCAAGTAATAAACTGGCAGACGTCGATACTGTTTTCATGTAACGAAACTGCTGATCGCTTAGCTCTGATTTCAAAAGCAGATCAGAAAAACCAATAATTCCATTCAGAGGAGTGCGCATTTCGTGGCTCATATTTGCAAGGAATTCCGATTTGGCCTTGTTGGCAGCGTTTGCTTTTTCTTCGGCTTCTTTGTTCTCATTGATGCTGATATGTGTTCCGTACATGTGCAAAGGCTTTCCTGTAGGATCATACATGGCTATTCTTCCATGAGCACGAACCCACATCCACCGCTTTTCTTTGTGCCACATCCTGTATTCTGCCATAAAAAGCTGGTTTTTCCCTTCGATCGTGTCCTGCAATTTCCGGGTGACCAGCCCTGCATCATCAGGATGTATCATTTTGGCCCACACATCAAGGTTATAATGAGTAAAGTCGCTTGTAGTGTATCCGGTGATCTTTTCCCAGCTATCAAGTCCCTGCAAAGTAATATCGCCAGTTATCAGGTCAAGGTCCCATATTCCGGCACATGTTGCTTTTAGTGCCATATCAAGTAGTTCTGTCCTGTTCTGTAACTGTTCCTGGACTATCTTGCGTTCATTGATATCACGGACTACTGCAAGCACCCGCTCCTCACCGGATATCTCTGTTTTCTTCTGTGAGACCTCTACCCAGAAAGACTCACCGTTCTCTTTTTTTGCCAGCCATTCAAACACATGAGGTCCTTGCTCAATGGTCCTTTTTGTGTGTTCTATGGCCTCTTTTTCAGTGTAGGGAAAAACATTAGTACACATATCACAGATGCTACCCGACAACACCCTTTCCTTTGTAGTATAGCCATACATCCTGAGCATGGCATCATTGACATCAAGTATCTTCCTAGTAGTAATATCATGAATGAAAATGGCTTCGTTGGTCGAATTGAATATTTCCCTATAGTTCTTCTCACTTTTACGCAGGGCTTTCTGGTCACGTACACGCTCAGAAACATCCCGGCATGCACAGAAGACCAATCTCTGGCCGCCACGTATCACCTCATTGGAGCTGATCTCCACGTCTATGAATGTACCATCCTTACGAATATGGCGTGTTAAGAAATACTCCTCAGTAGTATGGACATTATGCAGCATGTGTAAGAGTTCACTACGTGTCCATTGCTTGTCCCACTCCCATATATGCAGCTTCATTATTTCTTCGGGAGAGTAACCCAACATTTTTGCAAATTTCTCGTTTGCTTCGTAGACCTTGCCATTTAGATCAAGAATCACGCCCCCATCCCTGGATTGCTCAATAAGCAGCCGTCTCCATACAGCCTCTTCAGCGAGTTTTTCTTCAGCCTTTTTGCGCTCAGTCATATCCTGCCCTATCCCAAACAACCTCATACCTTCTTTTGTTTCGATAGGAACTACATTCAGCAGCAATACTTTTTCTTTGCCATTTACATCATAGAATGTTTCAAGCATCCGTGACTGAAGGAAAGGAATATGTTCTTTCATCTGGCTTCCATTGAATCTTGGCGGGTCATAATCACCTGCCTTTTTTCCCCTCAGGGATATTATATCGGTTTCCAAAAAATCAAGAGCTGCATTGTTAGCGTCTACATAATTGCCATGACCATCCACAATAAGTATAGGGCTAAGTGTCGCTTCATAAAGAGTACGATACTTTCTCTCGCTTTCCAGCAAGGCTTCCTGTGCAAACTTTTGATCTGTGATGTCATGTATCGTACCAACGACCGTGTTCCTCTGTGCATTGTATTCTGCAACAGAATGGATGTCCCGGATCTCGCCATCAATAGCCCTCAATATTTTGAATTGGACATCATATGGCATTTTTCCTGTTACAAGGCATTTAAGTGCATTGGCAAGCATGCTCCGGTATTGTGGCAGTGGACATTTCTGTATTTCTGCAATGCTGTTATATGTGTCTGCGACTCCGTATATTTTAAGAGCTTCTTCTGAGGCATGTACAGTACCTTTATTGAGGTCAAATTCCCAGCTGCCCATGTGACCTATTTTTTGTGCGTTGCTTAACTGGATCTCTCTTTTACGCCGTTTTTCATCCTCATGCTCCCTTTCAAAAGCATCGGTAATTATTCCAGCTGCCACTTTTAAGAGTGATATCTGTTCTTCAGTCCATACGTTTTTTTTCTCAAGTGTGTCAAATCCCATTAAGCCGATGAATTTCCCGTCCTTTGTCATTGCTATGCTCAAAAGTGACTTTACAGACTGCAACCCCAGTTCTTTTCTTTCAGCATCGGCATCCTGTGGAAGCTTTTCTGCATCTGGTACATGTATGTGACCGGTTCTTTTGATACATTTTTCAAACCAGGGAAATTTACTTCGGCTAAAATCATAATTCCTGTTTTTGAGGGGTTCTATTCCCTTAGCACACCACTCATTGGTAATGCCCATTTTCCCCTCATTTTCTGAAAAAAGGAATATGTAAGCCCTGTCTACACCAAACAATTCGCCGCATGTTTTCAGTGCCTCGTCTACAACTGGTTCAAGTTCCTTGTTGACCAGATTTACAAAGCCAGCTGATATCCCAGACACCATCTTCTGGAACCGGAACTGGAATTGCAGCTCTTCTTCTGCTTTTTTGCGTTCCAGCAAAAGACCTACCTGCCGGGTGTAGATCTCTATTAGCTCTTCGTCTGCAAGATATTCTCCAAAAGGCATAATCAGTACAAAGTAACCCAGATTAACATTGCCCCTGAATATATTGGCAATAATTGTTTCTCCTGCATTGAATGTTCTCTCAAGAAGAATTATAGACTTTTCCGGGAATACACCCCTGATCAGATCATGTATAGAAGGGAAACGGGTAATATTGTTGCTGATTCTTTTTATAAGGATCGGGTTTGATTCCCATTCTTTGCCAGTAAGTTCAAATCCAAGTATTGCACTGGCTTTCTTTAAGTGGTTATTAGCTCCTGCAATTGCCATTGTAAAAAAAGAGTTTGTTTTTTCTTCAAACCGGATGAAAGCTGCATATTTTGCTTCTGATATATCCAGGATCCCATCTGTAATTCTTTGATAACTTATTTCATGGAATGAATTTTGAAAGAGTTCTTCTGAAGATATTACAAGCTTTTTAAGTTTGATGTTCTCTTCGATTTTCCTTTTCATATTCCCTGCCATCAAGTAGATAATTTATAGTTCTGTAAGGGATGCCGTTACACAGTTAATTGTGTGTCTGTCCCTATAGATTAGTGTACACTGATTAATGTATCTTCAATGAACTGTATATTATATGTATATTTGTATAACTTCTGTGATATTGTTCAGGAAATCATATTGTTCATAATAGAAATAGTTTGACCTGCATTCCAATAGATATGTTCGTTTGGGCCTATTGCAATAATGCCAGCATTTCTAAGAGGAAAACATAACTTGATCTATTAATTTTTCTTGTAGTTGACCAAAGGAACACCATATTTATATAATTTTGATTAGTATATTAGTGCATGCCTTACCCCGCGTTCCATCTTGCCTTCTTTATGTTCTGCATATCCCTTGTTGGAATCTTTGCCATTGCAGGAAGTGGTTTTCGCAGGGAAATACGGTTCAAGGATGTAAAACACCTGAGCCTTTTGTTTGTTGTCGGCAGTGTGGGTTCGGTATTTCCAGACGTGCCGGCAGTATGGAACTATATACTTTACGGTAACCTGCATCACACAATGATAGGCACAGTTCCCACACATTCCTTATTTTTTGGCCTGGTGGCATTCATACTGACCTTAGCACTTGGCTATCTAATATACAGGAATATCTCAAAAGCATCTTCCCTGGGAATCTTCGCAGAAGCGGCCTTCTTGTCACATCTGCTTCTGGATGACATAGCTGATGGAGGTCTTACTTACCTGTACCCGGTGTACAACGAACCGTTAAGCATATTTGTCTTCATGAATGTCAAGCTCTCCGGCGTGAACTTCTTCTATTACAACTTCGCATGTTTTGTGTCGGTGTTCTTCATCTTCTGTGTGATGTTCATGGCATTGCTTGCATTGAAGGACCTTGGATTTGGTTTCAAGTATGAACCGCTTGATTAAAGTTTTTTATACAGATTACGACTTTATAGAAACCCTACCATTAACGAACTTTGGGACATGTGAAAAGAATAAGTTCAGTATACTGTCCTTATGCATCATCATTATTAGTGGAGTACATACTCCTTCCCCAGTTCCGTAAGACTGTATGTTATCCATGAAGCTTCCCTGCTCCCTTTGATCAGATTGTTATCAGCCAGTACTGAAAGGTGATAAGAAAGCTTTGAGGGAGAAGTTTTAGTTATTTTCTGTATGACACATGCACAAAGAGGTTGTATGGATAGGATATTCAATATCTTTAATCTGAGTGGAGATGAGAGTGCATCATATATCCTGCTTTGCCTGACCACCTTATTTTCATCCGGCAGTCTTTAAATGATTATATCTATCCCGCCGATTATCTCTATTTCCTTTGATATCTGTTCCGGGATTTTCATATTTCTCCTTAGATCAAACCTCGTTTTGTCTTTACTGCGCCAAAAACATTAAGCTATTTAAAATCTATACTAATGTTCCCATATTTCTTCGCCAGGGACTCTGATAACATACCTATTTCCATCCTGCATACGTGTAAGACCCCACATGGCACAAGACAATTGGATGAACATTTCATTTCCTGTGCTTTAGATATGACATAATTGTCCTTGATGTCAAGCGTCTGATCCATGGGTATTTCCATATGAGACATCTTTTTTATCTTCTCACAATCAGTTTCAATATCAATAATGATATTTTTCCCATCTCGTTTACCATGTACATGATGTACAAAGCCGCATATATTCGAATTTATAGTTACATCTGTCATACTGATTCTCAATTTTTTGATTTTGAGGGTTACATAAATTCAATGTCAGTTCCTATATATAAGCATTTCAATTATTTTTGAAATACAAAGTCTTAAATAGAATGCTTCAAATATATTTGAAACACATGACTCAAGATTATCTGTTCCATCTAATAAATGTCGGATTGCAATCTGTCCAGGAATATCTGGCGTTGCATGTATTGCTATGCCTGGTTCCGGCCTTTTTCCTGGCTGGTGCTATCGCATCACTCTTCTCAAAGGAATCCGTACTCAAATACTTCGGTGCTGATGCACCAAAGTACATTTCTTACTCCGTAGCAGCGGTTTCTGGTTGCCTGCTTGCGGTATGCAGTTGCACAGTGCTTCCATTGTTCGCAGGAATCTACAAAAGGGGGGCTGGAATAGGACCAGCCACCACATTCCTGTTCTCTGCACCAGCCATCAATATCCTGGCTATTGTCTATACAGCAAAGATCCTGGGATATGATATTGGGGTCGCCAGGGCAATAGCAGCGATTGTGCTATCGATAGTTATCGGACTGATAATGGCAGTGCTATATGAAAGAAGGACAGGTGAGCATAAAGGGATCAAGACGTTCAACGGCGAGGAGCACTCCCATACGGCCCATATTTTCCTGCTGCTACTGGCAATACTTGTCATCCCTGAGATCATACAATCATGGACCTATCTGGCTCTAGTGGAGATCCCTCTCATAGCTGCTACTGTATACCTGTCCTTTAAGTGGTACACCAAAGAAGAAAGGGCAAGCTGGATGCAGGAAACATGGTTCCTTGTTAAAATGATAGCTCCTCTGTTGCTCATAGGCGTTTTCTTCGCAGGTATCATTGTAGAGCTGCTTCCTTCCGAGATCGTGGTAAAATACGTTGGTGGTGGCAATTTCATGTCGTACTTTATTGCTTCTATAGCTGCTGCACTAATGTATTTCTCCACGCTCACAGAAGTCCCTATAATCAGTGCTCTTACTATCCTTGGAATGGCTAAAGGCCCCGCTCTCTCTATGCTACTCGCCGGCCCAGCATTGAGTCTTCCCAGCATGATAGTGATCAGCAGGGTTATGGGCATTCAAAAAGGACTTTCGTATATTGTGCTGGTAGTCATAATGGCAATGATCTCTGGATTCACATTCGACTACTATATACTGTAAGCTAAAAAAGGTGTAATACATGAAGTTATTGATAATTTCAGATATACACGGAAACAAGGAGGCACTCGACGCTGTTATGACTGTACCCCATGATGATGTCATCTGCCTCGGAGATCTTGTGGACTATGGGCCGTCACCCGGCGAATGTATCGATCTGCTCAGGGAGCAGGACATACCAACCCTTAGGGGAAATCATGATAATGCAGTAGCTTTTGGAATGGAATGTGGTTGTGGTTATGAGTACAAACATCTCTCTCTGGCAACCCGGGATTACACTGTGAACATCTTAAATGATATACAGATAGACTTCCTTCGAAAACTTCCCATGAATATTGAAAGGACAGAGAACGGGAAGAAACTCTACTTCACACATGGCAGTCCCCTGTCCTTCTATGATTACATCAAACCGGATACACCGGAAGAAACAATAATGGAGTACATAAAAGGTGTTGATGCTGAGTTCATATTCATAGGTCATTCCCATCTTCCCTTTGTTCACAAAGTGGAAGGAGTAACTCTTGTGAATCCGGGTTCTGTGGGTCAGCCCAGAGATGGTGACGTCCATGCAAGCTGTGCTGTTTTTGATACGGCAACATTACAGATTGAGCTAATCAGGGTTGAGTATGATATGGAGATGGTCTTTGAAAAGATAAGAAAGAACATGCCTAATTCGAACGAACTGATCTCTATACTGAAAAGAGGAAAATGACATTAACTACTTAGCATTCATAAAATGCGTTTTGAAATAAAGGTGATAAAATGAAAATTGAAATTCTTGGAACAGGTTGTGCAAAGTGCAAGAAGACAAAAGAAATAGTTGAGCAGGCAGTTGCTGAACTTGGTATCGATGCAGAAGTGGTAAAAGTCGAGGATATAAATGCTGCATTGGATTATGGAGTAATGATCACACCAGCAGTTGTTATCGATGGTGATGTAAAGATCGCAGGGAAGATCCCAACGATCGAGAAAGTAAAGGAATGGTTATCATAAGTCTCAAAATTAGGGGGATATACATGGCAGAAGAACTGAAAATGGCAGAAGAAGTAAAATGTGCATGTGAAGCAGCAATCATTGGATTATATGCATGTGCCGGTGGCTCCAATGTGGGACAGATGGCAAACAAGGTGGCAGTTGAGCTTACTAAACAGGGAAAAGGAAAGATCATGTGTACCGTCGGGATCGGAGGCGCTGTCTCTGGTATCCTTAAGAGCACTGAGGGAACCGATGAGATTGTTGCTATCGATGGTTGTCCCCTGATCTGTGCGAAGAAATCACTGGAACGCGCAGGTTTCACCGTAGATAAGAGCATAGTCATAACCGAGCTTGGTATGAAAAAGGGTGGAAGCCTGGACCTGGAAGAGAGTGAGGTAAATGAGATGATGAACAAAGTGGAGAGTACTTTAGATAATTGAAACCGAAATGAATGAAAACCAATCTAATATGGGTGTATGTGCATGACCGCAACAGACTCGGTAAATAGCTCCATCGATACTAACAACTGGCCAGTAACTAATGGTGATTATATTATAGGGGATCCTGATTCACCGGTTGCGGTCGCGACACTTGCTTCTGAATATGAAAAACTGGGCTTGCAGAACGATGCTATCTGTGGCAAATGTTTCACAGAGAATTTTGGGATATAGAAAATAATTGTCAACGTACTTTCAAATCCGCGAATAAGCTGCCAGTACTTGGTATCATAGCCCATACACTGTTGTGGGTCAGAAAAGAATGGGTATGCGAAGATGAGGTCTGTTGATATTATGACCAGAACTGAGAGTGGAGAAAAGACAGAGACTATATCTTCCTGATAAGAATGTGAAAAATCTCAGTGTTCAGCCGGTAATACGTATATCTTGAACTTTTAAAAGACTCTACCACGCCATTTTTCTTCATGACAGAGAGATGATGGGATACGAGGTTCTGTTTTTCCTTTAACGCGTGGACCAGTGCCTCCACACAATAATCCTGTTTCAAAAGGTGGTACGCTATCCTTAACCTGATGGGATTGCCCAGTACCTTGAAAACATTGCACATATGGTCAATTTCATCTTCATCCAGAGCGAACTCATGTTCAAGATCCTGCTCCCATTCCTCTTTCAGCTCCTTATCAGCCGGACAGCATTTCATGGATTTAAAAAAGAAAATCAAACCATATATAAGTATTCATATCAACAAGTTTTGATATGGAGCATTTGACCTTATATTCAAAGAAGGCTGAATAAAACATATTGATAGATGTTTGTGTCCTGTTTGAACAACATAGTAGAGGGAAACATGATAAAGACCATACTTGTACCTACAGATTTCACTATTGAAAGCGAGGAACTTCTTTCCTGTGTCAGTGAGCTTAAAAGTGTCGGCCTGGAAAAAGTGATCCTGTTACACGTTGTAGACATCTTTCAGGCCCAGGGACTCGCACCGATGTTTGAAGAAAATGCAAAGAAAAGGATCGAGGACTACAGGCAACTGATGGACGAAATGGGAGTTGATGCCAGCACGCTTGTTGTGGAAGGGGATGTTAAAAAGACCATTTCCAGAATTGCGGATGAGGAAAATGTCGACTGCATTGTCATGGGAGCAACTACTTCGGGACTTATCAAAAGCCGCCGCACAGGAAGGACAACTGAATACATATCCCGCAGATCAGGAAAGATCATTCTCATTGAAAAGTACAACATCATCACTGAAAATGAGGAAAAGATAAGCAGGAAAGCATGTTCGGCCAGATTTTCAAAGGTAATGCTCCCTGTTGACTTCTCTGAGAACTCTAAAATAATACTGGATGAGATCCAAGATTTTAAGGACATCATTGGAGAGATCGTATTTGTACATGTGATTGAGGGCGCAAAGAACGAAAAAGAACTCGAAAATAAGGAAAATGAAAGTATGAGGCTCCTCTCTGAGATGGGAAAAGAACTGGAGGACCAGATCAAGATCAACTATGTGGTAAGCGAAGGGGAAGCTTCAGAATCGATAGACAGGCTTGCAGAAGAGATGGATATCACCCTCATAGTGATAACAACGCATGGGATGGGATCTTTTAAGGATATATTGCTTGGGAGTACTGCGGATAACCTGCTTAGAAGAACAAAGAAACCATTGCTTCTGATCCCTGTTAAAGACAGATGAAACGTGAAAGGTGACAAAAATGGAAGAAGAAAGAGAATTGGATTTTTTCAGTAAGTATCTGTCCATATGGGTTGCCATATGTATTGTACTGGGTACTGCAATAGGGTACCTTTCCCCCTCATTTGCACAATATCTTGGTGGCATAGAGGTTGCAAATGTTTCCATCCCTATAGCAGTGGTCCTGCTTATAATGATGTACCCTATAATGCTCAAGATCAACTTTGAAGAGGTCCTGAATGTCAAGAAAAACTCAAAACCTCTTACACTTACTGTTATTGTTAACTGGGGTATCAAGCCTTTTACAATGACATTTATTGCATGGCTATTCATGAGAATCATTTTTGCCGATTTCATACCACCAGTCTTGCAGGAAGAATACATTGCAGGCATGATATTACTTGGGCTTGCCCCATGTACAGCAATGGTTCTTGTATGGACCTACCTGGCAAGAAGTAATATCAATTACGCACTGGTACAGGTCTCTGTAAATGACCTTATAATACTCGTACTGTTCGCACCGCTTGGAGCACTTCTTGTAGGAGTGACAACAAGTTTCCCGGTGCCTATAATGACCATATTCTTCTCGGTATTGTTCTATGTAGCAATCCCCCTTTCACTTGCGGCCATCACAAGACACACTGTAATAAAAAGAAAAGGCGTTTCCTGGCTGGAGAACAACCTTATCCGGAAAATAGAATGGGTTACTCCGGCTGGCCTTCTTATCACCCTGGTCCTTATATTCATATTCCAGGGAGATAAAATAGTCAACTATCCGCTGCACATAGTTTTGATAGCTATACCGTTGATAATTCAGACATACCTGATATTCTATATCGCCTATTTCGGAGCACGAAAACTGAAGATACCATATCAGGAAGCTGCACCTTCTACGTTCATCGGTGCCAGCAACTTCTTCGAGCTGGCAGTGGCCGTAGCCCTGATCTTGTTCGGAGCAGGATCAGGTGCCACGCTGGCAACTGTGGTAGGAGTACTTGTAGAAGTGCCTGTGATGTTGCATCTTGTGAGCATAATGAAAAAGAACAAAGCAAAATTTGAGTTTGAATCCTTGCCTGAAAGGGTAAAAAGACCCGTGTAGCTGAAGGCCACCTGTTAAAAGAGCGGTTTTCTGCTTCAGTATGGCAGATTCCTTCCCCTTATAGGGAATCTATTCTTTTGAAATTTTTATTATAGAGTATAGTTGTATGATAGAGCTGCAAATACTTACGTATATTAGTAATGTAGGTAGGATGAAAGTAAAGCTTAGAAATCGAGTTTAGAAGAAAATTGTATAAAGTTTTTAAATGGGCCTAACCGGATTCGAACCGGTGATCGCTCGGTTATGAGCCGAGCGCTCTAACCTGGCTAAGCTACAGGCCCAACACGAGAAAGGATTGAAGCGCCGCAAACAGGGCTCGAACCTGTGACATTCTGGTTAACAGCCAGACACTCTACCAACTGAGTTATTGCGGCTCTCAGCATGGCGCTCACGCGCGAATCCCTCTAATGCACTTATTGCTTTTAAACCTTTTGATTGCACGTACTGTTTAGCCCTCGTTATCGCCAAAAATATGCCCCTACATCATAATGATAATAATTACATATTGTTGGACATATACGTTCCAGTAGAAACAAGGGGGTTGTGAAGTTTATAACATTCATATAGAGTAACCTTAATTCGTTACACACCCAATATTTTATACAAAATAGTACATATTGCCTCCACTTGAATCCATTCTTACTAATCGGACAAAACACTAATACTCCTGCCACAGTGCGGGCACGTTCGCCCATCAGTGAGCCGGTTCAGCTCTATGCTGAACATTCCCCTCTGTATAAGCAACTCCCCACATTTAGGGCAGAACGTATTTTCATATTCAGTTCCGGGGACATTTCCCAGATATACATAACTCAGACCTTCCTCTTTTGCAATTTCATAAGCCCTTTCCAGACTCTTCAGAGAAGTAGAGGGGATATCCTGCAGTTTATAATACGGGTGGAAACGAGTAAAATGAACAGGAGTATCAGCACCTAGATTGTCATGTATCCATTTTGACATTTCCCGAATCTCATCAGGCGCATCGTTAAGTGTTGGTATAACAAGGTTCACGACCTCCACATGCATTCCCAGCTCCCTTGCAAGTTTTGCAGACTCAAGAACAGGAGCAAGTTTTGCACTTGCAATTTTCCGGTAGAAATCCTCTGTAAAAGCCTTGATATCAACCCTGAAAGCATCCAGGTACGGAGCTATCATCTCCAATCCTTCCCGGGTAATGTAGCCGTTGGTCACATACACAGTCACCAATCCGGCTTCCTTTGCCAGCCTGGCACAATCATAGGTGTACTCAAACCAGATGGTTGGCTCATTGTATGTCCATGCGATAGCCCGGGCCCCTGAAGCCACAGCCTTTTTAACAGCCGTTTCAGCGCTTATCTCAATAGCATTTGCCTGGTCTATACCTATTTGTGATATCGTCCAGTTCTGGCAATGCTTACACCTGAAATTACAACCTATGGTTCCCAGAGAGTAGACAAGGGAACCAGGATAGAAATGAAACAGCGGTTTTTTTTCTATGGGGTCCAGTGCCTCACTTGAAACAACGTTATAATTTAACGTATAAAGAGTTCCTTCCCTGTTCTCCCGCACATCACAGAACCCTCTTTTACCAGGCGATATCTTGCATCTGTGACTGCAAAGATTGCATTGTACCTTTCCATCTTCAAGTTTCTCATAAAGCATTGCTTCTTTGATCATCAAAAATCCCCTGTTAAAAATGTAACTTCATCATTGATGAACTTAAGCTTTAAAGGGTTCTACAAAAGATATAACGCCTGAACTGATGTTCAGGCCAGAATATTCAGCCTTACATCGAAAAGAGTCTTTGTTACATTGAGCTTAATATCTTCCCCGGTATTCCCTTCCAGGAAAAATACAACTGCTTTCCCGTCCGGACTTATATTAATCTCATATTCCACAGGATCGATACCGGCATCATATGCCATCCATTCAAAAAAAGACCTCCATGCAAAAGGATATGAGGTTTCCACCGTGATAGTCACATCGGTAAAAAGTATACCCTCCCAATACAAGGAATCAGAACCATTGGTCCTAAGATTCAGCTCTTCCACGGAATTGCTACTAATACTTTTTTTGGGACCATTGATATCTATGACATTGATAGTCATAGTAATATTGGTACTGTTGTCAGTCCTTTTCATATCCATCTGGGGTGCAAGACGCATCAGTGAATAATTATTTTGAGAAAGGATCAATGCTCCATTCTCATATCCGTATTTCTGGTTAACAAAAAAATTATTATCCGACATATAATTGACAGTCCCCATATCCAAGAGTACAGAAGAACTATTATAGTCAGGGCCTGGAATTGTTGCCAGAATATGCATATTAAAAGTATCTTCATTTATTGCCAATCTTCCACCCGACTTCCCTGAACTGAATACAGGCAGACTTCCACCACCCATTTTTATGGGTATACCTATTGAGAGACCTGTGGAATGCTCTGCTCTTGCATAGGCTGAAAGTATATCAACTTCATTTTTCATCTCTGCCATATCATAGAAAATATCATCCATATGGGATTGTTCAGCAGCAGTTTTCCACTCCGGAATATACTGCACATTTACAACAGTGATGACAGATACAAGTATACCAAGGACAAGCACAGCTGAAACCACACTTGAGATGGCACTGTCAGATGACACCAGTCTTTTAGTTTTCATTTTCATTGTTGTCCTTTCCATGTTTGCCTCATATGAAAAATGCGAATAACAGGTAAGCTATAGACATCATCATTATAGAATGCTTGAGCCCTGACTTGATGGTTCCGCTTCCCATTTTCCCTGCAACAAGTCCTGAACAGAACCCCTGGATCATAGCTGCATGGAAAAACAGCAATGTGTACTTTTCAAGATCAAAATCAACTATCAAAGACACACCTGAAAGTCCACCTTCGGTGGATGCAGGTATAGCCGGCAGGAAATAAGCCCCAAGGATGTAAACTATGAACAGAAATACCATGAATGATATGTAGATTATAAACACATAAACGAACATCTCCGCATTACGCTCTTTCTTAAGCTGCCTCTGCATATCAGCATCATGTGCGGCTATTGTCAGGACACTTTTAATATCACTGGTTGCTTCATTAGCCTTGATTATAAGGGTAATTATACGCCTTGTCATCTCAGTACGAATCCTGATTTCGAATTTCTTCAATGCCTCATCCAGCTTTGTTCCCCAGGAAATATCGTCCACAAGACGCTTTACCTCCGAATGCAGGGCCCCGATCTTTAACTGCATGCTCATAATAATGGCATCTACAAGAAGAATACCAGCCTCATTAATACTTGCAAGGTTGTTCAGGAAATCAGGTATGTTTGATTCGATCTGTTTTACACGATAACTGCGCAGTTCCTCAAATATAATATAAGGGATCAACAATATAAGCACGCTAATAAAGAGATAATCATCTATAATGCTTAGCGTGAGGACATTATAATTCCTGAAGTAGATGATATTTGAAATATTTATGTAGTTACGGACCGTGAGGAATAAATAAGCAATTGACAGTGGAAAAGTGATAATGAACACGTACGATGGATTACTTCTAAAAAGAAGGAATGGATGCATTACTCTATCCATTATCTTAATGAACTTGGTGTGGTATTTGATCTTCCTCCTCTTTTCTTCCTCACCTGAATCTCCTTCTTTTATGAGTACATGTGAAAATGAATCCAGTTTTTTTTCTACCATATTGTAGTATTCGGGTACTTTTGGATTATCATTGGTCAGGGAATTAAGAAGGAAAAGGAAAACCACTGTTCCAATCGGGATCACGAGATATACTATAAAATCGAGTATGCTGGCCGAGCTAGGGTTCACAAGCCCTAAAACCACAAGTATCGTAATAAGAAAAAGGGGACCTGCAACAAATGCAGAGATATATACTTCTGCAAGTACTCCCAAAGTCTCAAAGAATATTTTCTGTTCTTTGGTAGCTGTCAGTCGATATTGATCATTTTTTGCTTTAAGATAAGCACTGATGTCCCCTCCACTTGTGACAATTGAGGTAAGTCCGTCCAGAAAATCCTTGAATTTTTTAGAAGGGGTTCGCTGCCCTGCGTTGTCAATAGCTTTTAAAAGGTCAGTACCATAGTATTCCATGTCTTTTACGAGAAGTCCTATTTCTTCTGCGGATGCACCATATATATGGTAGTTCTCAGACAGTGACTTCATGATGTCAAGGAGGTTCATTCCACCCCCACGGCTCATTGCATAAAGATATGCAGTGGTGTGTGGAAGTGACTGGTTTATGAGTGTGCTTCTTACATTAGCCTGCACTTCAGGTATTGACATAAATATATAGTATGTAAGATAAGCTGCTGTTACAGAAAACATAACACCCAGACCCATACTTGCCAACAAATGAAAATTAGATTCCATCCATGTGTGTCCGTATTCAATGCCCAGCATAAAGGGCCTTAAACCATCCAGAAAATAATATCCTGCCAGCGCCCCGACAAAACCAGCTAAAATACCCATCAGAAGAGAAAAGAAGTATACCTGAGCAATGTATTGCTCGATCAGGACCCCCATGCCTGCTTTGCGTATCATGGACCTCTGACCTTCATACCTGGAAATATGCTTCCTTACATACCGTCCAAAAATCAGGTGTGCAGCAGAATCTAGAATATCCATTTAATGCACCTATATACTCTGTTCGATTAATGCTTCCAGAGTGCTATTTTCAATAGCATCAAGCACAACCTCGGGATTTGCATCATATGCCTGTACTACAAGGGATATGCGCACATAATCTCTTATGTTATTATCGCAGAGATATTTGAGGATGTTTTCTCTTCTGTCAAGCTCTTCTGAAAGTTTATTCCTGTTCCATCCTTTTGAGATCATGACCTTGTTAAGAGTATACGAATCACCAGTACGAATGAAAGTATCTGTTAAAGGATCCCACCTGTAGAGCTCATTTATGCGGATGTACCCTGTTTTTGTATCTATACCTGTGAATTCCACAAGACTCTGAGTTCTGCGCACCCTCTGGTTATTCACAAATGTCTGTATCTGTATGCTAAGTATATCCAGGGATTGAAGCATGACATGAGGTACATTGAGAGGAGGACTGTCAAGCCTGTTGACAACAGTCTGTACATCACCTGCATGCATGGTGGAGTAGGTTGCGTGACCGGTGGATATTGCCTGGAAAAGTGTCAGTGCCTCTTCACCCCGGATCTCTCCTACAAGTATGTACTCAGGCCTTTGTCTTAAGGCAGAACGCAGCAGGTCGTACATAGAAACTTCACCTGCATTACTAATATTCAGTGATTTGCGAGTGACACCTGCTATCCAGTTCTCGTGATGTAGCGTCAATTCCCTTGTATCTTCAATGGATACGACCTTTGAAAGCGGAGGAATAAAGAGAGATACGGCATTGAGTAGCGATGTTTTACCAGAAGCAGTACCTCCTGCAAATATGGCACAGTCACCATTTTCGATGGCAAGCCAGAAATAAGCCATCATTTCGATGTTGCAGGTTTTGAAATTAATAAGATCTATCGGAGTAATAGGGTCACCCCGGAACTTTCTGATCGTAAATGAGCTCCCTCTGGTAGTAACCTCTTTACCAAGAGTTGCCTGTAAACGAGAACCGTCTGGCAGGGTTGCATCTACCATAGGTTCACTGATGGAAATATGTTTTCCACTTTTCTGACAGAGTTTTATTACAAGAGAATTAAGCTCAGCTTCACCTAAAGAAACATTTGTTTTTATGTTACGATACTTGTTATGGTACATGAAAACAGGTACGTCTATACCATCACATGAAATATCTTCTATATTTGGATCAAGCAGGAGTGAATTTATGCGGTCATGCCCCAGGAAATTGCGCTTCAGGTAGTAGAGGATACGATAGACAGATGGTACATTCAGACTTGCATGATACCTATTGAAAAGTAGTAATGCTTGTTCCATTAGTACTATTTCTTTGTCTTTTCTGGAATTTACCTCTCCAATACTAAGGATGTCCTGCAGATCATCATATACCCTCTCAAGAATATCCTTTTCATATAGAGTCAGCATCGGTTCAGCAACGTAATAATGATACACGTTTCCTTTCTCGAGAATCGAAATGAAAGAGTAAGGCTCGTTGACCCAATATCGCTCAACTTCGCGGAAGCCTTCCGGAATTTCAAACTCTACAAGCGGTTCGTGTAGCTTAGGATCATACTCAGGAAGTTTCGTGCGAGGATGCCTTAAGTAATGGATCACTGATCTGATATTATCAAAAAATACAGTTAGTTTAGCAGGATCTTTACTGTTTGTCCCTGAATTATTATCCGGGTGAATCAAATCTGCATCTTTTCTTTCAGTTTCCGGATCTATCATTGAATATTATATAATCATATCAATATAAAAACCTTTGTTATTATAGTTTTACAATAGCAACAGAAGTAGTTAGCTCAAAAATACATAAAAAGAAAATGAGAATGGAAAATCCAAACATCAGTTCATTTCAGGAAAGTTCCCGAAGTTCTCTTCATATCGTGCCTTCATGACTTCCCATGTAGGAAGATCAGTCTGGCAACCAATGTTCTGGACAGCGAACGAAGCAACGACAGATCCTATTTTGCCGCATACTTCCAGCGGGAAGTTGCGCGTGTGTGCAAGCAGGAATCCTGCCCTGTAAGCATCCCCCGCACCTGTAGGGTCAAGAGCTTTTACAGGAACTACAGGTATTGTAATCTCAATTCCATTGTTATAGATCTTGCTGCCACTGGCATCATAGGTTACAACAACGGTTTCTATCATATTAAGAATATCACCAAGTGATTTTCCCGTCATATCACATACACGCTGTATCTCATGTCTGTTTGTGAAAAGAATATCAGTATTTTCAAGGATACACTCAAGGTTTTCCTTTGAATATGTTACAAGGTCCTGCCCCGGATCAAATGAAACAAAACCGGCCTTTTTGGCGATCTTAGCATTATATGTTGAATCCGAGGTTGCAAGATGTACAAAATCAACTTCATCGGGTTCCAGTTCCTTGAGCTTCACAGATGCACCCCAGTGGAAATAGGTACTCTGACGGTGCTCCCTGTCGGTGAATACAAAAGCTCTGGTGCTCTTCTCTTCATGGAATCTGTACAGGAGGGAAAGGTCAACGCTGTATTTTTCAAGTTCTGCTTCATAGCCAGATGATGCAAAATCCCCACCAACTGCAGATATAAGCTGTGCCTTGCCGCCAAGAATAGCAATGGCAATGGCAATATTGGCAGCTCCACCTCCATAATACTGGTCATAGTTGATTATGGGGTGCGATTCATTGTGAACCGCAATATTCTCAACATCGAAAAGCAGGTCTATGGCAGCATGTCCTACAACAGTGATCGTCCTGTCCATATCCGATACGCCCTTTACTCGAATTCCTCAACGTCCACAACATCAAGAGGAACATCCCTCAGTGCCTTTCCAATTACGGATTTTGCAATCCTGGCTGCATGTTCCTGGCTCTCTGCGTCAAAGACCTTCATCTCAAGGACAAGTCCGACGATTGCAGTATTTGCAGCAAGGAAAACGCTGCTGAAAGGTTCTTCGCATGCGGGGCAGAATGTCGTCCCCACATCTACCTCAACATAATCAAGTTTCGGATTGAGGCGTTTTCCTGCTTCTGAAATTGCAACACCTATTGCGTCATCTGCTGATTTTACATCCCTTACCAACCAGGCGGCTTCAATTGTAACATGATAATTTGGCATTCGATCTCTCCGGTTTGTACTTCATTTCTTCTTCAATCTTCAAATAAATCGATCTTCATATCGTAAATAACACATCGTCATCAACATCGAACAGGCCAAGCCTTGCCCCTGCATCAAGCCACGCGTGCCCGTAACTGAAACAGACAAGTGCATTGATAAGATCATCACTCTTTACAAAGTGAAGACCGTCATTATAATACGAACTTGCCATATTATGATAATCACTGGCAACTGCATACATATGCGATTGAGGTATAGGGCCAAATTTTGCCTTTTCGAGCGCTTCCCTTAATAGTCTCTCATATCTTTTAACTTTTTCATTCAGGTCAGCAGCCATACTTGCCTCAAGTGCACTCATAGTTAATTATCTGTTCGCCCCGAATAACTTCTTGAATAATTTGCCACCACCGTCATTTTCAGCTTCGGTCTTAGATGACCTTGTAGGCTGTCTCTTTGGAGGAGGGGCAAGATTACCGGATCCTGGTATATCCACAACTGGCATATTTGCGATCATATCGGACTCAGAGGCTCTTGTTGATGAGTGAACTGGCGGTATTGGCCTTCGAACGGGTATCGGCGCCGAAGCCTCATGCTTCTCAACCAGCATTTCAGGAGGGGACTGGACTGTCATTGTCCTTGCTGCCTTGAGCACATTTACAGACTCACCGCCGTGTTTTGATTTCCTGATCCTGATATCTACAAGGACAGGACGTTCTATCTCATTGCTCACCAGCATGGCAACACCCGGTGGCAGGCGCATTAGCTCTTCTTCCACATAGGAAGTCACTCCTTCCAGACCCTTGCTTATAGCCTTCAGATCATTAGGGTTTGTGACTTTCATGATGACCTGGGTACCGCACTGTGACAGTACGTTCTTGTCTATCCTTGCAGGTCTCTGGGAAATAACCATCATACCAAGACCAAATTTTCGACCCTCTGATGCTATGGTCCTGAGAATATCAGTACTTGTGGTTTTACTGAACCCTTTTTCAGGTGCATAGTTGTGGGCTTCTTCAACAACCAGCATCCCCGGAGGGATACGATTCAGCTTGCGCGCCTCAAAAAGGCTGGTACACAAACTTGCTACTATCATGCTCTGCAGGTCAGGCGCCACTCCTTTAAAATCAATAACAGATGCTTTACCCTTCTGGAAAAGTTCTTCTATTGATGTGGGATTTGGTGAGAGTATACCAGTGTCCCTTATCTGTTCAAGGACATTTATTACATTCCACTTGGCTTTGCTTTTATCGTTACCAACTTCAAATATTATGTCCTCAATGGTGTATGTTTCCATTTCAGCACGAACTTTCTGTATAGCCTCGTACAATATTCCTGTGTGCGTGCTTGAGAAATTATCAGGAAAAATGGATGTCAGGTCCTTGACTGTCAGATTCATGCCGTTTAACCTGAAAAGTTCATCTGCATCCGGATTTATTGATTTGTTTGCAGGTGTGTACACTTTGATGCCGGAACCATATCCTTTAGGAGTCACACCAAAGCGTGAAAAGTCCTCTGAATCCCCTTCGCCGGGTACTTTCAAAGAGGAGTATTCACTATGCGGGTCAATAATAAGAAGCGGAATATTCTGGTCAAGCAATTCTTCAAGCAACACCGAAGCAGTATAGGATTTTCCGCTGCCCGTCTTTGCCAGTATGCTGCAGTGCTTCTGCACAAGACTGTTGACACTTAGCTGAACCTTTATATTTGTCCCCTCAAGCATACCGATATTCATTTCATTACCTGTAAGCCCCAGTACCGTCCTTATCAGCCCCTCATCAGCTGCAAATATAGGGCTGCCCGGACTGAATGGTATTACTGGTGCCCTGAGCATACCGGCATCATCCCTTGAACCGATTATCATGACCTCAGCAACGATCTTGTCATCACTTTTATCTACACGCTGCCCTTTCATTGCCTCTTCAATGGAAAATGAGTCACTTGATCTCTTGATAGCCATTACCTGGCCAAGCACCCATGTGTGGTCTTTCTCATCTGATGAAGCATCGTGCCATACTTTGATATAAGCTCCTCTATACACTTTCGAACTGTCAAGAACCATTACTTTAAACTCGAAGGTTCCGGTTTCTCCAAAAATTACGCCTACTGAACCTCTTACCATTTTTCATCCCTCAAATACATGGTCTTTGCTTTTATGTTTATTATGTGTTATTATATCTTCCCTCATTCATCAAGTCCGTCCAGTATTTGCTGTGGTGCACCCGCAAGTTTGACAAGAGCCTCAGCTTCTATGAAATGCAATGATGCAGGAACTACCAGTATATGCAACGGTTCACCGAAATCCTCTTCCTGCAAAATATGAACATATCCTGCTTTTACAACCGGCTCATATGAACCTGCCCTTGCAACCCCAACAACTATGGCATTTTCCATAATACCCTCCCCCCGCCTTTTCTCAACTTCAAGGAGCAAACGGAGTGCCTGATTTACGGTCATGTAACCTTTTTCCTTGTCTATATCCAGGAAGACAAGAGTGTGCATGTTGTGTTCCCTGTTGAGTTTAATAGTATTATATGGAGTTTCAGATATGATGGTGTTACCGCGGCTACTAGTGTATGGATGGGGTATTGTGGATGCTTTTCCGAAACGGTAATTCTGCAGTCCGGAAAGTCCGCAGATAGCGGAAGAAATTGATGCCCCATGTATGAGCTTCGTTTGGATCCCCATATCTTTTGCGCGAAGTCGCAGGTCCACATGAGTTGTGGAAACCATTGTATCTCCGCCTGTGAGGAAGACAACATTCTTGTCCTTTGCCTCGGCAAGCCAGTCAGGAGATACTTCCACATCTTCCCGGGAAAGTACACGAACTACCTTATTGTAAAGTTTTTCAAGTTTTTCTATAGTGCTACCCATCAAACGGGATGTATAGAATTCTGCAAATACCATATCAGCATTTTTTATAGCTTCAAGTCCTTTCAGGGAGATATCGTTCTCATCAAAAAGGCCAAGTCCTATGAAAGTGAGCATAGTCCACAAATATGTCTTTATGGGTTAAATGCTTTAAGAATGCCTGCAAATATGAAGAAGACCTTGTGGAGAGCCATGTGAGACTCGCAATGTTTTTATAGAACTACATACAGTTAGTTTCATTCATATTACTGATAAATTACACATATATAGTATTGGAGGTCCTAAGTCATGGCAGGATATGGAAATCAGCCTATAATCATTGTTGATCCGAGTAAACAACGTACTACAGGAAAAGATGCATTGTCGATGAATATCGCTTCTGCAAAAGCAGTTGCAAGTATCGTGAGAACCACTCTTGGCCCAAAAGGAATGGACAAGATGCTTGTTAACATCATGGGTGACATAACCCTTACAAATGATGGTGCAACGATCCTTGAAGAAATGGAGATCGAACATCCCACTGCAAGGATGATCGTAGAAGTTGCCAAAACGCAGGAAAAAATAGCAGGCGATGGAACAACCAGTGCTGTTGTCATGGCAGGTGCACTGCTTGAAAGGGCACAAAAGCTCATTGAAGCAGGTGTCCACCCAACTGTTCTTGTAAGAGGTTACACACTGGCAACCGAGAAAGCCCTGAAGGTACTCAATGATTATGCTATCACTGTAGACAAGAACGATCGGGAAATGCTTGAGAAGATCGCAAACACCTCCATTACGGGAAAAGCATCGGAAATGGCAGGAGATCTCCTTGCAAAGATCTGTGTGGATGCACTCTATGCTATTGAACACAATGGTATTGTCAACGTTGATGAAGACATTGTCCTGACAAAAGAAATAGGTGGCACTGTTCACGATACTGAGCTTATAAACGGCATAGCCATCAGGAAGGAAGCACTGCACAATGAAATGCCACGCCGCATCGAAAATGCAAAAATAGCCCTTATTGACACTGATCTCACTTTTTCCAAGACCAGTACAAAATCCAAGCTCCATGTTGACCGTGCAGAACAGTTAGCCGATTTCAAGGAGCAGGAAAAGGCAAACTTCAGGGCAATGATCCAGAAGATCATTGACACCGGTGCTAATGTAGTATTCTGTTCCAAAATGATGGAAGATTATTCACTTCACTTCTTCAAGGAAGCAAATATCTTTGCTACAAGACGTGTCAAGGAGGAAGACATGAATGTCCTTTCACGCTCAACCGGTGCAACTCTTGTGAGGAATGTAAACGAGATAACAGCCGATGATCTTGGGTATGCCGAACTTGTAGAGCAGGAAGATGAGCATGAAGAGAAGACCTACATAAAAGGATTCAAAGATGCAAGGACCATGACAATTGTCATTAAAGGCGGTTCTGAACATGTTACCGACAACGTTGAGCGTGTCTTTGATGATGCACTCCATGTGGTCAAATCCGTCTATGAGGATGGAAAGATCGTACCTGGAGGCGGTGCATCTGAGATAGAGGTTGCACAGGCACTGAGAAGCTATGCAGCATCTGTTGAAGGCCGCGAACAGCTCGCAATACTAGCATTTGCAGACGCTGTTGAAGATATTCCAAGAGCTATTGCAGAGAACTGTGGTTTTGATTCTATTGACACACTCATTGATCTGCGTGCAAAACACGGAACTGTGAAGAATGCTGGCCTGGATATTGAAACCGGCGATGTTGTAGATATGCTTGAGAGGGGTATCATAGACCCACTCAGAGTCAAGACACAGGCAATCAAATCAGCATCTGAAGCTGCAACCATGGTATTACGTGTTGATGACATGCTTCGTTCCAGGAAGCAGGCAATGATGGATGTAGATCCTGAACACGACATCCACAACTACGATATGGAATAAATGTAAAGAGGCTAAAACCTCTTTGCATAATATTTATATAATTAGTGTTTATTTGATTATTCTGAGTTCTATGAAAATGGATTTTCCTTTTCTGTTTCTGAAACATAACACATGGAACTCTGGCCTGTTTTAAGTATCGATTAAAGTAGATTGCCATAAAAATGCAAATAATGAATGATTAATCATTATAATTAGTCGTAACCTTTATATACGTTAAAACGTTAGTATATCATGATAAATCATGACAGAAAACTATTACAACAACAATATTGACATGACTAAGTTCGCTGCTATGCTGACCGCCCTTACAATTTCAATACTTGCATATTACTCCATTTTCAGTCCTATGGCATGATCAGAGTTCCTGTCACCGGAACTTGAACCGAACCTGAAGCTTCTAATATCTTATCCTCCAATCCTTCTTTTATTTTTTTACTAACTATTCATAAGATTGGAGTGTCATTATCCGATAAACCATAGAAATTTTTGTAATCTTCAATAGCCTTTCTCGCCTGTTTCGGGTATCTTTTGAGCATGCACATCAGGAACTCATCCCTTGATGTGAACTCCTTCATCCGGTTTATGATCCTTGTTGCATATTGCTTTGAAAGGGCATTACCTTTCTGGATCTCAAAGGTCAGACAGAGTGCATCCTGTGGAAAATACTTCCTCCTTATGTATGGTGCAACCGAGCCCAGAAGCACATCATGGTCAAGCCTGCTGAATGCCGGCACACCTACAAGATCCAGTCTGTCAGGTTCTGTGAGCTTTGTAAGGTTTTCCACAGAATAAGAGTGGATCTCTATATAGATATCAGGCCTGAGTTCCTCCACTGCTTTGATAATGGAGATTCCTATCCCTGTAAAATAACTACCATCAAGTGTAGAAACATAGTTACCTTTATCGACAAGCGGAATAACTGCAAGGCTACCTTTCTGCGGAGCTTCGATGTTCTCCAGAATATCAGAAGTATCTTTCCATTCCTCACCATGCAGACCTGCTACAAAAAGCCTGACAGGTTTTCCTTCTCCAAGTATCCTGTATGACATGTTAATCTCTGTTTTAGTCATTTGTTCCTGTTTTTGTCATCATCTGCCACCTTCTGTGCGATGATGTAGATCTCCTGCTTTTCAGATTCCAGAACCTCAAGAATTGTGAGCCCCATCGATCCTACCTTCGCAATTATTGGCTTACGGTCCTCCTGCTTTTCTATCTTGATGACCTGGAGAAGTTTGCCATTATCCTTTAGCAGTGGCAGTACTCTTTCAAGCGCCTCCAGGGAATCCTCTGGCTCAAGTGTCATATCACTGAGTATAACATCAACCTGCCCCGGAGACATCTCTTTCAGGGGAATCTGGAAAACATCACCAAACATGACAGAAACATTCTCTTTCTCATGTACCACCTTTCCAAGTTCCGTCCTGAAATCCCGGCTGTATTCCACACCCGTTACAGAAGCTGCAATTTCAGATGCCATCAGCAGGAAACCACCTGCACTGGAACCAAGGTCAAGGATAGTATCACCCGCAGATATTATGCCTGTTGCATCCTGTATATTCTTAAGCTTGAAGTAACCGCGGGGCATATCAAGCCCTTCCCCCACCTCCACCTCAGCATCTCCGCTGATGTCTTTTGAAGGCTTTTTTACGATGGTTCCGCTTACTTTGACATTACCGTCAAGTATAGCAGTCTTTGCCCTGCCCCTTGACTTGAAGTAGCCCATTTCCACAAGGTATGCGTCCAGTCTCATGGTTCAATTAATAAGGAAACGTACTATTTATATTATCAGTAATATTATCAGTTTTAGAATATATTGAAAAGTTTTACCCAGAGATGCAGTTCTCTGATAAATTCTCAGGAGTACTACGATGATAAGGAAATTCACCTCCCTCTTCCCGCTATGGGCCATACTGCTTTCATTTGTGGCTTTTGTCTATCCTTCCATTTTCTCACCATACAAAAGTGCCATTACCCCGCTTCTGGGAGTTGTGATGTTCGGCATGGGTGTCACCCTTTCCGCAAATGATTTCCTGCTGGTGCTCAAAAGGCCAAAGGTCATAGTTATCGGAACCGCATTGCAATATATTCTGATGCCGCTTATCGCATTCATCCTTTCATACGCCCTGGATCTCCCTCTTGAAATTATGGCAGGAATGGTACTGCTGGGAGCTTGTCCCGGAGGAACTGCATCAAATGTTATTTGCTATCTTGCAAAAGGAGATGTGGCACTGTCAATTACACTCACATCGGTTTCCACACTGCTTGCATTCATCCTGACGCCTGCCCTCACCTGGCTTTACATAGGACAGGCCGTACCGGTAGAAGTCGGGAGTATGATGCTGAGTATTGTGAAAATAGTACTTGTGCCAGTAGCACTCGGAATTATCATTAACACATTTTTTGATAAACACATCGAAAGATTCAGGGATGCTTTCCCTGCATTATCAGTAGCCACAATAGTCTTCATCATTGCGATTATAATCGCCCTGAACAAGGAAAGCATTCTTGTTGCCGGAAAACTGGTGATCGTTGCAGTCATCCTTCACAACGGATTTGGATTTGCCAGCGGCTACCTGTTCTCAAAGACACTGGGACTTGATGAAAAGGAGGCAAGAACAATAGCCATAGAAGTCGGAATGCAGAATTCCGGGCTAAGTGTCGCACTGGCGGTGAAGTATTTCTCTCCACTGGCGGCTCTTCCGGGCGCTTTATTCAGTATATGGCATAATATTATGGGGTCGTTTTTGGCGTATAGGTTTAGTAAGTGAATTTAATTTTTGAATAATAGAGATTTGATTAAGGACAGAGAAACGAATAATTAAACTCGTTTCCTGTAAATTGAATATCCTACAATTCCACCTATCAGCAAAAAGGACAATAATCCAATTGACATCCAGTTTTTGGATGTACTAATCTGTTCCGTTGATACTTCTTTTTCATCAGAAGTATCTTCTACTGTAGATTTTGTAGCTTTTAGTTCTACTTCTTCAACTGCAACTTTCTCTATAGAATTACCTACAATTGCAAATGGTGAAAATCCAGGAGTACTTGCCTCAAAGTGAACATAATTATCATCTTCACCTATTTTTTGAGTGTTGAGATAACTCCATTTCTCATCAGAATATCTACACAACCTGATAGAAAACTCATCAATCTCATTCTCTTCAATCCACTCTTTCTCAACTTTGAATCCAACAACAGGATTATCAATATTCTCTGAACTTGAGAAACCTGATTTTCCAACCCACAGATTGACATTACAGTATACTACATCAGGTGCATCCTCATTCACAAGTGCAGACCTTCCATGTAGCATCTCAATTGTAGATGATATCTTTCCCCAGTTCCTGAAAGCCTCAAAATTGATGTATTCGATGGCATTTCGCCCATCATCAAATTCATACGATGTTACACTACCTTTAGATACAAATTCAGAGAGGACATCTTTGTAAGCAATGTTCTCGTACTCTTCACCTGTGGTGCCACCTCCACTGCCGCCACCACCGTTTCCACCTGAGGAGGTACTAGTCATTGCAGATAATTCAGTATCAGATTCGTCATCATCTTCCTGAGTGATTATTTCATTATCTATAGACGAAGTTCCCCCCATAACAAATGGATAATATCTGAGGTCACTACTATCAGCTACTCTAAACTTTATATTGTCAGTTATGTTAATTACAGCACCCTTTGACAGTAAAATTGAATCTTCATTTTTGAAAACAATAGAATCGTCATCGTAACTAGTGATTTCCATATTTCCGAAACTGTCACCATCTGTAAATGTTACGAATTGATCTGATATTTGGAACAAACCTTCAATGAAGACACCTTTCTTTTCCCCGGCAATAATGATGTCTTTAAAATGAACTGCTATGAGTGGCACATTTATATTATTGCCAATATCATGCGAGTATACATAATCACTTGAACAGGAAACTATGCTATTATCAATTTCCTCTCCATTCTTTGTAAGAGTTAAAAGTATTTCATTGGCACTCGTATTAATTTCGGTTATATCAAGCACATAATCTTCTTCAAAAATTAAGGATGAATCTGAATAAATCATAAAACTATCATCATCATTTATGAGTAGCTTCGAAAGATGACCTGTTAACAACAAATTTACTTCATCAAGACCATCAATATACGTGTCATCTGTATAACCTGCAAAATACTTCTCTGCCATAAAGCTCATTATCTGGAAATATCCCCATTCAGAATGCTCGAACTCAACAGATGCAGGAGTAGTTGTATAAATGAGGTCACCATCATCGATGGTTCTGTTGGATATAGATTTTAGTTCAAGGGTTTCTGTTTTTATGCCTTCGTCAAAATCATAATAAAAACCTTCAAAGTTTAGAGGTGTCCATGCAAGAAGCTCAGAACCTTCTGCAATTGTACCACGAAGTTCGTAGGTCTCATTTTCAGCTACACTTACAAATGGAGCAAACCTAAGGTCATTGTTGTCAGCAACTAGGATATTTATATTCTCCATCATGTTTACTGTACTTCCTTTACTTAACAGAATTTCACAATCATTTTCCATTTCAATCAAGTCAGAACTTATAGTAGTTAGCTCCATGTTTCCATATACATCCCCGGTATCAATATCCACGTATACATCTTCTATTTGGAAGACACCTTCGATAATCACACCTTTTGATTCATTATCAATAAATGCTTCATTGAAATGAACAGCAACTAGTACAACATCTCTAAAATTACATTTATATACATAATCATCTCCGTTGGAGACGATGGCACTGCCAAGGTTAATATCATCTTTTGAAAGAGTGACATATACACTTCCACCATTTGTATCAACCTCGACAATATTAAGTGAGTAACCGTCTTCAAGTTCAAGGGAAGAAGACACATTAACATATTTCGTTTCATCATCATCGATTAGAATCTTTGATAATTGACCTGATACTAGCATACTCACTTCATCAACACCATCGATCTCAGTTTCATCAGTGTATCCAGCAAAGTACTTCTCTGTCATGAAAGGAAGCAGTTGGTATGATCCCCAATCATCATACTCAAAATCAGTTTCAATTGGTCCTGTCTGGTAAACAATATCTCCATCATCCAGAGAACGGTTTATATTGTAAATAGTCATGCTTTCTGAGCTGAGTCCAGAGTCAAGATCATAGAAAAATCCTGAAAATGATTTTGCATTCCAGATGTAATAATCATCACATTGATCAGCGTTCTCATCCCATACTCTGTTACCTGTGTAATATGTCTGTGGGTAAACTGTGATTGCTGTGGTTACTGTATCAGAACCATCGTCATTAACAGCTGTCAAAGTAACGTTGTAAAAGCCTGCAGAACCATATGTGTATACCGGATTTTGTTCAGTTGAAGTGTATCCATCGCCTAAATCCCATGACCAGGAAGTTGTATTCGTTGAGGTATCAATGAATTGAACCGTTAGAGGAACAGTGCCTTCACTAATGTCCGTAGTGAATGAAGCAACAGGATAAATCACATCTCCAGTACTCCATGATGCAAGAGGAAGACAATCTTTGTTGTCACTACCCAGAGTATAGCTTAGATCATAAATAGCATTACAGATTCCATCCCCATCAATATCTTCATATCTCTGGCTGAATCCCCAACCATCCGGCCTTGCCCAGTAGTTTCCTCCAAGGTAAGGACCACCTACGATATTGGTACCTGCGGTTTTATTGATGTTCCAGATGTTGCTGGTGGGATATAAGACTTCATTAAACCTACGGTTTACGGTGTTGTTGAAAAAGTTGTTGTAGATCAGGTTGTCAAGGCAGGAATACAGATAGATGCCGCACTCATTGTTGTTTGATACTGAGTTACCCACCACCTTATTGTAAAAGGAACAATACATCCATATTCCACTGTTTGCATTGTTTGAAGCGATATTTCCTTTCAGCATGTTGTTATTGCTGGTATAGAACAGGTATATACCATCCTCGGAATTGTCTACTGCTATGTTGTTCACAAGTATATTGTCGCTGGAAGAACTCAGATATATACCATAATCGTTGTTTGATGCTGTGTTGTTTACTAGCGTGTTGTCGCTTGAGTCAACAAGAATTATACCACGATGGCTGTTGTTTGTTGCAGTGTTGTCTGTTAGTGTGTTGTTAGTAGAATAATAGAGACGTATGCCGAACTGGTTGTTTGCTGCTATGTTGTTTGTAAGCGTGATGTTGCTGGAATAGTACGGAATTATACCGTCGTAACTATTGTTTGCTACATTGTTATTTGTCAGTGTGCTGTTTCTGCAAGAATCCAGGTAAATGCCCCAAGTATTGTTTACTGCATTAATATTTGTCAGCGTGATGTTGGAGGAATCCAAATAGATTCCTGCTTTGGAATATTCTGTAAACCCACTTACATTAAAACCATCTATCGTCACTCCATCGGCAGTCACATTAAAAACATGATTATCTGCATACTCAGCAATAACATGCGTAACCTTGGCTCCGTCTGTTGACATGATGTTCAGTTGCTTTCCCACATCCACGTTCTCATGATACGTACCAGGATAAACGAGGATTGTATCCCCGGTATTTGCATTATTAACTGCACCCTGTATTGAAGAATAATTTGCACCTTCTGGACTTACAGTTAGAACTGCCGCATTAACTGGATTTTGTATAAGAATGAAGAGAGAAAACATTAGAGTTACCATAATTGATACGTTTTTTAAAAATCTCATAAACTGTAACACCATTATGAAATAGTTTTGCAAGATATAAAAGCACATCGAAATAGATATTGGGTTGTTTAAAAATCATCTACCAAGACCCACAAATAAACTCACAAAATTGATGGAGGGAAAGTGACAATAAATCGACGACAAAACAAGTTTATAGAATGCAAACCGATGCTTCCTCCACAATGGTGATGATTTGTTAAAGGCTGTAATATTCGATATGGATGGCGTGCTGGTTGATTCGATGTCAGATCATGCGGAAGCTGTCCAGCATATTTTTGACGAAATTGGCGTTGAGATGGATAAGCAGGACATCTTCGAGAGGGAAGGTGAAAGGACTGTTGACATCGTGAGATTTCTGCTTGAAAAGGGAGGTGGAGATTCATCCAGATTTGACATATCGGATATCGTTGAGAGATATATTGCAGAATTTAACAGGATAGCGGAATTCAAGGTTTTTGAAGGGATGCAGGAGTGTCTCAGCGGCCTTAAAGGCAGATTCGACCTTGCAGTAGTCTCAGGTTCTGACAGGCCGATAGTCCATGATATTATTGATTCGCTGTATCCGGGAACATTTAGCGTCATAGTTACAGCAGATGATGTTCATCGTGGAAAACCGGATCCAGACCCATATCTCAAAGCCATTGAAATGCTTGGAATTTCAAGCCATGAAGCAATAGTGATAGAGAATGCACCCATGGGAGTTGAATCTGCAAAGGGTGCAGGGATATGCTGTCTGGCAATACCCACATATCTTGATGCTGAAAAATTCCATCAGGCAGACATGATTATTGAGAACCACACCCGCCTTGTAGAGTTCCTGAATGAACTGGAACCATCTTATGAGTGTGCCCGGTCAAAATTATAGTTGCACTTTATCCCGCTCTCATCGGAACACAGGTTGCATGATACACATTTTGCGACCTCTGTCTCGCCACTTCTGATCTTTGCCACAAGGTCAGGTTCACAAATGAGAGGTCTGCAAAGCGACACCATATCGGCATATCCTTCATCAAGCAACTGTTCCATGACAGCCCTAGAGCGTATGCCGCCTACAACTATTACAGGCACATCCAATGCTTCCTTTATCATTTTAGAATAGTCTTTGTAATATGCCTCTGCATCAGCAGTCTTAATTTTGCTCCTGAACATCTCCTGCCCAGCTTCAACTATGCCACCACTTACCTCGATAGCACAGACACCATTTGCAGCAAGGAGCTTTGCTATCTCAACGCATTCCGGTGCATCAAGGACATTCTTGGTGCCTTTTGGGAATCCATCGGTTGCATTGAGCTTGACAAGTATCGGGAATTCATCGCCGATTATCTCATGTATCCTGTCGATTATGTCAAAGATGATCTGTGTCCTTTTCTCAGTTGAACCACCCCATCTGTCCTTTCGCCTGTTCGTGTAAGGTGAGATAAAGTTACTGAGCAGGAAACCATGCGCCACATGTAACTGGACTCCGTCAAAACCTGCTTCTTTTGCCCTTCTGGCAGCGTTGGCAAAGTCCTCGATCGTCTGAAGCACTTCCTCTTCTGTCATTTCCTCAGGGGTCATGCCGTTCCTTTTATTAGTCACAGCAGAAGGTGCAAGCATAATAGGATTTTCGGCAGTTATCATTGTCTGCCTGCCACCGTGTACTATCTGAATAACTATCTTGCTTCCGTGTTCATGTACCCTTGAGACTATCTTCCTGTAAGGTTCGATGAATTTATCATCGTATATTCCCTGCTGCAGACGGTCACTTTTCCCGTTCGGATTGACGTATGCATATCCGGTGATTATAAGCCCGACTTCACCACGTGCAAGCTCTTCATACATGTCACCAATCCTGTCGGTTGGCGTGCCATCAGGCTCTGCCATCCACTCATGGGTGGCGGAACGTACAAAACGATTGGATACTTCCATATTCCCCAGCATAATAGGTTCGAACAACATGCAGGAGTATTGATAGCAGGAACTTATATGCTTTTCTTAGATTATGTAATGTTACAGGAACATAGTAAAGCTCAATAATAAATTACACAAAAAGAAAAACTTTATAAAGAAAGCATCCATTTCAAAATATAAGGGAATATTGGAGATGAAAGAAGGGATTCTAAATGGATATTCCAAAAATAATTGAACAATATATGGATTTGTCAATTTCAATGGAAGATCTATCTAATTTTATTGATGTACATACTCTTGCTCCACCTGATTATTACCATACAGTAATTATCTGTAAAGAACATGCAATAAGTGTTTTAGAGAAATACAAGAGAAATGAAGTTTCAGAATTAGACGTAGCAAGATGGGCTAAATTCGTCATGTGCTCTGAATGGTGCGATTACTGTGAAGAAAACTATGAATCAATTGCAAGTATTGTGGCAGAACTAGAAGCTCCTTTGCTATGGGGTGACTATGTTGATGGCGATTACGGAGAACTTGCAGAATTCATGGGAAAATTGTCTCCTGAGAAAGCAGATAGCTTCATAAAAGCACTGCATCAAAATTTAGAAATTTAATTCCCTGAAAATTAAGATGAGTGTATAATGTATCAAATTTAAAGAATATTGAACTCTCCTAAGTTCCTCATATGAATGTAGAAGTAAAGTTAATGCAACATAATATCTGATTCATTTTTTCGGATCGTGCCGGCTTCGCCGGGACCCTCCGGGATGGTTTTAGTATTCATAATCATCGATCAGTCAAACTTATTGTTCCCTACACCATGTGTTTATGATAGCTCTGCAAAAGATCAGTTGTAAACAAAGAACAACACGACCATCCGCCGCAGGCGGCACGTTCCTTCACTACCAGTCTAAAAACTACTGAAACAATGCAATTATTGATAATTGCTTAATTCAAAATTGCAATTAACAGGATTTTTACAGACCCTAAAAAAACAAATTGATGCGTTTTAAGAATGACTGTATTTTGCTTCTTCAAGCTCTTCCTTCAATGCTTCGTTATTAATCCTATAGATAAGCATTGAAACAAAAAGCAATGCAAAAGCCAGCATATTTACAGCAAGTGTCAACTGAAGTGAACTACCTTCAAGCCCTCCTCCGCTGCTTCCGTATGAAGAACTTCCGAACATCAGCGGATGGGCCGAGCGCCACAGCCTGATAGACAGGAAACTGAGTGGGACCGACATAAAACCCACGCTTCCAAAGACAGCCGCAAGACGTGCTCTCTTTTCAGGTTCTTCCAGTGCCTGACGAAGCATCAGGTAGGCAAGATAAACGAGGAAAAGTGCAAGCGAGGTTGTAAGCCTCGGCTCCCATACCCAGTACCATCCCCATGTTGCCTTTGCCCATATGGAACCTGTGACAAGTACGAGGAATGCAAAGACCACACCTACCTCGGCGGCAGAATGAGCAACGATGTCCCATTTACTGCTGTTTCCTTTAAGGTGCATAATACTGGCAATGAAAACAACGGTGAATGCAAGATAAGATACCATGGCTATTGGCAGGTGGAAATAGAATATCTTGAAGCTGCTGTCAAGTATCTCACCGGCATTGCCTTTCATCTGGGGCACATAGAAAAATATCATCCAAATGGCAATTAGCATAACAGGAGCCGTGATGATTGTAAGTATTCTTTCTTTTTTCCTGTCAATGAGCATGCTTGTTCCTCTGCCTTATTAAAACTCCTTGTTTAAATGCTTTTCATACATCAGACTCCAGTACCGTCAATTCTCCGGTATAAGATTTGAATTTAAGAGGCAGATGCTACATGAAGGGTTGAATGAAACTAAACCAACGTCAATTGGAGCGATTGATTAGGTCAAATGTAACTCTAATTATTGGTACTTGTTAAAATTGTATTTAGTGGCAACATTTGATTTTTCTTCTGGTGAAAGTGAAGTAAAATACTTTTTCCAGCCGGGACAAAAGTTAATGTGCCAGCGCCAGAGTCGTCCCAGAAATGACTTCGGCTTTTCATCATATTTTTGCCTTAATTTGCAGTTTGCACAATTATTTTCAGCCATAACCATACTCCTCCCTGAATTTTACCCTATTACTAAGGATATTGTATCCCATATTTATATTCATAGCGTTAGAACCTGCCAGACAGGCAACTGGAACGTTCAGAATGGACTTCAAAAATACCAAAATTAAATTCAACAGATTGTAGTGTTACTAACTAAAACAAAAGTATTAAATATAAAGATAATTTATCACAAAACGTTTACTAGATAGTAATAATAACTACACTTATAATACTTTAGTTCCCTGGCTTTTGATTTTAAGTCTAAAAATAAGCAGGGGTATGTGAATAATCAAGTTGAAGCTGGAAAATCTATGCAGGAGCATTTGTAATGAAAAGATCATTAAGCATTTTACTGGCAGGAATGCTATTAGTACTGGTAGTTGCAATTTCCGGATGCACAGACACTAATATGGAAATAGCAGGTACTGAAGAAACAAGAACAGATGAATTAATTGCAGCAATAGGAACACATGGCGGAGAACCTGAATCAGGATTTAATCCTATTACAGGATGGGGTTACAACCATGAACCGTTAATTCAGAGCACCCTTTTTAAGAAAGATAGTAATGGAGCCCTAATCAACGATCTTGCTACAGGTTACTCAGTTAGTGAAGATGGATTTACATGGACTGTCACAATAAGGAACGATGTAAAATTCCATGACGGGGAACCACTGAAAACGGAGGATGTAGCATTCACATTCAACACTGCAGCAGATGCCAGCGGAAGTGTGGACCTTTCCATGCTGGAAAAAGCTACAGCTACAGATGAATATACTGTTGAATTCAAACTGAAAGACAATCAGGCTACATTTATCAACAAACTTGCAGTGATAGGAATTGTCCCTGAGCATGCATACGATGAGAACTATGGTCAGAACCCGATCGGTTCCGGTCCTTATGAATTCGTACAATGGGATAAAGGACAGCAGGTAATTCTGGAAGCAAATCCGGATTACTATGGAGATGAACCTTACTTCAAAAAACTTACCATTGTATTCATGCAAGCAGATACTGCTTTTGCAGCTGCTAAATCCGGTCAGATAGACTTAGCTGAAATTCCAGCTTCCTATGCAAATCAGGAAGTTGACGGAATGAAGATAGTAGCTCTTGAGTCCATTGACGCCCGTGGAATCAGTTTCCCGATGCAACCAGACACAGGTGAAATATCTGGGGATGGATACACAATTGGAAATGATGTAACCTCAGACATTGCAATCAGAAAAGCACTGAACATAGGAATTGACAGGCAGGCCCTTGTCGATGGTGCACTGAACGGACAGGGTGAAGAAGAGTTCACCGGTGTTGACAAATTACCATATGGAAACAAGGAAGCTATTCTTGAAGATGGTAACATTGAAGAAGCTAAGAAGATCTTAAGCGATGCCGGCTGGGAAGACACCGATGGTGATGGTATTGTAGAAAAGGACGGAGTCAAGGCAGAATTTACCCTTTTATACGCTGCCAGCGCACAGGAAAGACAGGCTCTTGCTGTTGCTGTTTCAGAGGAAGCAAAAGAACTGGGAATTAATATAATACCAGAGGGTGCAAGCTGGGACAAGATTGATACACTTGCTCTTTCAACTCCGGTTGTTTTCGGTTATGGTTCACTTGACCCGACTGACCTGTACTTAAAATATTACAGTGAAAGCTACGACCTATCAAGCTACAACAACATAATAATGTACAACAATCCGGTCGTAGACTCTTACTTAAGAGCTGCAATAACCAGTTCAGACCAGGACGTTGCAAATGAAAACTGGCAAATGGCAGCATGGGACGGCGAAACCGGCTTCTCTCCAAAAGGAGATGCTACCTGGATGTGGATGGCAACAATAGATTACCTGTACATCATGGACGAGGACCTTGACATAGGAACTCCTAAAATACAGCCACATGGTGCTGATATTTTCGGAAATATCCTGGAATGGAAACGTACGGAAAACTAAATTTGAGGTTTCATGAAACTGAGGGTAAATTATCCTCAGTTCAACCTTTTTTTATAATTTTACAGGTTTTTCAAAAATCAGAAACCACAAATTTGTCTTAACGGAGATTGGAGGTTAAAGAAAGTGAATTACAGGAAATTAGGTATTTTTATGGGGAAAAAAACCATCAAACTGGTTTTCCTTTTAATTGTTGTTTGTATTGCCAGCTTCTGGATCGTAGAGCAGTCTCCCATAGATCCTGTCAGGGCTTATATCGGGGAAATGAGTATACAGCCAGAACAAAAAGCAAAGCTTGAAGAATACTGGGGAGTTAATACTCCTGCACATGAAAAATTCCTGAATTGGGCGGAAAACATACTTAAAGGAGATCTTGGCACTTCACTGATATACAGGATGCCTGTGACAGATGTTGTTAAAGAACGATTCGCAGCATCTCTGCTGCTCATGGCTTCTTCATGGCTGCTATCAGGAGTATTGGGGTTCATTTTAGGAATTGTAGCCGGAATGACGAACGGAACCTTGATCGATAAAGCAATAAAAGTTTACTGTTATATTCTGCTCGCTGCTCCTACATTCTGGCTGGCGTTGATCTTCTTATTGATATTTGCAGTGAATTTGGGATGGTTCCCTGTGGGACTTAGTGTGCCTATAGGTGTTGCAAGTGAAGATGTGACTTTTTTTGATCGTATCCATCATTTGATCCTCCCGACTATAACCCTGAGTTTGCTTGGAGTCGCTTCGATTGCGATGTTCACCCGTGAAAAATTAATTGAGGTCATGTCAAGCGATTATGTGCTATTTGCAAAAGCAAGAGGAGAAAAAGGATTTGACCTGGTAAAAAGGCATGGAATCAGGAATGTTGCACTTCCGGCCATCACATTGCAGTTCTTAGGATTCAGTGAATTGTTTGGTGGCGCTGTTCTGGTTGAGCAGGTATTCTCATATCCGGGTATAGGTCAGGCTGCAGTGGCAGCAGGTTTAAGATCTGATGTTCCTCTGCTTTTAGCGATCGTTATAGTCAGCGCCGTGTTTGTCTATTCAGGAAACCTGATAGCTGATATTATCTACGAATTCGTTGACCCCAGAATAAAACAGCAGGAGATGAAAACATGAGTACTACTGTTGTGACTGTTAACAGAGGACTGTTCAACGGGTTCAACCTGAGGCAAAAAACCATTTTGCTAATAAGCTGTTTGTCAATGTTGTTAATTTCAATAGTGGTTTCCAGCACGTTCATAGACGATAGTGCATTGTCCACTGATTTTGGATCAAAGAACCTTGCTCCTTCCCTGGAACATCCGTTTGGAACAGACTGGATGGGGAGAGACATGTTTATACGAACTCTTGGGGGACTGGGATTGAGTATAGTTATCGGAGCACTTGCTTCCTCTATCAGTACTGTGCTGAGTGTGATCTTAGGTTTGCTTTCAAGCATAGGTAAAATTGAAGATTCAATTGTATCCTGGCTTGTGGACCTGTTCCTTTCAATACCACATCTCCTGTTAATAATTCTGATATCCATCGGACTTGGCGGAGGAGCAACAGGAGTTATCATAGCTGTTGCATTAACACACTGGACAAGTCTAACACGTGTTGTAAGGGCAGAGATCAAGCAGATAAAAACCCAGGAATATATCCATATATCAAGGAATTTTGGCAGATCCAGGTGGTGGATAGCTAAAAACCATATTCTCCCTCATCTGGTTCCTCAGTTTGTACTGGGTACCATTGTAATGTTCCCGCATGCAATCCTGCATGAAGCATCAGTAACGTTCCTGGGTTTCGGGCTTTCACCACATCAGCCGGCAATTGGCATTATTCTGTCAGAATCAATGAAATATCTCTCTGCAGGATACTGGTGGCTTGCATTCTTCCCCGGATTATCACTTCTGATCGTTATCCTTGCATTTGACCTGATCGGAGAGAATATCGGAAAGATACTGGACCCGAAAAGAGCACATGAATAAGTGAAAACAAATCTCAATAAAAATCAATCAAATTATTAAAAGAGGTGAAGTATGACAAATACATCTCAAATAAACGTTGAAAAAAGGGGGAAAACAGAGGCTCTGCTAAAGGTTAAGGATATTTCCCTTTCTTTCACTCAATATGCCTCAGGACTCAGGCAAACCGACCTCAAAGTGATATCCAATCTGAGCATGGAAGCTTACAGTGGTGAGATATTAGCAGTCGTAGGCTCCAGCGGTTCCGGAAAAAGCCTGCTGGCACATGCGATCTTAGGAATTCTTCCATCGAATGCAAAGCTTAGTGGCGCTATGGAATATGACGGTCATGACCTGACACAGAAGAAAAAAGAGGAACTTAGAGGCAAAGACATAGTCCTTATTCCCCAGTCAACTACATATCTTGATCCTTTGATGAGGATTTCCAGTCAGATCATAGGAAGTGTTGATGCAAAAAACGCAGATTCCAGAATGAAGCTTCAGAGAGAGATATTCCGAAAGTATGACCTGAAACCTGAAGTTGAAAGGATGTTCCCTCACGAACTTTCGGGAGGAATGCTCAGAAGAGTCCTTGTTTCTACTGCTGTGATGCGTTCTTCAAAGATTGTGATCGCAGATGAACCAACACCGGGGCTTGACGAAAATAATTTGAATGAAACTTTGAGCTATTTCAAAGATATGGCAAACAGAGGATATGCAGTTATTCTCATCACTCACGATATAGAAGCTGCATTAAAGATCTCTGACAAGATAGCTATCTTTTACGCTGGCACCATCTTAGAGATTGCAAATACAGATGATTTTACAGGTGAAGGAGAGAAATTAAGGCATCCATATACAAGGGCATTATGGAATGCTTTGCCACAAAACAAGTTCCGGGCCATAAAAGGTCATCAACCAATGCAGGATGAAGTACTTGAAGGATGCTTCTTTTATGAAAGATGCTCCACAAGGAACGAAGTCTGCTCCAAATGCGTTCCCGATTTAAAAATATGTAATGGCGGAATGGTGAGGTGCAACAATGTATCTTAAAGGTGAAACTATCAGTTTCGGCTACAAAGAGAGTGATTTAATCTTACAGAATGTGGATATTTCCCTTGGTAGCGGAGAAATATTGGGCCTGGTAGGGGATAGCGGATGTGGTAAATCAACCCTATGTAAAATACTTGCTGGATATGAACAGAATTACAGAGGGAACGTATCCATAGATGGAAGTAGAATTCCATCAAATGGATATAATCCGGTGCAACTGATCTTTCAGCACCCTGAGAAAGCTGTTAATCCAAAATGGAAAATGAAAGATATCCTGAAAGAAGGACATGATGTTTCACAGGATATTCTGGAAGCTTTTGGAATTAAAGAGAACTGGCTTAACAGGTGGCCTAATGAGCTTTCAGGAGGAGAACTTCAAAGGTTTGCTCTTGCAAGAGCTCTGGGATCAAAAACTAAATTCCTGATAGCAGATGAAATAACCACCATGGTGGATGCCATTACACAGGCTCAGATATGGGAGAGCATTTTAGGTATCGTTGAAGAACTGGATATCGGAGTTCTTGTTGTAAGTCATGATAAAAGTCTGATCAATAGATTATGTCATGATGTTCTGTACATGTCTGATCTGAATGGGTGTTGAGTAATAGTTTTTAAAGTATCGGCATGCAGAAAAAGAGTTGAGGAATATAAATTTTTTATTTATCTTTTCGGATCGTGCCGGCTTTGCCGGGACCCTCCGGGATGATTTAAGTATTCATGACCATCAATCAGTCAAACTTATTGTCCCCTGCCCTCTGTTTCAGATAGCTCTACAAAAAATCATTGACAAACAAAGAACAACATGACCATCCGCCGCAGGCGGCACTTTCCTCCACTACCATTCTAAAGGCCATCGAAATAATACAGTTATTGAAAATTGCTGAGTTCTAAGTTGCAATTAACAGGTTTTCTACAAAGTCGGATTTATTCCGATTTATCAGAAATCCTAATCCATCACAGTATATTCGAACACAAGCTGCCCCACGACAAAGAATATCAAATCATACACAATCAACAACCGAAGTTCTGAAGCAATATCACCAATGCCGCCATCAGTGAGTATCGTTCCTGTTGCCATAACAGCCGGAATTATAACAGGAATTATCAGCGGAAGCAGAAGCACTGGAAGCATGATCTCCCTTGCTCTTGTGCTTGCTGAAAGTGCCGACAGCAGGGTTCCCACGCTCATGAAACCCACAGTCCCAAGAAAAATAACAATTGCAAGTCCGATTATGCCGGTTATATTGTAGTTGAAAAGCACAATGAAAATGGGGATCGTAAGGAGTTCAACTGTAAACATCAGGAATGCACCTGATATTGTCTTTCCGGTGTAGATAGAACTCCGGTCAATTGGAGAGAGTTTTAAGCCTTCAAGACAACCGTTCTCCATCTCACCAGCAAAGGAACGTGAGAGTCCCAGTGTACCTGCAAAGGTGAAAGCTATCCAGAGCACACCCGGAGCAAGTTTTGCAACCATATCCGGCTGGCTGAGCAGATCACCAAATGAGATGCTAAAGATAACAATAACTACTAGCGAAAATATAAGCATGGAATTGAGCATCTGTTTTGTGCGAAACTCTGATTTCAGGTCCTTTGCTGCAATATAGAGGCTTTTCATCATTGGTATCACACTGCCCTATAAATTACCTGTACCCTCTGCGTCAGTATCCTTTTGCACGATTGAAAGGTACTTTTCCCTGAATTGCTCAACACTGCCAATATCCTTTTTAGGTTTATCGAGCCGTATCTCCCCCCGGTCCAGTATCAGCATGCGATCGCATAGTCCAAAAGCCCGTTCAATGTTATGTGTGATCATTATCCGGGTTACCTCTGAACTTCCTGTATTCATGAGGACATGTTCAAAATTCTCAGCCGCATGCTGGTCAAGTCCGGTATAGGGTTCATCCATCAGCAGTATTGCAGGACGGTGTAACATGGCTCTTGCGATGGAAAGCCTCTGTTTCATCCCCCTTGAAAAAGATCCTGCCCTGTCATCAGCACGCTGAAGAAGGCTAACGCTTTTCAGGAGAACTTCAACCCTCTCATCAATTTTGTTTTTTTCTATGCCGTACATGCGTGAGAAAAAAACCAGGTTCTCCCTTGCCGTAAGCTCATCGTAGAGGTATGTCTCGTGGGAGATAGCGCCGATCATCCCCCTTATTCCTGAAGGGTCTTTCTTGCTTTCAATTCCATTGACAAGCACAGTTCCCCTGGTAGGCTCTATGATTGTGGACATTATCTTAAGAAGAGTGGTCTTACCGGCTCCGTTTGGACCAAAGACCGCAACAAATTCACCTTTTTTTATTTCAAGGTTGATATTGTTCAGCGCCTTGCGGTGACCAAAACTCTTTGAAAGACCGGTTATTGAGATGATACTATCCATTGGAACTATATTTACGGCTTATACAGATTAACGTTTTGTGCTGTAAGCTGTTGGTTCCATATCAAGTCTGAAATAAAGATGATACATGTCATCTCTCAAAAGCAGGTCCTCCAACATCTGCATTGTTGCTGTATCCTACACCCTCCCAATAACCTTTGTAAGGTTCATCGGTGACCTCTATGGAAGTTATCCACTTGGCCCACTTGTATCCATACTTGTCCTCAGCCACGAGTTGCAGAGGAAATCCCCTGTCAGCAGGGAGGGTTATGTCATTAATCTTGTAAGCAAGCATGATATCATTTTCTACAAGGTAATCCAGTTCAAGAGATGTGGAATAGCCGTCTGAAGAATAGAATATAACAGTCGTTGCACTACTGTTAACACCGGTATCATTGAACAGTGTATTTATGGCCACACCAGTCCATTTAGCATCAAATCCCCAGCCTTCCACACAATCCAGACGTATGAACCTTGTTATTGAAGGATAAGCAAGCAACTGTTCATAACTCAGGTTCAGGGATTGTTCAACCATTCCGTAGATCCTGAGTTCGTATGTATCCTTATCAATGTACTGGGTACCTTCAATAGCATTGTTACGTTGTTTTGAGATGGGCGTGAGTTCTTTTCCTTCAAAAGTTGTTGCTTCACCGGAAGTATTGGTTTCTTCCTGCAAGTCTTCCACACAGCCGGATGTAAACACTGACACGAAGAAAATAAAAATGACCGCAATGAATGCAATAAATGCATTCCTGACCTGCCTTTTACCAACCATACAGAACCACTCATTCGTTAAATATTGGCCAGAAGCTCGAGCCCTTTGTCGCTTAAGAAGTACTTATCTTCCATGATATTCAGGAACTCACCGTTGATCAGGAATTCAGTATGATATTTGAAAACTTTGCCATCAAGTTCAGTCCTTTCAAGAAGCTCAGCTTTTGTGGCTCCAAAAGCACCTATTTCCCTGATCAATTGCCTCCTTACAGGATGAGAAGCTGTTTTATGTATAAGCTCATGCTCAGTTTTTACACGCTCTCTTTCAGAAGGTTTTGCAGTTAATAAGTCATCCAGTTCATCATCATTCAGCATTGCCCAACTCCTCCTTGAATTGTGTATGAAAGTATAATGTTAAATGTATTTTGCCATATGAAACGGAATACAAAAACCCATTACAAAAAAAGGAGGTCAAAGTAAAATTAAAACATGAAAATCAAATAATAAGCATGCTTTCTTTTAAGAAAATATAAATGCTGGCGTTTTGAAAGCAAACATGTTTTGAAAGCAAACAAGTTATTAATGCAAGAGGATGCATTCTATCTGAGGGGATCGTTGGTGCCAGCATTCATATTAATGTGATTAAGCCACTGCTTTACCTGCATAAGGAACATGTGCCATCTCCGTGCCATGTACCTTCTGTGACTCTTTTGCTACTAACCCCGGATCTGCAGGCAGGAATATAATTCTGCCTTCCTGGTATCTCATAGGAGAACCTATCGCCTTGTAATATTCATTTTTCAGGCTTTGTATTGCAGCTATCACGGTTTCATAATCATATTTAGAGTTACCAAGGTTTGCAAACGCCACTCCTAGCAACACATTGTTTGCGTGCAGGGCAAGGTGCAGATGCCATGTATCCTTGTCAACGAATTCATGAACTTTAATATCCATAACCATATTGCTTTCAGTTTCCCTCAAAATTCCAATCTCCTTGCAATTGATTGCAATCAGTACTAATTATGAACCCATATATAAGGAGTTTGTAGGTATTTTTAGAAAGATGTACAGGAATAAAATTAGCGTGTACTTAATACGGAACTCTATGTTCACAGAATTACTCAAAATGGTTCATAGATACTGGTTTATTATATGGGACATTCCTTTGTATGTACACATTGTACGTTCCAGTTTCATTATCAAAAACAAATATATATTCGGTTTTAAAGTAAGCCCAGTATTGTGCATAAAGGTTCCGTGCATCACTGAGAGTTACTGTTACATTCGTTTCGGAAGCTGAAACATTGTATACAGGATAATCTATCTCCCCGGGAAGACTTGCATCATACAATGTTTTCGCTTTTGTTGAATATTCCATGAATTGATCTTCATTGCCCTGGTATTTGTGGATAAATGTCCCTTTTTCGATTCCTGACCAGTAGCTTGATGTGAATATCCTGTAATGAGTGTCATTGTAAGAATATGCAGACAGAAACCTACCCGGAGATATGGGGTAAGAACTCTGGTAATCTATGCTGTGTCCTTCAATTTCCTCAACATGACCTATAAGCAATACTTTTGTGAGAGGGTTAAGCATGCACCAGATTGTGAATAGTATGAGAAGGTTCCTGTAAAATGTTTCATACTTGCCTGTTGCAAACGCAAGGAACCATTTATTGCCTTTTTTCAATCTTCCATTCTTTTTTGCATGCTCTGCTAGCAAGTATACTATAGGTATGAATGAGATCACTGTAACAACAGGGTCAAAGAAATCAATGGCCCCTATTGTCGAGGAATCCATCACCAACGGAAAGAACGGCCTCATTTTCCAGCTTGTGACATAGTCTAAATATATATGACTGAATATCGCTGCAGCCGAGGCCATTGTTAATGGTATGTCCCTTTCTTTGAACCAGATATATAACGTTATAAGAGACGCAAAAATGATCGAATGCATGAACTCGCGGTGACCCATCAGGTAATACAGGGTGTTGTAGGTATGGTGACTGAGACTTTGATCAATTAATATCAATATTGCATTCAGTATAAAATCAAGATCAGGCAATATTGCCATGAAAGCAACTATCTTGATCTGCCTGCTGTTCAGCCCTGCAACTGATGCTATCAAAAGTCCGATACCCAGATGTGAAAGGGTATTTACCATCTTACCATCTTTTCATCATTAAAGAAGATGTTATCATTCATATTATATGTGCAGGATGCAATCAGGTCACGTAAGTAAGTATGCAAGTAAGTAAGGCACTGTCAGTATTTTCCAAGAGCCTTTGCAACGAACCTGTGAAAGCCGTGCATACTTGCACCACTGCCCAGATACATCATAGGACATCTTCCTGTAATTATATTCAGGCCCGGTTCATACTCAAGATGTTTGACGTCACATGTATCGGTCTTCCAGTGCACCCAGAAATCAATGATTCCTTTTTCAGCCAGTTTCTCAATAACCCTGGCAGGCTCTTTTTTTGTAATGCCGATGACGACATTCTTTACACCATCCGGAACTGATGAAATATCCAGAATCGAACCTTCCACAGGTTTATCAGAGTAGTCAAGAACATTAACTACTTTTCCTCTTTTTTTGAGTTCATCAACCGTCCACTTTATGGCAGGTTTTGTACCATCGGTTACAACCAGAAAATTATCCCTTTCCCAGAATTCTTCCTGTTTCAAGACCATGCTGATATCCTTCCTAATACTTCCTTCTGAAAAGTAATATCTCATTGTATAAGAGAGCTTTTAAAAAAGCGATGATGCCATGATGAGAACCATGATAGGAGAATAGAGGTATGAATGTATGCCAAATTGAGTAAATATACCAAATCGCACTCATCAAGCATTATCATAGATTGTTTAAGCAAATAATATCAAACAAAAATGTATGCCTATCATTTCTAAATACAACCGCATCTCCTATGTGTATGACATTATGGAAATTCCAATGGAACTTATGTGGTTCAGTAAATGGAGAAAATAGCTTTTTTCCGGACTCTCAGGCAGGGTGCTGGATGTGGGAATAGGAACTGGAAAAAATATGCCTTACTATCAGGCTGGTTGTGAGGTTGTCGGGGTAGATATAAACGGCAAAAAAGCGACAAAATGCTCTCAAATGTGAAAAAGGAACTGAATAATAGGAATAACGTATCCCTGTTCCTGATGGATGCCGAGAAACTTGGATTTAAGGACGGGAATTTTGATTATGTCATGACGACTTTTGTGTTGTGCTCCATCCCTGATCCGGTTATCTCGCTAAGAGAAATGAAGCGAGTCTGTAAGCCAGATGGCATAGGTATCAACCTTGAACACATGAGAAGTGAAAACAGATTCATTGCTTTTATCGAAGACCTGGTTAATCCGATAACTAAATCAATAACCGGCGTTAATATTAATCGTAAAACTGTTGAAAATATCAAAAAGGCAGATCTTGATGTTATTGATGTAAAGAATATGGCATTGTCAGATGTTTTCAGGCTTATCTGATCCAAACCGTAAAGGAATTAATTAGAGTGCAGAGTGAACTACCATCCTATGAATAGGGTGGCTTCTTGCTTCATCATCAAATCTATTGATTTAATTCCACAAGCTTGAACTGTAGTTCCTACAGCACGATTTAGAATATTAATAGCAGCATTATGGTCACGGTCAATAACTAATCCGCAGTGAGGGCAATTATGTATTCTCACCGCTAATGATTTTTCGACTTTTTGACCACATTTGCTACAAAGTTGTGATGTATTACATGGATTGACTAATTCTACAAACTTACC
>NZ_MBKP01000048.1 GCF_002243045.1 Methanolobus psychrotolerans
TTTGTAGCATTGATATACCTGTCCTATATCAAAAAACAGATGCAAATGAAAGGTCTTCTCAAGGATTACACGTTGCCGGGTCTATTGGATAAACTGGATGTCATTGAATGTTTTGAACAGCCAGGCAAATCGCTTCGGGTAGGGGAGATGCTGGAGAAACAAAAAGAGCTGTATTATGACATGGGAGTGAACCCGCCAGGCTCGTTATGAATGAGCGGGAATATAGGATGTACAGCAAAGAGTCTATTAGAGAACTCAATCTTTTAGAACTATAGTATACAGAACTTGCCACTCTTTTTTGTTTTGAATCAGGTGGCGCACTTTCATCTTCCATAAGAAGTTCGCTGTATCCCATAACAGAATTAAGTGGTGTTCTAAGCTCATGACTGAGGTTTGATATGAACTCATCCTTCATTATTTCTATTTTTTTGAGTTCATTGTATGCCTTCTCCAGTTTCATATTGCGTTCATTGAGAGCATCTTGAATTTCTTTTTGTCCAATAGCACTACCAATTATGTTGGCAACCACTCCAAGAATAACAGCATCTTCCATGCTTCATTTAATCGCAGCTGTTACATTGTCAAGTCCTATGAAACCTGCTATTTTCCCTGATATGTGTACTGGCAGGACAAGAAGAGAAGTGATATCCTGCATCTCAAGGATCTCTTTTTCTGCTGCAGCTTCGCCGGGCATTGATGAAACGTCTTTTATGTATATTATTTCTTCCCGGTTGATCTTATCCATCCATCAGGGGAACATACCTACAGGGAGATCCTGATGATTTTCTGTTTGAGGTTCTACACCCACAGCACACCATTCATGAGTATTGCTCATGTTTTCGTTATTATCATGAAGGCGGAAAAGATATACACGGCTTGCACCGCAGATCTCTCCTGTCCGTTCCAGGGATTTCACAAGGGCATTGTCCAGATCTTCAGGTGCAACAAGAGTTGAAGAAACATAAGATATAGCCCTTTCAATTTCCAGTTTTCTTTTGAAAAGAATTTGGGATTCATTCTCATCCGGCATCTGGCAAAATGTTTCCTTTATATCCACAGAAAAAGTAAGGTCTTCAATATACCAGGCTGTTCCGGTAAAAGATCCCTTTCCAAGAGTAAGATCCACTTTCTTGCACCTGATCTTCTTTTCAATTCCCATCTTTGTATTCCAGTTACATACGAAATCCATGGTAAAGGATTCATCTACCTGTTCTATGTTTTGATCAATGCTGTCCTGATCATGTGGTAAAGAGCAAAAAACATCTTTCATATCGTAACTGTATATTTCATCATTTTCAAATCCAAGAATGGCTGAAAACGCAGGATTACAATACTCTACTCTTTGTTCTTTATTAGTCAGCAGGACTCCGAGTGGCATCTCTTTTAAAAAGTCTCTAAATTCATGTTTACACGAAAAAAACTGATTTTCATGAAAAGTACGTGATTTTATACCCGATGTTGTAGTTTTACCATGTGGATGCATGTTTTATCACAAAGTTCCATGGAAGGGTGAGATACTTATGCACAATATAAATCAAGTTTGAAACTCAAAGTATTAAAAGTGTTCTGAGTCTGGATGTATTCGATCAAAAATGCAAACAAAACTAGTCTAATAACAGAGTAGGATTCCTTCCACTCCGTCTTCTAAGAACGTACCGTTCGATCTCTTTTGACATACCTTTGACAAGTTAGCACCCTTTCAGGTCAGGTCAGCAGTCCCTATATCAGATATTACACCCAAAACTTTGCTTAATTTCAAATCCTTTACCTGTTATACATTGGGTCAGGCCCTACCATCTATAAAGTAGTTTGGAGCATATCCGGCTTAGCGAACAGCAAGAAAATATACGGGAGAAGGACTGGGATTATCAATTGTCAAAAAAATGGTAGAGCTTCATAAAGGCACAATGATGTAGAAAATGAAACTGGAAAAGGTAGCACTTTCACATTCTCAATGCCTGCTGGAAAATAGACTCCTGATAAATGGTCAGATAAAGCCATCTATCAACTTATTTACCAATTCCGTCTTCGGGATATTTTTATAAAGAGGACCTGACTCCAGCACCTCTATATGTTCCTCAAAACTTGGCTTTTCATTCACATAGAAAATACCCAATGGAATCCTGTCACCCCATTCGAGTGATTTTTCAAAAGCCTTCACACGGTCATTTAACTCATAGCCCGGTTCCTCGATATCATAAACCCTTTCAGAATACCACTTGAATGTATTCAGCTTATTGAAAGAAACACATGGCTGGAGTACGTCCACAAGAGAGAGACCTTTGTGCTGTATGGCTTTTTCGATGAGTTTGGTCAGATGAGGGATATTACCGGCATACCCACGGCTTACAAAAGAACAATCCAGGGATATGGCCAAAGACAATGGATTTAACGGCATATTGAACACACCATGTGTCTGAACCTTTGTTTTCATGCCAATCTCGCTTGTTGGTGATGCCTGCCCTTTTGTGAGGCCGTATATCTGGTTGTCGTGTACTATCATAGTAATATCCGGGTTCCTCCTGACAGTATGCAGGAAATGGTTGCCTCCTTCACCATAGCAGTCTCCATCCCCGGTAACTGCAAGAACGGTCAACTCATGGTTGGCAACCTTGGCTCCTGTTGCCGGTGGTAATGAGCGGCCATGTAGCCCATTAAAAGTATTGCACCTGAGATAATGAGGAAGTTTACTTGACTGACCAATCCCTGAAGCTATGAGCACTTCATCAGGCGAACGGTCAAGATCTACAAGAGCCTGTTTGATCGCCTTAAGGATACCAAAATTACCACATCCGGGACACCATGCCGTTTCAAATTTTCCGTAATCATCCATAATGACCATCATATCACCTCTTTTTCCTTAAGAGCAGCAATTATAAATTCTGGACTGAAGGGTTTGCCATCATACCTGAGCACGTGTTCTGTGATTTGTATGTCTGCATCGACTTTCAGAAGGCGTGAAAATTGCCCGGAGGAATTGTTCTCTACACAGACTGTCTTTTTAGATTTTGTAAGTATTTTCCTTGTGTGTTCAACAGGTAACGGATGAATATGAGTAAAATGAACAAGATTTACAGACTTGCCCTTGTCGTTTAATATATCCACAACTTCTGCAAGGGGACCATACGTAGAACCCCATCCAACCAACGTAAGGGATGCATCCGGGTTACCGTATACCTTTGGTGCAGGCATTTCCTCCCTGAGTACTTCAAGCTTCTTCATGCGCTTATCATTCATCTTTATGCGATTATCAGGAGTTTCATTTATGTGCCCGAACTCATCGTGCTCATCGCTGTCCGCAATAACAAGTACTCCTGCCTGTCCGGGAAGGGCACGCGGAGATATGCCATTGGGAGTGAGTTTGTAGCGCTTGTATTCTTCCTTGCTGGCACTGAGCTGTGAATTCGATAAAAGATGCCTTTCAATTGTCACTTTTGAAGCATCGAACCTTGGACATGTGAACAGTGAATCTGCAAGGTACTGGTCACTCATGACAAAAACAGGTATCTGGTATTTGTCTGCAATGTTAAAGGCTTCTGCCATAAGATAGAAACATTCTTCCGGCGTTCCCGGTGCAAGTATACATCTTGGGAATTCGCCTTGTGCAGCATAGAGAGCAAACTGGAGATCTCCCTGTTCTGTCATTGTAGGCAGGCCAGTGGCAGGCCCCGGACGCTGGCAGAGGAAAATAACAGCAGGTGTTTCTGTGATGCTGGCAAGCCCAAGAGCCTCAGTCATAAGAGAAAACCCTCCTCCTGAAGTTGTTGTCATCGAGCGTGCACCTGCAAAAGAAGCACCAAGAATCATGTTCAATGCCGCAATCTCATCTTCTGCCTGTTCTACAACTACGTTGAACGTGTCGGCGTTTGCAGCCACGTAGTTCATGACACCGGTGGAAGGAGTCATTGGATAGGCTGCAAGGAATTGCACTCCAGCGGCAAGAGCACCGAGGCCTGCTGCCTCATTTCCACTCACAAGCATCATATTTTCTTTTTTATCAGGATCCTTGACAGCAAACTTGCATCCTCCCGGGTAATTATCTTTCACATAATTGTAACCCGCGCGTACTGCATCAATATTCTTTTGTATGATTTCCTCACCCTTCTTTTTAAAGGCTGCCTTTAGTACAGATTCCAGGTCTGACCGCTCAAGACACAATAAACCAATAACAGCGCCCATGGAAACTGAATTGGAATATATCTTATCACCACAAACATCTTTTGCAATCTTTAGCATCGGGATATGAAAAATGGAATCTGAGTTCTCTTTGACTTCGATAACATCTAAATCGACAACAATCACGCCATCATTTAACTCAGACAGGTGCTGTTCAATTGACTCACCATCCAGAGCCAGTAACAGATCCACACTCTCGGTCATTGCAAAAATAGAAGAGTCGCTGATGCGTATCTGGAAAGTATTATGCCCTCCGCGCACCCTGGAAAGATAGTACTGTGTCGCAAAAACGTGAAAGCCGTTTTTTTTAAACGTTTTGGCTAACGCCATGCCGGTGGTTTGCAGCCCCTGACCTGCCGCCCCACCTATTTTCAAGTTGAGATCAATGTTCACGATTATCCCCTTTTAAGCTTCATTTAAGAAATGAGGTATGTCACAATCTTAAGACTTTATGATACAATTAAACCTTTACTTTTCCCATCTGATTTTGAATTAAACGTTAATACAACCCAAGCTGAATGAATATAAATAATCTATCCACTCCCAACCTTATTTTTTGACCAAAGCTATAAATAACATTCGTAAAGGGAACTCAAGTAGGGTGGATGTAGAACATATATACATGAATATATTTATATAATATATTAACATTTAAATATATAAATTGTTGAAATCGATTATTACTCAGGCCTAACGTGATATAAATGGAAAGAATGCCCACAGGAATAGCAAATCTGGATAAAAAAATCAGTGGTGGTTACCCTAAAGGAAAAGGAATTCTCATCACCGGAGTTCCCGGTGCCGGTAAAACCATTTTCGGATTACATTTTCTGCATAAGTCATGCATGGACGGAAAAAAGTGCATAATGGTTGCAACTGAAGAAACGCCTGAAGACCTGCTGGAACAGGCTGCAATGCTTGGTCTTGGCCTTGGATCATTCATAGAGAAAGGCCTGCTGGAAATAAAGCAGGTAATCGAATTCAGAACCAGGGCTATTGCCAGAGAAGCTCATCTTGTGGATGAATTTAATGATACTGAAATAGAGATCATCGAACAAACACATCTTGACAGGCACATCAGACCAGACAAAGAAGGTTTCAATATCGAAGAAATAGACATCATAGACCTTGTAAGGCTTATACCTGAAGGAACAGATGTGGCAGTGATTGACAATATAGGAGTACTTGCTTTTGGCCTGGGAATAAAGGAATTCAGGGATAAATTCGATACTATAAATCGCTTACTTTCAAAACAAAAGACAACTACGCTATACGTTATGGATGAAGCTGCATATGAGATCACACACAAGATAGCAGATTATTCTACATATGGTGCTGTCAAATTGATGGTGAAAGAGAATCCATATACAGGCAATAATGAACGGTTCCTGAGCATACCAAAGATGCGTAGTACAAAGATATCTCTTGACATTAACGTTTTTGATATCACATCTGCAGGCATAAGCCTGAAAGGATCTAAAGCCAAACTTGTAGAGCTCTGATGAAAACAGAGATTCAAAACTGATTCTGATCCAAAACTGATTCTATATGAATCCCACCAGAAACATATTAGTGACGACTTTATGTTTCCACTAGAATACGTAATTTATACAATATTGCCATTATGTATATATAATAAAAAATAATTATATAATTAGGATATAATTTAACCATTTCCATCCATTAAAAAGGCATCAAAAGCGGCATCAAGGAGTTTTTATCATTACATATCTTACCCCAAAACCAAAAATTCTCATTGTTGACGATGAGATTATGAATATAGAATTGCTTACAGCTTATCTTGAAGAGAAATACACTGTTATTACAGCTACAAACGGAAAAAAAGCGCTGGATATTGTCTCTGAGGAGAAACCTGATGTTGTTCTCCTTGATGTCATGATGCCTGAGATGAACGGTTATCAGGTATGTGAAAACGTCAAAATGGATTCAAAAACCCAATTCACACCAGTGATAATGGTAACAGCTCTATCTGGAAGAGATGACTGGATAGCTGGTATAGAGGCAGGAGCTGATGAGTTTCTCACAAAGCCCGTCAATAAGATGGAGCTCCTCACACGTATCAATTCATTGCTCAAATTGAAGAATATGCATTATGATCTTCTGGCAGAGAGAGACAAACTAGACCTGCAGAACAAGATCCGTTCTGTACTTACACAAATTATTCCAATATTGCTTAAGACATTGCCCCCCGAACAAAAAAGTGTCATCATACACCAGATGATTGACATGGTTGTAGAGGCTATTATGGAGAATGTCGATTCTGAAAAAGATATTATGGGTTATGAGGGCATAGGTGATGTGTGCTGCCAGATCATAAACCAGTTGGGAGCTGACTTTAAGTCCGAAATGCTATCCGATGAACACACTATTTTCACAATACAGGGGAATGTTTGCCCATGGGGAAAAGAGGAAGCACAACTCAACCCCATATTGTGTACACTATCCAGGGGTATTTTTTCAAGGATTGTGGATATTTACGGACAGGATATGGAAGTTGATGTGCTTGAAACCATGGGAAATGGTGATGAGCAGTGTGTATTCCAGTTAAATAAAATAGATTAAGGGATCAAATCCAGTATTCTTATTGCAAGATATGCTGCATTTGCCCCATTGTCAACACCCACACTTGCAACCGGTACGCCCGGAGGCATCTGGGCAGTTGATAGCAGGGCATCAAGACCCATCATTTTTGCACTTACAGGAACTCCTATTACCGGTTTTTTTGTTTTGGAAGCGATAACACCTGGCAATGCAGCAGAAAGACCTGCTATGGCTATAAACACTTTTGCATCACTCTGTGCAATATATACATCTAGTTTGTCAGGATTCCGGTGAGCCGATATGACCTGTACATCGTAAGAATAATTACTGTTGTCAAGAACACCGGTTGCCCTGTTTGCCACAGACCGGTCAGATTCAGAACCCATTACTAATGCAATATCAACCATTTTATTCTCCTAAGGAAGGTTACCTTCGCCACTTAACTCTTGCTGACGTTCTATGTTCATTTTAATCAATATATTGAATATTTCTTTCACAGCAGAAGCATCAAGATTCAATTCAACTGCCGCATCTGCTGCCCGATCCAGAACTACGGAGTTCTGAGAGGGATCGTTGATGTTAATTGCTTCTTTTCTCTTGGCTTCAAGTACCTTTGCAGCCATACACACCCTTTTATGAATAAGCTGCATGATCTCGCTATCAATCTGTTCAATTTCATCACGTACTTCTTTGATAGTGGACATGTGTTCTCCGCGCAAATTTATACATATGCTTAAATGAAGACTATATTTTATTCGCACCCTTATTATTTACCTTGGTCCTTATCACTTTTCCGCTGATACCACAGCCATTCCATGCATCTTCAAGCTCTCCTGCCTGGTGCTCATTGACCAGTGCCACATAAGAGGGGCCGGTGCCTGAAAGTGTGACCCCCCGCACGCCGATCTCAAGTGCACGCATCAGGAACTCAGTTTCATATCCAAGGGCACTACAATATAAAAAGCCATTCTGTGTCATAGCTTTTTCATAATCACCTTTTATGGAAAGTTCATAGGCAATATCCACCCATGGAGCGATCAACCTGGAACGTGAGACATTAGTACTGGAACTGAATGATTTTTCATCCGGTGCAAATATTAATACATCATACTCATGCTCTGTTCTTTTTAAAAGCCTCATTTCCCTGTTGTCCGTTACGACAAAACCTCCGTAAAATGAAGCACATGCATCATCAAGAGCTCCTGTGATGGTTACGTTAGCATCAAGCGCAGCCTTTACACCTATTTTTACTGCTTCAAAAGGGTCGAGTTCCTCACCTATAGCATCAAGTGTTGCAAGGACAGAAGCATTTGCTGCAGCACTACTGCTTTTAAGGCCACTTGCAAGAGGTACTTCCGATCTTGTTGTGACCGTACCTCCCATCCCAACACCAAAATGCTCAAGAACATAAGACACCGATTTTTCAATAAGTGTTGCGTCAGCATCGGGCATGCCTTCGACTGCTCCGCATATAACGGACGTGTCATCTGTAAGCTCCACATCTGCAAATGTTTTCAGATCTATGCCAAAAGCCGCACCTTTCCATGTAGCTATTGCGTTGATAACCGTGCCAGCACCAAGTGCATAAGCACTTCCTTTTAAGATCATTCCAATACCTTTATGTTTATAGATTGGCAAAGGCGTATCATTGCTTTCTGACGGTCCTTTGCATTTACCCATACCAGTACTATAAACTATTAAAGAATAATGTTCAAAAGAATGAGAACAGATAGTAGATTAATACAATAGATCAATAGATTAATACAATAGATTAGTAAATTAGTAGATTAATACAATAGATCATAACTGAAATGTTTTAATTTGCCTTCGCAGAAAGTATCTGATCCTTAAGTCTATTATAGCAATTTCGGTATTTTTCTATGACTTCGCTGGAATGGGCATTTTTATTGTTAATACTTGAAAGGCAGCTCTCAACATTGTTCCCGATATATTTCCCATTTTCTGAAGATAATAGTTCAAGGAAGAAATTGCTATTATGGAAATCCTTAAGTGCATCCCCGAATATTTGTTCGCAGGAACCATAGAACATTAGGATACCATTGGACACAAGACCATAGAACTTTATTTTTTCATACGTTTCAACCTTCATGTGCTGTGGAGACCTGTAAGCATTAACTTCTTGCAGAGTTATAAGTACATTGAACCCTTTACTTTTCTTCAAGCCAGATGGCAATGTTTCCGGCAAAAGCACTTTTGGTTTCAAGCCAATTTGTTTGAGGTCTGACACTAATTTTGAAGACATAGTATCTCCCACAACAAGCAGGTGTTCGATCATCCCATCCTCTGACAATATTTTCACAATTTCTTTTTCAAATTCCGTACAGGCGATTATACTCATCAGTGGCATATTCCCATCTCCTTATTAACAATCAAAATGGATTAATATTTGATGTATTTGATAGTATAAGATAACGAATGTTAATCTTCTGAAACCCTAACTATACCCCATAATATATGGGATAAGTAGTAGTATATAAAATCACCGAATAGTATGCAGATTGCAAAAATATTTTATCTGTCATCCATCATGAACAAATTCACATCCGGAAAGTACAAACAACAACAACGGGTACAAACGATACTTTTATAACAAATACGTGTCACTATAATTACAATTCTCTGGTCCATCGGACCTGGAGACCATTTGAGTATAGTGACACGATCATTAAATGTCAAGATTGTAAGCAGGCTACCCGGAATGGCTTTTTGCCTAAAAGGATAAGTTTGTTGAAAAAGGCGTATTCATGCCCGCAGACACATTAAAGTGCTCGATTGAGAAATGTTCTTTAGTGGAAGTCAGTATCAATATCTGCAATCTTTTGCAGAACTGCTGTATATCATTTACAGGACATCGACCTGGAAGCATTTGTATTCATAGGCAGGATTACGGAGAAGATCAGATGAACGAAGTAGTGTTTGGAGTAAAAGACGACAAGCAACTTGAATACACTTCAGAGAAGTGTATCGGTTGCGGAACGTGCGTTATGGCATGTCCTAAAGGTTCATTAGTTCTCGGTTCAGTGGGAGCCGTGGCAAGAGGACTTATAGACAAAGATTTCCTTGAGAACCAGACAGAACTCTGCATTGTATGTGGAATCTGTGCCAAGACATGCCCTACAGGTGCACTCGAACTGAAACAGGCCGGAAAGTCTGTAAATGACAATAGTTACATAAGTGTTGCACTTAAAGCCACAACTGTCAATGACAACTGTGTTCACTGTGGACTCTGCGAGCAGGTATGTCCGCAGGGCTGCATTGAAGTCAAACAGTGGCTTTCAAATGATGGAAGTGCAAGTGTTGACGGTGAAACTATAATTGACACCGACTGTTGTATACACTGTGGATGGTGTGAGGCTGTCTGTCCTGCAGATGCCATCAGTGTAGAAAAGCCATTTGAAGGGACATGGTCCAGGGATGAGAATACCTGTACTGCCTGCCGTACTTGTGTAGACACATGCCCATGTAATGCTCTGTTCAATCCTGACTGGGAAGCCGGGGAGAGAGTTGACAAGATCGCACAGCGTGCTGATGCTTGTATCTATTGTGGTGCATGTGACATGGCATGCCCTGTAAATGCCATCACAGTTACAAAGACGGCAATCGTCCCTGAAGTTGAAAAGAAGGCACTTCTTGAGAAGAAATTGCTCAATGTTGCTATGAAGAGACCCATACTTACTTCCAGACTTATCACTGATGAAGATGCATGTCTTGGATGTGGAAACTGTGTTATCGTTTGCCCTGTCAATGCAACCGATGAAGAGGTAGGAGCAGGATACCTTAACGAGGTCGATGCCAAAAAGGTCATCGAAGTCAGGAACGGTGTTGTAAAGATCGTGAACCAAGAGATGTGTGGTTCAGACGGTGCATGTGTAATGATCTGCCCTGTAGGTGCGATAGCACTTGAGAGAAGGGAGGAATAAAAATGGCAGGAACTATTGCAATCAAGAACGGTTACGTTTACGATCCCCTCAATGAGATTAACGGGGAAATAATGGACATCTTCATAAAAGACGGAAAGGTCGTCACTGAACTTTCCGGCGCAGATATGAAAGATGTAAAGGAAATTGATGCAAAGGGAAAGACCGTTATGCCCGGTGGTGTTGACTCACACTCCCACGTTGCAGGAGCAAAGGTCAATGTCGGTAGGATGATGAGGCCTGAGGATCACTACAAGTTCTACCAGAAGAGAACACCCCTCACACACTCTGGTTGCGGATACAGTGTACCTTCTGTATACCTTGGAGGATACGAGTACTCCAAGATGGGGTACACAACTGTTTTTGAGGCAGCTGTCCCACCAATGGAAGCACGCCACACACATGAGGAAATGCGCTCAACACCAATGCTGGACATGGGTGGATACCTTGTACTGGGTAACAACTGGTTCCTTATGAGATATCTCAAGGAAGGGGATGTTGACAAGGCAGCAGCGTACATCTCATGGATGATGAAGACTCACAAGACATATGGTATAAAATGTGTCAACCCCGGCGGTGTAGAGAACTGGGGATGGGGAGAGAACGTAAGTGCTCTTGATCAGGCCAACATTCATTTTGAGGTTACGCCAGAAGAAATGATAAAAAGCCTTGCCGAACTGAACGAAAAGCTCGGGATCCCAATGCCTGTGCATCTGCACGCAAACAACCTTGGTCACCCGGGATGCTGGGAAATCACAAGGGACTCACTTAAAATACCAAAGAACGTCAAGACAAAGCCAAACACAGATGTTGAGTGGGCAGAGACAAAGAGAAATGCAAAGAGGCATGAATCAGTTTACCTTACACACTGCCAGTTCAATGCTTTTGGCGGTACATCCTGGAGAGACTTTGAATCCGGTGTAAAAGGAATCACTGATTACGTCAACAGCAACGACCATGTTGTAATGGACAGTGGCTGTGTGCCTTTTGGTGACGCAACAGTAATGACCGGTGACGGTCCTGCAATCCATGACCTCTATGTACTAACAGGCCACAAATGGTCAAACACTGATGTAGAGTGTGAATGTGGCTCTGGTGTACTTCCATTCGAATACCTGAAGAGCAACCCTGTGCACAGTTCACAGTGGGCAATGGGTCTTGAGGTGCTTCTCTACGTCACAGATGCGTGGAAGAGTATTATGACAACCGACAGCCCGAACGGAGGACCATTCATAAAATACCCACAGGTCATTGCATGGCTTATGTCCAATAAAGCAAGACAGGACACATTTGCTGAATGTCACAAGTGGGCACAGGATAGAACTGGCCTGGGTGGAGAAACAAGGGAAATGACACTTAATGAAATTGCCATTCTTACCCGTGCAAACCCTGCAAGGACAATTGGAATGTCATACAGGAAAGGTACCCTTGGCATTGGCGCAGACGGTGACGTTGCTATTTACAACATTGATCCGAAAAAGCTTGAGGTCAACGATTACGAAAGCATCATCAGAGGCTTTGAGAATGCTGCATACACCATCAAGGCCGGTGAGGTCGTATCCCAGATGGGTGAGATCGTTGCAATACCGGAGAAGAACACATTCTACACGGATATTGCAACAGATGCGGATGATGAGAAGAGAATGCTTGAAGATGTCAAGAAGTGGTTCAAGTACTACACCCTCGGTTTCAACAACTACCCGACACCTGAGAAGTACCTGGCAAACCCAACACCAATTCAGGTCAATGCAGAGAAGTGATTTCAATGGCAGATGTAATTCTTAAACCAATAGGAAATTTCGACCTTACCGTAGAGGCAGAGGATATCACACCTGATAACTTTGCCGGAAAAAGTGCCGATGAGATCAGAAAAATACTCATCTGGCAAGCACCTGCACAGTTCCCGATTTCTGACTTTTTCACAGTAGAAGGAAACGGTGGAAGTTCAGCAGAAGACACGACCATAATTGTAGATGGAAATGTCCCAAGGGTCAAGCGCATCGGAGAAAAGATGACAGCTGGCAAGATCGTGATCAAAGGCTCTGCAGGAATGCATGTCGGATCTGCAATGACAGGCGGAGAGATCATCGTTGAAGGCGATGCGGAGTCATGGGCAGGAATGGAAATGAAAGGCGGTTCAATCCACATCAAAGGTAATGCAAAGGACCACATCGGTTGTGCATACCGCGGTAGCTGGAAAGGCATGTCCGGAGGACGCATTACTATTGAAGGAAATGCAGTAAACCAGATTGGGGGCGGTCTTATCGGTGGAGAGATCATTATTAACGGTAATGTAGAGAATTTCTGCGGAATCCGCATAAGTGGTGGCCTTATCGTTGTAAAAGGAAACGCTTTCAGAACCGTTGGAGCAGAGATGACCGGCGGTACTATTGTTGTCGGAGGTTGTATTGAGAGATTCAACCCCGGATTTGAGATGACTGCTATTGAGTCAGACCTCAAGTTCAATGACATCGAGTGCCCCGGAGAATACAAAAAATTTGCAGGTGATTATGCCATTCCACAGAAAGGAAAGGGTATACTGTATGTCTCCTGTGATAACAATGAATGTCTGTGAGGTGATATTCATGGAAGCATTACTCAATACTGGTAGTACGATCGATGAAGGAAGACTTGCCAAAGGTGGCAACAAGTATTCCGAAGATTACAAATTAGAATGTGCAGTCTGCTGGATGTGTGCAGAAGACTATGCATCCCTTGGATGCCCTGACAAAGTGGCTGTAACATCCAGAGATGGCAGGTACACGATCGCAGTTTACTCAAAGGTAACCGAATCAGTAAGGTCCGGTCATGTGTTCATACCGAGGTCAATATGGGCTAACGTAGTTGTCGAACCTGACACATTCTCTACAGGCTCACCACGTTACAAGGGAAGCCCTGTAATGGTCGAACCTACCAACGAGGAGGTTCTCAGCGCCGAGGAAATAGTCCTGAAGCTGTATATGGGAGGTGAATAAAATGGTCTTCAAGAACATAATCTGTCCTGTTTGCGGAGGTTCATGTGACGACATCCAGGTAGAACTGAAGGACGGCAAGATCGATGTCCAGAACGCATGTAAGATGGGCAATGCCAAGTTCCAGGAAGTTGTGAGTCATCACAGAATCTTGAAGCCAACCATCAGAGAGAATGGAAAGGTCAAAGATGTCAGCTGGGATGAAGCCCTTGAGATGGCAGCAGATATACTTGTTAATTCAAAGCGTCCACTTTTCTTCCTTGGAAGTGAGACATCATGCGAAGCACAGGAAGTAGGACTTCACATGGCTGAATACCTTGGAGGACTTGCAGACTCTAATGCAACTATCTGCCACGGACCAACTGTAATGGGAATACAGGAATCCGGTATGGTAGGAGCTACTGCCGGTCAGGCGAAGAACAGAGCTGATATGATCGTCTACTGGGGTGTCAATGCACTGGAATCCATGCCAAGACACATGTCAAAGTACGGTGTTTTCCCAAGAGGTTACTGGACCAAAAGAGGAAGATTTGACAGAACCATGGTCACAGTGGACCCAAGAGTAACTCCAACAGCAGTTGCATCAGACCTGCACCTGCAGCTTAATCCGAACAGTGACTATGAGCTGCTCAGTGCTCTGTTCACCATCCTTAATGGCAGGGAACCACACCCATCCGTGGAGGAGATCACAGGAATTCCAATATCCGTGATGAAGCAGACTGTTGAAATGATGAAGGAATCAAACTACGTTTCAATCTATGTAGGACTTGGTGTTTCATCATCATACGGAAAACACAGGAACATTGAGATCGCACTGAACTTCGTCAAAGAGATGAACAACTATACTAAGTGCAATATCGGTGCTCTCAGAGGTCACTGTAACGTAGCAGGATTCAACCAGATTGCATCCTACCTGTACGGATATCCATTTGGTCTTGACTTTGGTAAGGGATACCCAAGGTACAATCCCGGAGAGTATACAACAGTGGATGTTCTCAGGGAGAAGGATGTTGACGCTGCATTTGTCATGTCAGCAGACCTTGTTAACCACATTCCTGCAGACAGTGCAAAGTACCTCGCAGAGATCCCAATGATCTGCCTGGATATTGCACCATGTCCATCAACCACTGCAGCAGATGTTGTTCTGCCTGGTGTGATTGATGCTATGGAATGTGACGGTACGTTCTACAGGCTTGACAACGTGCCTGTGTACTTCGAACCGTTCACAGACTCACCATTCCCTGAAACAAAGAGCAATGAGGATACCCTTAAGCAGCTCTTTGCAAAGATAAAGGCCAAAAAGGAAGCATGAGTGAGAACTGGTACTCAGAAAGGAACGGGAAGACCGAGGTTTTCCGCATGGATGAGGAAGACATTTCCTCACCCTTTTATATCCCCATGAAGTGCCTGGAGATCACAGATAGCAATAAACAATACATCAATGTGGACGTTATAATAGAGGAAAGGTTCGACCTTTTCGTGAATAACGTTCATATAACTACTTTTTTTGCAAGCCCGATGGAACTTGAAGAGCTTGCCCTGGGATTTCTTGTCTGCGAGGGATTCATTGAACCTGATACTAAAGTAGATTCTATCAGGATAGAAGACAAGTCTATTTATTGTGACATTGAAATTAACACTCCTGAACTGGAAGAATTAACACATCTTGAACGATGCGGAACCACAACATACTGCAAGGATGTTGTCAGACACAACAATTCCGATACTAAATTCACCACCGATGCCATCATCCGTGCAGTCGGCCAGTTAAAAGAGGTCGGAAGAATATGGCACAGGACCGGCGGAGCGCACACTTCCATGGTCTGTGATACTGCGGGAGAAGTACTCTTCTTCTGCGAGGATGTGGGAAGGGCATGTTCTGTGGACAAGGTCGTAGGTAAAGCCCTGATGAACGGCACAGACCTCTCACAGTGTATGCTGGTGACCACCGGCCGGCTTGCATCCACCATGGTCTCAAAGGCTGTGAATGCCGGCATCCCTCTTGTTGCGAGCAAGGGTGCCACAGTGCACGAGGCTGTGGAACTGGCAGAGAAAGCAGGGATCACTCTTGTGGCTTTTGTGAGGGGGAGGAATTTGTATGTGTATGCGGGGGAAGAGCGGATTCATTAATGGTATATGAAACGTTATGAACAATGATATGAGTTCAAACAAAAAACATTATATCCCATAACTGCCCTACTACCCCCGTTAAGTAACACAAATACCATACATAATAATACTATATTTAAAAAAGAAGGTTATATTATGAGTGAAAAAATTGGAATTTTAGCTATTGGGCACGGCAGCAGATTACCATACAACAACCAGGTTGTCACCGAGATCGCTAACATGATCTCAGAGAACCACCCTGAGTATATCGTCAAAGCCGGCTTTATGGAGAACAGCGAACCTACCGTAGAAGAAGCGCTCATGTCCTTTGCAGGCACTGGAGTAACAACAATAGCTGCTGCACCTGTATTCCTTGCATCAGGCATCCACATAACAGAGGATATTCCAGAGATCCTTAAACTTGACCCTGAGACAAACGAAGGTGAGATAGAGTTTGACGGACAGAAGGTCAGGATAGTCTACGCGAAGCCTCTTGGCAGTGACAAGCTCATTGCAGAGCTTATCTTCAAGAGAGCACAGGAAGTACTTTAAGCTGTGTATCAAACACAGCTTTTCTTTTTCAATATCTGTGAACTACCACCCTATAAATAGAGTGACTTCCTGCTTCATTCCTTGAAACTTTGTTCACAGGTCCACAGGATCTTCCCCTCGTTCTGAAGGTGCTCTAAATCCCTATCATGGTCTGCTTATCTAATGCAGATTTTTTGATATGAATAGCGGCATTAATATCTCTAACGTGGTTGATATTACAGTTCGGCATATCCATTGACGGTCTGTTAACGTTACTCTCCGTTGTGGTAGCCACCGGCATTACAGATTTTTGTAGATGGGTCGAACTGTCCAATGTGGAGGATTGTTTTTCCGTACCATTCGGCTTTACATTTGAGCTTAGTTACGAAAGAACTTTATGTTGCATTGGCAATATGTTGAGCTAGTTAGAGTATGCAACTAACTTGTTTTGTAGAAGGACGTAATTCATCCACCTGTTCCATTTCGAAGAAATTGAACTCACATTAAATTTTCGAGTTAATGTGAGTTTGAAAACGGTGGTCTTCTTACTCCATAGATCATAAACGTGAAAATAATAAAATACTATTTAAATGTACTGGATTAAGTATATATATTTACCCTCACATGTGAGATATAGTATAGAACACATCCAGATTTGCAGATAGGAAAGGACTCTCATCCACAAATCCCACGTTTTTCTTGAGTAATAGGAGAATACAGATGAAACTATATGTAACACCTACAGCAGATCATTTGGAAGCTTCTATTAATCCGTATTTTGAATATGTTTCGAGTTATCCTATGCATACCGAAACAAAAAATGTCTCAACTATTGGAAACAGCGATGAACAAGCAGGCTGCACAAGTATACCTATTGAACTGGTGTCTTGGCAAGGTGTTGACATAATGCTCTACGGGGTCTTGAAGGAAAGACTGTTACTATTTTCAAACAATTTGGAATCGAAGTCTCTATTAGGGACAGGGAGAGCTTGAAGGATAAACCGTTGTGTGGGATGCTGGACGGTTTGCCCGGGCAATAATGTTCAATGTCCGGGCTTTCTGTAGCCACCATCATGACGGAAAATCCTGTTATCGCGAAAATCATCACCAAATTGTAAAGTTTGCTTCCAATAAAAAAGAGAAAATATGAAGAGTGATTTCATGTCAGATAGTTATAAATGGTTCTTAAAAGATGCAGTAGTAGACAAAGGCATGTGCACATTTTGTGGTGCATGTGCTGCAGTTTGCCCGTATGACCTCATCGAGTTCAATGAGAATGGTGCCAGAATTAAGGATGAATGCTACAGGAATGGCGAAGGTGCATGTAAGGATGTTTGCCACAGAGTGATGACAGATGCTTCACGTATCTCTCTGAATGTGTTCGATTTTAAAGCAAAACCACCAACACTCATCGGTCAATATGAAAAAATTGTTGCTGCACGTGCAAAGGATCCGAAGCTAGTTGAGAACGGGCAAGATGGTGGGGCTGTTACGGCTCTTCTTGCATATTGCTTTGATAATGGACTCATAGATGGCGCTGCAACCATTGCAGGCTTATCCAAGCCCAGCGTTCGGATCATAAACAACAAGGATGAACTTTTGCAGTCGCAGGGTGCCAAGTACGCAACAATACCTATCATGAGCGCTCTTCGTGATGTAGGGAACTATCATACTAATATTGCAATGGTGGGTCTTCCCTGCCAAACCTATGGTGCAAGAAGGACACAGTTCTTTGAGGGATTGAATGTTCATCCAATTGAAATTGGAAAGAATGGTGAACAAGCATCCCTGCCAAACATGACCTATATTATTGGTCTTTTCTGTATGGAGAACTTCAACTTCAATAAATTGTCTTCCTGTCTCACCGATGCGGACGTGGACATGAATAAAGTCAAAAAGTACACCATACATCTGGATGAGCTTGTAGTGACCACGGATGAAGGTGACATCAAATTCAACCTAAAGGACCTCCATGATTGCGTGTGGGAAGGATGCCGCATGTGTCGTGATGCTGTATCAAAGGTAGCGGATATCTCTGCAGGCTACGCAGGTAGTTCGCAGGGATGGACAACCCTTATCGCAAGAAACGCCAAGGGGCTGGAACTTCTTGAGAAAGCAGAAAATGCAGGATATATTGAAATCCTGGAAGATGTTGACATAGACCAGATCGAAGAATTTGCCAGTATTAAAATGGAACGTTTCAAGAAAGAACTCAAAAAACGTATTGAGGCTGAAACTCCGGTAAACTGTTATTGGGTGCGTGATTACCCCGGTGTCCGACCTGAAGTCAATGGAACGAATTTTGTTAAGATCAAAACAGATTCGGGCATCGTTGACCATTATTATTTGGAACTGGTTACAAAACTTGCCGAAAAATATGGTGACGGTACACTTGAACTTACCACTCGCAAAAATATCGAGATACAGGGTGTAAAGAGCGAAGATGTAGACAAGCTTATGGAAGAGATATACTCAAGCGGCCTGAAAACCATCGGAATGGGGTATGTAACAGCCTGTCCGGGCAATTCATATTGCCCTGAAGGCCTTGTAGATACCAAAAAACTGGCTAATGAGATTACAATGCAATTCGCCCAGAAGAACATGCCACACAAAATAAAGGTAGGTGTAGCAGGTTGCCCGAATAACTGTGTTCGTGCACAAAACAATGATATTGGGATAATAGGTCAGCTTTATCCTACTATTGATCTGGATAAATGCACTGGTTGTGGAAGGTGTGCAGAACTCTGCAAGGTCAATGCTATTTCGATCAAAAGAGGTAAATCTGTAATTAACCGCGATCTCTGTATCAATTGTGGAACTTGTGTGCGAGGGTGCCCACATGAAGGAGCCATTGAAGGAAAACGTGGTTTCTCCGTCTGGATTGGTGGAAACGGTGCAAGAAGACCTACAGAAGGAATCCTTCTAAAATCATTCTGTACTCCCGAGGAAATACCTGCAATAATTAATAAAGTGAGTTCTCATTTTGCCAAACACAGAACACAACCAGGTAAAGAACGCCTAGGCAATATTATGGAAAAAGTAGGAAAAGGAGAATTTGTGAGCACGATGTGACCATATTCTCTTTTTTACCAAATATAATAGTGATAACTTTTAAAAAAGTAGAAGACAGTACCTGCTTGTTCTGTCACTTAACAATTGATGATGCAGTTGTTCTTTCCTAAACTGCAGCCATCTCTTTTTAACGACAGGAATATCAGGACCGTCTGCTGCAAGTTCCTTGGCAGTGACAGACTCATTGCAAAACTTATTTTCAAGAGAGCACAGGAAGTGCTTTAAGCTGTGTCGCTGACACAGTCTTCTTTTTTCGAATATACCTTTTTTAATACCTCATTTTCACAGACTCTTTTTTGGCTTGTTAAGAGCAAAATGTTCTTTGTTCTTGCTTGAACTGGTAAAAATCCGATTCTTGCATTTATATTATAGTACAAAAGTACAAAAGCCATTTTTCAAAATCTAATAAGATATCATAAAAACTTATAAACCTATTCGATTTAGCAATCAATATATACTTTATTGATAATGATGTTTTAGAAGGAAGGTTAAATTATGAGTGATAAAATAGGTATTTTAGCTATAGGACACGGCAGCAGGTTACCATACAACAATCAGGTTGTTACCGAAATTGCAAACATGATAACAGAGAATCATCCTGAATATGTGGTAAAGATAGGATTCGTAGAGCACAGTGAACCTATTGTTAAAGAAGCACTAATGTCATTTGAAGGCACAGGTGTAACAAAAATAGCTGCAACACCTATATTTCTTGCATCTGGGGTCCACCTCACAGAAGACATTCCGGAATTCCTTAATCTGAAACCGGACACAAATGAAGGCGAGGTGGAGTTAGACGGAAAGAAAGTAAAGATCCTCTACGCCAAGCCTCTTGGTAGTCATAAGTTCATTGCAGAGCTTATCTTCAAGAGAGTACAGGAAGTGCTTTAAATGTTATTTATCTTTGTTGTAATATAAATTACAACACCTTTTTTTAATGACTGCCCAGTTCAGCCCCAACATATCAGACCATAATTATCTGCGGAATATATATGTAGTCAGTTCATATAATAGTGGATCGATGATCACAAATGATGATGCATTTATTGGTGCTTTATTTGTTACGGAAGAACATCAGGGCAAGGGAATTGGTAAAAAACGGCTGGACCATTGTAAATCCTTATACCCGGATTTAGAATTAGGAATTTATAAGCAAAACATACGGGCAATCAGCTTTTACAAAAAATGTGGATTCATTATCATAAAAGAACGACTCAATGGAGATTCCGGTTTTACAGAGTATGTAATGTCATGGAAAGAAGAATAAGAAAAAGAATAAGAAAATCTCATCACTTCACTTACACTCAAAGAACAGGCCTGATAAGAATAAAAATGTGCAAACATACCTGAAGCCATATTTGAACACCTTTATTATACATTGATCCCTAGCTGGCCGGACCTGGAAAGAACTGCTTCTTCTATTATATCTGCAAGGCTGTCCCGTGCAACATCTGTAACCGCAGCAAAGACCGTGAACTTACCTGCGTCATCAGTCCCGGAACCGACAAACTCCAACTCTGGAATATCCCGATAAGAGGTTACACTGACTCTCATAGCCACAGTTCCTGTGTGGAGGAACATCTTAAGGTGTCCCAGGAAACGGGGATTCAGGTCAAGTATATTTTCCCTGATCGATTGCATTACATCTAGAATCAAGCTCATCGCTGCTTCTCTGCCAAGGAAGCTTTTTACCTCATAAGAATCTGCATAGCTACTTACATTAAAATGATTGAAATCATCCTCGCATGCAGTGGTACATTCAGCAGAGACGGCAATCGTTCCGGAACCCAACAACCCGGGACTATCCGTCACTGAAATACCTGAACCGAAACTCGATTCCAGCACATCCATCAGGCTTGTGAATGCTCCGTCTTCCTCTCCCTTCAGAGACAGTGCATATAATTGTGCATCAGGATTCAGATCTTCAATTGTGGCTTTTATCCCTGCAAGTTGTTCCCGGTCCAGCAGGTCTTTTTTATTCAGGAGAACTATGTCTGCATTTTGTATCTGCCTGATGATAGCATCCCCTGAATGTTCCATAAGCTCACCGAATCTACTGCCATCTATAAGTGTTATTATAGGACCCATACTTATTTCATGCCCAAAATCCATTTTTTTTATCTGCTCTTTTATCCGCAAGGGAAAAGCAACTCCAGTGGGTTCGATGAAAAGAATATCCGGATCATACTGAGCCTGTACTAAGGATATGTTAGCCTCAAGTGCATACTTCAGGGTACAGCAGATGCATCCCCTTGGCATTTCCTTTGACTCCAGCCCATTCTTATTGATGATCTGGCCGTCAACGCCCACATCGCCAATGTCATTGACAAGCACAGCTACGCTATAGCCTTTACTTTTAAAGTTTTTCCCCATCCTTATGACCGAAGTAGTCTTCCCGCTACCTAAAAAACCACTGACAATGATTATTTGCATTCAAACCCTCCGACTATAGTATGATCCGGCCCCAGCTCATTTGGAAACAGTATCTCATAGCTGGCAATCGTTGCTTCCCGTATCACAGGCTACCAGATCATGGTCGTAGATGTCTTCATCCATTTCGTCATGTCTGTGCTCATGTTTATGCTCATGTGAAGTTTTATGCACATGGCCATCATCATGGTCATCTTCATGGTCGTGATGGTGACCATTCTCATGGATATGCGGATCGTGCAGGCGTTGGGAAATCATGTCCCTCTTGCTGAAAGCGTTTTCAACATTCCCGTCCACCAGGCGGACAAGTTCATCTTCATCAATGCCTGATACTGCCGTAAGAATCTTAAACCTCGGGCCTGAGTGTGCTCTGGTATCTATTATAGTGATTGCAGGGCTTTCGGAATGTGACGTTATACTTATTTTCACCGTCTCTGCAGGGGCTTCCAGGAACATTTTGATGTGTCCCACAAATTCCGGGCTTAACCCTACTATTTCAGATTTTACGCCTTCTGCAATCTCCAGGGTAATCTGTCGGGCAGTTTCGCAATCAATATCTGTTTCTAGTATCCTGTAATCATTGGCATATGATGCCAGCCCGGAAATTTCACTATCGTAGTGTGTGTGTTGATGATGTTGATGAATGTCCACAGCATACTCCACAGGTTGAGCAGCTTCTGCACTTTCTACAGGATCATATGAATCTATAGAGGCAGCGGGAACAATTACTTCATTGTTTCTTTTCCCAACTACGATCTCCATCAGTTCTAAGAAGCCTGCATCCTCAACTTTTGAAGACATTTTGATAATTTTGGCCGCTGGATTTAGCTGCTGCACTGATTCCTCAAGTATTGGAACCCTGATAGGGTCAACAAGGTCGGTCTTGTTTATAATCAGAATCTCCGCATCTTCTATCTGTCTTAATGCATAGACCTTTACTGACTTCATTATATCCTTGAAGCGACTTCCGTCTATTAAAGTCACCAGTGGGGCCACCCTTACATTATCTCCGAAGTTCATCAGTTCAAACTCCTTTTTAATAACATTCGGAAAAGCAATCCCCGAAGGTTCCACAATAACATAATCCGGATTGTAGGAATTGTAAAGCTCAGTAAGTGTGGCCTTCATGTTGAGTTTAAGAGTACAGCATATACACCCGTTAGTTATCTCCTTGGCATCTAGCCCATATTTTGATATCAGATCACCATCTATGCCTACCTCTCCAATCTCGTTTACTATTATCGCTACTTTATGACCTCGCTTGGCAAGCTCTTTACCAACATTGATCACAGTTGTCGTCTTTCCGCTGCCTAAAAAACCTCCGATGATTATCGCATCCATCTTGCTTACCTCCATAATAAGACTATTAAAAACACTACATTTCCAACATATATAAACTTATTTGCAAAGTTGGAGTATACTCAAAATATTATTAAAACATCACCCATGTAACTTTAAATATAAATCACTATCAATAACGATATTAATTATGAATCATAAACTAAATTCAAACAATTAAGATAAATACTAACTTTAAAGAATATAATTAAATGAATAGGTAATACTAATTTTTATGAATAAAAACACATTAATTAAAGCGTTTTTTATTACATATAAAATAAAAGTATTATGTAACTATTTCTGTATCTATGCCAAATTATATTTAATACATCAACATACAAATGAGATTATGCAGCTTGAAAAAACTTCACGAAAATATAGCAGAGTGGTTCAGGACCCCTGCGATCTACTCCTTACATAAATTTGCTTTCAACTCCTTTCTTCCACCCAGTCCCTTTATAAATATGGTTCTGTCCTCCATATTCATGCTTTCCTGGAGAATTGGAAACCTCAAGTTTCCTAAGGATGTTGCTTTTGTAAGCCTGTACAGCATCTGCGACAGAACCTCCTTTGAAGGACATTACACAAACATTCTTTGATTTAAGCATTGAAAACGCTTTAGCCCCAACAGTTCCTGTTATAAGTGTATTTACGCTCCTGTTAAGGATTAACTGAGCCGCCTGAACACCTGCACCGCTGGAAGCAGAAGCTGTTGCGTTCTTGATAGCTTCAAATCCCATCGAGTCAACATCTACAATTACAAAGTACAGGCATCTTCCAAAATGAGGATCCACGGGAGCATCCAATCTAGCCGACATGGCTGTTACACATATTTTCATTTAAATTCCTCATATCATAGAGTCTATTTCCGAAGATAGAGATCCATATCTCTTCTCCAAAGATTTAATATATTACTCATGCGAGACAAAATATAAAGCAGTAATCCAAAATGAATATATATTTAATCTCAAATGAGGATAAATAATATATAAACAGTACGACATAGGGTCCAAGACATAGACTTAGCCTAAAAACAATCACACTTATACAACAAGACCAAAAGACATTATTTTTTGCATGGGACACTGGTGCATTTTTAATAAAAAGATTATGCTCAAGCCCGTTCAATGCATATTAATCAATAACATAGAACTCAGAAAGATAGATATTCTACTAAATTAATTTTAGATATATATGTTCGGGAAGTTGATCACATGAACAATACCGAGATAGCACAAAAACTCGTAGAACTACTTGACCTTAGATATGAACCAGTGGCTGTAAAAATCATAAAGAAGGGAGAAACGATCCCGGATGGATTCCAAGTGCCAGAAGCCAATATAAGGCACTGTCAATCGATAATGATGGCAAGAAAAGGGGAATCTGTTTTCATTCCCGCCGAAAAACATGCATGTGTTGTAGGTGCTTCCAGTCTGGGACTGATTCCAACACCTCCTAAAGTCAAGGAAGGGGAGTTCCACGCCAACATAGGCATGTTCGACTGCGCCGATGCTGCTTCAAATATGATATCCCAGCGTTCTGCATTGGAAGAAGGAAGCACAATTGCCACAGTTGTTTGTCCGCTGAAGGACTCTGAGCTTAAACCGGACGTAGTGGTTCTGGTGGATGTTCCAGAAACCCTTTACTGGCTTGTTCCAGCAGCAACTTTCTTTGAAGGAGGCAGGCAGGCATTCAGTACGGCAGCTTTTCAGGCTACATGTGTGGATTCTACAATCATTCCACTCCTCACAGGTAAAATGAACATGAGTCTGGGATGCTTCGGATGTCGCAGGGCAACAGATATCAAAAACGATGAAATGATAGCAGGAATTCCCTATGATAACCTGGGGAAAATGCTAGATGCTCTTGAGAAGATACATGGCGGACCCATGCAAAAAGCAAGGAAGCAGTGAACTTACAATTTTATTTAAGTTTACTTTTAATATATTTTTTTTATATTAACTCCATAAACTCCTCAATCCTGAATAATGAACCGCAGATACACACAGATACACGTAGATGATTGTTTTTGTAATAGGTTTTTATCTGAGTGCATCTACGGTTTAGATGTAATTTGAGAATATGACTGCCATATTTACTATATAGGGTTATATAGTAGCAGGGTGTAAAACCAACTTGGTAACTTTAAGTTGCCGAATAAATCATTCATGCAAGGATGTACCACCCCTTGCTGAACGTGGGATGGGGTTACTTTCATGTTTTTTATTTTTAGAATGGGGAATAGTTTTTGTCCATTAATGGTGAATTATCCGACTTTCCGCAGATGTCTAGAGAAAAACGGATATTTTCCTTTAGCGTACATTTACACATACTTATGTCAACTTGAAGTGATAATAAATGTTACTTCTCAATTGAATTGTGTTACTATTAATTGATAAATAATTGCAATCCAGATAATTGGCAAAATTCGAGGACATCTGCGGAATATAAGAATTATGATAGGACTGGTAATCTAAAAGTGATGGCCTTTATATATCTGATTTTAATTGTAATGGTAAAATAAGTAAAATATGTTTATGGGGCCGGGATCGAGAATCGAACTCGAATCGTAGCCTCCACAGGGCTACAGGATAACCGCTACCCTACCCCGGCTCGAAGCAGGTGCTTTCCTTGAAAGCACCCTATAGAGGTCCGTTTCTTAGATAAATCTTTTCATTAGAAAATATTTTAAAACGGTACTATTTGCTTCTCTTGTTCAGATATCACCTGACTTTTTCAGCTTTTCAATCGCAATTTCAGCTGCCTTTTTACCTGACAACATCATTCCACCAAAGATCGGTCCCATTCGTGGTGCACCGGCAACAGCGTTTGCAGCCATTCCAGTAACTATAAGGCCGGGGTATACTTCTTTTGTCGTATCCATCAGTAGCCTCTCTCCTACGTCTGCCCACATGGGTTTTTCCCCGACAACTCTCAACTCTCCAAGTTCTGTGCCTGGTACTTTACGCTGGATGGTACTACATATTCCGGCATCATGTCCTGTTCCGTCAATAACTACCTTTGCGCGCACTGCGAGGGGGTCTACATGAAGGTGTGCCATAGACACCGGTCCCCAGTTAATCACAAGTCCGCATACGGTATCATTCTCACGGATCATTACGTCTTCCACATCAATCAAATTGAATATCTCCACACCTGCTCCGGTTGCACCACAAATCAGCTTTGCAACGGATTCTATAGAACTTGCCACATAATATCCTTTTTCATATTCGTGGTAATTAATTCCAAAATCATCAAGAATATGTTTTGCGTCTTCTTGAACAACTATTCGAGGAAACATCATCCCTCCTCCCCACATTCCTCCGCCGATCGAGAGTTTCCTTTCAAAAAGAACAGTTTTCAGTCCTGCCTCACCAAGATATTTGGCAGCAACTAGATTTGAAGGCCCTCCTCCCACAAGTGCGACATCAACATCAGTATAATCAAGAAAAACTTTTGAAAATTCATCAACTATCGCCCTTGTAATTACAATCTCATCAAGTTCCATTTTATTTCCTCATCATTATTGATTTCAAACGGTTCTGATAAGTGCTATCTTCCTTAAAGTTAATGGGGCAGAACAGGCAGATCTAACATTTCATTTTAATCTTTGCATCATGTTCAACATCAATTTTCCCATTGACCCTGGAATTAATCTTATCGTTAAACCCGGCATCATCAAAGTTCGTTTGACCTTTTTTTAGCCTTACCCAGAAAACACTGCCCTTTCCCCCAGGGTTATCTTCCACACCTGTTGAACCTCCATGAAGTTCAGCTATCTTTTTAACAATAGCTAGGCCAAGACCACTGCCTTTGACTCCGCTCTTATTAACTCTCTTGAAGCGGTCAAAAACAAGTGGTTTGGCCTCGTCTTTTATTCCCTCTCCAAAGTCAGTTACATTTACTTTCCATTCATAATTGTAGTCTTCCACATCCACAATTATCTTTGTATTTTCCGGACTGTACTTTATAGCATTTGATATGTAGTTTGCAAAGATCTCTTCAACAATAGGATTGAGCATGGCAGAGCAACTGCTATTTGCTTTCAATTCGAGGGTCATGTTCTTTTCCTGCAGACGATGGTCGAATTGTTCGATTACATTCTTCAGGATTGTCAAGATATCTATTCTGACAACATCAAGTTCTTCCATAGATTCCAGTTTAGCAAACTTGGCAGCAGTTTCGATCATATCGATAAGTTTATCGTTGCTCTTCTGCATAGTTTTTATGAAATGTACTTTAGTCGGATCTTCTTCCATTTCCATAAGTAATTCGGAGTATCCTTTGATGTTCCCTGCAGGATTGAGGAGGTCATGGCGCATTATGTCTGTGAAAAGGTCTTTTAGTTCATTGGAATGGCGAAGTTCTTCTTCTACCTTTTTCCTATCATTAAGGTCCATTGTTGTTCCTGTAAATCTGAACGGCTCCCCGTTTTTATCCCACTCTGTCAATTTGCCTCTTGCAAGTATCCACTGCCATTTCTCCTTGCTGTTCTTCACTCTGAATTCAGCCTCAAAGAATGGTGTTTTTCCTGTAAGGTGCTCATTGATGGTCTCCTTCACAATTTTGAGGTCATCTGGATGTGTCAGGTGCTTCCAGCTTTCAATGCTTTTATCGACATCTTTCACGTTGTATCCTATCATTTCAGCCCAGCGTTCATCATACATAACCTCATTTGTCCTGAGGTTCCAGTCCCACATCCCAAGGTTTGCCCCTTCAAGTGCAAGTTCCATAACTTCTTTTGTTTTTGCAAGTATGGTTTCTATGTCTTTTCGCTTTGTGATATCACGTACTACTGCAAGTGCATAATTATGATGGTCCATGGTTGAGAATGTGACATTTATTTCAGCATGTAAGGTGCTTTTGTCTTTTCTTGTCAGGATCTTGTTTGGTTCCAGATATCTGTCTCCAAAAATATCCTGGAGGTCATTCTCCCAGAAATTATCATTGAAAAGTAAATGGATATCCTGTTTTTTCATGCTGAGGAATTCCTTCCGGGTATATCCAAGTTCCTGGCATGCGGTTTCATTTACATCTATAATGTTATTCTTTTCCATGTCAATGACAAAAATAAAGTCGTTGGATCTGTTTATGAGGTTTTTAAAAAGAGCTATCTCTTTAAGGAACGATTTATGATTTAGGGCCATACTTGTCAGTTCAGATACTACTTTCAGTGTATGGAAATATTTCTGGCAGTGTTCAGTAGTAACTGTATCACATTCTATGCTGATAAAACCAATGAATTCGCCCTTTGATTCCACCGGTACAATAATGAGTGACTGCAGTCCGTTTGAAATAATGATGTCTCTTTCCCTGTCAGCATTTTCAAGAAGTTTAACATCCCTGGAGATATGGATTGTTTGTTTTTTCGTCAGTTTTTCCCTGATCCACGGGAAGTTTGAAAAGCCGACTTTTTCAAAGATGCTTTTCTGATTTGGATCTTTACCATTTTTCCATTGATGGGATAGGTATGCATTGCCATTGTTCTCATACAAGAAAAGATAACTTTGTTCTGCGTTGCAAAGTCTGGCTGTTTTCTCAAGTGTTTCCTGTATTGTCCCGTCAATATCTTTTGGTGCGATGAATGTTGATATGAGTGACGATATCATATTCTCTATCTTTGCATTGCGTTGGATAAGGTACTCAAGTTCTTTATGTTTATCATTCAGTTCGACTATCTTTGTTTCCAGTTCTTTGTTCTTCTTTTCAATATGGTTGCTGGCATAGATGATTACTATGAATGTGCCTCCTATCAAAGCTGAACTGATCACGATTGAACTTGTGTCTTTTGCAATTATAAATGGTGCAAGTAATACAAACCCGAATATGCAGACTATTAACAGAAATGCAATATTGGCCACACTGGGTATTTTCATATTTTGTATTGTATGTTCTTTTTCCATACCATTTTAATATATAGTAATAATTACTATATTTATTATTCGTTTGCATATTTTGTTCAATCCTCTGTACTCTGCGAAACCTTTAAGGGTTAGGTTTAATAATTCCCTTAATTCATTTAGATATGTAGAAGAAAAAAGAGATGATAGATATAGTAAGGACTGCCCAGAAAACTAGCCCTAAATCTAACAGAGAGTCGAATTCAGAACCCTCGGAGTGTACTGCAGAGTTCCTTGTACTGGAGCCGGCAGGTTATCCTATGGCCAGCATACTTGACGAGTATCCCGAGATCGCCGATCCTGGTGTTTTTGAACATTATGCCAGAGAGCAGTGGAATGGTTGCACTGCTCATAAGGGTGATTATCTTTTTGACGGCCGAATGTACCCTGATTTTGCCTATAAGGTTAGTGATGTTGAGCCTCCGGGGTCAATCATCGGGCTGGATACGCATATCATTGTCAGGGATACGGTCGTAAGCAGTGCTCCTGCAATAGAGTTCAGAAGTGATGTCACTTTTGATGATGTCATAGGGCAGCAAAGCGCGCGCCGGAAATGTAAACTGATAGAACGTTTTCTGGAGTCTCCGGAAAAGTTCGGTAAATGGGCGCCCCGAAATGTCCTCTTTTTTGGTCCCTCGGGGACTGGAAAAACAATGCTTGCAAAAGCACTTGCAAACAAGGCTCATGTGCCTATCATCCCGGTAAAGGCTACTGAACTCATTGGTGAATTTGTAGGCGAAGGTGCCAGACAGATACACCAGTTGTATGAGCGGGCGCAGGAGATGGCACCATGCATCATTTTTATCGATGAGCTGGATGCTATTGCTCTTGATCGCAGGCATCAGGAATTGCGCGGGGATGTTGCAGAGATTGTGAACTCATTGCTTACGGAAATGGATGGTATCGTGGAGCGTCCGGGCGTATGTACTATTGGAGCTACTAACCGCACCGACACGATTGATCCTGCTGTAAGGAGCAGATTTGAAGAAGAGATCGAGTTCACCCTCCCGGATGAGAAAGAGCGTCTTGCAATTCTGGAGTCTAATGTACAGACCTTCCCGATACCGGTAACAGATATTGATCTGAAGGCTATATCAAAAATGACTGAAGGGCTTTCCGGAAGGGATATTGTTGGAAAGGTGCTTAAAACCGCGCTTCACAATGTGATCATAGAGGACCGGGAGAGCGTAACTCAGGATGACCTTCTTGCTTCGGTTAAAAAATTGAAGAATATCCAGCCACCATCAAATGCCGATAGGATGTACATCTAATGGAACATCTTTTAAGGAATATCTTTTTAAATCTGACAAATATATCGGTGGACTATGTCTGAGGTAAATGAATCTGACCGGTTTGAGTGTGTTGTCATCAATGTGATTGATTCTCTTGTATGGAAGGGTGTGGTTGTCCAGGAGATGGGGTCCGGAGGACGTGTTTATTTTGGAAAGGTAGTGTCTGAAGGCTTCAACTATGGTCCGGGAGATATTTTGTATATTGGCGTGAAACCTCTTCCTTATGAGCTTGAAGAAATGAAAATGGAAGTTTCCCTTTACGATGCTGATGATCGGAAACTTGACTGGACATTCCTTTAAATCCATTTCATTTCGTTTTTATGATATTTCTTCTGGTTCTTTGTTTTTGTCCCTGTAGGGAATGTCAAGTTCCATCAGATCCTCGGCGGCGACTACATTTTCAAATACTTTTTTTGCTTCCTCAAGCAGTTGCGTGGCATCATCTGAGTATCTGGAACTTATATGCGTGAGGGCAAGTTTCAGAACATTTGCTTCCTTTGCCAGGGTGGCAGCTTCCTGTGCAGTTGAATGCATGGATTCGATTGCCCAGTCCTGCTGATCATTTGCAAGTGTGGAGTCGTGTATCAAAAGATCTGCATTCTTGCTTGCTTCCAGGATTGTTTTGCATGGGCGGGTGTCTCCTGTGTATACGATTTTTCTACCTGGGCGGCTTTCTCCGACCACGTCTTTAGAGTGTATTATTTTTCCATCCACTTCAACAGATTCTCCGTTGTGAAGTCTGGAAAAAAGTGGTCCGGGTGGAACTCCAAGGTCGATGGCTTTCTGGCGGTTGAACTTTCCAATCCTTTCATTCTCTATGAGCGCATACCCCAGACTAGGTATACTATGTTCTGTTTTAATGGCCATGATTGAGTAATCTTTCCTTTTGATCACATCTCCAGGGTTCATGTCTATGGCGTCTATCTCAAAACGCAGTTTATAATAACCCAGGGCGCTTAGTATCCTGGCAAACTCGTGTATCCAGTGAGGGCCGTATATCTTCAATGGCTCGGTTCTTCCGTGGAATGACATTGTCTGTATAAGTCCGGGAATTCCAAGTATGTGGTCTGCATGGAAGTGAGTTATGAATATGGATGATAATGCTTTCATCCCTGTCTTTGCCCGCATCATTTGTTGTTGAGTGCCCTCTCCACAATCAAAGAGTATAAGCTCACCTTCACGGTTAACCATGATGGCCGAAGGATTGCGTTCCGGGGTTGGAAGGGACCCCCCTGTTCCAAGAAAAGTTACACGAAGCATAGTTCTATATAAGTCTTTGAATTATTTATGAATTTGGAGTAAGAAGACCACCGTTTTCAAACTCACATTAAATAGTAGATTTAATGGGAGTTCCAGTTCTCTGAACTGGAACAGGTGGATGAATTACGTCCCCCATTGGAACTACCATCTATGTATTTCTTAATTGTTTCAGCAGACACTTGACCATGAGTTCCAACATAATAACTTGGTGACCAAAGATGATTTCCCCAAAATTCTTTTTTTCGTAATTCAGGGAATTTCTGGAACACTCTCTTTGCAGTAACTCCTTTCATAATCTTAACAATATCAGTAGGTGCTATGAATGGTTGTGTAGATATGAAAAGATGGATATGTTCAGGCATGACTTCAAGTTCAAGAATTTCCCATTCCTTAGAATCAGCAATTGTTCTTATTTGGTCATCAAGAAATTCCTTTAA
>NZ_MBKP01000049.1 GCF_002243045.1 Methanolobus psychrotolerans
AACAGACAAAACAGGACGCGGAATTTGTAATGCCGGTATTTAAGCTACCGGAGCAGACAAAACAGGAGACAGAATTTGTAATGCCGGAACTAAAGCTACCGGAACAGACAAAACAGGACGCGGAATTTGTAATGCCGGAACTAAAGCTACCGGAGCAGACAAAACAGGAGACAGAATTTGTAATGCCGGAACTAAAGCTACCGGAACAGACAAAACAGGACGCGGAATTTGTAATGCCGGACTTAAATGTCCCTCAGATACCAGACACTAAATCGTCGGCAGGAATTCAAACTTTTAATCCTTGGGAAACAAAAACTGCACCAGAATTACCCCCATTCAAAATGCCTGAAATGCAACATCCAGGAAACCCTGGAAGCGTACCACCATTTATCAATGATGAAAACTGCAGTATGCAGGGAATTCAAAGCACCCCAGCACCAACTGCACCTGTGATAAAACAGAGTACTGATACAAAACCGGACAAACTCGAAGGAAACATTTTGATGTATATGCCACGGGGAGCTAAAGTGAAAAAGGATATTATCAAAAGCCTTGTTTCACGTCAGTTCAGCCAGGAAGAAGTCGACAGGAAAATAAAGGAACTTGTGGCAAGAGAAGTACTTGTGCTTAAGCAAGAAAATGGAATTGAGCACCTTCACCGATTAAAATAGTTCAAACCAATCCGGTTCTTTCAGATAACATCTCGGAGAAAATAATACCTGAAGAACACTGGATACAGACACTTCTTGAAAAATCATAGCATCCATTGCAGACAAGCCTTCCACATAGAGTGCATGTGTTCAGGTTAGATACTGAACCACATATTGGACAAATACCCACCATTTTCATTAAATAATACTCATGCAATCCAGTATAAAATAACCATCGGTCATATTAAGCAAAAAAAGTTAGAAACAGACCCATCCGGATCTGCCCGTTCTAATATCAGTCTATGATTGCACCTTTACTTGCAGAGCTGACGAATTTCCTGTACCTTGCAAGATAACCTGTAACTTTCTTTTCCATAGGAACAAAGACTTCCCTGCGTTTCTGAAGGTCTTCTTCTGAGACTTTAAGATCAAGTCTTCGGGCAGGAATATCTATTTCGATTATATCGCCTTCTTTTACAAGACCTATTGGGCCGCCTTCCTGAGCTTCAGGAGAGATATGCCCTATACACGGACCCCTGGTCCCACCGGAGAAACGGCCGTCTGTGACCAGTGCGACCTTATCGATAAGACCCATACCTGCAATTGCTGATGTAGGAGACAGCATTTCACGCATACCCGGACCACCTTTTGGACCTTCGTAACGTATAACCACTACATCACCTGCAACTATTTTTCTTGCACGGATTGCCTCCATAGCTGCTTCCTCACTGTCAAACACCCTTGCAGGACCACTGTGTTTAAGCATTTTTGGATCTACTGCTGCCTGTTTGACTACAGAACCATCAGGAGCAAGACTTCCTTTCAATACAGCGATGCCACCTTCTTCGTGTATAGGAGACTCCAGAGTGCCCATTATTCTTGCATTGAGCTTTGGGTTGACCATTACAAAATCATCAAGGTTCTGACCTACAGTCTTACCATTCACAGTAGCTTCATTAAGGTTGAGCTTTGACTTCAGTCTGCTCATTATAGCCTGAACTCCGCCAGCCCGGTCAAAGTCAAGCATGTAATGTGAGCCACCTGGTTTAAGGGATATGATATGAGGAGTAGTCCTGCTTAGCCTGTCAAAAACATCTAAAGTTAGTTCAAGACCAAATGCATGAGCAATTGCCGGTAAGTGAAGGGTTGTATTAGTACTCCCACCGATTGCCATATCAACCATTATGGCATTCTCAAATGACTTCATAGTAACTATGCTGCGTGCATTGATACCTTCATTGACCATGGAAACAATACGTTCACCAGAGTCCTTTGCAAGCCTTATCTTCTTGGCATCTGCCGCATGGGCCGTGCCGCAATCAGGCAGACTAAGCCCCAGAGCTTCAGTCATGCATGCCATAGTGTTTGCAGTATACATACCTGCACATGAACCAGCACCGCTACATGAACAATCTTCCAACAGCTTCAGCTTCTCATCGGATACCTTCTCTGCCTGACATTCACCTACACCTTCAAAAACGGAGATGAGGTCCCTGTATTCATCATCGACGAATCCCGGGATCATTGGACCACCTGTCACAACTATGGCAGGAATGTCCAGTCTTCCTGCTGCCATAAGATGCCCGGGAGTGATTTTGTCGCATGCAGTAATCATAACCATGCCGTCAAGCTGGTGCCCTTGCAGGACAAGTTCAATAGAGTCCTCAATAGCCTCACGACTTGGAAGAGAATATTTCATCCCTTCATGACCCATAGCTATACCATCACATATCCCAATCGTGTGGAATTCGAACGGAACACCGCCAGCACTCCTGATGCCTGCCTTTACTGCCTCTGCAACCTTATCAAGATTAATATGACCAGGTATTAGTTCATTCCTGGAGTTTACAACCGCTATGAACGGTTTTTTCATTTCCGAATCTGTCACGCCGGTTGCCTTCAAAAGGGAACGATGGGGCGCACGTTCGAGTCCTTTCTTGGTCTTGTCACTTCTCATTGAAAAACCTCATTTATTGTATAAAGTCTAAACTAATATAAGTAATGGAAAAAGGAATATATAACATGTATGTGTCGACAACAATTACAAACACTTACTAATCAGGAACATGAGACAACAGTGAACTCAAATAGAATATATATGCTTACCGTGTCAGGAAGTAGTACTGATTCATACAAAATAAGTACTCTATTTTAAAATAAGACGCACATCATACAAAATAGGAATTATGATTTCGTAAGAAATTGTATGATCAAAACAAGATTCATTGAAGACAACCATCAGCTTAAATATCGCATCAAGCATTCCATTATCAAATAGTACAGGACATTTACACGATCTACATGAGTAAATGGTCCAATCATAACCGACATTTTCATAAAGCATATTTGCATGAAGAAGCATCAATTTACATTACACCCACACATATATAATAAAAAGTAAATTGTTTAATATATTGCATATAAAATAGACATTTAGTGATATATAATATGAATGATATAAAAGCTGTAATTATTGACGGGTATGTTGATGAACCTGCGTGTTTCGGAGTACCACCCTACATATCCCCTTATATAAGATATATAGCAGGCGCACTACGCGAGAAAGGTCTGCAAGAAACAGACATATCTTTTTTCACCATTGATGAATTACGTAAAGATCGAACGGATGCCGCAGAGCTCATAAAAAAAGCAGATATAAACATAGTAGTTGCTGGTATGACCGTTCCAGGAAAATACCTGCGTTCAACACCAATAAACCTTGAAGAAATAGAAAGCATATTCAGTACTGCCAGCGGCCTTAAAGTACTTGGTGGACCAATACGGCTTGGTTTTTCTCTGGAAGGTGGAAAGAAGGCGGAAAGCAACCTGATAAATGCCACAGATTTGATAATTTGCCAGAAAGATATCGAAGCTCTTGTTTATGACATTCTTGGAGAAACGACTAAGGATCCGGAAGAACTTGAACATCGCTTCAGGTCAGTTGAAGAAATTGGAAGATGGGCCGTAAAAGGAGCATTCATCATCCGAAATCATCCAGATTATCCCAATGTGATGTGTGAACTTGAAACATACAGAGGATGCGGACGTAACCAACACTGTTCATTTTGTACAGAGCCCTTCTACGGAAGCTCCGATTATCGTCCAATAAGCGATGTTGTTTTGGAAGTAGCAGGGTTGTATGAGTTCGGTGCAAGGTATTTCAGGATAGGGAGACAACCTGACATCCTGAGCTACCATGCTAAAGACAGAGGAGGACACATTCCTGAGCCAGATCCGCAAGCCATCCTGTCTCTATACAAAGGGATCAGGAACGTAGCACCGCAACTAAAAGTATTGCACATGGACAATGCTAACCCGGGAACCATATCAGCATATCCGGAACTCTGCAAAGAAATATTCCGGACCATCGTAAAATACCATACTGCAGGAGATGTTGCAGCCCTTGGAATGGAAAGTGCCGATCCAACTGTAGTAAAAGCAAATGGTCTAAAAGCAATGCCTGATGAAATATTTGAAGCCATAAGTATCATAAATGAAGTGGGACGAAAAAGAGGAAATAATGGAATGCCGGAACTACTTCCCGGAATCAACCTTGTACACGGCCTTATGGGCGAGTCAAAGAAAACTTTTGACCTTAACTACAGTTTCCTGAAAAGAGTACTGGACTCTGGCCTGTTACTTCGCAGAATAAATATAAGACAGGTCATGGCCTTCCCCGGAACCCGGATGTATGGCAACGATGAACTTGTCAGAAAGCATAAGCAGATATTTCTCAAATATAAAGAAAAGATCAGGAAAGACATAGATCTGCCAATGCTTCAAAATATCACTCCTGCCGGTACAATAATTAGAGAAGTAATGTGTGAGATCAATGATAGAAAAATGTGTTTTGGAAGACAAATGGGTTCTTACCCCCTGCTTGTAGGGATACCTGTGAACATGCCAACAGGAACTTTTATAGATGTTACAGTGACCCGCCACGGGCACAGATCAATCACCGGAATTCCATACCCCCTGGATATAAACACTGCCCCCATCCCACTTATACAAGAACTCCCGGGCATCGGAAAGAAACATGCCACTCTCATACATAGCAAAGCCCCTTTTTCAAGTAAGAAGGATTTCATTGAAAGAATAGGCAATGAAGAACTACTTGCATTCATTAACATTTGAATAGTGATTTAATTAAGGAACTTCTTAATGAATTCTGTATCTTTCAGTATTTTGAAACTGACAAAGCCACCTACAAAGAGATTCATATAGAACGTGAATGCCCTCCAGGCAATAACTGCTATACCAAGAACTGAAGAACTTATAAATAAAGAAAACACAGTCGTGCCTGCAAATTCTGCAATCCCGCTTGCACCCGGTGTTGCAGGAATAACAAGCAATACAATTATGATCACCTGTGAAGCAAAAACAAGGATTGGATCAGGATGTTGATTAAGGCCTACCAGTATCACGTAAAGCATGAAAAAATCTACAAACCAGAAAATTACAGTATGGAATATCCCAAATACAAGGCCTCTTCTGCCTTCATTCAACAGTACTGAAATACTGTCATGGAAATACTCAAGTTCCGAATCAACCCGGGTCATTATTTTTTCAAGTGCATCGTCTGTTTTTCTACCCAACAGCTGTGCTAGCCTTTGCACAAAAAAATATACAACCTTTTTTGTAGGCTCGGGTTTCCATATAGCATACAATGTAAGAAAAAGTATGAATATCAGTCCTGCTTCTGCAAAAATAAATATTGCATCAAAAACAGAGTCTTTTTGAATACTCCGTAGAGCATAAACAGAAAAAGGTGCCATTGTAAGAATAAGGATGCCATCCAGAAGCCTTTCCCCAATGACCACTGCAGTTGCTTTCCCCAGAGGGATATTCTGGCCGTGAAGCAGGTGGATCCTGAGAGGTTCGCCTCCAAGAGACGAAGGCGTAATTGATGCAGCAAGAGTTCCCGAAGTTACAATCTCAAATGACTTCAGATAACCTAGGTCATAACCCAGGGCCTTGCAAAGAGAACGTGTCCTCAAACCCCATATCACATAAGTAATAGCATGTATACATGCAGCTGCAAGTATATACTCGGGCTTTATTTCCATTAAAGCATCGATAGTTCCTGAATCAAATGTAAAAAGAAATACAATGACACTGGAAACAAGACTTATAAGTAAGGATACAAAAATCCATTTTTTAACCTTGTTCATATCCCCTACCTACATATAAAATCGCGCAATGATCACATATAAGAATCATTAAGGATGTCCTCTTTGACACTTGTATCAGATGGGACTGATACCTCCGGCCACACCCTCACATTTGAATGTACCGTAACATCATTCTCAATATTAACACCGGGACCAATAACAGTACCATTTTCAAGGCTGCAATTATCACCCACCTTTGTGCCATTATCAATTACAGAGCCGGATACATTGGAATTTTTCCCTATGACAACATCATTGAAGATATAAGAAGAGAGAATTCTCGTATCGTCATCGATCACACAGTTTGAACCTATGGTCGTATAAGGACCGATCAGAACGTTGTCCCCTATAGTAGTATTCTCGCCGATAACAATAGGACCTACTATAGCAGAATTGGATCCTACGGACACATTATGGCCAAGAGAAACAGGACCTTTTATACGGGCATCTTGTGTTCTGAAATGACCTTCAATCGTGGTGCCAGGCAAAGATTCGAGCATCCAGCGCTGGGCTTGCCTGTATGCTTGAGGACTTCCCACATCAGTCCACCTCCCCCGTGCAAGAATTCCATTTATCTTCCTGTTTTTAGCAAGTATATCCGGGAAGAGGTCCTTTGCAAAATCATACTTTGTATCTCCAGGTATCCAGTCGAATATTTCAGGGTCACATACATAGATGCCAGTACTTGCAAGATTACTGAATATTTCCCCCGGACCTGGTTTTTCAAGAAAACGACGTATCCTGTTATTGACATCCATGTCAGCGATACCAAACTCACGTGGATCATCGATAGATAGCAGACCTATTGTAACAAGTGCATCGGTCATTTCATGGAACCTGTACATTTCCCTGAGATTCAGATTCAATACATGGTCCCCGCCAAGTATTATAAATGGGCTATCACGTAGGTATTGCTCAGCATTCTTAACACCACCTGCCGTGCCAAGCCTGTCCTTTTCATAGACATAATCAATATGAACTCCGAAGATACGGCCATCCCCAAGCTGTTCTTCTATCTTCTCAGCCATATATCCCAAAGTGATAACTATATCATTAAAGCCTTCTTTTGAGAGATGCTCTATCAGGTGAATCACAGAGGGTTTATTCAAAATCGGAATGCTTGGCTTTGGTCTTGCAAATGTCAAAGGACGCAGTCTGGTACCTTCCCCACCACACATAATACAGGCTTTCATATTTTAGTAAGAGGTGATTTTTTGCTTATATCTTTAGCGACTAACCAACTGTTTTTTCGAACAATTCATTGTAAGAGAGTGATATCATCACTACTTTGAACAACCACTTCAAGTTGACCCTCATACTCATCCACAGTACCAATAACTAATACATGATCATTCTCATTTATCCGCGAATCTATATCTTTTGCACCATTTTTAGAAGGTACAAATACAGTGATCACTCCGACCCCATAGTCAACATCAATCAAAAGATGACCGCCTGTGTAAGTAAACCGTTTTGAAAGTACATCCCCTTCAAATCGAACATCTTCGCCCGGCAGAGAAGAAGAACTGAGTTCTTGCATATTGCTGGCACTGTCACCGGAATAGAAACTGGCATAGGCTATTGTAAGCGATATAAAAGCCATGCACAGAAGAATCACAACAATCTTTTCTTCTTTTTCCATAAAAACCACGTGGATCAGGCATCTTCTATTGAAACGAGTTCTATACTAAAGGTAAGTGTTTCGCCTGCCAGACGATGATTGAAATCAACCGTCACATTTTCCTCATTAAGATTTACGATTGTCCCCTCACGATTCTGTGAAACAATCTTCTCCCCTATAACCGGAGTAATATTGGCAGATTCGAAATCAGCTATTGAGAAGACTATCACAAGTTCAGGATAATAGGCATAACCCTCCTCCGGAAGCATCGTAACTGTTTTAGTCTCACCGATTGCCATACCAATTACAGCATCATCAAATCCAGGGATCATTTGACCTGAGCCGACGATAAAGGATAATGGTTCATAGTTCCTGTAAGGGTTGTAAATATTTTCTGCCTTTGCAATATCTTCCATGGAAGTATCAAAAACAGTGCCGTTTTCCAGGCTACCTGTATAGTTGACAGAAATATAGTCCCCAACAATTACTGTTCTTGCATTGTCAGAATCAGTACAACCACTGACAAACAAAACACACATCAATAAAATAAATAATAATAGTTTATTCACATAATCACCATCTACGTTTCATTATTACAAAGTCATAATTAAAATTGAAATTCATACAAAACATCAATAATAATTTTGACAAATATATCGGTTCTATTCTAAGATATATAAGATTACTGAAATGTATTCGAGACCATAATTTCGATACTTTTTATGTATCATAAACCAGACATTACGCTGAGCTTTTATGCTCTTTTACATGATAAGGCTCAATAAAAATGCTCATGAAGCATACATAACACCTACATGAACCACAGAGAACACTGACTTCACAGAGGATTCACTTAAGTCACTTTTCATTCTCTGTATCTTCTGTGAACTCTTATTGTTAAAATTAAGCTAACAGGAAGACTACATAGCTCTCAAAAAACGGGAACAGCATGAAACCACGCGGGTAATCGGACCCTCGGAACATCTGAACCTCAGACAGGCGAGATCTCAAAAAACTGCTCAAAGGAACATGACAGGTCTTTTCCCATTGTCAAAATCAAAGGGAAGCACAATGTCGCTTATGATACAGCGAGAAATCAGCCATGATGTAAACCGTTTTTTCGTCCAAACGGAATTATATGGTAAAAAAAAATTATCCGGGAATTCAAGAGGATATGGATGCATCCATCCCGGTTATCTCGCTTAGATAGACTCCCGACCCAACCCACCAGGTATCGTCTACAGGAAGTACATAACCGATCTTCAGCTCTTCCCGGTTCTCTTTGTCAGGATTTGGCCACATGAAGACAACGTAACCGCCACCTGAACGTGCAGTATCCGTAAGCGCCCAGATCATTTCCATTCCGAACGAATCGCGTCTGTCGATCAGACTGGACCCTATACTTTCCTGCAGGTACGGGTGAGCGAGAAGCGTGCCGTTGTAGTCGTAAGCGTAAACATAGTGTCCCTCTGCATCGACAAACATCCCGGAGCAGTTAGATATCTCGGCAAATGCAGTTGTGGATCCATGTTCGTATCCATAGGCTGCACAGCTCTCAATGAGCCCGACCATCTTCGATACTGCGTCAGAACCCTCGCCTGCAATATCCGTTAAGTACATATCAGAAACAATCCACAAGTTATCTCCGGCCGGGGCGACATAGCCGAGCACAGGCTGGTGGGTATCTTTTGCCTTCACGTCTATTATTCCATCCCCTTTTACCGGATACAGGTATGCTATAAACCCCCCGCCACGGGAAGCGGTATCCGCAAATATCCGGACCAACGGCAGTCCGCGAACATCGGTCCAGCCCATAAAGTTCGTCCCGACATCGAAGCTATAGGGGTCTGCAAGAAGTGTCCCGTTGTGATCGTAAGCGTATATGTAGGCAACATCAGTGGAAAACTGCCCGTCCTTTTTTGAAAACTCGTCAAGAGCAGTCTCCTCTCCAACCGAATCCACATATGCCGAAGCATCCTGCACAAACGCTGCAAGGTCACTAGCGGTCATTTCGGACTTTGTGTCCGGAAGGTAGATGCCCGCACCGATGAGCCAGTCCTGGCCCACCATCGTCACATAGCTGAGTTTTTGCTTGACGATGAAATCATCTGAAGGATCTGCATAAAGATAACGAACAAAACCCCCGCCGGACTGCGCAGTGGTGATCAGATCCCGAATATATGGAGTGCCGCTGACGTCCGTTGTATTCCACCGGGTGGTTCCGAGAACCTCGGGCTGGAAGGGAAGAGCCAATGTGTTGCCTTCGGAATCATAGGCAAAGATATAGAGTTCGCCGTCAACGAACTGGCCGGTCGGGTCATTGAACTCCCGAAGAGCGGCTTCCTGTCCATGGACATGTGCATATTCGAAAGCTGCCTCGACGAAAGTCACGAGTTCATCCTGAGATACGGGGGCGCTGGCAACCGACACCGGCTCTGCCCCGCTCATATCTGCAGATGCATCTTCACGTTCTGACAGGCATCCTGAAACCAGAACCAGCGCTCCGGCCAGTGCCACAATGAGTAAAAGATTTTTATATTGTAGAGACTGTGACATGAAGATTCTATTTACTGTAAAGATATAAATAAATAGTGATGAAATTTGCTGTGTGGGAAAGAACACTTAAAATATATAAGATAGATATAAAGGATCATAGCATTCAGGGCGGCTATCACTCCTACCCATTGACGCAGAGCAAGTTGTTCTTTTAATAATATACATGCCAGCAACACTGTGACTGCAGGACTCAGTGATGACAGAATCGTGGCAACATCCAGTCCCCATGCTTCCGAGACCAAAGTAAACAAGGTAAAACCTCCTGCATTAAATAATTCTGCAAGGATAACTACCGACCGGACAGAGATGTATCCCAGGATAAACGGGAAAACTGATAAAAGACCATGCAGATGTCCTTGCATTGATCAATCCCTTTCACGGAGGAAAGAAAATTGAAATATCCGTGCTGGGTGATCTGTTAAAGAAATACCCCTTCCTTAAGGAATCCCCCATTTCAGTTTCTGTTTCTGATGCCGTGCTCGATAAATAGGGCAGTATGTTACAAGATGATGCAAAAAATACCATTTATCTAATGTTATCCTTGACCCGGGGAACTTATATCCGAAAACATGTCGAAATTGTTGCGGAAATTACATCAGCCACAGCAAGATACTGATAGATCTGATGATATTGCAGGCACACGGGTTGCCAAGCATTTAGTGTTCCCACATTTTAAATCGCGGCAACAATTAATCTCCATCGATTATTATGTTGATGGTCGATCATTGAATATCCTTTAAGTAGAATACCAGAGTCCACAAGTATTCTTTAATTACCCTAAAGACCTTCATACAATGAAGACCCTAACATTCATACATATCATACATTACAAAAATGATGTTTCCCAAATACTGGACACAAAAATATACTAAAAAGAATATAATTACTTAAAATATATTACAAATATTGTAGTGGACTGGTCGGGAATTGAACCCGAGGCCTCTACCATGCCAAGGTAGCGATCTTCCCCTGATCTACCAGCCCGGAATATCAACCCATACAGCACATTATCTAACATAAATCTATCGCTGCAAACTTGTATGAACTTTCGTTCATTATAAATAATTTAAGTTTAAACAAGAGTTTGGAGCGAAATATTAAAGTACCTGTATGCGTATTTGGAGTGTCGCGTGATGAAGGCGTCATGCGAAACACAAGCATTATGGGCCCGTAGCTTAGCTCGGTGGAGCGCACGGCTGATAACCGTGAGGTCCTGAGTTCGAATCTCAGCGGGCCCACCAAAATGCATATACTCCTGTTTTCAGCATACATCGAAAGATCATATTACCCACATATGTAATGGCATTGCATTTAAAAAATATGATAATTGGTTACTTTTTAGTATAAATCTGTAGTTACTTACCGTACCTTATTCAACCAGTTCCAGCTCTTTGAATGTATAAATACCCGTAGTCTGGACAGTATAAGTGAACCACGTCGGATCGCATAGAAATAAACATCGTTGCTTAAATTGGATTTATTCGAATACATTGTCTATTTTATATACATTCATATAACTTCATATCTGAAATCTGAAGGAAGCCTACATAGCCCGAATTCCCATTTGCTAAATAACAGCCAATTGTATATCATAAAAAATAGATGTTGTTGACTTACTATTTTAATATAAAAAATATTAATATATAATAACTACATATAATAGTAAGTGATATGTAAGAATCAATACTACACGATAATTCCAGGATAAACATGTCAGGGATAAAAAGAACTTAAAGTTCTAAATTTCCATGAAACATCATCCCTTTTACCATGTATTTTTGCACGAAATCCAAACAAAAACGAAACTAACTACATATAATCTGGTGATTCTGTATGAGAGAAAAAAAACCCAGCGGCATGAATGAAAAAGAATATGAGATTGTAGAGTTGCTACGGAAATTAGACATGAACAGGCCTGTAGCCTTAACTCTTGCCTGCCTCTCCAGTGGAGAAGAAATCACTTCCCGCGAAATTGAAAAAAATTCAAATCTCAGGCAACCTGAAGTAAGTATTGCAATGAGATACCTTAAAGATAACAACTGGGTGGAAATAAGAGAAGAGAAAAAAACAGAAGGAAAGGGCAGACCAGTTAAACTTTACAGACTCATCACCCCCTTGGAAGAAATAGTCCATAACATAGAACAACAGGTCCTGCTTGAGAGCAGATATGTACTCAATAATATAGAAAAACTGAAAAGACTTGCATAATCTTGTTTTGTTATTTGCTGCCACTGCAGCAAAAACTCTTTTTTACAAGGAACATTATATCTTCCTTTAATCACCAATTAATTCTATCGAAGATTTTAAGTTAACATGGGATGTTTATCAATCCTTATCCCAGTTATACTAACGGAGTTAATCTTTTGAGTACCATAAGCGAACAAATATTCAGCCGCGCCTCAGGAAAAAAAGCTAAGGCAAACGATTTTGTAATAGCAGATGTAGATTTTGCAATGGCACACGATGGCACAAGTGTCCTTGCTGTAAGAGCTTTCAGGGAAATGGAAGAAGAAAAAGTATGGAACCCTGAAAGAATAGTGATACCATTTGACCACCTGACACCTGCAAACACTGACACTACTGCCACCTTACAACAAGATATCCGCAGATGGATCAAAAACCAGGGAATTAAGAACTTCTATGATATCGGTGAAGGCATCTGCCACCAGCTACTCCCTGAGAATGGATTTGCACTACCCGGGAAACTCGTTGTAGGAGCTGATTCACATTCCTGCACATATGGAGCATTCGGAGCGTTTGGGACTGGAGTCGGTGCCACAGATATGGCAGAAATATTCGCATCCGGAAAGCTCTGGTTCAAGGTACCGGAAAGTATCAAAATAACTGCGGAAGGGAAATTCAACAACGCAGTATCTGCGAAAGACCTGATCCTAAAGATAATAGGCACTCTTGGAGTTGCCGGTGCAACATACAAAGCTGCCGAATTCTACGGAAGCACAATAGATTCTCTTTCCATGTCTGGCAGAATGACCATTTGTAACATGGCAATTGAAATGGGAGCAAAGACCGGCATAGTTCCCCCGGATAAGACGACTTTTGATTTCCTTGAAGGTATCGCAGCCCAGAGATATGAACCTGTTTATGCTGATGAAGATGCACTGTATTCAAAAGAATACAACTTTGATACAACTGAACTTGAACCTCAGATAGCCAGTCCGCATCAGGTGGACAATGTACATGACATATCTGATATCAAGACTACAAAACTTGATCAGGCGTTCATAGGAACCTGTACCAATGGCAGGTTGGAAGATCTGGAAGTTGCTGCATCCATCTTAAAAGGTGAAAAGGTGTCCATCAGGACAATTGTAATACCTGCGTCCCGCAATGTTCTCATCGAAGCTGTCAGAAAAGGCATTATTGAGACTCTTCTTGAAGCAGGAGTCACTGTCGGCTCACCTGGATGCGGACCGTGTCTTGGCGGACATATGGGAGTTATTGGCAAAGATGAGGTATGCATTTCAACAGCCAACCGTAACTTTAAAGGAAGAATGGGAACAGGTGGCTATATATATCTTGCATCTCCCGCAACTGCAGCCGCCTCAGCACTTACCGGAGAGATCACAGACCCCCGTGAGATTTAAAGAAAACAAAGAACAATACAGGAGAAGTCACAATGGAACTTGATAAACCAAAGCTTGAGCACCTTATTGAACACTGGGTAGAGCATAACGAAAGCCATAGCAAGAGTTTTAGCGAGTGGGCTGCGAAAATAGAAGCTGCCGGTTACAGGGAAATAGCAGATGATATTAAAAAGGCCGCCGGAAAAATGGATGAATGCTCGGAATTGCTGAAAAAAGCTCAACATAAGCTGGAATAAGACCGGGAAATACTCATGCGTAAATCAACCGTAAGGATTGCGACATTTACAGCCATCATCGTATTATGCCTTATATTTCCCTCAGGAATAACAACTGCTGCGACAAGTGTCAGTATACTGCCATCCTCGCAGGCGGTGGAGCCAGAAGAGAATTTTACACTACAGGTATACATTAAGCCGGACACAGCAATTTATGGTTTGCAACTTGACCTGACTTATGACAGTTCTCTTGTAACCATCAATAGCATTGAAGAAGGCGACTTATTTGCAGACAGTGGTTCACCCATAATGTTCAACCCGGGAAAAATTGATGAATCTGCAGGAACAGTTTCACAGATATACAGCGCACTTATTATGGGAGAGGGGGCTACAAATGAAGGGATTTTCTGTACAATCAACCTTGTAGCGGAACCAACTGAGGGAATCTGTGAACTCAGGATAACAAATGTTGTACTGGGCGACAATCAGGGAAAAGAATTACCTGCAACGACCCTTGATTCAATAATAAGCATAACCGACACAGTAGTTACCGAAGAAAAGAACGATAAGAATAAAGATGATGAAACTGAGCTCAACATAATTCCAGTACAAGATGATGAACAGGAAACACAGAAAAATGTAAATGGAGAACAAATGTTTGCGAGCACACCTGATCAGGCAGAAAATAGTGTTGCAGACAAAACCATCGGGCAAGGATCCAACAACAGCAAAACATCAAACTGGATAAACATTATATTCATAGCAATTGCATTTTTTGGAATCGCTTACTTCCTTGATAGGAAAAAATAGATTTATTACAAAGAGAAATGTATGAGTTAAAGCCCTTTGTATAACTTTTTGATTTTTATCTTCCAAGCTCTGCGTGAGCTCGTGCAAGATGACCTGCGGCCTGTGCCCCTATCAAAGAAATTTCTCCAGCAAGCACTGCTGAAGCAATTATCTCCGCAAGTTTCTTTGAATGTGAACCCGGTGGATTTCCTGAGCCACTTACACCCAGCAGCCTCAGACATTCACGTTGTGGACCCAGGTTTGTGCCTCCACCCACAGTACCTATAGCCATTGCAGGAAGAGTAACTGAACAATAGAGTTCTCCATACCTGGTCAGCTCCATTGTGGTTATGGCACTGCTGCCTTCCACAACATGAGCAGGGTCCTGCCCACAGGCAATGTACATTGCAGCTATGATATTTGCAGCATGTGCATTAAATCCAAGAGAGCCTGCGCGTGCCGAACCCAAGAGATTTTTACGATAATTCACTTCAACCATTGTCTCTGGTTTGCATTTGAGACGCTCTTCTACACATTCCGCAGGTAGTGTCACATCAGCAACGACCGTTTTGCCCCTTCCGAGAATGGAGTTAATGGCTGCAGGCTTCTTATCAGTACACATATTGCCGGAAAGCGATACAGGTATGGCGCCAAATTCATCCTCTATGAGGGTCAGAACAGCATCCGTAGCAATTGTAACCATATTCATTCCCATGGCATCTTTTGTATCATAGGAAAAGCGCACATGTACTGTATTACCCGTCACATATGATTGCACATCTACAAGCTCACCAAAGCGTGTGGTTTCAGATGCCTTTACTTTCATGCGGGAGAGGACAGCAGGATCCTGTAACCAATCTGCAAACTCTTTAGCCCGAATAACATTTTCCAGCCTGAACACCGGAGCTCTTGTCATAAGGTCACGAAATATGCGAACATTTGCACCATCTGACATTGTAATAACAGAGCATCCACGGTTCACACTGGCAACAAGGGCACCTTCTGTAGTAGCCAAGGGTAACTGGAACTGCCCTTCTGCAAATTCACCCTTTACTTTCAATGGGCCTGCTATGCCAAGGGGGATCTGAATAGCACCAATCATATTCTCTATATTTCGCTTGGTTGCATCTTCAACATCTATTGAGAAGTTCTGTATATGATCAAAATTGAATCCGGATGTTTCTTCAAGAGAAAAACGTCTGATCATGATAGCGGTCTTTTTATCTGTCAGACTATCCAGTTTGTGAAAAGATATCTTACCGGAAACCACTTCCTCAAGTAGTTCTTTTTTATCTCTGCTCAAATCCATTCTTGATACCATGGTAATCTCCCGTTAATAAAAGAAACAGCATCTTGTATCTTTTTTATAAGTACCGACTTGGTTGCAATGATACAAATAGTTCACGCCTAATTGCTTTTTAGCCCCCGGATTAAGCAAGTAATGCAAGCAAATTAAATTAAATACGTGATTTTTTATATTAGGATGACATAATAAACTATGTACAAAAAAGTACAAATGATAATTATCATATACTTTTTATGAAAGTATATATTTGAAGCTGTATAATCAAGAAGTTTAGGGATACAATTCAGATATTTATCTATACACTAACAGGTGGTTTAATATGACAGATGCCGACCCATCAGAGAGAGTAAATTCCGGTATACCCGGACTGGATGAGATGTTACGAGGAGGATTCTTCAAAGGAACTGCAAATGTCGTATCAGGAAAATCTGGTACAGGTAAAACAATATTTGGGACACAGTTCATAGTTGAGGGAGTTAAAAAAGGTGAGAAAGTAATGTGTATTATCACCTCCGAGGAATCAAAATCCATTGTAAAAGAGATGAAAACTTCCTTTAACTGGAATCTTGAGGAATATGTATCGCAGGGTCTGCTTACTTTTGTCGACATCACAGATCCAAGCCTTCGTCTTCAGAAAAGCGTTGAGATAGCACCATCTGAACTTATCAAAAGTTTCAAAAAATTGATTGAAAGCAAAATAGAGGACCTGCAACCAACACGTATCTTTATTGATTCTATTGAAGCTCTTTTCCTTGCCATAGAATCAAATTATAAGTTGAGAACACTCATAGATGATGTTTTCAGCGTATTCCGTAAACATAACGTAACTTCTATAATAACTGTAGGGGCAATGTTCGGACTTGACGATATGGTTGAATATGGTGCGGATTCTGTGATAAAACTTGATCGTATAATTACAGGAAACAATCTTCAACGCTCAATATATATCATGAAAATGAGAGGATCCGGCACAATAAATGAAGTTCGAGTACTTAATATTTCAGACAATGGTATGTCAGTACTTGCTCAATCACCATATCTGGAGTAATAGTGGCAATATAGGCCACTGTTTTATCTTTTTTAATTAATACATTAATACAGATACCAATCATTATCGTTGGTTTTCCCACAATCATCGCAAAAAGCTGTTTGCGCATTTTTACCGATGACAGATGCAATGGCATTTGAAAAGTCCTGAAGATAACTTGCCTGATTGAGACTCCCATAAATGAACTTCTTGTCCGGCTGAGCATGCGCGTTGATAGTTTCTTCTTTTGGAACTATCGTAACGTCAACACCAGACATTTCAACTGCCAGTTCCATAGCTTTCCTGAAATCACCAAGGCAATAAGCAATACGATGTTTGTAGTTATCCCGTGTCTTTTCAAGATACTGTGACAACCTCTGGCTCTCCATCCGGATGAAATCCCTTTTAACTTTTGCAACATTGCATTTTCCAAGCATGAACTGGTAATTCATGAAAGGATATTCAGTGTCAAGTTCCCGGGGAGTAATTCCACACGTCCCAAATACAACAACATGTATTTTTTCAGGCTCAAGCATCCCATAAATAACTTTATCGAATATCTTATGGGATGGACTTTCATGATATGGCTTTTTCTTTGCACATGGGACAAATATACAAAAATCCCGTGTAGGGGGCTCATATTCATAAAGTATCCACTCATTTGCACGGATCATATCCGGATGATATATGACCTCATCTGTATCCAGCGGGAGACTGGAACGCTCGTCCTCAGGTATTATTGTCAAAGAAGGAACAATTCTGGCAAACTATATATATAATTGACGCAATCTTTATTGGGTTTTGTGTGAATTGTACAATAGTAACCTGTAAAACTTATTTTTAACCTACGAGGAAAAAACATGGCAAGTTCCATCCCTGAAATGCTGAGAGCCGAATGTAAATGTGAAGACATGGCAAAATGTATACTTGGACTTAAGGAACTTGATATCAATACCTATAAAACACTACTTGAAAATGGCCCCCTGACTGCAGAAAGACTTGGAGAGCTACTTGAACGTGAACGCAGCACAGCATATCGTTCACTACAAAACCTCATTGCTGCAGGCTTAGTATACAGGGAAACAAAATCTATTTCCATCGGTGGATACTATTATGAATACGTTGCCCTTGAGCCGATTGTTGTCAAAGAGATGATCAGGAAAACAATCGATCAATGGTACCGGAAAATGAATGATCTTATAGAAAACTTCGATAAGGAACTTCTGACTTGATTTAATTTAGGGTGTTGCAACATCCGCAGTAATCATGAAAGTGAACTTGCTCCCTTTGCCAGGTTCACTTTTGACTGAAACCTCGCCGCCATGCATTTCAACGAACCTTTTTACAAGCGATAAACCAAGGCCTGTGCCATCATACTTTCGTGAGATCGTAGAATCTATCTGGTGGAAAGGATGGAATAAGTTACAGATATCATCAGAGGATATACCAATACCTGTATCAATGACAGAGAACTCTGCTACATTATCTTTTAAATGAGCATCCAAGAGTACATGACCACCGTTTGGAGTAAACTTCACCGCATTACTGGCGAGGTTGAACAATATTTGCTTGAAGCGAACTTTATCAGCATTCAGCAACAATTTATCAGGGACAATGGAAATCTCAATTTCTATATTCTTTTTCCTTGCAAGAGGAGAGACAATGTTAAGGACAGTGCTAAAAACTTCATCTACAAAGAATTTCTCATAATATAATTCCATTTTTCCTGCTTCTACTTTTGAAATATCCAGAATATCATTTATTAGCTTCAGGAGATGTTTTCCACTGTTTGAGATATGACCAAGGGAGCGCCTCTGCTGTGCAGTGAGCACGCCAAATGAATCTTCAAGCAAGAGGTCCGAATAACCAATTACAGCATTGAGCGGAGTACGAAGTTCATGGCTCATGGTTGCAAGGAACTCACTCTTAGTCCGGTTTGCTTCCTCAGCTGTGATCTTTGCATTGATAATGGCCTCTTCTGCAGCTTTTCTTTCAGATATGTCCTGGAAGTTCTCCAGAATGTATTGCTCTCCTTCTATGAAGATCTTCTTAGTATTCTTCAAAATCGGAGTTTTAGTACCGTTCTTGCATTTTATTGTAGTATCCATGCCCTGGAAACCTTCAAGACCATCCACCCATATAGGACACTGTTTTGATATTGAACCTTTCGGACATACAATATCACATAACTGACCCACAAGTTCTTCTTTTTTATATCCTGTTATCTCACAGGTCCGATGGTTCACATCCTCGACCATATAGTCTTTCCCGATGATTATTGTTCCTCCTGGCATGTTCTCGTACAGAACCTGAAAACGCTCCTCACTTTCCTTTAATGTCTTTTCAGCTTTTTTGCGATCAGTGATGTCATCGAGATAGAGAACAACTTTTTTTCCTTCCTGCAAATCCATATATGCAGTGGATATTAAAAAATCATGATTTGAAACAACACCATTTTTAAGGCTCACCATGCTCCCTTCGATCTTGTGATGATCAACACCTGTCCTGAAAGTATCGATGATGATATTGCGGATTGGACAACTTATGCATTCAGGAGTAGTTCCACATCCATCACCAATGAATGAATTGATACATGAGAATACTTCCCCACCAGGCAATCCAAAAAAATCATGGGATTTAGCACCCATCGCTTCAAAACTAATCTTATTAATAATCTCCACCCGCCCTCGTTGATCGAATACCAACATGGCCATAGGAGCATGATTAAAAGCAATATCCAATAGTTTATTTTGTTCAGAAAGCCGGGATTTAAGGCAAGAGCGGGAAAATAGTTCACTGGCTTCCTGGCCAGGCCCAATTGATGAGGCGGAAGATGCAGTACGGATCATAAAATCTAATTCTGGCTTTTCAAAAGGTTCTTTAAGGTACCAGGATGTATTAACCTGACCCATGCTCCCAAACAGGTTCATGCTGCAATTTTGAACTACAAAAATGACAGGAACAAGTTTTAATAACTCTAACAGATCGCCGGATATTATATTGAATTCTTTTTCATCATATGAATAAAAAAGAATATCTGTTTTTTTTATAGATAATTTTTCAGGATCGACCAAGTCAGAGATTAATATCACAGAAATTGGATACCCCATATCTTCAAGTTTAGACTTAAGTTCAGAATCCTTTTTTTTACCAGAATCAAGCAACAATATATTTTGCATATATTTCATTCCAACCAACCAATAAACAAGTATCCTTAATGAGAGTATCCTTAAATGAGTAAAGAACGTGAACCACCCCCCTATGAATAGGGCGGCTTCTTGCTTCATTCTTTCCTCTTTTGAGGACAAGTCCGACAAGCTCTTTCCGTAGTTCCTACGGTGTTATATTCCGATTAGATTTTGCTTATTGAGAGCAAATTTCTTAATATTGATAGCTGCATTAATATCTCTATCATGATTGGTTTTACAATCAGGACATTCCCATTCTCTGTCTGCAAGTGTTAAATTCTTATTGTAATATCCACACATGTTACAGATTTTACTTGATGGTTCAAATCTACCTATACGCAAAACGGTCTTTCCATACCATTCTGCTTTATATTCGAGTTTGGTTACAAAAGAACTCCAAGAAGCATCATTTATTGCCTGTGCAAGACAATGATTTTTAAGCATACCATTAACGTTTAATGTTTCCAATGCCAACGCTTGATTCTCGCCTATCAGCTTAGAGGATAATTTATGTTGAAAATCATTTCTCTGATTGCTTATTCTCTCATGGATTCTCGATACCGCAAATCTAGCCTTTGCCCTGTTCTTTGAACCTTTTTGTTTCTTACTCATCCTTCTTTGTAGGACATTAAGACGTTGTATAGAGGATTTCAGGTATTTTGGATTTTCGATTTTTTCACAATTGGAAAGAACTGCAAAGTCCTTGATTCCAACATCGATACCAACAGTAACCTCCTCACTGAACAGACTTTTCACGGGTGTTTCCTGTTCATCATCTACAAGAATACTAATGTAATATTTTCCAGTAGGTGTTCTGGATACTGTAGCAGTTTTTTCAATACCTGTAAATTTACGATGTAGTTTTGTTTTTATCCATCCTATTTTAGGAAGTTTTACTTTATTGTTATCAAAATCCACTTCGTAGAATTGAGGTACTGAAAAAGATTGTACTGGATTCTTTTTAGATTTAAAGGTAGGAAATCCTTTTTTTTCTCTAAAAAACTTAGTAAATGCATTTTCGAGATTAAGAGTAGCACCCTGCAATGATTGAGAATTTACATCCTTCAACCATTCGTGTTCATCCTTCAATTTTCTAATCATTGTATTCAATGTGAATCTCGATACTGATTTGCCGTCTTGTTCATATGATTTGATTTTGTTTTCTAAAGCCCAATTATAGACAAACCTACACGAGCCGAAATGTTGGAAGAACGAGTCTTCCTGCTCTTTTGTAGGATATATTCTATACTTATAGGCTTTTAACATACAAATAGTATTTTTGTTTTAACAGTATATATAATTTGTGTTAAGTTATACAAAGGACTTGTTTTGTAGAATAGACGTAATTCATCCATCTGTCCCAGTTCAGAGAACTGGAACTCCCATTAAATCTACTATTTAATGTGAGTTTGAAAACGGTGGTCTTCTTACTCCAACGTGATAAACTGATAGATATCAATCTGAAATAGGGCATGAACATTACAAAATAGAAGTAAATAATATCGGAAACCGGCATATAAAACCGCCGGCAACCTTACTTTTTTTGGTATTACAACCTCTTGTTTACAAGAATGGATTTTAATTGCCCTTGTTTTTCAAATACTTATTTTCCTGAACAGATAGGAACCCACTGCCACCATCAGGACCGTAAATCCGGAAAGGACTGCAAAGCTTATGGCAGGATCTATCTGGGAACTGCCAAGGAGACCATACCTGATACCTTCAACCCCATAGGTGAGAGGGTCCAGTAATGTAAGGTATCTAACCCATCCAGGCAGACTCTCGATGGGGAACAGGGCACCCGATAGTCCAAATATAGGGAAGATGACAAAATTCATTATCAACTGGAAACCGTGCATATCTTCCATTCTTGAAGCTATGGCAATTCCAAATGCTGTGAATGAAAGCCCAATGAGTATCATAAAAATGATAGCTATCAGGAATCCCGGAATACTGCTTACCTCAAGCCCCATGAACAATGACAGGACAAATATAATGAGTCCCTGTATGACAGCTGTTGTAGCTCCACCAAAGGTCTGCCCTAGCATTATTTCAAGTCTTGAGACAGGGGCTACAAGAGTCTCTTTCAGGAAACCGAACTGCTTGTCCCATATTACCTGTATACCTGCAAACACTGAAGTGAAAAGAACACTCATAGAAATTATTCCAGGAATAATGAAGCCGATATATCCTTGTTCCATACCCGGGATAGCTACTACAGAGTTCAGGCCAAATCCAAGGACCAGAAGAAGGAATACAGGCATACCCAGACTGCCTATCATCCTGCTTTTTGAACGAATATAACGTTTCACATTCCTTAACCATAGAGTATAAACTATGTCCATTCTATCACTTCCTTACCCTATGCATCAGACGCATCTGCTCTTTTCCGCTGGCTTCCTCTTCCCTTATGATCCTGCCTGTAAAATGCAGGAATACGTCCTCGAGAGTGGGTTTATGGATAGATATAGAGTCAATTGGAATACCTGTTTCAGAAGCCATGTTGACAATCTGTGCAACATGCTTTTCCGCATTTTCCAAGCCAATGGTAAGGAATGAATCATGGACTTCAATATTTTTAATTTCCGGTAGGTACTGTATAACTGAATACAGTTTATCCCTTTCAGATGAAACTATAGTAATGACATCACCACCAATATCATTTTTCAGTTTTTCAGATGTATCAAGGGCTATTATCCTGCCTTTGTCTATTATGGCTATCCGGTTGCAGAGCTTATCCGCTTCTTCCATATAATGTGTGGTTAGAATAATCGTAATACCTTTTTCCCTGTTCAGCCTTTCAATGTAATCCCAGAGGTGATTCCTTGTCTGCGGATCAAGTCCGAGAGTCGGTTCATCCAGGAACAATATTTTTGGTTCATGCAGCAAGCCTCTTGCTATTTCCAGGCGACGCCTCATGCCACCAGAATATGTTTTCACAAGATTGTCCTTTTTCCCTTCCAGCTCTACCAGCTTAAGAAGCTCCATTATCTTTTTTTGCCTTGTACTTTTAGGAATACGGTAAAGCCTTCCGTGAAAATCCATATTCTCATAGGCTGTGAGTTCTTCATCAAGACTCTGGTCCTGGAATACGATACCAATTGACTTGCGTACATCATCTTCATTCGTAATTATGTCAAACCCATTGACAGCTGCTTTTCCAGAACTTGGTTTGAGCATTGTCGAGAGCATGGACATGGTAGTGGTTTTCCCAGCTCCGTTAGGACCGAGCAGACCGAAGACCTCACCGCTCTTTATGATAAATGAAAGGTTTTTTACGGCGGTAAAATCACCGAATTTCTTTGTCAGATTCTCAACTGTAATTGCAGACATTTTTCATTCTCCGATACCTTCGAATACTAGATCGACCCTTGCAGACAGATCCCCGGAAAAAGAGCAATCTGTATCTGAATGCAGCCACTTCATAAGTGAGTGAAAATAAATGGCATGCAAGGTTTCTGATGCAATTTTCAGATCAATCCTGTTCTTAATTTCTCCTTTCTCTACACCTTCTTTGAGAAAATCACTGAGTATGCAGATAAATCGTTGTTGACGTTCATGCCAATGTTGTTTCCCTGCAGACCGCTGCCCGGAAGCTATGATCGATCTTTTATGCTCTAAAAACAGAAGTCTTAAAAGCGTCTTGTCTTTTTCATAGTACTCTGCAAGGAGAATAAAAAAATTCTTTACTTTTTCCTTTGCAGGCGCATTTAGGGACATCTGTGATTCAAGTATATTGAAAATTACTTCTTCTTTCTGTTCCTGGAAGTAATGCAGAAGCGATTCCTTTGTCGGGAAGTAATTGAAGAATGTGCCTTTGGCTATGCCAGCTTCCTTTGTAATCTCATCAACTGTGGTATTTTCAAAGCCTTTTTCCTTGAACAGCCGACCGGATATTTCAAAAATCCGATTTCGCGTATCATATTTCTTTTTTTCACGCAGGGACATGTTGCCTCGTTCATTGGATAGTAACATAGAATGTGACCGTAGTCACTGATGACCAGAGTCATATTTAAGGATTATGACAAAGGACTTTAAAAGAAAAAGTAAACAATAAAATATCAGGCAATAATATTACCTTACAATTCAGATTAACTAGAACCAGGATAATATACACAAAGAAGGAGATCAGAACATGGAAGAACACCCACTAAAGATTATACAGGAGCAGGACAGTGAGTTTTTCAGCATAATTGAGGCAAACCGTGAAAATGCACTTTCAGAAGGTAGCATACCATTAAAATACAAGTTGTTAATTGCCATGGCACTTGATGCAGAACATGGTGCAGTGGACGGCGTGAAGGTGCTTGCTATGCAGGCAATGGCTCAAGGAGCCACAAAAGAAGAGATCATAGAAGCTATCCGCATAGCAAATTATATTGGTGGCATTGGAAGCGTTTACACTGCAGCCAATGCACTCCGGGATATACTGTAACTCCAGGGTTCAGTACAAATATCGAATAGTTAAGTATGGATACAAAGGAGAACGCAGCACAAAGAACAGGAATGACCAGAGGAAATTGAATTACACATAAGTAATACAGGTCATATTCAGTAATTTACATATGTTTACATCATACATTAGAAACATCAGTATAATCAAAAAAAAGGATTTATCACGAGTATGATAAAATAAGAAAACTTCATACACAGTCCAATGGACCTGATTATGCTATGTATGAAACTTACAGAAATAAACAGTACACCCACGATAAAAGACAAATAAACCAATCAAAATAGATAATAACGAATACATACATAGATATATGTATATATATGTGTATATATTACTGATATTTGCAGGTTACTCAGTGGTCCGAATCAGAATATACCCCTGTGAACTCTGCCATGAAAGTGACGACGATAGAAGAAAGGTATACCCACAGGAAAATTACAATTATTGAACCTATTGTCCCGTAAACAGTGGCTATATTGCTGTAAGAAAGGTAAAAACCAATAAAGTATTTCCCCAATGTCAGAAAAACTACAGTCAATAATGAACCTGTAAAAACATATTTCAGACCAAGGTTTGCTTGAGGAAGTACCCTGAAAAGATACATGAAAAGGGCAATGAGCGTTAACAAATTGATACCAAAGCTTGCATATTTGATAACACCTGTGGAAATAGAAAAAGCCGTTTCTAGGTTATCGGAGATGACAAAGAACACTACTTCGAACAAAGTGCTTACAGAAACAAGCATTCCAAATGCCAGAGCTGCTACAAGAGCAGACATCCTCTTGCGGACAAGCTGATGAAACCAACCCCGTTTAGAGTCTTTAGAACCCCACATCTTATTTATCATCTTTTGCAGCTGAAAGAAAATATTGCCTGCACTCCAGAGGTAAACAAAGAAACTTATTATGACACCTAAATTAAGAGAACTACCTACCGAAAGTTGCGTGAAAAGAACATTCAGAGCCTTTATAGAAAAGTCATCTGCAATCATTGACACATCCGTGATGATTGCTGCCCTGATAATCTGTTCTTTAAGGAAAATACTTCCTAAAAAAAGGGTGAAAAGAAAAAGAGATGGCAGACCTATTAATGTATAAAAAGAAAGAGCTGCGCTACTTGTAATGCCATCATCCTCCAGCCACTTATCAAGAGTTCTCCTAAAAAGGTAGGCATATCCGGATGTCATCTACTTAAACAATTATCCAATAGGATATAGTTGTTATCTATGTGTCATCTGCTAAGGAGATTTTTTGCCTGTTTGCTATCGATTTTATACCAAATGACTGGCGTAAATTATGGTTAATTTCACGAAATCAACGCCATGTTCCTGCATATAATTGGTTTGAATTCGTTGAAACTGTTAAAGAAATTAAGAGGATATGTATAATTATCTTCTTAACCGATGACACATGAGTTGTTATCTGGCTGAAAAGAAGCATAGATATTAAGCTTAAATACTATGATTAAGAAATAAAAGAAGTAATGGATCATTCAAGCAAGATGCCACAGGCACTTCTGATGCTAAGTGTGCTGGCAGCAATACTTATTTACGCCCTGTACCCCTACATAAACGCTTTTTTTGGAGCATTCATCCTGTATGTGATCTTTAAACCACTTTACATCTACATGACAAACAAAAAGAGAGTAAATAAAAGTATAGCAGCCTTTGCAATAATAATCCTTACAATTGTATTGATACTGATCCCTCTTTACATACTCATGACAATCGTGTTTTTCCAGATACAAAATGTTTTTTTTGGCACGAATACTATTCTTGAATCTATAGGCTCCGCCAATATCTATATAAGTCATCTCCATTTAGAAGGGTTACCCGTAGAGATCAACATCCGCGAAAAGATAATGGAGGTTGTTGTAGCAGCTACCGACTTCCTTTCCACCATGCTCTTAAATATAATTGAAAGCCTGGGGCAGAGAATTATTGAATTTGTGATCATGTACTTCCTTCTGTATTATCTCTTTGTAGGAGAAGGATCAAAATACTCTATCAAAATTCGAAACGCAGTACCATTTAGTAGAAAGAATACAGAAGCCCTCCAGAATGAATTCAAAACCATTGTGAACGCGACCATGATAAGCTCAGGAATAATTGCTCTGGTCCAGGGATCTATCCTTACACTTGTTTTTCTCTTGCTCGGAGTTGATGGTGCCTTCCTCTGGGGTTTTGTTGCAGTTATTTTGTCCTTCGTGCCTTTTGTGGGGGCGACAGTCATATGGCTCCCTGCAGTTATAATTCAGCTGATACAACAGGATTATTTCACTGCCCTGGGAATTTTGATCGGAGGAATAATCCTGAGCTCCATTGACAATGTCCTACGACCCATAATACAGAAAAAAATAGGAAGTATCCATCCCCTTGAATCACTCATAGGAGTTATCATTGGTCTGAAACTGTTCGGGCTTCTTGGAATAATAATTGGCCCCCTATTAATATCATATGTTATACTCATGGCAAAAATGTTTAACGAAGAATATCTTTTGGACTACGACAACGACAACAAATAAGTAGCCAGTTTTTCTCCCTTAATGCAATTACTTTTTGCGTATATTATAGCAAATTCATACATGCTATGCCACAGGCCGAAAATATATAACCCCCCACCGGGAAGTAATACCACATAGATTAGCAGACACTTGATTCTGCTTTATCTGAAAATAAGAAAGCAAATATGTGAGAGGCTGAAGGTCAGAACGTGGACAAGTTAAACGTTTTTTGGGAGAGAGATTGTAGAGAGTGCAGAGGGAATATGCCCACGTTCTGTTAATTTCGATCTGTTTTTACTTCAGCGCTTTTCCGATAAACCATACCGTACCACCGATTGGCCCACAGGCACTGAACCATCAGGTTATGTGACTGCAAAATCTAATATTTGTTTTTACTATATAAATATATCTATTCTGCATAATATAATGAGGCTCATTATTATGAGATATATGATTCACGAAGATGCACAAGTAGCACAGAGTAAACACAGTTAAAAGTGAACTACCACCCTATAAATAGGGTGGCTTCTTGCTTCATCATCAAATCTATTGATTTAATTCCACAAGCTTGAACTGTAGTTCCTACAGCACGATTTAGAATATTAATAGCAGCTGTCATCGGCGGTGAATAATTCCCCACTTTCGGCGGTTTAAAATTCCCCAGTTCACAATTCCTGACAAAAGTTCAAGGATTGTGAATAATGCTGAAAGCGGAGGATTGGCTATTGATTAGAGATTTGTATTCACAAGGTCTGAGCATCAGTAAGATCTCAGAAAGAACAGGTAAAGACAGGAAAACAGTGAGGAAATATGCCCGCCAGACGACACATCCTGAAATGA
>NZ_MBKP01000050.1 GCF_002243045.1 Methanolobus psychrotolerans
AATATCGAAAACAGGTTATGAACGATGAATTAAAGGAATTTCTTGATGACCAAATAAGAACAATTGCTGATTCTAAGGAATGGGAAATTCTTGAACTTGAAGTCATGCCTGAACATATCCATCTTTTCATATCTACACAACCATTCATAGCACCTACTGATATTGTTAAGATTATGAAAGGAGTTACTGCAAAGAGAGTGTTCCAGAAATTCCCTGAATTACGAAAAAAAAAATGGGGGAAATCATCTTTGGTCACCAACTTATTATGTTGGAACTCATGGTCAAGTGTCTGCTGAAACAATTAAGAAATACATAGATGGTAGTTCCAATGGGGGACGTAATTCATCCACCTGTTCCAGTTCAGAGAACTGGAGCTCCCATTAAATCTACTATTTAATGTGAGTTTGAAAACGGTGGTCTTCTTACTCCAAATTGATAAAATGACGATATCATCTTTCCAAACATGTGAATGCACCTTATAATCAAAGGCCAGTAAAAACAATAGCAATATGAGCCAGATCCTTATATCTTATACCCTATATGACTCAACGTAATGAGTGAGACCTGCCCTGGTAAAACATGAGATGGTTTTCCCTATAAATCTTTCGATTACCACCAACTGTCGTATAAAAATATAAATTTTGCCTACTGGCAACCTACTATTTCTTTTTTCATAGCCGTATAACAGTTTTCAAATATATTCTGGCAGCCTTCTATTTCCAGAACCTCAAAATCAAATATCTCTGCAAATTCATCTACCTTTTCATCAAAGTTATCGGTATAAGGTAGTCCGGTCTTGATCTTGGCAACCCGCTTGTAACCGGTTATTTCATTGACCTTCCTGAGCATTTTAATCGTTTTTTCAGGTTTTGCAGGATCAACTCTCATAATTTCCCGCCAGGCATGTGCAAACATAGGTGTAAAAAGGAATGTACCCTTGTCACTGAATTTTTTAAGGGTCGACAGATACTCTTTACAGCCACCAAGGGTGGCGCCTACGCAATCATCAACTGTTCTTGTATCATCCCTTAAGATCCTTACAGGACATGAAGCTTCAAGATGTTCAAAGTCAGTTTCTATTTTATCAAATACATTTCCGCAAAGCCCATAAAAGAGAAGTATGCCACTGGAATAGTTACTCAGTCCTTCAAGTATTTTGTACACTTCATTTTTGAGGATTTTGGGAAACTCATGCAATGCAAGTTCAACCATGAACACCATAACCGTGTACCTGCGAGGATCGTTCTTATATGGTTCAGAATCTACAGGAAGTTTATCGGGAGATAAAAGCCTGAATTTCAGACCTGCCCTTTGAAGTTTTGAAGTGAAATCATCTTCCTGCCCGTTAGCAACAACCAGAATCTCATCTAATGATGAGTCATTTTCCAGAATATGTACAACTTCATCCTGAAGTATCTTGCAAGAAAGTATTGTCAGTAGTGGCATATTAGTACCTATCTCACTGGTTGTTATTCACTCTTTTGCATGTAGAGATAAACAAAGCTTATCACAAAAGCTACAATTCCGGAAGGAATGCCAATAAACAGCGAAAAGAATATCTTTTCCTGCAACGCCTGAGTAACAAGTACAGTTACCATTACAAAAATAACAAGGCTGATCATTACCATTTTTACAATATGCATCTCTTTATACCGTCCGGACAATTTCCACTGGTTTAGTAAAAATACTAGTATTCTTAATAAGATGAGAAGTTAACGCTCTTAAAGCCTGCATTTATCAGTTAATCAGGAACATACTAAAGGTGTAAGAATGGAAAACATACCAAAGGTAAGTGAAATAAACATCAGGAAGACAACGGAACAGGATATTTCTCTTATTATGAACTTTGTTCGGTCACTGGCTGAATTTGAAGGGCTTAGTGAACTTGTACGCTCAACTGAGAATAGTCTTCAAGAAGCACTTTTTGGAAAAAAGCCCTATGCAGAGGTAATCATAGCTGAAGTTGATAACGAACCAGCGGGCTTTATTATGTATTTCCACAGTTTCTCTTCTTTTGCCGGCAAACCCGGTTTGTATATAGAAGACATATTTGTCTATCCAAAGTTCCGTGGCCTTGGTGTTGGAAAAGCGCTTATGGTCCGTTGCGGGCAGATAGCAAAAGAACGTGGCTGCGGAAAAGTGGAGTGGAGCGTACTTGACTGGAACCCCGCAAGAAAGTTCTATGAACACTTTGGCGGTGAGCTGCAAAAAGAATGGCTCATATACAGGCTGGATGAAAAAGGCATACGTGAACTTGCAGAAAAGAAATAGCCAGATGAACTTTATCATCTGCTTTTACCTCATCTGCTTTTACCTCATCTGCTTTTACCTCATCTGCTTTTACCTCATCTGCCCTTAAAGTATTTTACTGAGGAACAGTTTTGTTCTTTCATGCCTGGCATTGGAGAATATGTCTTCAGGAGTTCCCTGTTCAACTATGACCCCATCATCCATGAAAAGTACCCTGTCACCAACTTCTTTTGCAAATCCCATTTCATGAGTAACAACCACCATGGTCATTCCTGCCTGTGCCAGATCTTTCATTACAGCAAGAACCTCCCCCACCATCTCCGGGTCAAGTGCTGAAGTTGGTTCATCAAAGAGCATAACCTTCGGATGCATGGCAAGGGCCCTGGCAATTGCCACTCTTTGCTTCTGTCCTCCAGAAAGCGCTGATGGATATACATTTGCCTTGTCTTCAAGACCTACTTTTGTCAGCAGGTTATGAGCACGCTTTTCAGCTTCCTCCTTTGAGAGCTTCCTTACTTTAATAGGCGCCATGGAAACATTCTGGAGTGTTGTTTTGTGAGGGAAAAGGTTAAAATGCTGGAACACCATGCCGGCTTCTTCACGTATCTTGTTGATGTTGATCTTTTTGTCAGTTATCTTTTCACCATCAATGATTATTTCACCGGAACTTGGCTTTTCAAGAAGGTTAATGCACCTGAGGAAAGTACTCTTACCTGAACCAGAAGGACCTATGACACAGACCACTTCATTTTCTTTAATGTCTACAGAGATGCCTTTTAATACTTCGAGCTCTCCGAATCTCTTGTAAAGGTCCCTAATTTCTATCACTGACACCAAGCCTCCTTTCTGAATATGCCACTATGCGCGATATTACAATTGTCATTAAAAGGTACATCAGTGCTACAGCAATATACACCGGAAATGCTGCGAATGTTCTGGAAATGTACAACTGTCCTGACTTCAGCAGTTCATGCACGCCAATTACAGCAAGAAGTGATGAATCTTTTAAAAGCGCTATGAACTCATTTCCAAGAGGAGGTATTATTCTTCGGAATGCCTGCGGAAGGATAATCTCCCTCATTGCCAGCCTTTCATTCATACCAAGAGAACGCGCTGCTTCCATCTGTCCCTTATCAATGGATTGAATGCCGCCGCGTACTATCTCTGCAATGTAGGCTCCACTGTTTATACTGCATACAATAATACCGGCAAGTATAGGATCTATCTGCAATGAATTACCCGTTGCATTGGAATACAGACCCGAAATACCATAGTAGAACAGTAAGATCTGAACCAGCAGAGGGGTTCCCCTTATGAAATCAATATAAACGATACATGGATACCTGAATATTTTTTTCCGGGATAACTTCCCAAGACCCGAGATCGTACCAAGTATCAATCCGAAAAATGGCATATGAGAAAAGATATTTACTTTGATGTTACAATTACATGTAGAAACTGCGGTCAGTACAATATGCAAACAAAGTGGACAAAAGGATACGAAGACTTCGGTGATGCATACCATATTCACAAAAATGTTTTTGTGATTGAACAAAACATCGATGAAGAATGCGAGATCGATGAATATGATGCAATAGCCCTGCATCTCGTTGTTTACGATAACGAAGTACCTGTTGCCACCGGGCGACTATTTGAGCACCATGACTCTTTTGTTATTGGAAGGATATGCGTGATCAAAGAATATCGCAACATTCGCCTTGGAAGTTTGTTGATGGAAATGCTCATTGAGGAAGCTATCACAAGGAAAGCAAAAGAACTGTACCTGTCTTCACAAGTCTACGCAACCGGATTTTATAAAAAGTTCGGTTTTTCAGAATACGGAGATATTTATCGGGAAGCAGGGATCGAGCACATAGCAATGGTCCGAAAGAACTGATGAATTTAATATCACCCGGTGCACGCAAAACATATTTAAAAAAGCAAAAAGGATGGTTTTATCCTTTTCACTCAATGAAAACCATTGATGCTATAACAGTTGTCCACTTACCATCTTTATTACCATATGCTGTCTGACAGAAGTGAGTGGTATCTATAATATGTCCGCTTGCTTTGTATACCTGTTCTCTTTCATGCCATGCAGAATCAGCATCAAATTCAACCCCCAGAGTTGTCGCAAGCATTGTCGCTGCCAGATCTTCAGCATACTCTCCTGCTTTGACCTCATCCTCGCCAAATGAATGATGCTCAGAGATATAACCATAGTTATTCTCATTTACAGGAACTGCAGTTCCAACAGCTGCTGACACGAGCCTGTGGGGTTCATTAGTATCATTACGTGCGAGAACACAATGCACAATCTCTCCTGCAGGCAATTCCTTCAGCCCTTCCTCTCTGGAAACCAGTTTACAATTCGGCGGAAGTATGCTGGAAACGGTGACAAGGTTGTATTGCTCGATCTGCGCATCACGCAAAGCCAGTTCAAAAGATGCCAATCTGTCTTTGTGTACGCCAACACCTTTAGTCAAAAAACTTTTTTTTGGAACCATTTAAATCATCACTTCAGTTATTATATATCATCTGGATTTACAGAAATTTATCGTTTTCCATGCTTTCTACACACAAACTGATTTCATCAATTCCAAGATTAAGATTGAAAAAGCATTCTCGTATAAGAACATTATGCATGATTCTGAATACGATAACCAGAAGATCTAATTAGCTTTCAAACCTCCGGTATTGCCCTGATTTAGAAATCTTCATGTTTAATACTTTTTCCTGAGCGGTTATTTTCAATCTATGCCATGTACATACATGACACTGTTAAAACAAATATATTCAAATAATAGTAACCCTTAAAACCACAGACCAATATGGAAAAGACCCGGGGGAGACTCTCGTTCTGAGTTAAATTTCGCTGCCCGTTCCTGGCAATGTGCAGATATTCTCTCGTTGGATCCAAATGATCATTTTATGAAGGTATTTATATGCAGGAAAAGATCAAAGAAATTGCAGCTCGTGTAAGGGAATTACGTGATATTTCAGATATCTCTGTTGAGGAGATGGCTGAAAAGCTGGCATTGCCTGTTGACACTTACTCCAGATATGAGAATGGGGAAGAGGACATACCTGCAAGCATTCTTCTTGAGGCCGCCCAGGCTCTGAATGTTGATATGTCTGTGTTGCTTACCGGTGAAGTTCCCAGGATGCATGTGTTCTCAGTTACCCGTAAAGACAAAGGTATCAGTGCTGAGCGCCGCAAAGATTACAAATACCAGAACATCGCTGCTAATTTTGCTAACAAGAGGGCTGAGCCTTTTGTCGTTAAGGTTGACCCTAAACCGGAAGGTACGCCTGTATCGATGAATTCCCATCCTGGACAGGAATTCGATTATGTCCTGGAAGGAACCCTTAAGGTTATCATCCACAACAATGAGCTTGTCCTTGAAGAAGGGGATTCTATTTACTTTGATTCCGGTTATGCACACGGGATGCAGGCAATAGGTGGAAAACCTGCAAAGTTCCTGGCTGTTATTTTATGAGGAGGCAGTATGACTTCATTACTCGATCGATATATTTCACGTGTTGAATATGATTCATATGATGATTTTAAGGAAAACTTCAAAATAAACGTTCCCGATAATTTCAATTTTGCATATGATGTCGTTGATGTCTACGCAGCACAGCAGCCTGAAAAGAAGGCTCTTGTCTGGTGTGATGACAACGACGAAGAAAAGATATTGACTTTCAAAGATCTTGAGTACTACAGTAACAAGACTGCCAGTATGCTTAAAGGTATGGGTGTTAAAAAAGGCGATAATGTCATGCTCATGCTTAAAAGCAGGTATGAGTTCTGGTTCTGCCTGCTGGGACTTCACAGGATCGGTGCTATTGCAGTTCCTGCTACACATATGCTTACAAAAAAAGATATAGTCTACAGAGTAGAGCGTGCACTTATCAATACTGTTATATGTGCACCTGACGAAGGTGTCCTGAAGTACGTGGATGAAGCTTATGATGAAATACGCAGCATACTGAAGAATCGTCTTGTCATCGGAATGGAGAGGGCTGGCTGGCTTGATTTCACCATCGAGATGGAAAAGGCTTCAGAAGACTTTGCCCGTCCGACAGGTGAGGACGCTACTACCAACAATGATATTTTGCTGAATTACTTCTCATCCGGAACCACAGGCTTCCCGAAGATGGTACAACACAATTATGTATATCCGCTTGCTCACATTATAACTGCAAAATACTGGCAGAACGTCACAGACGATGGTCTTCATTATACAGTTGCTGATTCCGGCTGGGCAAAGTGTGTGTGGGGTAAGATATACGGCCAGTGGCTTGCCGGCAGCGGTGTTTTTGTATATGATTATGAAAAGTTCAGTGCAGACAGGATGCTTGAGAACGCCATCAAGTACGGAGTAACTACATTCTGTGCTCCTCCGACCATATACAGGTTCCTTATCAGGGAAGACCTGAGCAACTATGATTTCAGTAAGCTCAAGTACTGTGTAACGGCAGGAGAACCATTGAATCCTGAAGTTTATGAACAGTTCCACCGCATAACCGGAATGAAGCTCATGGAAGGTTTCGGACAGACAGAGACTGTTGTTTCAGTTGCAACCTACCCGTGGCTTGAACCAAAACCAGGTTCTATGGGCAAACCTTCACCTGAGTATGATATCCTTCTTCTTAACAGCGAAGGCAAACCGTGTGACGTCGGTGAAGAGGGCGAGATCGTCATTGACACCAGCTTTGGCAATCCTCCGGGAATATTTACCGGATACCGTTCTGATGAGCAACTGACCTCAAGGGTCTGGCATGACGGATATTACCACACCGGGGATATGGCCTGGATGGATGAGGATGGTTACTTCTGGTTCGTTGGCAGGGCCGACGATATCATAAAGACATCCGGTTACCGTGTAGGTCCTTTTGAGGTTGAGAGTGCTCTGATAGAACATCCTGCTGTCCTTGAGTGTGCTATTACAGGTATTCCTGACGCAGTGAGAGGACAGGTAATCAAAGCAACCATCGTGCTCACAAAAGATTACACCGCAAGTGATGAACTGAAAAAAGAGCTTCAGGACCATGTGAAGAAGGTCACTGCACCTTACAAGTACCCACGTGTAATAGAGTTTGTACCTGAACTTCCAAAGACTATCAGCGGAAAGATCAGGCGTGTGGAAATACGTGACCATGATATGGAAAGCAAACAGTAGCTTCCTATGTAATATTATGTAATATTCAACATCCAGGACCATAAAGTAAATAGATGTTTAATGTCTCTATGGACTATTCCTGGTTCCGGGATATTATTTTTATCTAATTAAAATGAGGCATTGTATTATGTCAGGCAAGAAAGAACCGTACCCGGTTATCAATATCATAGAGTGTAAAGCCTGCGGACGTTGTATTGTTGCATGTCCGAAAAGTGTCCTGAGAATGAGCATGGAGCTCAATGAGAGAGGATACCGCTATATAGAATATGCAGGCGAGGGCTGTACAGGTTGTGCCAATTGCTACTATACCTGTCCTGAGCCGCTTGCCATAGAGATACACATTCCGCTTAAGGATGAATAACTTAAGGTGAGAACACATGGCAACACAATTAGTAAAAGGTAACACAGCAGCTGTTATTGGTGCATTGTACGCTGGCTGTGACTGTTATTTTGGTTATCCCATTACACCTGCAAGCGAGATATTGCAGGAAGCTTCCAAATACTTCCCCATGCTAGGAAGAAAGTTCGTACAGGCAGAATCAGAAGAGGCTGCCATAAATATGGTCTACGGGGCAGCATCTGCAGGTCACAGGGTCATGACCGCATCTTCTGGTCCCGGTATCAGCCTGAAGCAGGAAGGAATTTCCTATCTTGCAGGTGCAGAGCTTCCCTGTGTCATAGTAGATATTATGAGAGCAGGTCCCGGGCTTGGTAACATCGGCCCTGAGCAGGGTGACTACAGTCAGGTGGTCAAAGGTGGAGGACACGGTAATTACAAGAACATAGTCCTGGCTCCAAACTCTGTGCAGGAAATGTGCGACATGGTAATAAAAGGCTTTGAACTTGCTTTCAAGTACCGAAACCCCGTTGTTGTGCTGGCTGATGGAGTGCTTGGCCAGATGGTGGAGTCCCTGCAATTCCCGGAGGTTTCTGTTAAGCCGGAAATCGATACTTCATGGGCTGTAAGCGGAACTCCGCAGACCAGGGAGAATCTTGTTACATCTATCTTCCTTGATTTCAACCAGCTTGAGGAATTCAACTATGAGATCCAGGAGAAATACGAAACCATAGAGGAAGAAGAGGTCGATTATGAAGATTATATGGCAAGAGATGCATCCATCATCCTTGTTTCATACGGCATCAGCAGTCGCATATGCAGGTCAGCCGTTGACCAGGCAAGAAAAGAAGGCATCAATGTCGGTCTTTTCAGGCCAAAGACACTCTTCCCGTTCCCGAAGAAAGAGCTGAAGGAAATAGCTGGCTCCAAGGAATGTACTTTCGTTTCCGTTGAGATGAGCAATGGACAAATGCTTGAGGATATCAGGCTGGCTATTGAGTGCAGCAGGCCCACATCTCTTGTATATCGCATGGGCGGTAATCTGATCACAATGGACCAGGTGCTGGAAAGAATAAGAGAGATTGCTGCCGGGGAGGAATAAAGATGGCAGAGAAGATAATAAAAAGCTCAGGCTTGTACCCTGAATTCTCCCGCAAGGGAGGTGCAGCACCCACTGCAACCCACTACTGCCCAGGATGCGGACACGGTGTCATCCATAAACTAATTGGTGAAGCACTGTCTGACCTGAGGGTACAGGATCGCAGCGTTATGATAAGTCCTGTTGGTTGTGCGGTTTTCGCTTATTACTACTTTGATTGCGGCAATATCCAGGTGGCACACGGTCGTGCTCCTGCTGTGGGAACAGGTGTTTCAAGGGCACAGGATGATGCAGTTGTTATTGCTTATCAGGGAGATGGTGACCTTGCCTCCATCGGCCTGAATGAGACACTACAAGCAGCTAATCGTGGGGAGAAGATGGCTGTTTTCTTCGTCAATAATACTGTTTACGGTATGACTGGCGGCCAGATGGCACCGACCACTCTTATAGGAGAGAAGACCGTCACATGCCTTGAAGGAAGGGACCCCAGTTTTGCAGGTTATCCGCTACACATGTGTGAACTTATCAACAACCTGAAGGCTCCTGTATTTATCGAAAGGGTTTCAGTTTCCGATATATCCCACACAAGAAAAGCACGCAAAGCTATCCGTAAAGCACTTGAGATACAGCGTGATGGCAAAGGATACACATTTGTGGAGATACTTTCAACCTGTCCTACAAACCTGAACCAGAACTCAGAGCAGAGCACCAAATTTGTGAATGAGCAGATGGAGCAGGAATTCCCACTGGGCAATTTCAGGGACCTGTCTGATGAGACCGAGCCACTGCACCGTGGAGAAAGTGTCTTTGACAAACAGGCAATTGATGCTCTTTTCAATCTTGAGACCGAATCATCCCCTGATGCAGTCCTTGACCCCTCATTCCCTGAAGTCCAGATTAAGGCGGCAGGATTTGGAGGTCAGGGTGTTCTCAGTATGGGACTGACCCTCGCACACGCTGGTTGTGATGCACAGCGCTTTGTTTCATGGTATCCTTCATACGGTCCGGAACAGAGAGGCGGTACATCCAACTGTTCGATCGTGATCTCAGGTGAATCAATAGGCTCTCCGGTGGTCTCAACCACGGATGTCCTTGTTGCATTGAATCGCCCGTCACTGGAAAAGTTTGCAGTGGATGTTAAAAAAGGCGGTTACATATTATACGATTCAACGATAGGTGAATGCGATATCCCCGAAGGAGTAAACGGAATAGCCGTCCCGGCGGTAAAGATAGCAGGTGATGCAGGTTCAGAAAAAGCTGCAAACACTGTCATGCTCGGAGTTATTATGGCTCTTGGGATCACCGGTCTAAGTAAGGATAATTTCAAAGCCGCCCTGGCTGAAACTTTCTCCAGGAAACAAAAGCTCATTCCGCTAAACCATGCTGTCCTTGATGCTGCAGCCTCCTGGGCAAAAGAGAATATGTGATACGGAACTTTTAAAACATTAACTGATACAGGCTTTAATGCCTGTTACATTTTCTTTTTCAGACATACCTTTTAATATTCGCATGTTTTTAATCTAATAAGGGAGTGATAAAAATGACTGTAAGTAATGTGATCGAAGCTAATGACTCGAACTGGGAAGAACTTCTTGTTAATCAGGAAAAGCCCATGGTCGTTATGTTCTATCTTCCGGCCTGTACTCATTGCAAGGAAATAGAACCATATTTCAGGGATTATTCCAATGAGTTCCATGATTCATGCACTTTTGTCAGGATGAACGGACTGGAGAGTCCTTTGACTGCAAGGAAATATGGCGTCAGAGGAACTCCAACTTTCAAGTTCTTCTGCCAGGGACGTGCTATAAAAGAAGAAGTAGGCCTGGTCTATCCGTCCATACTTCGAAAAGCCATTGACGAACTCATAAAACATGGCAATGAATGCGTATTGCACACATCGCCTATGCCCGATGAAGTTTCACCGTACGAGTGAATCCGTTTTCCATTTAACTTTTTATTCCTCTTTGATAAACTCACCCTTAACGAACTGGTAATATAGCGGCTTACCTGTTGCTATCTCCAGTTCTGGTATGTCCTTATCACTGATGTTCTCAATATACTTGACCACGGAGCGCAGGCTGTTACCGTGAGCGGCAACTATGACGTTCCTGCCGTCTTCAAGCTGGGGGATGATATGTTCCTTAAAGTAAGGGATCGTGCGTTCGTATGTATCTTTAAGGCTCTCACCACCCGGAGGCTGCACATCATAGCTTCTTCTCCAGATGAATACCTGTTCTTCCCCGTAAACTTCCTTTGCTTCCTGTTTGTTCTGTCCCTGCAGCTTCCCATAGAAACGCTCGTTAAGGGCATCACTTGAATATATAGGTATCTCGGAATCATCGAATCTGGAAGGATGATACGACCATTCATTCCTTTTCTTACTCTCATGCAGAAAAATACCAGTTTTTTTCTGTTTTGCAAGTATAAGGAAAAGTGTTTCCTGTGCTCTGGATAGTTTGGATGTGAAAGCAACATCAAGCTCAATATTCTGAAGCTCATCTGCGCAGTCCGTTGCCTCTTTAATGCCTTTTTCGCTCAGGGGCACATCCACCCAACCTGCAAACCTGTTCTCAAGATTCCATTTAGATTGTCCGTGTCTTACCAGTATCAGATAGTTCATTGCATATCCCCATTTAACTGATATAGTATTTTGCTGGCTCGTTATTAAAACCTTGAGGTAATCCAAATGATCCTAAGGTAACTTTGATAAATATACCCGGACATTATTCTTCAAGCCATGAATACAGAAAACAGACATTTTAATTCGGATTTCCTGCCGCTGGTCACTCCACCACAGAGGAACGGTAACAGCGACACATATTGTTTCGCATTTAAGCAACGTGAGCTATTACTTGTGAATGAGAATGGAGATTTAAGGTTACCTTCCCTTGAAGAAACAGAGGATATGGGCATCAATATTCTAAGAAAGCAGTATCTGGGTGAACTTAAAGATGTTTCCTGTTTTTCAATGGAACTTGATTCTTCAAATGATGCGGACAAGATTGTTACGAGTGTCATAGGAACGACTACCGGGAATGCCGTTGGAACTGCAACATTTGTCGGTCTGCGTGAACTTCCAGGAATTCTGGAAGAGCCTCTTGCTGCGCTTGCAGGAAAAGCTGTTCACATCATGGAGTGGGACAGGAACACTATTTTCTGCGGCAGGTGTGGCTCTGTGACATCACTCAAAGAGAATGAAAGAGCAAAAGAATGTCCTGAATGTGGATTTCTTGCGTTTCCAAAGATCTCTCCTGCGATAATCGTGCTAATAGAAAAAGAAGACCAAATTCTGCTTGCCCGTTCTCCTAATTTCAAACCTGGATTATACAGTAACATCGCCGGCTTTGTGGAACCCGGGGAATCAATAGAACAGGCTGTAGTAAGGGAAGTTATGGAAGAAGTCGGTATATCGGTAAAGAATATCAGGTATTTTGGCAGTCAGCCCTGGCCTTATCCGGACTCACTCATGATAGGATTCACCGCAGAGTTCCTGGCAGGGGAAATAAAAGTTGACGGTGTTGAAATAGAGGAAGCCAGGTGGTTCAGGAAAGAAGAGATCCCTTTTGTCCCCAGAAACACAAGCATATCCGGCTGGCTGATAAAATATTTCATTAACAGGCATTGATAGGTCAAAAAGTCCGTACTGTTAGAGTATACGGAAAATGCCTTTGTTCTTAAGAAGGCTTACTGCCAAAAAAATATTTACTGATATTTTCTTATTTTCTTATTTATATGAGAAGAATACTAAGTACACAAGATTTATACAGTCTGGTTGTAAAGTAATAAGAAATGTAACTATTCAGCCATCCTTCCAGCACTAAAGTAAAAATCAATATACTATGACCTCATTTTAACGTTCAGAAAAAAGATTTTATTGATCAGAGGGGATTTGTATAGAACGGGAAGAAATACTTGCAGTTTATGATGCTGGTCCTGAGGCAGTCGTCGAACTTGTTACTCAGCTATTTTTGATAATAGAAAAACTGGAAGAACGTGTCAAGCATCTGGAAGAGATGC
>NZ_MBKP01000051.1 GCF_002243045.1 Methanolobus psychrotolerans
GAGCGTTTTCAAAAAGCTCTTTGTGGATACACAGATACTCATGGAAGAGGCAAAGAACATACTTGTTCTGGAATTCGGTTCAGAGCACAAAGGATATTTTTCCATCCTTGAAGCCATTGCTTCAGGCAAAGCAGTCCCTGCACACATTGCGGACTACACAGCAATGCCTCAGGGAACAGTTGCAAAGTACCTAAATGAACTTGTACACAAGTATGAGATCGTGAAAAAGGGAGAGCCTGTAATATCCGGAGGGTCACGTAACTCAAGATATTTCCTGCAGGACAATTTTTTTAATTTCTGGTTCAAGTTCATCTACAAGTATTACGGCACCTTTGAGATAGACCCCGACCTGGCAGAGAGTATAGTCAAGAAGGACCTGAACACATATTTCGGATATGCGTTCGAGGATGTTGCAAAAGAGATACTCATCACACTCAATAAACAGCAAAAACTTCCTTTCAGGTTTACAGGAATTGGAAAATGGTGGAAGAAAGAAACCGAGATAGACCTTATTGCTTTTGACAAAATGAGTCGTAATGCCTTGTTCTGTGAGGTAAAATGGAAACACCTTTCTGAAAGAGAAGCATCAGGCATAATCGAAGACCTGAAAGAAAAGGCAAAAAAGGTCGATGGTGCCTGGAAACAGGATTACTGCCTGATAGCCAAAAAGATCGATGGAAAAGAAAAACTGGATTTTCTTGCTTTTGATCTGGCGGATATCAGGAAAGAATGTGCATTATAAGAAGAGTTCTACTCTGATCGAATAAGCGGTCTGAGAATTATACTTTATGCGAAGTACGAAAAGCATAACTTTACGTCTCTATATCGAGAATCGTATATACAAACCCGTGTTCACTCGTCTCTCACTTTGATCTTCAAACGCAATTTAGCAACAGGCTCAAGCTTTTTCCATACAACTGTTGCATCTTTCCTAAATATACAGTTTTGAACTGTTTGATCATAAAACTGTCCGTCAAGTTCATAGATAAAAAAGCCTTCATCGCCATTGGTTGAAATTACGTGATCTTTCCCTCGCAATTTTTTTGTTTCTATGATAGCTACATCTTTTAGAATATCCAGAAGATTAGCTCTTTTTTTGACTTCCACGGTTTTAATGGGTGCTAGTATATCAAGCGATCTTGCAATATCCTTATTGTTCAACTGAAGGACATGAGTTTTTCCATAGATATTCCTTTTAACAAGATCTGCATCTTCAAGAATATTGATATGCTTTGCTGCAACGGGAACAGAGATACTTTGCTCACGGGTAATTTCAGAGAGACTGTCGGAAAAGTCGATTCGTATGAAAATACTGAGTAATTATAACAATAATAGCTTAAAACATATAATTATTGATTTCTTTTAAACTAGTTATTGATAATGATTATATTGATACTCATGACTATTTAGCTCAGTACGTATAGCAATAATTTTCAGATTAGGTGACTTTTCCGACAGTCTCAATATATAGGATCTCTACATAGTAACTAATTTTCAAATTAATCGGATTAATTTAGCTTGTCCAATAGGTGGAATGCTTTTTGTCAATGTTGGACTAAAGAAAACTCTAAGTTCCATCCCTTCTTTTAGATCCTCTGCATCAAAAAGACTTCCATTGGGATCTACTATAACGGTTTCTTCAGATATCACAAATTTTATTCCTCTTGTGTACCCTAAAATGCTTATTTCCTCACTTTCAAGCAAGAACATTTGATATGAAGTTCCATCTTCGAGAGAAGATATAGTTCCATTAAAGATGCTGAGAGATTCGGATTCTTCGTTGCTATCTGTGAGTTCTTCTCTTTGAACGAATAGTATTCTATCACCAGTTTCTCCGATTCCGAGGACAAGCTGATTATTGTCCATTGAGATATTTGTCACATTGTTCAATAGAGACAGATACTGATTATCCAGTGAGTCGGGACCACAGTATGCAAGTGTCATTGGTCCTGGTGCCAGTGTCAGCTCATTTCCTTCCAATGTATAACTTCCACTACCAACATTGCAGTCGGCCTTTATGGAATATGTTCCATCCTGTGCAAATGAAATGGTGTAGCTTTCGGGGTGTGGGACTACAGATTGGCTGGCAGGTTCAGTCTCAATAAGTCCTGACCATTGCCATTCAATCTCGGAGATGTCATCAAGAGAAACGGATTCATATTCCATTTCTTCATCATTCATATCTTCTTCATCATTCACTGTTTCGGTACAACCGGATACTAAAAGAGCGGCTGTAACTAGGGTGCATATGAAAAGTAAAGTCAGTATTTTTCGTATGGTTTGCATAGGTTCTTACTCCTTGAGTCCCAATAGAACACGATATTATTTAGGCACTTCTTAAACTTCAAACTGACTTGAAGTATTCCTGTAATCTCGTCAGAATACTCTCTACTTTTTATTTTGTAGTCCCAAAAAAGAAAAGATGCCTAAAAGAGACTGTCGGAAAAGTCGATTCGTATGAAAATACTGAGTAATTATAACAATAATAGCTTAAAACATATCATTATTGATTTCTTTTAAACTAGTTATTGATAATGATTATATTGATACTCATGACTATTTAGCTCAGTACTTATAGCAATAATTTTCAGATTAGGTGACTTTTCCGACAGTCTCGGAGTGTTATACATGGGACTGCGGTCATCCTTTATGGCCTGCTCCTGTGAAAAGCGCTGTTTGCTCGGAAATACATAGACATAGGTCAGCCACATACCCACAAACGCCAGAACGAACATCCCTGCAAGGAAGAACAGGTAGTGAGGAAATATCTGCCTCATGAAACTGTCCCCTGAGCTGTAATACTGCAACCTTGTTATCATCAAAAAGTTCAGCAAAGAGAAAAGGAACATCGTTTTTCCTACAATTATCAACAAGCTGCCCGCTTTTGTAGACATATTGAGATTTTTTGGAACTATCCTGTCAATTATGGAACTCATCTGATGAAGATTGAGGGACGTTTTAACACGTATAATTAATTTCAAAAAATATAGTAAAGTAGTCACAAGGTATGAACCTTGGTACAGGACTTAAGTTTAATTTGCCCTTATTCAATTTCATTTCAGCAATGCGCTAATGAAGATCCGTTTGGGATCAAACGTTAATCCGTCCTTACTTTATCCATTGCAGCTGCAAATTAATGACGTTAGGCCCATAATCGGAGACTAATCCGTCCTGAATTTAGTTCCATTACAGCTACGCATTAATGATTTAATTCCTGAATTATGGGGTTAACCCATCCTGAATTTACTTCATTGTACAGCCTACTCCCTTGTGACAAATTTGTAATATACAAGTAATGATATAAAATGGTAACAATAATATAATTACTGAGCATTTTTCAGTAGGATTTTTGAAACTCATAATTATGCCTATTAATTTCAAATACGAATAGAAGAAGATGGAATTATCTAAGGGTACTATTTATTATATGAAAAAGAATGCTGAAGCTAAGAAGTCATTTAGCTTGGATGATCATGTTAGAGATAGATTGGAGATGTGGGATAAATAGAAGTTTGTTGTTAGTGGATGTATAATAAAAATTTAAAATATGGACAGATAAGTTGGATTTATTCTTCTATAATATCCATCACATCAAAGCGCATCGTCGGAGGAACTTCCTTTTCAGGCACCCCGACTCTTATAAGCATATGGACGGTTTCCCCCTCTTCTGCGTATTTTTCATGAATCTCCTGATATATTCCTGTCATTTCCGAATACTCCTCAGTGGCCTGGCTCATGGGCTGCATGACATAGCCCCGGTCCGTGGCTGTTAGCACGAAGCGGCTGTAGAGCATTCCAGTCTCCACCTGGACTGTTCGGCTGTTGCCTTTAGAGATTATCAGGGCATACGCAGGTGTGTTCTCCACTGCAGTTACGGTCTGGCTGAGGAAGGAATCCCTTGAGGCTTCCGGGCTGTTCATTGAGGGGAAAAGGGATACGAGGCTCTGGAGTAGATGTACTTTAAGGGAAGAAAGTCCCTGCCCTTCCATGGTGAATCCGTATCGAAATTCGTTCTTCTTCCATTCGTTGGGTCTGAATAGTTCGGAACTTTCAACCTGTATACGTTCAAGACCCGCCTCGACCTCAGCTGCCCTGAAGGCGATATCACCGAGCTTTTCGATGTCCTCAGCTTCCTGGAAAATGACTATACTAACGTTTTCCGTGCTCAGAACTTCAAGTTTTTTAACATCTTCCTGCAGCAGCTTTGTTTCCATGTATGGCACACGATAAGTATCCGGGAGGAACATCATGGAATAGAGGTGTGATGAGGTAGAGACTTCTGTTTCATGCCCTGCCTTAGTTTCTTTTGTAGTTTCCTTCAGGCTTACCCTAGCAACCACTTTGCTGCCCAAGTTTTCGACAGAACCCTCGGGACCATATTCTCCGAGAGGGAAAAGCTCGATGTCGGTTTCATAACCCAGTTCTTCAGCCGCGATTCTCACGTACTCCAGGAAAGTCCCTTGGCTGATGGTAACCTGCCTGCCAAGGGGATCGGCCTTCGGGCTTAACCTGTCCGTATCCACATAAAGGAGGAAACTGTCTTCACCTTCCAGGACAACTTTCCAGGACTGGAGATTGTGGGAATTCGGGGCAAGCACACCATGGGCAAGCACCTGAACCCTCGGGTCCCCAAACTGCTCATGATAGTCTTCAGTCCAGGGCTCAAGATACTGTTTATGAAGAAACGTCCCATCTACTATGACCATCGCAAAAATGCCAATCACTAGAATTCCCGCAAATGCGATTGCTGCCTTCTGCCAAGTTATTATTTCCATTTCAATCCCTCTTACGAATACACCCGCTGCCATGATAAATTCTGCTTTTCATGACAAATTTTATTTTCAAAATAATTGATGAGTCTACTGAAACCGTTAATGAATTGTTAAATACACTTGTAGAAATGTTATCAACTGAAGAATTACTGATTAAGTCATCTTTCAATGGTTGATTCATCTGCATATAGTAAAACAAATACGTTAATAATACTTCTCATATTTTATGAGATTTTTTACTATTTTCTGTTTTACCCCCTTAGCCTTTCTTCTTTATTTGTATTGATCAGCATACAGTACAGATAAATTAGAATATAAAGCAAATAATTACTATATGTATGACTAAAGGAAACATTCCTCTCAATAAGTCACTGGCAAAAGAGATACAGGATGGAAACGTAATCCAAGAACTTCCCGAAGTAATATACGATAAAAAGATGTACCCTTTGTTTACGGTAATTTCTCCAAAACAGTGTTCTGTTTGT
>NZ_MBKP01000052.1 GCF_002243045.1 Methanolobus psychrotolerans
TCAGATAATATTTGAAAGGTCCCCTGTAGGGATCATCTATTTTGATGAAAATGGCATTATTACTCACTGCAACAAGAGTTTTTCGGATATCATTGGTGCACCTGTAAAGAAGATAATTGGTTTTAGCGTTCTTTCATCATTAAATGATGAAAATCTGAAGAGTTCTATTGATGTTGTTTTCCTGGGAAACCCTGGTTATTATGAGGGTGAATATATTTCCACTATAAGTGGGAAAAGAATGATTGTAAAGGCAAATTTTACTCCAGTGATGGATGATAATGGCTCTTTGATCGGTGGTATCGGGATAATGGAGGATATCGCAAACAGTAAAAAAGCAGAAGAAATCATAACTCTTAATGAGATGCGCCTTGAAGCTCTCCTTAAACTCTACCAGATGCAGGATTTGCCGATGCATGAAATTGCTGAATATGCAATCCAAAAGGCTGTAGAGCTTACCAATAGTAAAATAGGTTATCTTGAGTTTTTAAATGAAGACGAGAATGTGCTTGAAACATACAAGTGGCCTAGTGATGCAAGGGACTACTCATCAAATAATGAAGAACCTTTTATCCATCCTGTAAGATCAACAGGTTTCTGGGGTGAAGCTATACGTGAGCGAAAACCCATAATTGTTAATATTCAATATGATTCAGAACATATCGATGATATTTATCCGGGAACCAAAGAAAAAATGTTTCGGCACATAACCATTCCTGTGTTTGACAAAGACCAGATAGTTGCAGTGGCCGGTGTGGCGAATAAAATATCAGGGTATGATGAATCTGATGTCCGCCAGTTGACAATTCTGATGGAGGGAATGTGGAAACTTATCCAATATAAGCAGACAAATGAAGTTCTCTATGAAGCAGTCAGGATGCGCCGGATACTTGAATCCATAATGAGTTCAAGTCCAGCAATTGTATTCCTCTGGAAACCTGAGCATGACTGGCCTGTGGAGTTTGTTTCTGAGAACATAGAGCAGTTTGGGTATGCTGTTTCAGACTTTATTTCAGGAAAGATTATCTATGGTGACATAATTCATCCTTCTGACCTTCAGAGAGTGAGGGAGGAAGTAGAAAGGGCTTCAAGGGAAGGTTTCTCTGATTTCAGCCAGGAATACAGAATACTGACAAAATCCGGTGAAGTAAGATGGGTTGATGAAAGAACTATGCTTCACTACAATGAAAAAGGCATGGTGGATTACCTCCAGGGCATCATTGTTGACATAACTGAACGCAAGCATGCTAATAACTTTATGCGCATAGAGTGCGATCTTGACAATGTCCTTGGTGAAAGCCGAGGCCTTGAAGAAACTTTTGAGAAGCTGCTTGATTTCACACTTGAAGCCAAAGCAATAGATTCCGGTATTATATACATGGTTGACACGGTTACCGGTGACTTTGATGCCTTAACTTCAAGGGGTCTTTCTCAGAAATTTGTAACTTCTTTATCACATTTTGGTCTGAACACACTTATGGCGCGCCTTTTCACTACCGGTTATCCTGTGTACAAATATTTCTCCGAGATCAATATGATGATGTGTGCAGAGGAGCTTGACTATGAAGGGTTGCAGGCAATGGCATTTATACCTGTCAAATTCAGTGATAAACTAGTTGCTGCTATTGTTCTTGGTTCGCATACAGAACTTGAGATTCCGGCAAATTCAAGGAATTTAATAGAGACAATTGCAAATCAGATAGGTATCATCATATCCAGAATGAAAAAGGATTCTGGTCTCCAGAAAAGTAAAAATAACCTGAATTCCCTTCTTGACGCTCTTGATGAACTCGTGTTCATCATGGATATAGAAGGACGTATCCTTCACATAAATTCAGCTTTGATCCGAAGCCTGAATTACTCTGAAAAAGATCTTGAAATGAAAGATTTCCTTATGCTTTATCCGGAAGACTGGGAAGATGATGTTCTTTCAACTCTTGATGAGATAATGGCAGGTAAATCCTCAACATGTGAGATCCCTCTGGTAAGCAAGGAAGGAACCCTTGTTCCGGTTAACTCCAAATTTACAATTGGTGATTGGGGAGGACTGGATGTTCTCATTGCCATTTCTTCGCTTATAACGGAACCAGGTGCTTAACAGCACTCCTGTTCATTGTTCCTGTTACCGACACCGAGTACTACAAGCTTTGTTTCCATTGGTGTTTTCCATCCCAATGGGATAATTTCCTCTTTTTTCACATCTATTTTTATATGGTTTGAATCAAGTCCTGCATCTTTCATGTAATTAAGGACAGTGTTTTCTCCCAGGGAAATCGCATAGTCAAGAGCTTCCTGGTATTCATAGAAATTGCTTTTTCCGTGCTCTGAAAATACAAGGAATTCCCAGTCAGGAGCCGCCATTGACGCAGGCCTTATAAGCACTTCAAATCTTCGGATCCCCTTTGCAGCCAATGCACCAGCAGCATTTCCTACGCTTGAATATTCAGGCAGAATTATCTCAGCATCCAGTATTTCCTGCATCTCTTCTACAAAAGCAGCTACAGGTCCTCCTATCAATACTATAGGTACCTCTACTTTAAATTTTGCAGGCGACTTGATATCGAATATTTTTCGGATTTCTTTTTTTTCAATTCCCTCAAGGAAAAATGATATGAGGTCACATGCCATATTTTTTGCAAATTCTTTCTTGATATAACTGGAAAAGTCGTATTTGTCCATGCCTACAAGTGAACCGAGCATATCAGCACCGATATTTGAGGCTTCAACATTCCTTTCTGTGTACTCACCAAGTACGTGTAATGCATCTGTGAGTGTAAAACCAATAGGTTGTACGAGCCTTTTTTGTATTAGGCTGTCCAGTGCATTACTGGAAGGATACTTTTTTATGCGGTTGAATATCTCTGTCGTAGATGTGGGGTGCTTTTTTACGGCAGCAAGTATCTCTTTCTCCTCTTCGTTCGTCTCCAGTGCCTCATAGTCTGTCCTCAGGTAGAATTTCGTTGGCTGATAGTTAATACCCATACGTATTTTTGAAGGAATGGGGTTTGTCCTGAGTTGTTCAAGGAACTCGGGGTAGATTACAGCAGCCCTGCACAGTGGAATGACTCTTCGGGGGCCGATGTTGATATCCTTTCCTTTTACCCATACATGGCTGTCACCTCCCATTGCTGATGTTTCCATTCTTATGGCTTTGACCCTGGTTTTCCAGCCACCCACAACAGCGCCGGAATCACTCATATCAGGCACTCCGTTGTGTATAACCGAAATATCTGTGCTGGTACCTCCTACATCTATGACGGCACATGTCTTTTTCTTTGCAAGGAATGAAGCTCCTACAAGACTTCCGGCAGGGCCTGAAAAGATAGATTCGATAGGTTTTTTGAGGGCACTCTGTATGCCTATAACAGATCCATCACACTTGAGCATGAATATCTTTGCATCGATTTCCCTTGACTTTATTTCTGCTTCAACGGTTTTCATGAATCTTTCAGTCACAGGTATCAGTTGTGCATTCAAAAACGCTGTTACTGCTCTTTCGAAGGCCCCGAGGTCCTGGGAAAGTTCATGGCTGCAAACGGCAGGAAGGTCCGTGAGTTCCCTGATAAGTTCCTTTGCCACTAGTTCATGATCATGGTTCCTGACACTGAAGTATGAGGATATTGCAAAGGCTGAAACCTTATTTTTGACCCGCTGGGCAAACTCTTTGATAGATTCGGTATCCAGGATGTCAGTCTCAACACCGTTGTGGTCATGACCACCGGTAACCTGTAAAAAATAACTGGTTGGAAGTTCCTTTTTGATGTCGTAGTTTCCAATAAGTATCATGGCAACAGGAAATCCTGTACCTTCAAGTATACTGTTAGTGGAAAGCGTTGTAGATACCGATACTACTTTTACATTTTTGAGACACAGGGGATCCAGTCCGTCAATAGATCGCTTAATTCCATCCAGAGGGTCTGGATAGCTCGTTAATGCTTTACTTGACTGGATTATAATATTATCTTCGTCTCTTAAAAGAACGGCGTCAGTATATGTTCCACCAGCATCTATCCCAAGGCTGTAAGTCATTTTTTAAAACTCCTATTTACATATTGTAATTTGTCTAATTGTTGTAAAACTAATACATATATATTTTGTGGTCTGATATTTAACAGCGTTAACATAAAAAACACTATCAATAGATAGATTTCATAATTTAATTCATATGTTTAATGCTCACTATACATTATGTTTATATGTAATTACCTTCGAGAAACCTATTCATAATATTCTGTTAATAATGATTTATCTTTTGTCTCGGCAAGAATTGTTGTTACATTTATATGCAAAGTTGAAGTAATAGAAACCATTATATTCTAAGATTTACCACGGCAGAATCGTAAAGTATATATCACATCAAGTTTAAAATTTAAGTGTATGGCTGTATATCTTTTTGAGTCCAGATCATAAATAAGCATGCATCTCCTTATTAATACTCTTTTTTTCTTATTATGAATGAGTTATCTTTATATACATCATCTGTAATCGAAGCTATGCCAAAATATATATAGAGGTTCCATAAGCAATCTTTATATATAGGGATATTCTACCTATTCTACAGGAACACACTGCTACAATGCATGTTCACTTCCCCAGGAACATCTTTGAAATGTCCTGGAAAACGAATTACAATTGGAGGTTAAGAAAATGGTAAAACAATATTTCCCAGGTAGAACTCCCTTGGACGGCATAAGTCTGGAGCTATTCTCTGAAGATGATCTCAGAGCTCTTCACTATGCTACAATGGATGTTTTCATAAACACTGGTATTCAGGTCTCTGACCCTGAAGCACGAGCTATCTTTAAGGAAGGTGGCTGTTTAGTTGACGAAAAGACAATGGTTGTAAAGATCCCTGAATTTGTAGTTAACAGGGCTCTTCTTGATTGTCCTTCCAAGTTTGTCCTTTGGGGACGTGACAAGAAGAACAACACCAAGCAGGAACACAAAGGAAAAGTACACTGGACCTGTTTTGGTACAGGTGTCAAGATGTGTAACTATCAGGCACCAGGTAAGTATGCAACTGTCGACTCTACTGAGGAAGATGTTGCTGCTACAGCAAAGATATGTGACTGGGCAGAGAACATCAACTATTATTCACTTGCAGTTTCTGCAAGGGACTGGGCAGGCAAGGGTGCACAGGATGTCCACGAGACACTGACACCATTGATGAACACAACAAAACACTTCCACCACATAGATCCTGTAGGGGAGAATGTTGACTATTACCAGCAGATAGCAACAGCATACTATGGTGGAGACGATGAGGAAGCACGTAAGAAGCCTTTATTCTCCACATTGCTCTGTCCTACAAGCCCACTGGAACTCAGTGTCAACGCATGCCAGGTAATCATAAAGGGCGCAAGGTTCGGTACACCTGTTAACGTACTCAGTATGGCAATGGCTGGCGGTTCATCTCCAGTTCACCTTGCAGGTACACTTGTTACTCACAATGCTGAGGTACTCTCCGGTATTGTACTCGCACAGCTGGTTCAGCCAGGTGCACCAGTCTGGTACGGAAGTTCCACCACAACATTTGACCTGAAGAAAGGTACAGCACCAGTTGGTTCCCCTGAACTTGGACTTATCAGTGCGGCTGTTGCAAAGCTCGGTCAGTACTACGGTTTGCCAACATTCGTTGCTGGTTCGTAGGCTGATGCCAAGATACCTGATGGCCAGGCTGGCCATGAGAAGACATTAACTACACTTCTCCCCGCTTTTGCAGGTGCAAACACTCTGTACGGTGCAGGTATGCTTGAGCTCGGTATGACATTCTCACTTGAACAGCTCGTTCTTGACAATGACATGATCTCAATGACCAAGAAGGCAATGCAAGGAATTCCCGTGAATGAAGAGACACTTTCAGTAGAATCTATAGAACAGGTAGGAATAGGGAACAATTTCCTTGCACACAAGACCACAAGGAAGAACATTGACCTTCCATCCAGCCCGATGCTCATTGACAGACTGATGTTCGGAGACTGGGCTATGGCAGGATCAAAGGATATCGCAACGGTTGCTCATGAAAAAGTCGTTGACATCATGAAGAACCACGAAGTAGCACCAATAGATGCTGACCTGCTCAAAGACATGCAGGCAGTTGTAGATAATGCTGACAAGGCATTCAGAGCCAGCAGGTAAATGAACGGAGGTACAAAAATGGCAACTAAAGAACAGATTATCGCTAAAGCAAAAGCAGCGATCTTAGATTTTGATGAAGATGTAGCTGCAGAAGTTGCACAGGAGTCCCTGGATGCGGGTGTTAATCCGGCAGATCTCATACAGGATGGATTCACTGCTGCAATGACAGAGATCGGAGACCAGTTTGAGGCAGGCACACTTTTCCTTCCTCATGTGATCGCAGCATCAGAAGCAATGAGTGCAGGTGTGGCTGTCCTGACTCCTGAACTTGAAAGACTTGGTTCAGAAACCAAGAACAAGGGTAAGGTAGTCATTGGTACTATTGAGGGTGACATTCACTCCATTGGAAAGGATATTGTTGCAACAATGCTCAAGATAGCAGGATTTAAGATAATAGATCTCGGAAGAGATGTTCCTATCAAATCCTATGTAGAGAAGGCAAAAGAGGTTGGTGCAGATGTAGTAGCTTCTTCAGCTCTTATGACCACCACAATGGTCAACCAGATCCAGATAGAAGAGCAGCTTAAAGAAGCTGGTATCCGTGACTCACTTAAAACAATGGTTGGCGGTGCTCCTGTTACACAGGACTGGGCTACCAAGATAGGTGCAGATCTTTACGGAGAAAATGCAACAGATGTAGTAGCAAAACTAAACGCACTCTTCTGAGATTCATATCATAGTTGTGAGGATGTATTATTTACATCTCTCAACTAAAATATTAAGCTCTTGAGTGTTGTTTTTCTCAAATGGGTGCTTTGGGAGTCTTCCTGTCTTTGATGCACCCCGAAAAAAGATGTTCACATATCAGTGGATCAGGACTGGCAGTTTATCATCTTTTTTCGTATCACCTTCAATTCCGGTTTCCGGAATCGTTACATAGCTGCAGTTTATTGGCATATTATATTCATGAAGGTTGAAAATTGGAGGTAGTAATAATGGATTTGCAAGCTTTAAAAAAGCAGGAACATCAAAGGAGGGTCAAAAAAGGTTACATGTGGGCTCTCTTCTGTGCAGTTCTCTGGGGTCTTTGGTATCTTCCCGGAACTGCTGTGTGGGTTCTTAACCCTTTTGATGAAATGTATGGTGAGATTGCCGCAGGAAGTGGCGACGGAATGGCACTGGTAATAGTGGCGGTTCTGATCACAGCATTCAACGCGTTGACAGTTATTTTAGCTCTTATGGTTTGGAACGGTGCTCTTGGTAAGTTTGGTGAAATGAAGCGAACGATTAAGGAATTCAAGCCGTGTTCCAAGTGGTTCTTCCTGGCTTCTATTTTTGGTGGTCCGATCGCTATTCTGGGGTCCTTTATGGCCATGGGATTCGTCGGTGGCGCTTTTGCTGCTGTTGCAGCTTTGATGTATCCTGTTGTAGGTTCTATACTTGCTTCAAAATGGTATGGTGAAAAGATATCCAGGCGTGCATTTGCAGGTATCGGGCTCATTATTGCAGGCGGTTTCACTATATTTGGTGGTGGAGTTCTCACAGAACTAGGTAATGGTAATGTTATGTGGTTAGGTTACCTCGGTGGATTAATGGCAGCTACTGGATGGGGTATTGAAGGGGCTATCGCCGGAAAAGGTCTGGATATTGCAGAACCTGATGTAGGACTTACACTAAGGTTCCTTGGTGAGAACATCATCTGGTGGATAATCATTGTTCCTGTACTCGCAATTATGGGTTTCCCAATGTTCAAGTATGCATTGCTGGCATTTGAACCACTTACACTGCTAGTACTGGTATTTGCAGGTATCACTTTTGGTTTCTGTTATGTTACCTGGTATAAGTCCTTCCCTCTTATAGGGGTAGGAAGGGGTCAGGGTATCGGAAACCTCTACGGTCTCTTCGCTGTGATCTTTATATTCCTTTTCTTCGGAGATGTGCCTTCTTGGACCATCTTGGTAGGTGGTGCTCTTTGTCTTCTCGGCAGCACTGTAATGTTCTCTGAGGATACGAGTGAAATGGAATCATTGAGAGGTGATTAAGGTGGCAGCAAATCGTCCTATAAAGTTCAGGATACTTGAATTGTGCAGCAATGGTGGTGGGAAATGGAACTACGAAATCGTTCAGCAGATACAGAAAGAATATGGCCTTAAGGGGAATTACCACAGGGATTCCATAAACTTCGATATAATCGAACTTGCATCGGGTGGAATGCTGAAGGATGTTGAGGTCAAGGTCGATGAAGAAGGGATCTACAAGAAAGGTTTTCTTCTGCACAAATATGTGCTGACAGACTTTGGAAAGATAAGGGCTGCAGATGCCTGTTTGGTTTATGTTTAAGGAGTGATCTAAATGGTACAAACACAAGCTGCAATGGAAGCTTACAATGCTTATTGGGTGAACTCTCCTCTGCCGGCTGCTGATGTTCTGTGGATGGTTGTCATCCTTGTCGTAGCAATATTGGCGCTATGGCAGGCGAGGACTTTTGTCTCACAGTTCTAAGGAGGAACTAAACAAGAGGATCCTGAAAATCAGTTGAGTAGATAAGACACAGTGATGTTGAAAGTCTTGTTCTTTTTCAGAACAAGGATAATGTGATTGATCTGTGTCTTTTGATGTTTATTTAATTATTAATTTACGAAAGTTCAATAGCGCAATATAATGGAAAAATATAAATACTGGGTACTATTCAAAGACATGAGTAATCTTTAAATAGCAGCTCCAAAGGTAACATATATATCTATCGTTATTGTATGTTATTTTACTTTCGGGTTATCCCCTCCAAACAAGAATAAAATCTGAATTGGCAATAATTATCAAAAATAATGAGGTATATAAATGAGCAAAGAAGAACTGTTCAAAGAACTCTCCGATGCTGTAATCACATGCAAGAAAGATGTTGTAACAGCTGCTGTAGAAAAAGCAAGAAGTGAAGGCATTCCGCCTGCTGAGATCATAGAAAAAGGTCTTGCAGCCGGAATGAACGAAGTGGGTATCCTCTTTGAGAGAGGTAAATTATTCCTGCCACATGTCATGATGGCCGCAGGCGCAATGGAAGCTGGCGTCAATCTCCTTGAAGCAGACCTTCCAAAAGACTCTGTCAGCAAGAAGCTTGGTGTCATTGTAAATGGTACAGTTGA
>NZ_MBKP01000053.1 GCF_002243045.1 Methanolobus psychrotolerans
AAGTACAGTGTACTTTCAGGTACAGGATATACTGATACCTGTATTGTTGATAGGTTGTTTGGATTGCCGGTTTACTGGGATGCTGTGGATGCGAGTAAAAATGACAATACTATATTCCAGGAAACGATAGATAAGTGTACACAATCAACAGCTCAAAAACCTGTCATGCTGATAGCAGATGCCGGACCTGATAGTCATAGGTCAAATTCAACTGTGCTCGATAAACAGATCATTCCTGTCATAGCTGCAAGGTCCAATAGTGTTGGAACTGTCCTTAAAACCGACAGAGGTAACCATTTCAGAGCGATCTATATCCCCAGGATATATCATCGGATACTTCAAAAGATCTATGACCTGAGGACTTGTGTTGAAAGGAAAAATTCTAACGAGGTCGTTGGATACAATCGATCAAAAACACTAACAAGAGGTAATGAGTGGGCTAAGTTGTTTGTTTCAATAAGTAACATAACTGCACTACTTACGGCACTGGCAGCATTTAAGGTTGAAAGACTTGACCTGATTCGTGCTCCAAGTGCTTTTAGGAAGTTGAGGATTTGAGGGCATAAAAGGAAATTTTAGCCAAAAGAAGCAGTTGTAAGAGTTAATGGGCCATTTAAAGGATTAATGGGATGAATGGTTAAACCTCACTTGAATAATAGAGATTACTTTAAAAAGAGTTTCAATCGACTGCATTGCTAATTATATATTGAAGTAACGGTGTTACTTTTCATTAAAATGATATTATGACTTATCATTCATTTCGAGAAAATGGCCATAAATGTTTTATAGGATGTTAATATTTTTTCTATTACTACATGAAGAAATGTAGCCGAAATCCAGGCAGTATTAGCGATATCGTCCTGGATTTCGGAGTTGCCCTGAGGCATGGTAATGTTAGCTTTTATTGAGTTTAAGCTTTGCGTTTCTTGCCTCGGGAGTAGTAGAATGAGGTATGAAAATGAAACAAAATAGAATAAAAGCTGCTTCGTTATTGATGGCGATGCTGATATTGTGTATGGCGGTTATGCCTGCAGCAAGTGCGAAGAACATTACAGACAAAGAGGATAATGAAAGATCTGGTCTTTTTGGAGTAGAAATGCCAAATGAATTGAAAAAAAATGTAATCCAACTGGATCCTTATACATTTGTAGCTAAGTCAGGCATTAAGGACAAAGAGGCATTTTATGCTGCTTGGGAAGAGTATGAGAAAAAAGTTCTTGAACAAAAGCGAAAAGCAGTGAGTGACGAACAAGTTACAACAAAGGGGACCATTACTTTAGATGACTATGGTTTCGATACCTATACAACAAGTGTGGGTGGATCAAACGTTGAAGGAAAGACCTATTTCCATGGAGTCAGAGAAACAGAATTAACGGAGGTTGTTTTTACTGGAAACGGATATAATCGGGGTAAATGGTATGGATCTGGTGATGTAGATGAAATCACACTTGATACTTCAGTCGTAATAAGTGGAATGTCAGTTTCTCTTAGTGTCCCAGCTGGATTTACTGTTTCTGGAAGCGGTAACACGGCTTCATTTGGTGATGAGTATGAAGACACTGCATATGCAATTCACGTTTATGAGAATCTGGAAGCATCTGGTTCCTGGCTTTATGATTTCGATCAGAACGATGGCCAGTCCTTTAAGTTTGGCAGTTCTACGTACAGAACACATACTCATGTAGACCTTTGATTAAGATTCAAGATATAAAAATGGGGGTTTAAAATGCGTAGAAAGATACTGGTATATGTAATACTAATGAATATCATTATTAGTGGATGCATATCTACATATTCACGTCAAAACACGCAGGTTCAGAATATACAAGATCACGAATGGGTTTCTAATACCTCGAAGTTGTTTGCGGAGGCTCGTGGAATTGATGGCGGATATTCTGATTTTCCCCCACAGTTTTTTTCTTTTTACTCGACATATTATTTCTTGTCATGTCTGGATATTCTTGATAAGGATATGAAATACAAAGACGCTACAATTGATTTGCTTTTATCAAAAGAACAGGATTTGCTTAAAAGTGATGACATAAACTTAAATGATCTCTATTTTTTAACGTTGAGTTTAGATCTTCTTGAAACTCAGCCTGATAACAAGTCAGCGTTGATATCCAAAGTTATGAATCTGAAAAATTCTGATGGCTCGTTTTCTGAAGTAAAAGGGAGTGAAGGTACACTTTTAGATACATATAGAGCTTTGAGTGTACTGAAAATTGCAGGCGCAGATTTAGACCAAATTCCTGATACAAAAGATTGGTTAATTGGAAAATGGAAAAATACTGGGGAAAGTACTCAATTATTGGATATTACGAGTGAATTTAATCTGCTATATTATGCCCTTGATCTTTATGGTGTTGATATTCGAACTTCTAAAGAATATGCTCAAGAAACTAATTGGATACTTGAACAGAGATATAATATCGAATCACAATTAGAATCGATCCCTGAGAACGAGATTGATTTAATTACCTTGGATTCATTTACTGAGTTTTTATCGATAACTGGTGGTATTCGTTCAGATATAAAGACAACTATCGAATCTTATCTTATTAGCAAGCAGTTACCAAGCGGTGGCTATAATGTTTTTCATGAAAAATATGGGGAATCTCAAGGGACTTATTTAGCGTTAAAAATGTATTCTATCATTGGTGCTGACTTGAATGATAATGATGTTCCATTTATCTATCGTCATGAAGTTCTTGATGGTAGTGGAGGATTTCGTTCATCTTATCGCTTAATATCTTCTGCAGAGAATACCTATCTTGCTGTTCAAGCCTTAAAAGTCCTGGGTGAAGATGTTCCTGATGAAGAAGTATATGATTATCTGGGGACGAAATTGGATTCTAGCTATGTAAATCCTAAAGATGTATATTTTATAGTTACGACATGCCAATTACTTGACAAAGAAATTCATGTGGACAAAAAACTTGTTGAATGGATAGAGGATAGTATAGGAGATATTCTAAATAAGGAGAATCAGGATTTAGAAGACATCGTGAATTTAATGTATTTAGTGGAAACAGCAAATTATTTGGATATAAACCTGGATTTTACCAACAAGGATGATTTTACAAAAAGAATACAATATCTCCAAACAGAAGAAGGCGGATTTGGCTTTGAATCTCCGGATATCATTATGACATATTATATTGTGATGATTTTATCTGAGCTAGGAAGCGAGCCTTTAGACAAAGAATCATGTGTTTCGTGGTTAAAGGATGGTCAAATCGAGGACGGAGGTTTTGCAATGAGAAGAAATGGAGTTACTGCAAATGGTTCTGATATGTATTCTACTTATATTTCGATGTCATGCTTGAGTGTTTTGGAATCAGAGCCCAATAACCCTGAAGAATTATTGATTTGGCTAGATAATTGTAGAGTTGGAGCAGGAGGGTTTAGCTTTACAATAGATTATGCTCTCATTGATGCAACGATGAACTCTTCTGAGGCATCCTTAGAAACAACTGCATGGGGACTTATAGCGTGGAACCACTTATCGAATTCAGTAGGACGAAGTGAGGAATTGGATTTACAATGATACAAAACAAGATCGTGGGAAAAAAGTAGAATTGTAGAATTATTCCTCTTTTTTTGAGTGGGGGCTTCAGTTGGATGAAAGGGCCATAACTATTTTATGTATTGCTAGTATTCCTTTTTGTACTACATGAAGAAATGTAGCCGAAATCCAGACAGTATTATGGAGATATCGTCCTGGATTTCGGAATTGCCCTGAGGCATGGTAATGTTAGCTTTTATTTAGTTTAAGCTTTGCGTTTCTTGCCTCAGGAGAAAGAAAATGAGGTATGAAAATGAAAATAAACATTAAATTTGGGCTTGGTACGATTCTTGCGGCAATGTTGCTGGCAAGTTTTGTGCTTATGCCGGCAGTGAGTGCAGAACAAAGCAAGAAGATTAATGATGATTTATCAGAATCACAGATGTTGCAATATGTTGATATAGAGGAGTTACATGCTGAAGTAACTACCTATATAGAAAAACATCCAGATGCAACTGAAAAACAGATCAATGATTATACTATCAAGAAAATCAGGGAATTATATGGCAAATCAAAAAGTGATGGAACTATATCAACCAAAATAAGTTATTATGGTTTTACGCTAAATCCCGCTGAAGAAGCACTATTTTATGAAAATTCATGGAAAGCCATAAATTCTTGCTATTATGGTAAGAAAGCAATGGATAGAACAAAAAGTATTTTTGGATTCAATGGGGCCGACGACGCAAGTGATGCATTCCGCCATACTTATTGGAATGCCTTAATGGTTAAGCACATTGATTATACATGGGCAGAGAGATGGGCAACAGCTCATGAATATAATTCATCGGGTTTGCCAAAGACTATGGATCTCTGGAATAATAATAAAGGAAGGGGAATTGGTAATAACAACCCTTCTGCAAGCGATAGTACCATCTCTAATAAAGTTGTAATTGTATTAAATTCAGGTAATCAACTAAAGAAAATTGTAAACAACAACTTAGTGTATACTTGTAACGAAATCTGAATAGATATTACGAAGATACTTGTATTCATCGTGTCTCGGATACGTCCGAGACTTTTTTATACAAATAAAGGAATAAACATGCCAAATCGAAAAATCATTTATTTCAATCTTATATCCCTTGTCTTACTATTGTTCTATATAACTTTACACTTATTCATAACAGGATTCAATATAGAAAGCGTTCAATCCAGTGGAGGAGGTCTTTCATATGCAAAATTTAGTTTTTTTGGTCCTTGTATTATTGATATTAATGGCAATGAATCCAGCAGTCTGATTTCACCTTCCATTGTAATGGCTATATTGCTATTTTTTAATTCCATAGTTTTGTTGAAACACAAATTCCCTAAACAAGTTGTTTTAAATACTGTCCTTCTGATTCTGACGGTATTTTTGTATCACATATTTCTAAACGATTTGAATTCAAATCTGGAACTAGCTGTAAGATCAAATTCATTCTGGTTGAACGAGTTGAACTTGTTTGGGTATGAGTTTTTTGAGAATATCGAGAAAACAGTTGTCAATGGGTATAATTATTCTGTATTTCCCATTGTTATCTCAATAATCTATACTGCTTCAAAATTGATGTATCGGAGTCAATAACCTCTGAATAAAGAGATAACTACCCTGTACACATCCAATTTATGTAGAACGTTAATGTTTGAGAAAAGGGCCATAACTGTTTTAGAAAGTGCTAGTGTTTTTTATTGCCACATGAAGAAATGTAGCCGAAATCCAGACAGTATTAGCGATATCGTCCTGGATTTCGGAATTGCCCTGAGGCATGTAATGTTGACTTTGTTTGTTCTTAAAGTTTGCGTGATCTTGCCTCAGGAGTAATTTAAATGAGGTAAGAACGAATGCAAAAATTGAAAACAAAAGCAATTTTTGGTGTAATGCTGCTAATGTTGGTGGCATTTATACCTATAGGAAGTGTTCAGGCAGAAGGACTGTCTGATAGTTCGGATGTCAAACAAGTAACCATAGAACTTGATCAAAAAGACGGTGTTCTGATAATTCCAACAGAAGACAAAAAGATCACTGACTTAAGCATAACTCCTACCATTGAAAAACCTGAGACTGCACATTTATCGGGCACCATCGATGAGAACAATCTTGTCATGCTTGAAGGTGTGATAACACTTGATGGTAAAGATGAGAAAGTTCAATTGTCCGGTGAAGCAACACAGGTATTTGTTGGCTGGGATGTACCTGAAGGAGCAAAGCCGATCTATACCGAAGTGGCAAACAGGACAATGACCCGTTATGAGGGTGCAACAGAAATGTACGCAACCTATGTCGATGTTAAAGATAAAGAAGGTAAATATAACCTGCATGGAGAATTCTATGAAGACGGTATTGGAGGATTTGTAGGTACTGTAGAGATCGAAGGAAAAGAATGCCAGCTTGGTCTTTTAGGCGATTCTGTCAGCATGTATGAAAGTGTAACTCCTGTAGTTGAGACTAAGAGTAGCTACTTTTTGACTGTTCCACAGAGGAGTCAGTGGGAAATATACTATTATCAGCATAATTGGAATGCAGCAAATAATGCTTGTGGCCATACGAGTGCTGCAATGCTCGAAGAATACTGGTCTGGAAATCATCCTTCGATATGGAGTGTCTGGGAAGCCAGTGGCTGTACAAATATGAATTCCGTTAAAGCACAAACGTATTTGAATGGAAAGGGAATTTATCTGGAAAGAGGTGTCGAAGAGGGAACCCTTTCTGGAACGATCGATGAGATAATAGATATGATTGATGATGAAAGACCGTTTTTCCTGACCGAAGAAAGTCTATGGGGCACTTGTCATGCAGTAGTTCTTAGAGGATATAGCTATGGTTCAGGCACATATCCCTTCTTCCGGCTGAATGATCCAAATACGTTGACCGGTACGAATGTAATGTATTGGTATGATGAGGACGATATCAGCTTCAATTACGAAGAGAACGTCTATGAATATGAGGGATCTACTGACGATTCATCTACAGGATATTCTTATTTGGGATGAGAACATCAATTTAGTTAAAAAGTGGACTTAATAGTTCACTTTTTATTTATAAATGGAAATATAATCATGCTTAAAAATATATTCATGATATCTTTTTTACTTTTGACAATGAGCTGTGTGTCTGCAACTACAATTACAGTGGACATGAATAGCAGTGAAGCGAATAATTCTTTTTCTTCAATTCAGGATGCCATTGATTTTTCTCAAGCGAACGATTCTATAGTGATTTATGATGGGATTTATTCTGAAGTACTAATTATAGATAAACCATTGGAATTAAGATCCAGTTCTCTTAATCCGAATGATGTTATTATTGTTTCGGATGAAGCATCTACGCCAATAATCCATGTGATCTCGAATAATGTAGAGATCACAGGCCTGACTATTACAGGAAAGGACGAGGGACAACCAGTATCAGGAGTTTTTTTAGATAACGTAGAGAATTCCCTTATAAACAATAATAAGATCTCTAATACTCAGGATGGTATTTTGGTCAATAGATCTTCCGGGAACTATATTCAAAACAATGTTTTATCATCAAATACTGTGCATGGGATTTATCTTGTCAATTCAAACGATAACGATTTGATAGAAAATCGTATTCATGACAACGAGCGTGGATTATATCTGAAAAATTCTAGCCGAAATGTTGTAGAGCAGAACGAGGCTTACGATAATTTGTATTACGGGATAGCTCTCTTGGATTCGGATACTAATAATATCACAAATAACCGGCTTTTTCTCAATGAGTTTGGTCTGAGTTTGACAGGTGCTAATTATAACCTGATCCGTGACAATTATGTTTGTGATAACGAGCAGCATGGTTTTTTATTATGGGAAGCAACTTCAAATAATCTAAAGGGAAATTTTCTGGCGAGAAATGAAGATTCTGGTGTGTATCTTAAACTGTTTTGTTCGAATAACATCGTAGTTGAAAATTGCATTTCGAGCAATTTGAATGGAATTTCAATTGGTGAGAGCAGTAATAATTTTATTATGAACAATACTTTCAGCTCTAACGAGAACTATGCTATTTTCCATTTGTTGGCAGGCGATGAGAATATCATTAAAGGAAATACTTTTCAGGATAACTCCTCTGAGAACAAAAAGATCGTATTTTGGCAGCAAATTGTGTTATTCATTTTGGCTTTTGCAATAACGGCCTTAATAGCATACTATTTTAAGATATCATGGTTGAAGAAAGGTCTTTTCGGTTTAGGTATATTGATAATAGTATCACTCATTTTGCTCATTGCATGGTATTTCCCATTTGAGTCTGATCTGCCCGCAAACAATGTCTATGTCGAGAATTTAGAGTTCAATGCAAGTCCCATAAACGAAACGCATTCCAGTGTTGCTCTTTCGATGAATCTGAATTATCTATACAAAAACTCTTTTTCTCATTCTAATGAACATGGTGAAATGACGGATCAGTTGCCGGTCATTGTTCAGGTGATTTCTTCAACACACGCAAACGGGCCAAATTCCGATACGAGAGAAGTATTGGAATCTGAAGAAGAAATTGTTCTGGAGTATTTGGGCGAGAATCCCTATGAATGTACGATTGATCTGGAATCTGGAAAAGAGTATTCTCTGGCGGTCCATGTACAAATGATAGAAGAATTGCCATATCCACACCCGTACTACGGAGAAATGAGGTGGGAGTTTCTTGGAGGACATCGCGAGAGATTGGATTTAAGATGATAACACAAGGTAGGGTCCACTTGCATTATTTCTTTGGCTCTGTAGAAATCCTGCTGATTGCAACTTAAAAGTCAGCAATTGAAAATTACTGGATAAACGCAACAGTCTTCGGTGCAGCACTTGGTACGGCAGCGAAGGAAGGTGCCGCCTGCGGCGAATGATTGCGTTGCTCTTTGTTTGTTAGTGGATCTTGTAGAACTGACAGAAACCTCTAGCACTATATTCTTCATAAATAATAATTTAAATGAGGCTTAACCATTTTCCTTTAAATTTCTTCTTTACCCATAATTTCCATTTAGGACACCTATTTATGCAAAAATTTACTTAAAACAAGTCTAAATCCAAATTTAACCTATATAGAAAGGATTATACCTAATTAAAGCTATATTATGTTTGCAATCGTAAAAATAACTCGTAAAAAGGTATAATCCATGATTAAGATTACTGGCAAGGGATATAAGAAAGTATTGCTTCAATTATGTGACTTTACAGAAAATTGTGAAGTAAACAGTATAAGTTTGAAAAGTGTTAAAGGCATAAGAGAATACGAAAAATTATTTGGAAAAAAGATAGAGGCC
>NZ_MBKP01000054.1 GCF_002243045.1 Methanolobus psychrotolerans
GTCCTTATAGAGATATGTTCTTTCAGTGTTTGCCAGCTCTGTGTCACCCGACACAACTGCGGAATCTATCTCTTCCCCACCTTTGTTTAACTGCAGCCATACTTTTTTACCTTCTACATCCACCTGCTGCACAACAAGTGACCAGCCGCCTGCAAGATCCCATGTTTCACCAGAGAGCATCTGCTTTTTACCATCATCATCTGTTTCCATTAGGATCTTTGCTATCTTATCCGGCTGGCAGCCGGCAGAGAGGGAAGATGGATCTTCAGGCATTACCACGTGCTGTGCCCCAAAGAAACCCATCAGGTAATATTTTTTGAGATCTACACCATCAACGATAAATGTACTTTCATCATTCATGCCGCCGATCTTGGTCTTTTTCATCTGAGGTTTACTCACATAGTACAGGTCACCTTCAGCGATCTTGTCCCCAAGCTGCATGGTCGATGAAGCATTCACACTGTTGTGGAAATAGAGAACCTCACTGGAAAGACCGGGCTTGATCTGATACCATAATCCAGAAAATGTGTTAGCGTCCCAGTAGAAATCACCTGCGGGGGTGAAAGAGTCGGAGCTGTCATATACGGTACTTCTGATATTATACGTTACATCCGATGCGCTTGCAGGCATCAGGGTCAAAACTAAAATTACTGAAAGTACAATTATTATTCCTGTAATCTTATTCATAGCAATACCTCATGAAAAGAGAATCATTCGACCGTTTATTATGGTCCTTACATGACAATTCACATATACACCTGCACCAAATAAAAGCACGGTTTAATCATTACAAGTCACATATAGTATGATTTTCTTTATTTTTTGTGTTATGATATTGTGCAGTAACATAGTTATGCTATAAATAAATACCTATGTGAGATAGTATTACTAAGTCGTTATCTTTTAATACTAAATACTTTAATCTTGCACAACACTACACTTATAGGAGATAAAAAATGAACAAACGTAAAACCAGATTATTGACCATATTATTTGTACTGATGGCCATATCAACATTGGTTTCAGGCTGCATGGAAAGCTCCTCAACTTCCCAGAGCCCCCATACACAGGATGCAGCGGAAACTATCACAGTTATAGATGCCCTTGGCAGGACAGTGGAAGTGCCCAAATCACCTGAACACGTCATTTGTTCAGGTTCAGGTGCTTTGAGATATCTTACATACCTGGAAGCTCAGGACAAGATAGTTGCCGTTGACAGCATAGAGACCCAGGAATCAAAGTTCGATGCCAGGCCCTATGCACTTGCAAATCCTCAGTTCATGGAATATCCTGTTTTCGGGGAATTCAGAGGAAATGATAATCCTGAAAAAATACTTACACTTGATCCGCAACCACAGGTCATCTTCAAGATGTATTCCACTTCCGGATATGACCCTGCAGAACTGCAGAAAAAGACTGGCATACCGGTAATAGCCCTAAACTATGGCGACATGGTCAACAACAGAGCTGACATGTATCAGTCGCTCCGCACCATGGGAGAGGTAATGGGTACAGAGGACCGTGCGGAAGATGTCATTTCTTTCTTTGATGCAGCGATCTCAGACCTTAATGAGCGTACCGCAGATGTACAAGAAGAAGAGAAGACCACTTGCTACGTAGGTGGCATAGCCCTTTCAGGTCCGCACGGATTCCAGTCAACAGAACCAACATATCCACCATTCTTCTTCACCAATGCAAAGAACGTGGCATATGACCCAAAGAACCTCACAACAGCAGAAGTTTCCAAAGAAAGCATACTTGGATGGGATCCCGAGATAATATTTGTTGATCTTTCAACAACACAGTCCGAAGACAAGTCAAGTGCTCTGTACCAGTTACAGAATGATGTATCCTACAGGAAGCTCACAGCAGTGAAGAATGGAGAAGTATATGGAGTCCTGCCATACAACTGGTACACTCAGAATCAGGGTTCTGTGCTTGCAGATGCATATTTTGCAGGAAAGCTACTGTATCCTGAGAAATTTGAGGATGTGGACCTTGAGGACAAGACCATCGAAATATATACATTCCTGGTTGGCAGAGGCGATGAAGAAGTCGGCCGCCAGGTATATGGGGAGATGATCAACGCCTTCTCGATTCCTGCATTCACAAAACTGGAAATCTGAAAAGGAAAACATAGTGGTGAAAGGAAATGAGCAATTCTGAAGGAGATATAGCCGGCAGGTATAGAGAGCACACAGGCAGAAAAAGAACCTATATACTGACAGGTTTTGCTCTCTTGCTTGTGGCAGCCGTGCTTTCAATAGCCATGGGCTCCGTTGATATTCCACCCCTGGATGTTGTAAGGACACTTGCCGGACACACGGTTTCAACAACGTGGGATAGTATCATATGGAATGTCCGGCTGCCCCAGGTCCTGACAGCCATTGTAGCTGGTGCAGGCCTGGCAGTGACTGGGGTTGTGATGCAATCCATACTCCGCAACCCTCTGGGATCACCTTTCACCTTAGGAATATCAAATGCTGCAGCCTTTGGCGCAGCGTTCTCAGTGATCATACTGGGTGCCGGGAGCACCAGCAGTAGAGTAGGAGATGCAGTGACCATTAACAATCCTTATGTGACTACTGTTGCCGCATTTGTTTTTGCCATGCTGGTCACTCTGGTTATCCTGGCTTTTTCAAAAATAAGAGGGACAAGTCCTGAGGTCATGATCCTTGTAGGTGTGGCTATGGGTTCACTGTTCACAGCAGGAACCATGTTCCTACAGTACTTTGCCGATGATGTGCAACTGGCATCCATGGTGTTCTGGACTTTTGGAGACACTGCCAGAGCGAGCTGGGAAGAGCTTGGACTCATCACTGCAATTGTGGCTGCATCCATAGTCTATTTCACATTCAATCGCTGGAAATATAATGCAATTGATGCAGGCGATGAGACTGCAAAAGGACTGGGGGTCAATGTGGAGAGAGTGAGGCTCTGGGGCATGCTGTGGGCATCCCTTGTCACTTCCATCATCGTGGCGTTCCTGGGAGTAATAGGATTTGTGGGACTCATCTGTCCACATATGACACGGCGCATCATTGGCGATGACCACCGTTTCCTTATAACAGGAAGTATTGTCATGGGTGCCCTGCTACTCCTTTGTGCAGACACCACTGCAAGGCTCATGATGCAGCCATACCAGCTTCCGGTCGCTGTCCTTACATCATTTCTGGGAGCGCCTACATTCATTTACCTTATACTTAAGGGGAGAAGAATATGATATTAGAAGTCAACGGAGTGGAATTCCAGTACCGAAGCAAAGAGGTCCTCAAGGACATCAAATTCCATCTGAAGAAGAATGAAGTATTAGCCATACTCGGACCAAATGGTGTGGGTAAGACCACCCTGCTCAAATGTATGAACGCAATTCTCAAGCCAAAGAATGGCACCATACTCGTGGACAAAGAGGATGTGTTGAAACTTGAACAGATAGACATTGCACGGCGCATGGGATACGTGCCACAGCGCTGTGAACCTGCCCGGCTGACAGCCTTTGACTCAATACTTCTGGGAAGGATGCCACACATGAAGTGGAACATATCACCTGAAGATATCATGCTTGTGGAAGCCACGATCAAGAAACTGCATCTTGAGGATATAGCACTTAGATATATTGATGAGCTTAGCGGAGGCGAACTCCAGAAAGTGGGCATTGCACGTGCAATCGCACAGAACCCTAAACTGCTTTTACTGGATGAGCCTACAAGCAGCCTTGACCTTAAGAACCAGCTTGAGATACTGAACATCGTAAGAGAAGTAGTAAAAGTAGAAAATGTTTCGGCTGTTATGACAATGCATGACCTTAACCTTGCATTCAGGTATGCTGACAAGTTCCTGTTCCTTAAGAATGGCACAATTTTTGCGGCAGGTAGTATGGGAGATATCACCCCACAGGTTATCGAAGAGGTTTACGGAGTGCCTGTGACCATACAGAACTACATGAATGTTTCAGTTGTAATACCCGTCTGAGATCCTGCCACATGACCAACTGCATAATAACGATACCAAGAGGACATCACGGATTTCCATAACATAGACCGGAGCAATGTCTGGACAGAGCAGATTGAAGAATACTTTTAGAGCGGCAACAGAAAAGAGGTTGTGCAACATGAAGATATGGTGGAAGATAAAGAACACAATTAATCTGTGAATGACTCATCCATTGATCGATCGACTAATAGGAACACATCCGATAGGAAAATAACCTCAAAGTAGATCTTTGATATATAACCCTTCGGATATGCGCACTTTTTTTGCAATATTCTTACTTTGTCCTTTCCTTTGATTCTGATAGATAAACTGGTTGAACTTGACGAACGAGAGGCTACTAAACTTCCTGAAGAACACCTTAAAGGTAGAGAAGGATTTTTTGTTTGAGATAGAGTAAAATCTGACACAAAAGCAAGCTCTTCAAACGTAAAGAAAAAAGGATCTTATAGAGAAGATCATCAATTCCCCTGATAATGAGATAGCGATCAACACTTTTAGGGGGAGTGGTCAGATGCTAATATAATAGTGAAACTGTCATATTTGGGTAATAAATAGAAGTACATAATAATAGATATATACTGTAAAATAGAACGCATCTAAACATTATCCGGAGGAGAAACATGAAACAAAAAAAGATTTATCATAATGCTTTTTTACTGATACTATTAGCATTTATAGTATCCCTTAGTGGTTGTGCAGGGAATACGCCAGACGCACAAAACCCTGATTATCCAGACAGTTCAGCAAGCAGAACTGTAATAGATATTGCTGAAAGGAGTGTGGAGATCCCTGCATCCCCGCAGCATGTAATCTGTTCCAGCGGCGGGTCCCTCAGACTCCTTACATACCTTCAGGCCGAGGACATGATTGTGGGAGTAGACAGTGCTGAAACAAGTTACAGGGCCACTATCCAGCCCTACACCCTTGCAAATCCCCAGTTCAGCACTGATTATCCTGTATTTGGAGAGGCCAGAGGCGCAGACAACCCGGAAAAGATATTAGGACTTGATCCTATGCCGGATATCATAATCAAGATATATCCACCTCCCGGCACTGACCCCATAGAACTCCAGGAAAGAACAGGAATACCCGTTGTCACTGTCAGCAGGCACGGGGACCTCATATCCAACAGGGACATCCTTAATGAGAACCTAAGGATCGTGGGAGAAGTCGCAGGCAGGGAGGAGCGTGCTGAAGAGGTCATCACCTTCTTCGATGAGATAATAACTGATCTCAGAGAGCGCACAGACATTCCAGAGGATGAAAAGATATCATGTTACATCGGTGGCATCGGACGCCAGGGAGGGTCCCAGGGACTTCAGTCCACCGAGGTGGAATACCCACCATTCCATCTGATCAGCGCACATGATGTCCTCCATTATGACACCGGACTGGAGATCAGCCATGAGACCGCACAGGTCAGCAAGGAAAAGATCCTCGAGTGGGATCCTGATATCATATTTGTGGATCTCTATACACTGCAATCAGATGACAAGAACAGTGCCCTGTACCAGTTGAGAAACGACCCCTCTTACCAGCAACTTCAAGCGGTGCAGTCCGGAAATGTATATGGGGTCCTTCCCTATAATGTATATGGGCACAACTTTGACACAGCACTGGTCAACTCCTATTTCATAGGAAAAGTACTCTATCCCGAACGCTTCGAGGACGTGGACCTTGAAGGGAAAAGCATAGAGATATTCCAGTTCCTGGTATGCGAAGGAGATGAAGCATGCGCAAAGGAAGTATATGATAAAATGACCAGTGCCTATGAGGTGCCGGCATTCACCAAACTGGATGTCTGAACAATACAGAGCAGTGAAAGTTATGAACGGACCAGATGGTGACATAGCCCAGCGTTACAGAAAGCATACCGGCAGGAAGAACACATATATTCTGTCGGGCACTGTGCTTTTGTTCATAATCCTAGTACTGTCTATATCAACGGGTCCTGTCGATATCCCTCCCTGGGAAGTGGTGCTGACACTTAGCGGCCAATCCATTTCACACAGGTGGGACAGCATCATATGGAACATCCGCCTCCCCCAGGTACTGACGGCCATTGTTGCCGGAGCAGGGCTTTCAGTGGCAGGAGTTGTTATGCAGTCCATACTGAGAAACCCCCTCGGATCTCCTTTCACCCTTGGGATATCCAACGCCGCTGCCTTTGGTGCGGCATTCTCGGTGATGATACTTGGAGCTGGGACCACGCATAGCAGCATCAGTGATGCAGTGACCATCAGCAACCCGTACATAACCACTGCTGTTGCATTTCTATTCTCCATTATTGTAACGGTCATCATACTGGCATTCTCCAGGTTCCGGGGAGTTACGCCGGAAGTAATGATCCTTGTAGGAGTGGCAATGGGTTCCCTGTTCTCTGCAGGGACAATGTTCCTGCAATATTTTGCCGATGATACAGAGCTTGCCTCCATAGTGTTCTGGACTTTCGGGGACGCTTCAAGGGCAAGCTGGGAAGAGCTGGCGCTCATGACCGTTATAGTGATCAGTTCAATCATCTACTTTACAATGAACCGCTGGAATTATAATGCCATAGATGCCGGTGATGAGACAGCAAAGGGCCTTGGTGTAAATGTTGAAAGGACAAGGATCAATGGAATGATGGCCGCATCCATCGTGACGGCCGTAATCGTGGCATTTTTGGGAGTGATCGGTTTTGTAGGGCTTATATGTCCCCACATGACACGCCGCATCATAGGAGACGACCATCGTTTCCTGATAACAGGTAGCATGATAATGGGAGCATTGCTCCTGCTCTGTGCAGATACGGCAGCTAGGATGATAATCGATCCATACCAGCTCCCGGTTGCAGTACTTACATCATTTCTGGGAGCACCTACATTCATTTACCTTATACTCAAAGGGAGGAGAATATGATATTAGAAGTCAACGGAGTGGAATTCCAATACCAAAGTAAGGAAGTTCTCAGGGACATCAAGTTCCATCTGAAGAAGAACGAGATACTGGCCATACTCGGACCAAATGGTGTGGGTAAGACAACACTACTAAAATGTATGAATGCAATCCTCAAGCCAAAGAATGGCACCATACTCGTGGACAAAGAGGATGTGTTGAAACTTGAACAGATAGACATTGCACGGCGCATGGGATACGTGCCACAGCGCTGCGAACCCGCAAGGCTTACAGCCTTTGACGCAATACTTCTGGGAAGGATGCCGCACATAAAGTGGAACATATCGCATGAAGATGTAATGCTTGTGGAAGCCACGATCAAGAAACTGCATCTTGAGGACATGGCACTCAGATATATCGATGAGCTCAGCGGAGGAGAGCTCCAGAAAGTGGGCATTGCACGCGCTATCGCACAGAACCCAAAACTACTTCTGCTGGATGAGCCTACAAGCAGCCTTGACCTTAAGAACCAGCTTGAGATACTGAACATCGTAAGAGAAGTAGTAAAAGTAGAAAATGTTTCGGCTGTTATGACCATGCACGACCTTAACCTGGCATTCAGATATGCTGATAAATTCCTGTTCCTGAAAAATGGCACTATCTTTGCAGCAGGTAGTATGGGAGATATCACCCCACAGGTTATCGAAGAGGTTTACGGAGTGCCTGTGACCATACAGAACTACATGGATGTTTCAGTTGTAATACCGGTATGATAATCCATAAAACATCACAAAAACTAAAAATACTTCAGGAAATGATCATGGACCCTCATACTATAGATTGGAGTAAAGTCTGGACAGAACAGATGAAAAGGCATCAGCAGTGCAGTAACAGGAAAGAGTGTGCAGCCATTTGGGAAGAAAAGGAGAATGCAAGGAAATTCTGGGAAATGTCACTGAGAGATAATCAGAGAAGAGCCAGAGAAACCATCAGATTCCTGCACATCACACCGCACTCCAGGGTCCTTGACATAGGAGCAGGCCCGGGAACACTTGCAATCCCACTTGCTGAAAAGGTTAAACACGTAACTGCTGTGGAGCCTTCAAAGGGTATGATCGAAGTTTTTGAGGAGAACATAGCTGAATATGCCTGCGACAATATATCTATTGTTAAAAAAAGATGGGAAGATATAGATGTTGAAAATGACCTGGATGGACCTTATGATATTATAATCGCATCCTTTTCCCTGGGCATGCCCAACATCAGCAAGGCGATAAAAGATATGCATGCAGTATCCTGTGGATACATCTATCTTTACTGGTTTGCCGGTGAGACATCGTGGGATATACATTCAAGAAAAATATGGCCACAGCTGCATGGAACTGAATACCACATCACGCCAAAGTGTGATGTGCTCTACAATGTCAGTACTTCGCTAATTTCAACTACTTAAGTTCATCTAAGCCTTCAGATAGATTTATATGCGGCGGGAACGCCGCCATATGTCATTTCTAGCATTCAATTCAAGCACCCATTCTAAAGTCGAGTTAAGACCAAACCAATGTATTGATGCTGTTCTTAAACCCCTAACTAACAATATCGCCATTAATATCAATGGTTCACTTACATCCGACTTTCCGCAGATGTCTAGAGAAAAACGGATATTTTCCTTTAGCGTACATTTACGCATCCTTATGTCAACTTGAAGTGATAATAAATGTTACTTCTCAATTGAATTATGTTACTATTAATTGATAAATAATTGCAATCCAGATAATTGGCAAAATTTGAGGACATCTGCGGAATATAAGAAGAAACGTAACTTTCAGGTATTTCTTTGCATTGATATTGTTCCTGCTTAGAAATACATGGCTCTACATTCAGAAAAAGCATTTTACGATTGTAAAACAAGGTCCTCAAACAATTGATGAGGATAGGTTCAGGTTTGACAGATTTATCCTGTTTGTTGAGGAATGGATTAGAAGAAAGTTAAGAGTTCAATTGGTGGTGCGGTGTTTGAGGTAGATAGATAGCGGTAAGGAGAAAAAGGAGGGGAAATTAGCAAAGTACTGAAGTACTGACTTTATATTTCCAATAACATGTCTAAATTAATCATTGCTATTATTAATCCAGACATTAATAAAGCCCACAGTATGATCCACAAAATGTTAGCCAGAATCTTAAATCTTTTATTATCCGCTTTTTCACAAACAAATGCTATAATAGTCAGCAAAATGCAACTTAATACATATACAAGAGTACTATTATTAGGACTAGGCCTCATTATAATGCTTATTGATTGCATTTGTAAAATAGCAAACACAATTAACAATATCGCCACTGATATACCAGCAACGATTGTTATTTTTTTTTGTTTCCAGGTTGGTAGGTTCATAGTTTCCTCAAAATAAAAAAAAGTGAATATGCTTTAGTGCATATTCTCTTTTTATAAAGTTTTCCACCCAGTTGATGAGGACTGAAGAACTATTGTTGGAGTATAAGGGGCTGGAATAAGTGCCTGATGGACACCATCAACTTTATAGGTTCCAGGTGAATAATTCTTATCTTCTGATACTTCTATTTTTTTAGTTGATGTAGCTGTTTTTGCAGCAAATCCAATTAACTCACTATTAGAATCATACAATCCGGAGTATACATATTGCTCTGTTGGAGTTACTCCATAAAAAGTTGACTTTGTTGAAAACTTAATCTTTGTTGACTCTTTTTTAATAGATGATGTACCTATCATAAAACCAGCTGGTATATCTCTTGTAGACGGTTCAGTATCAATTGATTGATCAATTACATCAGATGAATTAAACCATACTTTTTCTTGTTGATAATATATACTAGTGGCTTTGCTTGGGTTTTCATCATATAACTCAGGCAATGCTATTTTAATAAATTCGCCATTTGTTATATTTGTACCTTCTAATTGAGCAATTAATTCTAATCGCTCTTCATCATTTATTGTTACTGATTTTTCATCAGATGCACTCGCAAATCCTGCCATCAAGATCAACGAAGCTAAAAATACAATACTTATTCGTTTCAGATCCATTATTTTTGCTCCTTGTTTATTTTACATTGCGCAATAATGAATTTAATTACATAATATTTTATTATCCTTACAATGTAGCAACTTCCCAATGAACATTATCGTATATATGTATATATATATATAT
>NZ_MBKP01000055.1 GCF_002243045.1 Methanolobus psychrotolerans
ACGGCGACTTCATAGAGGATGAGGTAATCACTCCTACGGCAGCTGGTTTCACATGGACCTACGACACTGATGTAGGCGACAAGGAAGATGTCATTGTATTCAGGGCACACATCACCCAGGTTTTCCAGGGACAGGTAGACAGCCTTGCAATCATTGAAGGTCTCTGGCTCATTGACTACGAGAACATCCTTACCATCGAAGATGATGATAAGTTCGGTAAGCTCGAGGTTGCCTCAATCACTGGCGGTACAATTGAAATGACCAACCCATCTGCAATTACACTTAGCAAGGGTAACGACATCTCAATTGCCGAGAACATGTACTTCAAGACAGCAGATGACAACACACTCAGGTACTACCCATACGTTAAGCTGACAATCGGTGAAAGCGCAGCTCAGCCAGACGATGAGGATGACACCCCTGTAGTTACTCCTGGAGAGGATGACACCCCTGTAGAGGACGACACTCCTGTAGAAGATGACACCCCTGTAGAGGATGACATGCCTGTAGAGGATGACACCCCTGTAGAGGATGACACTGCTGAACCATCCCCTGGATTTGAAGCAGTCTTCGCAGTAGCTGGTCTTCTTGCAGTAGCATACCTTGTCAGAAGGAACTAAGCAATAGATAAATGTTAGAAGGGATTAATCCCTTCATACTTTCTTTTTTATACTTGCTCTTTTAAAGAGGTTTAACCATGATTAAAAAAATTCTTTTGGTTTTAACAATTAGCATTCTTATGTTATCGATCTCCGGCTGCACGGATGAGGTTACTGAAGAAACTCCTGTAAATGCTATTCCAGAAGGTTCCACCAGCCAGAGTCTTGTGCCTGCGGACAATCTCCCACAGAATTACGAGTTTCTGGGTTCACTTGAGCTATCTGTTGAAAAGATCGGACGTAGCTATGTTCCCGTATACGGTCTGGTAGGCGGATACGAAGGCTTGTACATGTATCTGGATACTACAGACGTGTATGTTGATGTGATAGAACTGGATAGTTCAGCTTCAGCAGAAAACTTTATCGCTCAATATAAAGCAAGTTTCACGGAATTGTCAAGTGGGGAGCGATTCACAGAACTTGTCATTAATGATAATTCTGCTACAAGGATCGTTGAATACTCAACCATAGGGAAAGACAATGTTCCTCGTTACACTTACATATGGAGCAACGATAAGTTTGTCTTTGTCGTAGGTGGCGCAACAGATGATTATGTTGTTTTGAGTACGCTGGCCGAATCAACCGGGTATTGATTCTGACAACTCTTTTTATTTTTAGAATATCGCTGCTCTTTCAATCGATATGCTTTAATATGACTTTGTCCTTTTAGATGCTGCTTGCCCGGATAGCCTAGTCGGTTGGGGCGCCAGACTCATAGGGAATAAAATTCCGTGCGTCCAAATCTCCTGAGATATCTGGAGGTCGCGTGTTCGAGTCACGCTCCGGGCATTCCACTTTTATTTTAGTTCTTTTTACTTTCACTTCGCTTAGGTTTAAGATTTTTAATATCATAGCGATGTGTGTTTCATGCCTTTGTATTTATGAAAGACACGAATTTTAAAGTATATCAGTCAATTGAATGTGATTGCAGGAGAGCATGATCTTAAAATCAGTGAAGTTACCAGGGAAGATGTCTTATTTGAGATGATTACGAAATCAGACCGGAAAGAATACATAAAACATGATTACGTGATTGCAATAAAGAGGTTCTTTAGATGGATGAACGGAGGCAAGGGCCCGGGCTATACTGAATGGATCCACTCCCAGATCAAGAACCTATAAAGCTCCCGGAGGAACTGCCGACGAGGAAGACATCATATCAATGATCAAGGTTGCAGGGCATCCATGGGATAAGGCTATTATTGTTTATTCTGGGATGCAGGAAGCAGAACTGGAGAGCTTGGGAACCTGAAGATAAAGCATATTGTTTTTGACCGCTACGGTGCGGTTGCTGTTGTTGATGGTAAGACCGGGATAAGAAGAATAAGGCGGTGTATCCTCTGTGCAATATGTTGCCGCATAGCTGAATATTTACCCGCAAAAAGACAATCCTGACGCATATCTATGGGTTGGTATTGGTAGGTAGAGAAAAACAGCTTAACTATGCCGCTCTAAGGATGCTAATAAAGAAGACAGCAGAGAAAGCAGGTATTAAGAAGAGAGTGTATAATCATCTTTTCAGGCATTCAATAAGTGCCGGTCTTGCGCAGTACCTCACTGAATCACAGATGAAAGAACAATTAGGATGGACGCAGGATTCTAAAATGGTTGCTATCTACGTGCATATGTCAGGAAAACAAACAGATACGGCAATACTAAAGATGCATAGAATTATCAAGGAGGAGGACCACATGCCGCAACTCACAACAACGGCATGTCCACGTTGTAAGCAGGTAAACAGGCCAACATCAGATTTTTGTTCCAGGTGTGGGATGGCTCTAACAGTTGATGTTGAGAAGAAGTGTTCTGCTATCGCTACGGTCCGAATGGAGCTTGTTGAGAAGGACCCGGAAATTGCCAAAATTTTAAGGGAATCACTTTGAACTATCAGGTCAATTATAGAATAAAGAGTATTTTTAGTGTGTTCTCAATGATTTGCTACTGAAAAAAAGAATTAGATCTGGTGGATTAATTCTTTCCAATACCAAAATCTACCAAGCACTGCAAATATCCCTGTCCTTTTTCTGTAATTTTAGCTGTAACCAAGTTATTACCACCGTCGGGATTTGGAATTTTAGTCTGTTCGATTAACTTTTCTTCAGCCATATCATCCAAAACGTGATGTAGCGAACCTTTTGTTATATCCACATCGAGTATTTTTCTAATATCAGATCTTAAAATAGAACCATCTGGCTTACTTGAAATTGAATCGTCAGGCTTACTTGAAATTAAATCATCTGGCTTACTTGAAATTAAATCGTCAGGCTGAATTGAAATTGAATCATCAGGCTTACTTGAAATTAAATCGTCAGGCACAAGCTTTGAAAGAAGTTTAAGGACTTTTCTTCTATACATCGTTTTTTCACTATTTTTATTTTTTGTCATGCTATTCTTCCGTATATTTCGTATAGTCAAAAACACATTATATCTACTTATTTACACTTATTATTTGCAGGATTCTTGACTAGTCAATATATAATGGTTCCTCTATCTATATAAATAAATGGTCTGGAGTTCGACTTTGAATTAGCGAGAAAATAGTTTTTCTTTTATGCAAGGAAAATAGAAAGCTTCCTTTTTGTAAACGTTCCTTCTGGAAAGTACATTTACAATAATGAATTATAAAATAGTTGTTTTCGATAAGAGTATCACGGTCTTTTTGACAAAAAGAAAGTATCCGCCATTTCCCGGATAACCACGTTTATTCAAATCAGAACCGAATTTTGCATCATAGTCGATGAAGTCTTGATTGTCCAGGTAGGTAAGGCCGGCAATCTCGCAGGAACGTTGGCTTATGCCCACAAAAGCACCCATAAGGCCTAAAATACACTATGGTTACATCGTAACCTGTGGCCGTGGGGAGAGCTTGCGCTATGGGGTCTATAAGATATACAAAACGGATTCATTTGCTTTATTTCTGATTATAATGCTATGTCCAAAGTTTATTATCCGGTAACTGCCTGAATAAGTTCAGTAACTAGCTGAACAGTGTTAAATCTGCGTAGCAATTCAATTATATATAAGTTTCTTTTAACTACTAATTAGGCTGTGGATATCAAGCCTAACTAACTTGATTCGCCTCTGATCAGGCGACATGTCCGCCACACCCACACAAGCCTATAGTGCCGACAGGTAAAATAGGTGGAGTTAGCGAAGTGATAGTATTCATAAAAGGCTCAACAGAAGCTGGAGAAACCCCGCTCCGGGCATTCATTTTTTTTACTTTTCTTAACATCAACGCAAAGCATATATGCTGCAAACCTGTAAGGTAGTTCATGAACTTTCAGATACTGGACGCTGATTATGTAGGGCACGAAAGTGGCCCTGTGATACGTCTTTTCGGAAGAGCCGAAGACGGTAAAAGCGTCTGCTGTTTTGTACCGGGATTTGAGCCTTATTTCTATATCAATGCCGAGGGGGAACTTGACAAGCTTTCAACCATGCTCACAGAAAGGTTCGATGTAATCACAAAAGTGGATATAGTTCCTAAATATGAACCTGTGGGGTATCATATTTCAAAAAAACCCATGATCCGGGTAACTACAATGGAACCACGCAACGTTCCTGAGATACGCGATGATGTTCTGATGCTCCCTGGTGTAAAGGAAGTATATGAAACGGATATACTTTTCAGGAATCGTTTTTTGATAGACAGAGGTTTGCATGGCATGGGCTGGGTTACGGCAGGATCTGTTTCTGATAATCTATTTTCGGAAGAGAAAATACATTGTGATTCGATTTTCACCGCTGATTACCTTGAAGAAACAGAGAAACTCTCAATTGCCCCGCTGAAGTACCTTTCATTTGACATTGAATGTCTTCCCATAGGAGGCTCAATGCCTGTTCCGGAAACCTCTCCTGTGATTATGGTAAGTATGTCGTTCAGTCCTGCATTCAAAGGGCATGATACTATTGTTCTCGTTGCAAAAAAGGTTGAAGGTGCAGGTGCAGATGTTGAGAGCTTTGATACGGAAACTTTAATGTTAAATCGCTTTTTTGAGATATTCCAGGAATATGATGCAGATATTGTTTCAGGATACAATATAAATGACTTTGACATTCCCTACATTGCAGACAGAGTAACTATACTTGCCGGTTCCGGTGACAATGTAAGGTCCACAGTAGGCCGTGACGGAAGGATCCTAAGCTATCGTAAGATAGGTAACCGGACCATGATCTCCATTCCGGGAAGGGTTGTTGTAGATGCACTCCCTCTGATAAGAAGTCAGTACAGTCTCAAACGCTATACTTTAAGGAACGTTGCAAAAGAGCTTCTTGACCGGGAGAAACTCGATGTTGCACCCTCGGAAATGGAAGAGCACTGGAATGACTCCGGTGATAAATTACTTAAGTTCATAGATTATGCCCGTAGAGACTCCGAGCTTGCTATGGAACTTTTCATGAAGCTCCAGCTTCTTGATAAGCACATTGCTATCGCTCAGGTAAGTGGTTCTCTTCTCCAGGAAGTGGTCGATGGGGGCCAGACGTCCATGGTGGAGAATTTGCTTCTCAGGGAATACGGAAAACAGGACCGTGTAATCCCGCCAAAACCCAGTGACGAATTGGTTGCCTTTAGAAACCGCAGCAGTGAAGGACTCAAAGGTGGTGAGGTTCTTGAACCAAAAAGAGGTCTTCTTGAAAATGTAGTTATCCTTGATTACAAGTCCCTTTATCCAACCATCATGATGGCTCATAATCTCTGTTACACCACTGTTGTGGAGCGGGACCTCCCGGATGCAGAAACAATAAAGCCTCCGTCTGGTGGGGAATTTGTGCCTGCTGATATCTCAAAAGGGATAATGCCATCTATCCTTGAAAGCCTGCTGAAGCGAAGGGTGGAAACAAAGAGGAAGATGAAAAATGCATTAAATGACTCTGAATATCGTGTCCTTGATGCCACCCAGCTTGCGCTGAAAATATTGCTTAACAGTTTTTATGGTTACTCCGGTTATACCCGGGCAAGATTGTATAGCATGGCCCTTGCAAATGCTGTAACAAGCTTTGGAAGGAATAACATTCTTAATACCCGTGCCATCATCAACGGTACGATCAGTAAGGTCATATTGAGGGATGGATCTGCATATTTTACAGAAGAGTTGTCTTCCATTACTCCTGCAGATAATATTGTGTCCTTGTCCGTAGTTTACGGCGATACGGATAGTGTATTTGTCCAGTGTACTTCAAAGAAGGAAGTATCTCTCGATGATGCCGGGCTTGTGGGGAGCAAGATCGCCGCCATGGTCTCAGCTTCACTTCCGGACCCCATGGAGCTTGAATTTGAGTCTATTGCAAAGCGTGCCCTGTTCATTGCTAAGAAACGATATGCTATATGGGTATTTGAACCCTCGGGCGATGGCTGGAAAGATGATATAAAAGTCAAGGGAATGGAGACTGTCCGCAGGGACTGGTGCGAACTTACGTCCAAGACTCTGAACAGGGTTCTTGAGATGGTGCTTAAGGAAGGAAACGTGGATGGTGCAGTCCAACATGTGCGCAATGTTGTCGATGGTGTACGAAACATCGATGTGAGGAAAGATTCCGAAATAATCGAGGACCTTACAATGACTCGCATGTTCTCTAAAAAAGCTACCAGTTATAAGAATAAGCAACCTCATCTGACGGTTGCAGAAAAAATAGAACGCAGGACTGGCTCTCTTCCACCGGTTGGCGAGCGCATACCATTTGTAATTGTTGCAGGAAAGGACATGTTTGTTAATCGCGCTGAAGATCCTGAATACGTCCGGGAGAACAATATTCCTATTGATGTAGACTATTACATAAAGAAACAATTGCTTCCGCCTGTGGAGCGTATACTGGGTGTATTCGGGGTTGATATGGCAAACCTTGACTACGATTCCAAACAAATGGGCCTGTTCGAGTTTTCAGACAAACCTCAGGACTCTCCTGTCAGGAGTATAAATAAAAAAGAAAAGGAAGTCCAACTTCCTCCGCAACCGGTAGATAAAAAGTCTCAGAGTTCCCTGTTTGACTTTTAATTCAGGTTCTCTCTTTTTCCGGATGCATTGTACACCACGCTCTCGCATATATTGCATGCGTGGTCCCCTATTCTTTCAAGATAACGGATTACGAACAACAGGTGTGATGCATTGTTAATTATGGTCTCGTCCTGTATCATCATCTTCATGAGCTCTTTCCATACCGCATAGAACGTTCTGTCAATCTCATCATCCAATTTGGCAACGGACTCTGCCAGTGACACATCATTATTTTCAAAAGCTATCATTGCCTGCTCAAGCATACTCTCGGCCATCTCGGCCATTTTTGGTATGTCAATAAGGGGTTTGATATGGTTGCCTTCTATTTTTTTCGTGCTCTGCGCAATATCGACAGCAAGATCACTCATTCTTTCAAGATCTATGGCTATCTTGAGACAGGAAGTGACAAGTCTCATATCTCCTGCAGTGGGACTTTGCAGTGATATGAGCTGGGCAACACATTTCTCTATGCTCAGTTCATAATCATCAATTATCTGATCCCCTTCAATAACATTTTCTGCAAGGTCTATATTAAGCTCCTTCAGAGCTGCAATGGAGTTATGAATAGCATCCTGGGATAGTTTACCCATCTGAGTTACGTTTCTCCTAAGAATGCCAAGAGTTTCCTGATACTTAGTACGTGTCATATCTTCACCCAAATCTTCCCGTAATATAATCTTCAGTTGCCTTTTCCCGAGGGCTTTCAAATATTTGTTCTGTTTTGTCAAACTCCACAAGTTCTCCTGTCAGGAAAAAGCCTGTATAATCTGATATTCTGGCAGCCTGCTGCATATTATGTGTAACAATAACAATTGTATACTTCTTTTTTAGTTCAAGGATCAATTCTTCTATTTTGCTTGTAGATATTGGGTCCAGTGCGCTGCATGGCTCATCAAAAAGTATGACTTCCGGTCGCACCGCAAGGGTCCTTGCTATGCACAGCCTTTGCTGCTGTCCTCCACTGAGATCCAGGGCAGACTTATCAAGTCTTTCTGATACCTCGTCCCACAGTGCACCTGATCTTAATGCTTCCTCTACGACACCACGTATGTTTTTTTTACCCGTGCCATGGATGCGTGGTCCATAAGCAATGTTATCATGTATGGACATGGGAAATGGATTCGGTTTCTGGAATACCATACCTACTCTTTTCCTGAGATCTACAACATCCACATCCTTTGAATATATGTTCTGTTTGTCAATATGTACTTTTCCTTCTATGCGGCAATTCTTGACAAGGTCGTTCATCCTGTTGAGGCATCTGAGGAATGTAGATTTGCCGCAACCAGAAGGACCTATAAGTGCTGTAACACTGTTCTTTGGTATGTCAATGGATATGTCATGGAGGGCATGGTTTTCCCCGTACCATAAGTTAAGGTCTCTGACCTCTACTTCTGTCCCGTTATCATAATTTTCTGGCATATAATGACCTCTTATATCTTTGTAACAATGAGATGGATTCATCTCTTTATTTTGTTCCTGTAGTGTGATCTTATGCTTACTGCAACAATGTTCACACATAATACAATTATAAGCAATACCAGTGCAGTTCCATATTGAAGCGGTCTGGTCTGGGCGATGTTTGTTCCTGATGTAGCAAGTACATACAGGTGGTATGGTAATGCCATGAATTGTGAATATATGGAATCCGGCATTCTTGGTAGGAAGTATGCTGCTCCTGTCAACAATATGGGTGCAGTTTCTCCTGCGACTCGTCCTATGCTGAGGATAGCACCGGTTATCATTCCGGGAATCGCAGCAGGAAGAACAACTCTTCTGATCGTTTCCCATTTTGTGACTCCCAGGGCAAGTGAAGCTTCCCTATATTCTTTAGGAACTGTCAGAAGTGCTTCCTGGCTTGCTCTTATTATTACTGGCAATATCAATAATGCAAGTGTCAAGGAGGCAGAGATAAGGGAAGGTCCAAAACCAAGGTATTTCACAAACAATGCAAGGCCAAACAGTCCGAAGACCACAGAAGGTGTGCCCGCAAGATTGCTGATCGCCATTTCAATTGCCCACGTTGTTCTGCCGGACTGTGCATATTCGTTAAGGTAAATGGCAGATAATATTCCAAGTGGCAGAGCAACAGCCATTGAACCTACTATCAGATATGCTGTTCCCATGATTGCAGGGAATATTCCACCTTCTGTCATTCTGTTCCTTGGCATGCTGGTTATAAATTCAAGATTTATGACACTGTATCCGTTGGATATAATATAATAAAGAATTACCATGACAAAGGCGACAACCATCCCCGTAGCTATCTTCAACAGTGTAAAGGCTATTTTTTCATTTAGTTTTGCATTGGAAAACATGGCTATCACAGGTTGAACCTATATCTCTTTTTAACGTAGTTGGCTATGATGTTGATTATGAATGTAGTTATGAAAAGGACAGAACCAATTGCAAAAAGAGCATGGAAGTGATCGCTTCCTTGAGGTACTTCTCCCATTTCCAGTGCGATAGTGGCGGTCATGGTTCTCACAGGTGCAAATAATCCGGAAGGGAACCCGGGGATTACGGCTGAATTGCCTGTAACCATCATCACAGTCATGGTCTCGCCAATAGCGCGCCCTATTCCAAGCATGACGGCTGCTGATATTCCTGAGAGTGATGCCGGTACTGTCACTTTATATATCGTCTGCCATTTTGTAGATCCAAGTGCAAGTGAACCTTCTTTTAATGTTCTTGGGACTGAACTGATGGCATCCTCTGAAATCGATATGATGGTGGGTAATGCCATTATGCCCAGCATGATGGAGCCAGTAAGTGCTGTCTGTCCGGTTGGCAGTTCCAGTGTATTCTGGATAATGGGCACGAGTATTACAAGACCAAAAAATCCGTAGACTACTGATGGAATGCCTGCAAGTATTTCTGTAACGGGTTTCAGGACATTGGATATTTTTGGACTAGCAAGTTCGGAAATATATATTGCTACTGCTATTCCCAATGGGACTGAAAATATTACTGCTCCTATAGTTACTATCACAGACCCCAGGAACAGTGGCAAAATTCCAAAATGTGCCGGTTCTGCAGTGGGGTACCATTTGGTAGCGGTTAAGAAACTGTTAATTGGGTACTCACTAAATAGAAGTATCCCATCCCGGAATAAAAAAATACAAAGAAGGAAAAGGGCTATTACTGCCACTGCTCCGGATGCAAAGAGCAGTGACTCAATTCCCTTTTCCTTTAGGTATCGGTTTGACATCTATCCCTCTTATAAAGGTATTTTTACATTACAGGGAAATATCCGACGTCTGAAACTATATCCTGTCCGGTTGAACTTAGTACATAATCAATGAATTCTTTTGCAAGGCCGGATGGTTCGCCATTTGTGTAGTAGAGAAGTGGTCTTGCAAGTGGATAATCTCCGCTCATGATGTTCTCAGTGGTTGCGTCTACAAATCCATCCCCTGAATCAATTTCAAGTGCTGTGATGCTCTTGTCAAGGTATGCATAACCTATGTATCCGATGGCTCCTTTGTTCTGGGCTATTTCTTGCACAATGGCACCGGTGGCTGGCTGTACAAGTGCATCCTGGCGGTATTGGTCCTCAACGAGTATCTCTTCCTTGAAATATTCGTAGGTTCCTGAACTGCTGTCACGGGTTATTACTGTAATTACACGGTTTTCTCCGCCCACATCTGCCCAGTTGCTTATACTTCCGTTGTAGATTCCCTTTAGCTGCTCAAAAGTAAGTTGTTTAATCGGGTTTTCAGGGTTTACGACAACTGCAATTCCATCCCAAGCAATGACAGTCTCAACCGGGTTGATACCGTTTGCCTGTGCTTTTTCAATCTCTGAACCCTTCATTTCTCTTGAAGCCATAGCAATCTCGACTTCTCCATCAATGAGTGCAGCAATTCCCACTCCGGAGCCACCGCCAATTACAGTGATGCTTTTATAGGGGTTTGCGTACATAAAGTCTTCAGATTCTGCTTGGGAAAGTGGCAGGACGGTGTCTGAACCTTTTATAGTGATGCTTGAAGTTTGTGAAATGTCTGTATCTTCTGTGTTTTCCTTGTCGACACAACCGATTCCTGTGAATGCGATTGCAATAATTAACAATACAACAAAATAAATTGTCATATTCTTTAATAATTTGTTAGATATCATGTTTTAGTTCACCATTTTATTAACGAGTACTATTTACTTGCCAGTGAACCATAACAAAATCGATACATAAGAGTTATGTCCGTACAATATATATTCCTATATCATATATGCACAAATACGCAATATATATAGTAGCTATATATCTATATATCACAAAGACTGCCTAGCTTGTCGGTACTATCATAAAGGGCATATACCTCCAATAGAATATAGGTGACTATGCCTGATATTCTAATCAAGAACACTAAAATATTCTTCAACAATTACCTTCAGCCCGCCGAAGTCCTGATAGAGGATGGCAAAATAAAAAAAATAGGTAAAGAGATTGATGTCCAGAGATTGAACCAGACTATTGATGCAAAAGGTGCACTAACACTGCCTGCAGGGATAGATGTCCATGTCCATTTCAGAGACCCGGGTTTAACTGAAAAGGAGGACTGGTATACTGGTTCATGTTCAGCTGCAGCAGGCGGGATCACCACTGTTATAGATCACCCCAATACAATTCCTCCAACCATTGACAGGAAGTCCTTCAAGGAAAAACTGAAACTCGCAAATCGTTATTCGATAGTGGATTTTGGGCTTTACGGGGGAGTTACGGGAAATATTGAAAAACTACCTGAGCTATGGAATCTTGGGGTAACTGCTTTTGGGGAAATATTCATGGCCGAGTCAACAGGTGCTTTGAATATTGATGAGAAAAGCCTTGATGAAGCACTTGGTGTGCTTAAAGGACTCGATGCACTTGCATGTATCCATGCGGAAGATGATAAGATCAGGCTTGAATGCGAGGCTTACCTGAAAAATGATATGTCTCCTGATTCTCACTCAAGGTCCCGCCCCAATCATTGTGAAGCTTTTGCTGTTGAAAAGGCTATATGCCTTATCAAGAAGAATGAGGCTAAAGCTCATTTCTGTCATATAAGTGCTTTTGAATCGGTTGGACTTTTGCGTAAGGAGCGATATCTTGCCATCAAGGAAGGTGTCTCTCCAGCTATAACAAGTGAGGCTGCACCGCATCATCTGTTCCTTTCGACAAAGGACTGGGAGCGACTGGGTTCATTTGGTAGGATGAATCCTCCTCTCAGGGATACAAGAAGTGTCAAGATGCTTCTAAACGCAGTGAATGACGGTACTATTGATGTTGTAGCTTCTGATCATGCGCCACATACGGAAGCTGAAAAAGATGTAGATATCAAAAGTGCTCCATCTGGTGTTCCTGGTGTGGAGACCTTGATCCCATTGATGCTTGTTGCAGTAAAAAGGAATCTTCTTCCTCTGGGGCGCATGATAGATGTGACCAGCAGGAATCCTGCAAGGATATTTAAGTTGAACCGATATTCAAAGGGTGTTTTTGCCGAAGGTTATGATGCTGATTTGATTATAGTCGATCCAGGGCACGTTAGTGAGATTAAGGGTGATAATCTTCATAGCAAGGCAGGATGGACACCATATGAGGGGATGGATGGAATTTTCCCGAAGTTCACTATTTCACGAGGTGAAGTTGTATGGGATGGCGATATAATGGCATCTAGAGGACGTGGTAATTTCCTTCCCGGCAAAGGTCTTGTTTTGGAGTGATGTGTTCATAATATTTTATGTATGTACACAATACCATAACACTTTAAATATATAATAGCATATTATGTACACATGGTGGTGTGATGAAAACCAAATTTCCTATTCATACTACATTAAGTGCAGATGCAATAAAAGTCCTTGAGCGATATGAGAAAGAACTTGGTGCAAAAAACATTGTCCTTGAAAAAGCACTTCTTAATCTTGACTCTACTCGCTTTAAAGCTAAGCTTGACACCCAGAACATCGATCGCCTGATAAAAAGGGTCTCTACGGGCATTCCCGGAATGGATGATTTTTTGGAGGGGGGCTTTCCTAAAGGATTTGCTGTAGTTGTGACAGGTCCTCCTGGTACGGGAAAGACGACTTTTTCTATGCAATACTTGATGGAAGGTGTGAAAAATGGTGAAAGGTGCATTTTCTTCTCATTTGAGGAAAGGGCACAGCAGCTTGTTCAACATTTTGCAAGATTCGGTTGGGATGTTGGTAAGTATATTGATGATGGTTATCTGGAGATATTCGGGATTTCTATGCTTACTTCTGAAGAAATGATGGAAATACTAGATTCTCATAAACCAGAGAGGGTAGTTTTCGATTCTATGAATGTACTCACAGCACCGGGAGATTTCAGAACATCCCTTTCATGGCGTGGTCTTCACAGGTTATTGAAAAAGAATATGACAACTGCCATTCTTGTAACTGAAAAGTCTCATGGTATTGAAACAAAGCAATATGATGACTTCGATTTTCTTGGCGATGGTGTAATTTTCCTTGACTTCATCCAGACGAACGATATTGATACGACTCCTATGCCTGTGATGGCAATTCAGAAAATGAGGGCTACTCGTGTGGATCATACTCCTCAGCCATTCCGCTTTACAAACAATGGTATCGCTAAATACAGAGCTCTTAATCTTCCTTCAAAAGTCCTGCAGGATAGGATTGAGAAACGCAGGGCGGAGAGACTAGGTATGTCAGGGGACGAAATATGAAACTAAACTGGCAATTATCGTTGTTATGTATATTGATTTGAAGCTGCCTGCTCCGCCTATGCTGATAAAGGCACTGCCTGTCTTTTCTTTGTTAAAGGTTGCAACTGATATTATATTACCAACGAGTATACCTCCCACGCCTGCTATGAATGTAATGGATGCTGCGTTTTCCGGTGCAACAATAAGTGAAAACGGGAGCGCTATTATTCCCATGTGATCCTGTATTATTGTCCCCACGCCTCCCATTAATTCTGATAGGGATGTAACCGCGACTACTACTATGAGCATTATTTCAAGGGCAGTGTTGTTGGGTTGCGTCAGTAAAAGATATGTTACCGCAAGAGCCGGGATTATTGCTCCTCCGATGTTTACGGTGAGCGTTGTGTCAAAAACCCTTTCCTTTCCAATGTTTAGTTCCCGCACTATCGGGACGGAATAGATCTCTTCGAGAATAGGTGCATATTTGAAGAGTTGCTCTGGTTTTTTGGAGCGAATGCTTGCTATGGGTATCTCTATGATTGAGCCTGCAAGCATAGAAAAAAGAATTATCATTAGCGCTATGGGATTTATCGTTCCGAGAGATAGCTGCCCTTTATAGCAAAGAGCGGCTGTGGGGAGCAAGATCAATGCAAAGGCTGCATACATCCTTATTTCGGAACTGTTCGTATATCCTCTCATCTGTCCACCTGTACTTATTTAGGAATCCAGAGTATTAATATTCTTGGTGAGATATACTACTATGAAATCATCTTTAATAGGAGTCCAGCTGGGATTGAAGTAATTCCTGCCTCTTTTTCTCAAGATAGCTGTACACGCTTCCGTGGGTTGCTCCTTCTATAAGCATTTCCATGGATGTTCTGGCTATCTGGTTCTGGTCGGGTCTACCTATGAAGCTTACGGTTTTCCCGTAGACTGACATCTTGATGCCTATGAGTCTTTCAATGATCTCTCTTGTTTTCCCATTCTTTCCGATGATCCTTCCTTTAAGGCGAAGCAAATCTTTTTGTGTGTTTGTATATTTGGAGATGTCAATAACCTCAAGCATTAGCAGATCATCGTCAAACATTGAAATTGTTTTGTCCGGGTTAAACCCTCTTGCAATTGCATTGACAACATCTTCTGCTTTCATTGCTCCGACGGGGTCATTACCGGGGATGATCTCTACAGTTCCGTTCTCACTGTCGATGTCCAGCTTAGCTGTTGATTTACTTTCTATAAGTTGTTTGACACGGCCTTTTGGCCCGATTATGGCGCCAACCCTGTCTTTAGGAACTTTAATGTGTGTCATGTCTATCTACCTTTGATAATTATGAATCATTAATTTGCGTTTTTTGTTCTTTGTTCCTGATTGAGGAATATAACTCATGTGGGTCTTCATCAATGCCGTATTTTTTGAAATAACGGACGATGTTTTCGATATCCCTTAGAAGGAATTCCATCGAGCGGGGGTGTTCTCTTGTTACCGACTGGCCCATATCTATGAATACCGGTTCAAGTGTTTCAGGGATCATCAGTATGTTGTATTCGCTCAGATCTCCATGTACGAGGTTCGCTTCGGTGTACAGTAGGTCTATGTAACTTATGACTATATCGTACACTTTTCTGGCCACTTCTTTTTCAAGACGGATGTCTTTTAGCTGGGGGTATGGTTTTTCGTTTTCTCCCATGAATTCCATTACAAGGATGTTACGTTCGGCAACAATGGGTTCTGGTACGCGGATGCCTGCTTCTTTTGCACGGATGAGGTTTCTTTGCTCTTTTTTTGTCCATGCAAAAATGATGTCACGTTTTGAATGCCTCACATTCCTGAAACGTGGGTCACCCAGAATGTAGTCTTCCATTGAATTAAAAGTGCTTGATGATATCCTGTATATCTTTACAGCAATGTCTTTTTCTTCTCCTTCAGCAAGAAAGACGTTTGCTTCTTTTCCTGTGCTGATGGATCCTCCCATGGCCTGGATTATTCCTTTGTTGGATAATGTGTAAAGGGTTTTCAGGGTTGGTTCATCAAATACGTTCTCTATTACTTTTAATGTATCTGAATCTTTGCGCCTGATGCGCAGTTTGTCGACTTCGGTGTCGATACGTTTCACTTTACTTGTAATATCTTTTTTCATGGTTTCTATCTTATCCTTTCAGGTATCCTTTGCGTTCCAGCCAGTTTACCTGTGGCCGGGTATATTTCCATATTACATCCGCTTTTTCGTTCTGGATGTCCCAAGGTACTGCGATAACAATGTCACCTTCTCGGATCCATGTTTTCTTTTTCATGGAGCCAGGGATTCTGCCCATTCTTACAATTCCGTCCATGCATCTCAGTTTTACGTGATTTGCACCGAGCATGCTCTCGACTGTGGCGAGTACTTCATTGTTTTCCTTACGCGGTGTGCGAACCCTCGAGACTTCTGTAGCATCTACATTTACATTCTTCTTTTTGTCCTGCAGATTGATTCCTCTTTATTCTTTAATGGTTTTGAGTAGTGCTATGTCCCTGATATTGTTAAAGGTTGCGTATCTCTGCTTGTGTTTTGGTTTCTAATTGTCCGGGTGCTGTATTACTAAGAAATTCCTCCTGAATATATAATTGCAAAATTAATTAAATACGTTAAGTTTATATGTTATACTTGTAATGTAGGTATTCCCTCTAAGTCGGCTGGATGCTTGCGTTGGTAAGTCTTCATTCGATCTGGAGGCAGCAACCGCAAATTCCATATAGGATTAAAATATAACTATATATTCCGAATGGAAAAAGGCGTGCTTCATATATTATGTGTTACAAAGGTTCATTCTATGCCTTCGGATCATTTGGTTCGGAAGGTATATATACGATGATGTCCTTTGTAGGAGTCCGCGCAAATCGCGGCAAAAACGCTTACAATCACCGCCTTTTATGCAAGTGGAGGCAGGAGTTATTTCCTGTCTGACGTTGGATTTGGCAGTTCGGTTAATTCTGACCGGTAGTGTTTAACTACTAACTAAAAGGAATTAACCAAACTTAATGTGCAGA
>NZ_MBKP01000056.1 GCF_002243045.1 Methanolobus psychrotolerans
GCAAAAACGTTTGCGGCGGATATTCAGGCGCCTCTGGATGAACAGGAGACGGAAGGTATCACGATGCTGTTCGATATGTTCTGGGCGGCGGCGGAGAAGGAAGTTACTGAAAAAGTATGGGAACAATATAAAAAGATAACAAACCCGGAGTCAGATGAATATATCCTGAATGATGAAGACTATACGGGCTTACTCACATATACAATGTTTACGGGCGAGGTATCTAAGTAGTTACAGGAAAAATATCAATAACGTCCGGACATTTTAAAGTAGTGTTCAAAAACGCTTCTGCACCAGGCTATGAACTTAGCCTGGTTTCCTATTAGAACATTGTCCCTGTCGATCTTACCATCGAGCCCCGGCAATGCCAGCATGCCGAACCGGTCACTTACGTTGATAACTATCTTTACCTTATCCGGACCTTCTGCCATTCCCCGACAACATCATAATGAAGAATAAAGGACGCATTCCGGAAGGCCGGTATCATGCTTATAATACGCCATTTGATACCCCACCGCTGTTTCTCATAATCCATATAATAAAACGTTTCCTGATGTTTGATATTAGAAACCCGGCGCTCTGCGTCCGTGGCATTATCCATACCCCAGCGGAATTTAGCCTTGACGTACTTGACCGTATCATGACGATGGGATTGCCTGCTCATCCACTTACTCACAACGTCAAAATGGATTTCCGAATTGGGGAAATACCGGGACAGATTTATGATAACGGCCTTTACCTGATCTTCCGGAAAATACATCAGTACGCCTTCAAAAACGAAAATAAAGCTTCCATGTGGATGGTTGATTGCCAGCATGTCCAACCACTCCGTATCCATCATGGAAGCACTTATTTATGTCTGATTCGGCTCCGCCGGTAAAAGCCTTTCTCTCAACCTGATAACTTTAGACAGATTCAGTTCATAGAATACGGCCCTTTTTCTGTTTGGAAGCCTCTGGTAGCGTGTATCCAGACCGCAGCCCACCAGAACAACCACCGGCTGCGGACGAGTTTCGATAAAATTCATCACTGTATTATCAAAGTGACGCACTCTTATTGCTGCCCCTATTCTGCTGAATTTACCTTCACTGAACCTGAAAAAATCATAATCGATACACATGACAAACTCAACGGCTTTTGGATCCCTGATAATGGCCTCCGGGTGTTTTGTCTCTTCAGAACGAATGAGCAAAGTGATAAACAACGTCTCTGCGACATCGTTTGAAATTTTGGGTCTGATCCGGTACATTTCACACACCTTTCGATTATTGTATTCGAATGTGAAATTAGTTTCTGTGCCTGAATTTCAAAAATGCAAGCAACACGATCAACCCCAAAAACAATGTCACTACAATTCCAGAAAATGAAACAAACACGGAAGTTCTTTCCTGTGTATTATCCTGATTTCCATCGGCAGGATCTCCATCAGAAGAATAGTATGTGCTATCTGCAGTGCTCTCAAATTTATTAGTATTCTCCTCACTGAAAACATTGACGTTGTCATCTGCAGAAGATCCGGTTGATGAATAAGCAGTTAAACCTCCACTACTACCTCCAGAGCCACCTGAAGAAGAGCTGCTACTTTCAGAATCTGAAACCTCCTGTGCGGAAGAAGCAGATACTGCAATATCAAGGGAAAAAGTGTCACCCGAACTTAAACTGCCGATGTCGTCTGCAGATATGTGTGCTTCTACTCCGTCCACGTAGAATTTGAGGTCATCATAGTCCTCAGGTTCACATGTAACAACCAGTTTTGTTTCCGGCCAATCACCATATACTCCGTCCGGACCGGTAGTTGTTATCCCCACAACCTCACCGTCAAGTTCGGCTGTAATCTCCGTTCCAGAGGAGGCTGCTTCATCCCCAATACTGACACTGCCTTCAAGGATCAATGGAAGAGAAGGCACATTATTGGAATCCGCACATGCAGGAATCACAATTCCTGCAAGTATCAAAACAAGCAGAACAAGATATTTTGTTTTGTAAAAACTATTTATTCCCAACTGTAAAAGCATTGTTACACCTTAACCACAATAATCTAAAGAAGATGGGGGAATACCCATCTTCGGTTCATACCAATCCTTTCTCCGTCATCCTTCCGTCAGAACCCGTACAGTGTTGTCTCCTGAGTCACAAAGACCCAGTAACCATTATAAGGCAACATCTCAAAGACATCCGTACCCACGTGGCTGCCGGACACGATTCCGGTTTCCCCGTTATGTCCCACGTATCCGTAAGACCTGTCCGCGGGGTTATACGGACCCTTGATCAATGAATAGGAATCATCCATTGACTGGAGAGTCATCTCTGCGGACAGGGGATCCTTTGTGTCACTGTACCCAATGGCATTCCACCCTTTATGGACGGTCATTGATGCCGGTACTGCCGGTACTTTAGGCTCAAGCATGTCTTTCGTGAGATATTGGACAGATGCTTCCGGATTCTTGATCCAGTATGCCTTAAGCGGATCCAGGTCTGTGAAATCAACACCTCCTACTTCCCACATGCCTGATGCTGTATTGTAATAAACTATCGCATCATAGTTAACATCCGCAAGGACATCATCAATGTTGCTGTTGTGCAGTTCGGTTGGCATCGAGATGAAGTTCCAGCCAGAATTGATAGCAAGTCCTCCGGGAAGCACAATGCTTGCTTCGAACAGCTCATCAGAGGGACTGTACGCCATTCTTTCCTGCATGATGGATTTAAGCAACTGGAAAGCCTGCTTTTCCTCCTTGCTTGCAGCGCCGAGTAAGGCTTTTGTTCTGAGTTCGTACATGTTCTCCGGGAACACTTCATCTTTCACGCTCACGGTTGCTGAGTTATCCGTAGACTTCTGTACAAAGGTGTAGACGTAATTCTCCGGCCTTATATAGGTAATATTTGTCCCGTCCGGTACGTCCACCGTATAATCCTCATGGAGATTGCCCAGTATGTACAGGAACAGCTCCTCATGACCGTCGGAAGGATGTGCACTGGTTATGCTTATGTCCCCCCTTAAGGGAACATCGCTCCAGACCTGTTTGTGTGAGAATGCTTCGAGGGATGATCTGTAGGCAGTTATTCCGCACAGGCATGTTTCGATGTCTTCTGTTGACAACGCCAGCAGATCGCCATCATCATAGATCGATATCTCAGGATACGGAAGTTCACGTGCAGCCATGACTTCCATCCAGTCCCCTACACAGGTGTGCGGTGTCAGAGTTCTCTCACCTGCTTCAGGATACTCATAATCAAGTCCCTTCAGCAATGAAGGGATCTTTGTGTTTGTATAATACCCCTCGCATATGAACACCGGGATAACTATCGGATGTGATGTCTCGGAAACCTCGCTTACCACATTGCTGAGCTCGTATTCCTCAGAAGATGCGTCAACATTGATAAATCCGTATCTCACATCCCCAATGTCTATACCCGTGCTGTGCCGCAGAATCAGTTTAGTTTTACCGGCAAGTGAGCATGCACTCTTGTTCCAGCCTTCGAACTGCTCGTCGGTCGTACCATGGAAAACAATGACAACAGTTTCGCCTTCTGCGTCATCTGTCAGTTTGGCTGCCCTGTCAGCGATGATCTCCGCAATAAAAGAATGGTCGTCCATTGCATCACACATAACTATTTTCGCGTCCGTGTCAACCCTTTCAAAGTCCTCGTCCGGCACATCGTCACTAAGCCCGAGGATATATCTTATCTCCTCAATATGACCACTGCTTGAAGACACAAAGAGAGGAACTGCCACTATACCTGTTACTCCCTGTCCCTCGAGTTTTTCAACAGCATCAGGAATTGATTCGTTGTCAACCATTTCCAGGAACCCGATCTCCACAGGATAAACCAGGTCTGCATCGGCCACGGCATCCCTGACTGCATTGCACCAGCTTTCACTTGTACTGCCGTGGGCCACCACCAGGATTCCCACATTATCAGTATCCTCTATTGAATGGATCTCTTCTTCTTCAGTGGAAGTAGTAACTTCATAGGAATTCACTGAAAATCCATGTGCATCGCCTATAATCACATGTTTGGTATCATTGTCTTCCGTGGGCATGATATCAAGAGTAAGAGAAGCAACTATCCCGCCTTCGTCAATATCCTTGCTGCCTACAAATCCTACATATTCCCCTTCCTTGCTATAGACGTTCGCACCGCTGCCGCCATGGAACGAGACGTAGACAAGTCCGCTATCAGGGTCAACATCAACGCCGGTGGGCATAAGCAGGTCCTCTTCATAGCCTTCTGTTTCGGACATTACATGGGCCGTGGACTCGGAATAACGGGTATAGCCGTCCGGGAGTTCCGGAGCTTCGAATTCCCCTATCCAGCTTCCGTCCTCAGGATCAAGCATTGCAACACGCCAGTATACCGCATCAACAACGTAAAGCACATCTCCGTCAGGATGTAATGCCAGACTGCAAGGCATGGAGAACTCATTCTCTCCGGCAGGGTCCTGTGATAGATCACGTCCGGGTTCGGAATCGATATAGATTCCTGCAGACCAGACTTCCTCAAAGTTCCAGTTCTCATCATACTCTAGTTTGCTGACCATACCACTGCCACCATTAAACCATCCTGACGGGGCGCTGTCAGTGATATATACGTAATTCTTCCCGTTTTCGGAGCATGTTAATACGGACGTAGGCATCACTATGTCCCTTGAGCCGTCAGTGATAACCTCCCCGGTGGCAGGGTCCTGTGTCAGCGAAGTGCTGTAACATGCAAGATTATACAACTCGTTACCCTGCATATCCAGTACATGGATGCCTGATGATGTCAGGCCGCTAAAGCCAAACGTCATCTGAGTGTACCAGATGTGATTTGCATCATCGATTGAAACGGATGTACCTCCTGTGTTCTCCAGTTCTACCAGTTCTTCCATTTCCGTACCATCAATGTTGACGGTCCATATGGAAGCGGAACTGCCGTCAAACGTCAGGGGAAGCATGTAGACCTTGCCGTCATCGTCATGTTCCAGGCCCCACATACAATAGAGTTCCGTCTGCTCCGGGAAAGAGAAAAACCTGTCTCCTTCGGCATCATAGACTAATATTTGCCCTGAGCGGGAATATGCGCCCGATGAAGTTGCCAGATAGATATCTCCATGTTCATCCACATCAATACCATTTACCACCATGCCGGCTTCAAGAACCGCAGTTGTGTCAGCCACCTGTGTGTATCCGGGAACAGGGTCAAGCAAAGATATATCATATCTGATGATACCGTTGATCCCTCCGGTGTAACTGCTCACGCTCACATATAGTTCGGTGCCCACCGTATCTATGTCCCCTGGAATCGTATTCTGCGGTAGTTCCAGTTCAATATCGCTTGCCGTCATGTCTGAATTGTAGACTATTATCTTTTGTTCTCCTGAGTAGGATTCAGCGACAAAGACATAGGAACCTGCAACTGCAATTCCTGAGGGTGCGATAAAACCAGAGTTATCTGCTTCTGCCAGAAGCATGCCGGTTGTATCATATTTCTGTATACTGTATGGCAATGATTCATCATGGTGCGATGGTCCGCCGATAACATAGATTTTCCCATTGCCATCAATAGCTACCTTCAGAGGTCCTATTGTTTCCCCGCTGGCGGGGACCATGCCCTGCACACCGGCAGAAGTTCCGGTATCATCCAGTGCCCACAAGGATGTTACCTCCGGATTACCGGCAATGTAAAGATGTTCACCGTCGGTTGTTATTCCCATCGGAGATTCTATCTCACCTGCGAGAGTCTCCCCCTGAGTTCCGAAACGGGATATGAAATTACCATCCATATCGAACACGCTTATACGGCTTGTACCACTATCAGTTACAACGATCATGTCGTTGATCACGACAACATCGGCCGGTGTCAGATGTTGCCCGCTGCCTAAAGCATCCGGCACAAGTTTGTTCTCAAAACTTGAACTGATTTGCGTGCTGGCAGCTGCGGGTAAACTTGTCATCAATACCACCATAAAGACCATCAACATAGTTTTAATGGCCTTTGAAATTGCTTTTTTCTTATTTTTCATACCTAATCACATCCTTTTAGGATGTCTTGATTATGTTCATTAGGCATATGAATAGGATATCCTAAAATTATTAGCTTACTTGGGAAAAACTAAAAATCCACAAATTTGAAATTATACATTTCGAAAACTGCTATTGTAAAAATGAAATAAGATCTAACATCAAACCATGAGGCCTGTTATTATTTTTTATTAAGTGCTTACGGATACCACGTATCAGGTCGTTTAATCTCTATTTTATTTTTTTAAAAGCCGAATGGATTAGATTCTAGTAGAAATACTAAAATTGTTAGGAGTTTTTATTAATATGCCTAATATTAATCATTATGCCTATTATATTTCAGAATAACTATTGATTGTCATTAGTCAATATGATATTAGTTACTTCAATTTAATTGCAGTACAAATTCGAAAACATAAAGTGATAGGTATGAGAAATAAACACAGAACACCAGCATTTTACAGTGCATTTGTAGTATTGTTACTGATACTAGGTCTGCCCTTTGCATCAGCAGGTGAGGACACACTTATAGCAAAAACACATAGTGATTCTTTCGGAGACTTTGACCTTTCAGATATTCCGGACGGAGACTACAACATAACGGCTATAAAGCTACTTGGAAGTCCCATGAATATGTGGATCAAAGGCAGTGCTGCCATAAACATATCAGACGGACAGAGCAGTATCACAGATATTTTAATTCAAATGTCCTCAGATAATGCAGAAGATTCTGAAGCCATTAATGCAACTATTTCCAGTGCTATCCTGTCTTCACTTGATGGAAACTGTAGCGTAACAGGGAAAACAGTGGCACAATCGCCATTCGGGACAATGGACATCAGTGATGCTACAATAGGATTATTTAAACTGCAAACAGGTGGTGAACCGCAAAACGAAGATAATGAAGACGATTCACCTAATAACTCACCCGGAACAGGACTCAACATTACCGGCGAGCCGAAGATAGCATTCATAGTGGTCGGTGATGAATTTGTGTACATGTTCCGTAACGCTTCCGAAAAGCTCGAACTGAGCGAAAAAGGAGCAAACGTTTCAGTCTACGGTTATTCCAGGCAGGGGACTGTAAATGTATCCTACAGCACCTTGCCCGATGACCTTGTCCTGGGAGACTTTGATGTGATAGTCCTGGGATCTATGACAGCTATGTCCTTCATGGCGGAAAGTGTCCAACCACAAATCGAGAAAATAGTAAACGAGACAAAAAGGGAAGATGCTATCGTCATAGACGTAGGAGGGCAGGGCGAAGCGCTTGGTACCGCCTACAAGCTGGCTGACGGAAGGGTTGTTTATGTCCCCGAGAACGAAGGCAATTCCACAGGGCTTTGAAACTCAAAAAAATATCAGGGTCTTCGTCTCCCTGAATTGACGAACTTTTTCATTTTTTCTATGGTTATGTCGTGAAGTTCGTGCTCCAGCACAGACGCATCTTTCTCTGCAATCTTTTCGGGGACCTTCATGATATCCATAAGAAGCATCTTCAGATGATCATGACGATTTTCCGCTATCTGCGCAACATTGTTGCCCTTTTGAGTGAGATTTATACTACCGTATTTCACATAAATGACATAACCTTCCTTATCGAGCTTTTTCACCATTTCTGTTACACTTGGGGCTTTCACATTAAGGAAGCCTGCTATATCCCTTATACGGGCATATCCGTTCTCTGATTCGATTTTCATAATAGCTTTTAAGTAATTCTCTGACTTTCTCGATAGCATGGTCCACCCAACCATTTTACTATTTTTGATATGAGCAAATAATTATGACAATTAACATCGCCATCCTTCAGGATAGAATTATGTATCTAGATCTGATTTTGATCTATTCTATCAGATAATGGTTGCACTTTTGATGATGTGAATTCCCAATAGTTGCTGCTATTAAATATAGGTAACCCTATACCATTCCTATTACTGCAGTTATTCGATATATTTTTTGGAATCAGTATATGGAAAATACCGAGGGATTCATGCTCCTTTTAAGAGATGTTCAGCTTAACCGGAAAAATGGTTATAGTTTGCTGCATTCGATTATGTAGTTATATTGCATATACGAAACTTTATATATTATGCGTTATTTAGTAGGACTTACTACTAAAAGTAGTAGTTACTAATCGAGTCGGATCAAACAAAAACCGGAGCAACTATCAAAGTTCTGAGTCAAAAATGGAGTCAGTATCATGGAATGGAAACTATCAAGAAGGACACACCAGCGTTTCAGACATTTCAGATTATGGCGTGATGTGAATACTTCAAGACAATCCGACAAAGAAGACTGATTTAAAGCAAAATGATCGCACGGGAAATGAATACCGGACAGGAGATTAATTATGAAAAAGACAATAATCATATACGGAACAACTACGGGGAATACATTGATAGTGGCAGAGGAAATTGAAAGCATGTTCAACGAACAAAACATGGAAGTTAAGCTTGCAGAAGTAACGGATGTCCAGACTTCATATCTGCCAGACTATGACCTGATAATTCTGGGTTGTTCAACATGGGGAGAAGGAGAATTACAGGATGATTTCATTTCTTTTGAGAAGGAGATGAACAAAATAGACCTGAAAGGAAAACAAGCCGCATGTTTTGGTCCTGGAGACAGTTCCTACGTGTTTTTCTGCCAGGCAGTGGACATTCTTGAAGCAAGACTGGAAAGCAGTGGTGCAAAAATAATTATAGAGGGGCTGAAGATTGACGGAGATGTGGACAAAAACCTGGGTCAGATCAGAGATTGGACAGAGAATATTTTAAAAATAACAGAGAATTAACAGGAAATTAAAAAATTATTGTAAAATTGGCAGGTGTAATTAAAGTGAATGAGATAACAGAGGAGCATTTTATGCTGAATGCATCTTTTAATGGTAATATGCAGGTTCTAAGGCATCACCTATATGAATATCAGAAAGGTCTGAGGCATCTTATACTTCATACTGCTAGTGTTTATCTTGAGGATGAAATAATAGGCCTGCTTGAAAAAAAAGGAGTTAGCTATCTGATCCGGCAGGCTTCTGAACAAAAGATAAATGTGTTCTTTGGAGACAAAAGGTGCATAAATGTGCTCAGGGAAATTGGAAATAAAAACCTTTCGAACTACACGGAGGAAGAAGATTTCATACTGGGAATAATGCTTGGATATGATAGGTTAAAGCAATGCGACCGTTATCTTAAAAGGAAGGTAACTATTCAGCCTCAGTACTGCACTAATTCGATACCGTTGAGTTTATGAGGGGGTACGATAGTATTTGCAGTGGAAGGGTACAATAGCATATTTAGGCATTTCTGGTATGATTGAGACGAAAGTCAAAGGGTTATACAAAAAGTCTTGAAATGCTGAAGGACTATGTTCTTCTTTTGATGAAATAGAGAAATAAAGAGTTAGCTATATATAATTCACATGACCTCTTGAATTTATTGTTATACCTGTCATTTAATATCTCCTTTGGTTGAAGGGAAAGAATGCTTAAGAACATTTTAAATTCCTCACTCCGAGAAAAAGTGCCTGATAAAGTGCTGTTTTTAATACTGATGTAATAAAGTATAACTGACTAAAACAAGTCCAATTGTTATACAGAGCCACATACATTTTGCTCTGATAAAAAAGGACAGTTAGAAGTGTAACTATTATGAAGGTATAAATTCAAGATACAAAACCTCTATATTTTTATGCAGAGTTATACAATATCTCATCATGGCCTCCCACGATTACGTCCACGGTTACTCCGAAAGGGAATCTGTCCGCCTCAGCGACCAGGCAAACACACTGGAAGAACTCCTGCACAGCGATACAAAATACCCCGCAGGCAGTAAAGTGCTTGAGACCGGATGTGGTATAGGTGCACAGACAGTCATCCTTTCAAAGAACAGCCCCCAGGCACAGATAACATCCATTGATATATCAGAAGAATCCCTGAACAAAGCTAAAGAACGTGCCGCAAAAGAGGGAGTTACAAATGTGGACTTTCGTGTGGAAAGCATCTTTAACCTCCCATTTGAGAATGAGAGCTTCGACCACGTTTTCGTCTGTTTCGTGCTCGAACACCTCAAAGAACCAGTCAAAGCATTGGCAAACCTGCGCAGAGTGCTCAAAAAAGGCGGCACCATCACAGTTATCGAAGGCGACCACGGCTCATGCTTTTTCCACCCCGGAACCAAAGACGCAGTGAAAGCCTGGAACAGCCTTGTTGAAGTGCAGGCAAGGCTCGGAGGCGATTCACTGATCGGCAGGCAGGTTTATCCACTTATCAAACAGGCAGGCTTTTCCGACATTACTGTTTCTCCCCGTATGGCCTACAGTGATTCCAGCCGTCCGCACATGGAGGAAGGTTTTGTCAGAAAGACCATCATCCCAATGGTGGAAGGTATCAGGAAGGATGCAATTGAGATGGGTATTATTGAGGCAGAGATCTTTGACAGGGGAATCGAGGATCTGCACAGGACAGCGGCGGAGTACGGGACTTTTAATTATATGTTCTTTAAGGGTGTGGGGAGGAAATGACAGATTACCTGAGGGTTTAACAACTCCTGACGCTGTCCATATCCCGATAATCTCTACATGCAGGATTTAGTCCTACACAGGGATTACTTTGTGAAGTAAAGCTTGTCGTGTCTGCAATCCATATAGCCGGAAACTTTTTGGAGCCTTAAATTGGCTTCCCTTTTTTCATTGGCAGTAAGTCGCCTTGTATGAGAGTATTATTTTCTGCACATGCATCTTAAAACTATATAGATATGCAATTTTTTGAGAGCGTAACGGAATTTTTGTATATCACATAAGTTTACTTTCATCTATATATCCTAAATATTACATATTCATTAATTTTATATACTTTACTTCATTATAAATTTATAAATTTTGTATATTTTTTATTGAGTGGAATATAAATTTGAGGCACTAACAATGAACCTAAGACCATTTTCCACAATAGCAATTGTATTGATTATGATCATGTCTATTTTCAGCCCCTTGGCTGTAGCTTCCACTGTTCACGGACCTTCTTATTTAGAAGGACCATCAACACCCGGCATACCCCCTGGTATTTCAACTGAGAATTTCTCGCTGGAAGAAATTGACGGCAATTACAGTTTGTGCACAAAAAATGGTGATGGAAGTGGGAACACCAGCGTTCACGCCCTGCTGACCCTCAACGGCGAAAGCATAATCTCAATAAATGATTTTAATCAATATGAATTTTTGATCCAGGAAAGTGTTATCCCTCAAAGTGAGAACCAGCTTATAACTCAAGTATGGACCAAAAATGGTATTACTTACTGGATAGAAGATGATTCCCCTTTCATCAGTTTCGATACTCTTTCAGATGATAAAAGGTTTGAGACCGTTAATGTATCAGGCACAGTAGATGCACTGATAGAATCCGATATAACAATCGATCATAACGGAAACATTTCTTCAGTCCCCGTGGAAAACGGGCGATTCACAGCCACCCTTGATCTTGAAGCGGTCAACAACATTACGGCATCAGGGACAGATATAGTAGGAAGGGTGCATTCTGCAAATATTATGCTTGACGGGGACCTGCTGCCTGATTATGTTGAGCTTGAATTGGGTTTTGATCCTCTGAACCCTAACTCTGACTCAACACTGACTCCTGATGTAGATGAAAGCTGTAATGACATCCCAGACGGGCTGGAAACATTAAATGAGCATGATGATGGTACAGTTCCGTTGTTAGTCGATTTCGTGGCTCCGACCGCCGACAATGCATCGGTAATTTCTGAAAGCTATACACCGATCAATGTTACCGTAGAATCTTTGGTAAGTCTAAACAATACAACGGCTTTTGTAGACTGGGATAACTCGCTTCTTGGCTGGTGGAGATTTGATAGTGGGAATGGAACTTTTGTGGAGGATTATTCGACCTATCAGAGAAACGGAACCATATACAACATAAATACGGGATTGAACAATGGCTCATCCGGCTGGACAACAGAGGGTAAATTCGGTAATGCAATGATGTTTGACGGACTGGATGCCAGAGTGGACATACCGGACAACTCCGCATATGATATACCTATACAAAGTAACGGAACGATCACAATGGAAGCCTGGGTTTACCCTGTAAACCTTGCCTATGAATCCGGGATACTTTCAAAAAGAAGTAACTACAGAATGGTCATACGGTCCGGCGGGGAACTTAAATTCCAGACGTTTGGCTGGACAGGCGGTGGGGCTTCTTCAAAAGTAAAAGTAAATGAATGGTCTCACATAGCAATAACTTATGACGGAAGAACTGACCAGTTGAAATTCTATCTCAACGGAAATAACGTCAGAACTGTGAATTCATATGTACCGAATGGCGGAACAAACGGGAACAGTTTATGGATTGGCAGAGGCCATGATTATCTGGAAATGCCTACTTTTAATGGAACCATAGATGAAGCCAGGTTATGGAAGAGAATTCTAAATCCTGACGAAATTAAAGCATCTTACAATGCAGGTCTGTATCGCCTTGAAACCAATATTACATATCTTGAAGACGGTACATATACTTATACGGCCTATGCTCAGGACATTGAAGGCAATGTGAACCAGACGGAAACAAGGACTATAACAGTTGACACTTCATTTTCAGGTTCGCCTTTAATCCTTTTTGACACTCCATCTGATGATACAAAATCAAATGAAACTATTAATGTATCGGGCACTGTAAGTACTCTGATAATATCCAATATATCAATCAACCACAATGGAAACATATCTTCTGTTCCGGTTGAGAACGGGAGCTTTACTGCTACCCTTAACCTATCAGCAGTTAACAATATTACCGCTTCGGGGACGGATATGGTTGGAAGGGAATATTCTGCCACCCTTTTGCTTGACGGAGACATGCTTCCTGCTGATACTGAGCTTACAATGGGCTTTGATCCCCTTGACCCGGACTCGGACTCTACACTGACCCCTGAAGATGAAAGCGGAAATGGTATCCCAGACGGGCTGGAAACATTAAATGACCTGTTACCTGCTTTTGCAAAATATCGTATTGGCGCCGATCCTCTTAAGGAAGATACCGATGATGACAACCTGACCGACTACTTTGAACTGATGTATCTTGGTCTTATCATGGATGTCAATTCCAATGATACTGACGGTGACGGTATTTCCGATGCAGACGAGGATATTGATGAGGACGGACTTTCAAACATTGAAGAACAGGTTCTTGGTACAGACCCTCTTAAACCGGACACCGATGGCGATGGGCTGGAAGATGGTTTTGAGGTAAACACATTTGGTTCAAGCCCTCTTCTTGCAGACAGTGATGGTGACGGACTTGAGGATGACAGCGAGTTCCGCCTCGGCACCGATCCCAATAACCCGGATACCTATGGTGACGGCATTCCTGACGGATTGAGAACATTCACAACTACCGCAGAAGACAGCACTTTGAATACCAGTGTTTCTATCAAAGGTGTCGGGGACCTGGCACAGAATGTGAGTATCGCTCGGGAGAACTCCTCATACTATACAAATATTTCATCCATGGTTTCTCCACTGGTCGATATCAGTGTAAACGACTCGTTCAACTTCGCCGAGATCAGTATAGAGTATGATCCTGCAAAAGTGGCTAACGCTTCTAACCTGTCGTTATGCTATTTCAACGAGACCTATGGGTTGTATGTGCCGGTGCCCTCCACAGTCGACGCTGCAAATCACTCGGTAAGTGCCAATGTATCTCATTTGAGCATGTGGTGTGTTGTCGAGGTTCCTGCACTTATGGACCTGTACAGGAGAATCAATGAGTTCAACCACGAAGCTTACTACGGCACGCTCCCCAGCATACCTGAGCCCGGTGATACTCTAATAGTTCCGTACAATTCCAGTGTAATTCTAACGTTCCTTGGGTCACATACGAATTATTATAATAACGAGTTTGGGCTATGGAGTCCTACAAAGATATCTCTTGGTTACGGACATAATACTGCCATAGGCACTGAATTTAACCTTGGAAACTTCACCAGGGGTACTGAACTGATGTTTTATATCACCAACCCATATGGATATACATTTTTCAGCGGTCCTGCCAGCAGGAATCCTGATGGATTGGCTCACGCTTATATTGTGTCCATTAGCAATGACACCTGGACTGTCTACTGGGAGGACCTGTATAATGTACCGGGTAATGACTATAAAGACGTGGTATACGACGTCACCTTTGTCAGTTCAATGGCTGACTCAGACGGCGACGGTATCTTTGACTACGTGGAGACTCACGGCATAATGGATAACTTTGGCCATGTTTACTGCACCGATCCTGAGAATCCTGACACCGATGGCGATGGCCTGACCGATGGAGAGGAGACCGGAGTACTGAAAACGGAGGAGAACTCGTACATCAAGTATAGTTACAAGGTGATAAGCGATCCGACAGAAGTCGATAGTGACGGTGACGGCATTGACGACCTTACTGAAAATGAATATGGCACCGAGCCTCTGAACCCAGACACCGATGGTGACAAACTGAGTGATGGAGAAGAGTTTGGAATTGGAACCGATCCTCTATTAAAAGATACAGACGGTGACGGCTATGACGATTATGTTGAATACCACGATGCGGACCATGATCCACTTGTCTACGAAGT
>NZ_MBKP01000004.1 GCF_002243045.1 Methanolobus psychrotolerans
CAAGCATCTCTTCCAGATGCTTGACACGTTCTTCCAGTTTTTCTATTATCAAAAATAGCTGAGTAACAAGTTCGACGACTGCCTCAGGACCAGCATCATAAACTGCAAGTATTTCTTCCCGTTCTATACAAATCCCCTCTGATCAATAAAATCTTTTTTCTGAACGTTAAAATGAGGTCATAGTATATTGATTTTTACTTTAGTGCTGGAAGGATGGCTGAATAGTTACAATTTTTCTTAATATAATCACAAACAGAATTGAAAATTTCCATTCGGGAAAATTATTATTTTTGTTCTTTCTCCTCTTACAGTTCTTGTTGATAATGTTTTATAACGATATATTTATGTACAATGCACAGTTTCTTATTTCCTAACAATTGTAATCTTATTTATATAAAGTAAAATTTACTCCGTACTACCTCTTAATAACGTGATTGAAAAATGACATACATTCTGGATGATTATGCAGTATTAAGTCCATTGAGGTTCAGGAATAACTGGCTGAAATTAGCTATAGTAACTTTCGGAATTCTGGCAGGTGTTTCATCTTCATCTCCGCTTGTTCCTTTAACAATAGCATTATGTATGAGTTTTACAACGATTCATTTTGGAAAGGTTCCTGCAAGGTTCTATCTCCATATACTTGCGGTTCCGGCAGGCTTTGTGCTTGTGAGTGTTGTTATTATTGCCTTCTTTTTTGGAGACGGTACTAAAATTTTTTCATTTGATGTTTTTGGCTATTCTCTGGGTGTGGATCCACAGGGTTTGAATATGGCTCTGCTGATCCTTGCAAGAACAATTGGCGGTATGTCATGCCTGTTTTTCCTGTCATTGACAACTCCAATGATAGAATTGTTTGCAGTTTTAAAGAAGGCAAAATTCCCGGATTCCTTTGTAGAGATCTCAATGATGATGTATCGCTATATCTTTGTATTTCTTGATGTTGCAATGGGCATAAAATATGCTCAGGAAGTCCGTTTGGGATACAGGAATTTTAAGACATCATTCAGGTCTATGGTGATGCTTGGTGCTAATCTTTTCATAAGGTCATGGGAGCAGGGTGAAAAACTCTACCTGTCTATGAATTCAAGATGTTATGACGGTAAATTGATAATGTATGACGAAAAAAGACCCGTGAAGATGCCTGAACTCTTACTGACTGGAGCTTATTTTACTATTGTGCTTACAGTTTTCTATCTTACAAGGGGAATGTCGCTTATTTGAGGTGAAATTGTGGTTATTTTAGAAACAAAAGATCTCAGTTACTCTTATCCCGATGGTACTCTGGCCCTTGATGGCATCAGTATAAAGATTGAGAAGGGAAAGAAAATAGCTTTTGTTGGTCGCAACGGGTCAGGAAAATCCACCCTTTTCATGACACTTAATGGTACTCACCGCCCTCAGAATGGTGAGGTGCTCTTTCATGGGAAAACCCTTAAATATGATTCAAAATCCCTCCGGGAAGTAAGAAAAAGTGTGGGTATCGTTTTCCAGAATTCTGATGACCAGATATTTGCTCCAACTATTTACCAGGATGTGGCTTTTGGCCCCACGAATCTTGACTATCCTAAAGATAAGGTTGCAAAGATAGTACATGATACTCTGGAGTATGTAGGACTGACCCACCTAAAGGACAAACCTCCTCATCATTTAAGTGGCGGGCAGAAAAAGAGGGTAGCAATAGCAGGAGTGGTTGCCATGGATCCCGAAGTAATAGTTCTCGATGAACCCCTTTCCAATCTGGATCCTGTGGGTGCCGATGAGATTATGGACCTCCTGAATGAACTGAATTATTTCGGTAAGACAATTATCATCTCAACTCATGATGTTGACCTTGCATACGGTTGGGCAGATTATGTTTTCCTTATGAACAATCGTAAGGTTATAAGTGAAGGCACTCCTGAGGAGATATTCAGGCAGACTGAGAAGTTAAAGGAAGCCTACCTTAAAAGGCCTATTACCCTTGAGATTTACGACGAGATCCGAAAAAGGGGTATTGCACGTGCTTCGAGGCCACCTCGTGACATTCCTGACCTAGTCCATACTCTGAGGCCACAGAATCTCATGTGGGTCGATGTCCCTCCTGAAGTGAAGGAAGGTGAGATCATAAACATGGGTATCCTTTACGGGGAGTTTGCCCAGGACTCTATGTATGAAGCGGCAAATTGTAAAGTACTTCACATACACGATGACGGTCTTGCAATAGTTGAGATGGGAAGGAAAGCCCTAAGGGCAGGTTCGATTGGCATCTATGACACTTCCCGGTATGACAATGAAGAACTTCTAAAGATCATAAAAAGAGATGGTTTTGAATGTGTCGGTGCCATGGGTAAGAAAAGCAAGATAGTCGCTGAAAGGGACGAGATCTATCTTGATGTCACCGCAGGTGTCATAGACCGCTCGATCCTAAATGCACTTTCAGGTCAGCGCTGCCTTATTCTCACACACGGTGGCATGGTGGACCATGCTCTTGATAGGATAAACGGGTATATTGAAAAGAGCGGAATAAACCTTCATGTGGGAATTGTTAATGGTGGTATGAAAAAAAGTGAAGGCGAGGAGTCACAGTGATTGGAATCGAAGTTCATACAATCTCACATGTTCTCATAGGTCTTTTTCAGCAAGAGTGCATCACCTTCGTTATCGGGGCTTTCACATATTAAAAGACCTTTTACTTTGAAGTCCTTCAATGCTTTCATCAGTCCGGTATATTCAAGATCAGAATCTTCAAGGTTAAGATGATTCTTCTCTCCTTTTTCACCATATTCGATACCTGATACATGCATGTGCATGTCATCAAGTCCTTCTCTGCCAAGTTTGTTTTCGACCAGTTCCAGCGTGGAAATGAATTCTTCGTAACAGTTCTCTTCTCCGCAGCTTCTTGCATGAAGGTGTGAAAAATCAATACATGGTAGCACGTTCTCAAGATCAAAGCCAAGCATTACGCTCTCTGTGAGACTACCGAACTGTGTTGCCTTTCCAGTGGTTTCCGGGCGGAGGATAACTTCGATGCCTTCATCTGCCAGTCGTGTAGTGAGCTGCTTTAATAATCCTGATACTCTGGCGTACACTATTTCCGATGTATCCTTCTGGTAGTATGCAGGATGGAACACGATATTCTTTGCACCACAAAGGCTTCCTATCCTTGCGGAGGTGTATATCCTTTCTATGCTCGCATCTACCTTTTCAGGTTCGGCTGAGTTGAGGTTGATGTAGTAAGGTGCATGCGCGCTCAGTGCAATATGTTCAGTTTTAGATTTCTCAAATACTTCTCGGGCGGTAGCTTCACCCATTTTTACTCCGCGGACAAATTCAAGTTCCATGCAGCCAAGTCCAAGTTCTCTTATTCTTTCAATGCCTGAGATGCTGTTACTTTTTTTTGAGCTGTTTGGAGTTCCTGCAGTTCCAAAAAGCAGTTTCGATGTTTTCATTATGCTATGCCCAGCTTTGCTTTAAGTTCCTTCAATTTTTCAGTTGATAATTTAATCTCAACCAGTTCCATGAAGGTGTCAATATCATCTTCTTCAAGTGAGCGGATGTCCTCTTTTCCTTCCATAGCAAGCTGAAACAGGTACTCCATTTCTTCCGGGTCCAGTTTATCCATCCTGTTCCTGAAATCTGCTCCATCCTCTGCAATTTTGTGCGACAGGGGCCTGAGGATAAAAGGATAATTGTGTCCTGCTGAAGACACAGTATTTCCGCTAAGTTCAGGTGCAAGTTTGTTAAAGATCCTAGTGTCAATTTCGTTGAATACTCTACCCATGGTCTCTAGTTGTAAAAAATAGTTTATAAAATTATGTGCTACAACCAGATTTCAGGTGACCGTGAATATCTATCTCTCCGTGGGCTATCCTTGTTGAAGAAATAGGTTTTTCGTCATCAGCAAGGACGTATTCAATTCTCACAACCTTTATGTCCTTCATACCATTCTCATTCCTGATTTTGTTGATCTTTAGGGCAACAGGATGTGTTTCTGGGGATACTACAATGTAGTCATAATCTTGGACGAGGGTATTCCCATAAGGGTCATTAAGTTCTATTATACTATAGTCCCGTTTTTTTGAAATTTCATTAATGTATTTACAAACCCTTTCCTTCCGGATGCTGTAGTCAGGGACACTGCGGGATCGCTTGTTTGCCATCTCGTTGGATGTAAGGCCGATATCCACATTTCCATTTTCGGCAAGTTCGAATGCTTTTCTTAAAAGTTTTCTGTGTCCGTCATGGAGCCATTCAAAAGTTCCGCCAACTACTACTCTGGCCATTGCTCCTTAATGCCTGCTTTTAATGATAAGCTTTGTGTTATAAATAATACTTTCACCCTGCTCTCTTCAGGTATATATACTCACAGATCAATTAGGTAATCGAATTGTGCACCAGAAGAAAACATGTGCACCCATGGAGTTAAGATAAATGTCAGAAGTGTTATTGGAAGAACTGGATCATGTAGGTCCTGCAACCGCACAGAAATTGAAAGATGCAGGATTTACGACGATTGAAGCAATTGCTGTATCCTCTCCGGCAGAGCTTGCAACTGCAGCCGAGATTGGTGAATCTACGGCATCAAAAATAATTCTTGCAGCTCGCCAGTCTGCTGATATAGGTGGATTTGAGACGGGTGATGTTGTATTGGAACGCAGGAAACTGGTGGGCAAACTATCTACCGGATGTACCGAGTTCGATGAGATGATGGGTGGAGGTATAGAAACACAGGCAATCACTGAACTCTATGGTGAATTCGGGTCCGGAAAGACACAGGTTGCGCATCAGCTTGCTGTCAATGTGCAGTTGCCAAGGGAAATGGGCGGACTTGGTGGTTCAGTAATCATCATTGATACTGAGAACACTTTCAGGCCGGAAAGGATTAAACAGATGGTAGAAGGTCTGTCTGAAGTATACGGTCAGGAATATGACCCCGAACAATTCCTTAGTCACATACATGTAGCACGTGCTTACAATTCCAATCACCAGATACTCCTTGTTGATTCGGCGATGGAACTTGCCAATGAATTGAAAGATACAGACATGCCGGTAAGGCTTCTTATTGTTGACTCTCTGACAGCTCATTTCAGAGCGGAGTACATAGGTAGGGGAACACTTGCTGATAGGCAGCAGAAGCTCAACAAACATCTTCACGGCCTGCAAAAGTGTGGAGATCTCTATAATTCATGTGTAGTAGTCACAAACCAGGTCATGTCCAAACCGGATGCATTTTTCGGTGACCCTACAAAACCAATCGGTGGCCATATTGTGGGACACACCGCAACTTTCAGGCTTTACCTGCGTAAATCCAAAGGTGACAAGAGGATAGTCAAACTAGTAGATTCTCCAAACCTTCCGGATGGGGAAGCAATTATTTCGGTAACTACTCCGGGTCTGCGTGATCCATAATTACGGATAATTAAGCTGGGAATCAACGTAAGGGGATTCCATCTCCATTTTTAATATCTGATTTTAGATTGTCAATATTTCTTATTTTGCGATGTTTTTCATTTCCAGTTTGCCTGATGTACCCTGAGCATCGAAAACACTTTTATCTCTCTCTTGCAATCTATTTGTTATGAAATTCAAGGCTCTTGTAATTGACATCGATGGCACTATCACCCACATTGACCGTAGGCTCAGTCTGGAGGCCGCTGCTAAACTGCGTTCACTTGACATTCCTGTTGTGATAGCAACCGGAAATGTCCTCTGCTATGCCAAAGCCGCAGCCAAGCTTGTGGGCGTATGCTGCAATATCATTTCTGAGAATGGTGGTGTCATAGTCGATGGGTTTGATAAGGAGCCTATTGTTTCAGATGTAATTCATGAATGTGAAGAAGCTTATGAATTCCTTTCCGGAACCTTTGATCTGGAGAAACTTGATTCGGTGCACAGGAAAACCGAAATCGTACTGAGGAACAATTTTGATGTAGAAGACGCCAGGAAACTGCTGGGTTCACGTTTTCCCGGAGTGGAGATAATTGATACCCATTTTGCCATCCATATAAAGAGCAGGAAAATAAACAAGGGTACAGGACTCATTAAAATAGCAGAATTAATGGGGCTTAAAACTTCTGATTTTGTTGCCATTGGTGATTCAGTGAACGACCTTGAAATGCTTGAAGAAGCAGGTTTTGCAATTGCTGTAGGCAATGCAGATGATTCCTTAAAAGAAATCGCTGATTACATCAGCACAGCAACATATGGTGACGGTACAGCAGAAGCCATTGATTTCCTTTTATCAAAAGATCTTATCTAAGCCTGCTCTAAATCAAAATCAGTGACAGAACTGCAAAGGTGGGATCATGCTTTGCAGCCTGATTATTTATATACTGCTATGTTCTAAAGTCAATCCGCGTGCTATATTCTTGTCAACAACTATGTAGTCCTTTATTGCCCTGACGGATTCAAAAGGCAATAATATATACTGTTCGTCAACTTTGTATCTTGATGTATCAAGACTCATATCCGGTTTAACTATCAGGTCTATAAGGTCTCCTGTCCTGATATCCATTACAATATTGAACAGAATACCTATTTCTGTTCCATCTGTTGCCATTACCTGTTTGCTCGAAAGGTTCTTTGCAAAGACATTCGCCATTTTCATTCACCCTTTGATATAAAAATCACATTTAAATTTTCATTTATTTATCTGTATCCTATATAAGAACTTGCTTCTTCTTTCTTTATGCCGCCCTTGAAGTGTGCCTGTATTTTCTCATAATATTCCATCATGTTCTCAGAAAGCGTTGGTCTTACCTTGTTCAGTGCTTCCCTGAAATATTTCATGCCAATTTTTTCCACTTCAAAGTTCTCTCTCAGTGCAAGCATAACAGCTTCCCTGCAAACAGCTTCTATATCTGCTCCGACGAAACCTTCTGTAATGGCTGCAAGATCATCTATTGTTACATCATCATCCAGGGGTATATTCTTGGAATGTATCCTGAAAATATCTTTCCTGCCTGTTAAGGTGGATTGACCTACAAGCACCATTCTGTCAAATCGTCCTGATCTCAGGAGTGCCGGATCTATAATGTCAGGGCGGTTAGTTGCAGCGACTACAACTATTTCTTTTAGAGGCTCAAGACCGTCAAGCTCTGTTAAAAGCTGGTTCACAATTCTTTCGGACACTTTAGAATCTTCAGACATCGTGCTTCTCATTGGTGCAATGGAATCTATCTCATCGAAGAATACAATGCATGGGGCTACCTGCCTTGCCTTTTTGAATGTTTCCCGGATGGCTTTTTCAGATTCTCCTACCCATTTTGAAAGCATTTGCGGTCCTTTGACACTAATGAAATTTGCATTTGATTCATTGGCAACTGCCTGTGCAATTAGTGTCTTTCCGGTACCCGGTGGGCCAAACAGTAAAACTCCTTTTGGAGGTTTAATTCCCATGCTGACAAATTTCTCAGGTCTTGTAAGTGGCCATTCCACAGCTTCCCTTATTTCTTGTTTTGCCTTGTCAAGCCCGCCGACATCATCCCACTTGACAGATGGTATTTCCACAAGCACTTCCCTCATTGCCGAGGGTTCTATTTCTCTCAGTGCATTCTCAAAATCGTCCTTGCATACCATTATAGTATCAAGTATCTCTTGGGGTATGTCTTCATCTTCGAGGTTGATATCAGGTAAAGCACGTCTCAGAGAACGCATTGCAGCTTCCTGTACAAGTGCAAGAAGGTCTGCACCGACAAATGCCTGTGTGTGTTTTGCAATGTAATCCAGAAAATCCTGATCAACATCTTCAGCCAGGGGTACGCCTCTGGTGTGTATCTGCAGTATCTCAAGACGGTCATCGGTATCTGGAACGCCTATCTCTATCTCCCTGTCAAACCTTCCAGGTCTGCGGAGTGCCGGATCAATGGCATCCAAACGGTTGGTGGCACCAATAACAACGACCTGTCCTCTTTCTTCAAGACCGTCCATCATTGTAAGCAGCTGGGCAACAACCCTGCGCTCAACTTCTCCTGTAACGTTCTGTCTTTTTGGTGCGATGGAATCGATCTCATCTATGAATATAATTGAAGGTGCTTCATCTTCAGCTTCCTCAAATATCTTACGGATACGCTCTTCACTTTCACCGTAATACTTACCCATGATCTCGGGTCCTGCGATGTAGAGGAAATTTGCCCTGGATTCATTTGCAACAGCTTTGGCAATTAGTGTCTTTCCGGTACCCGGTGGTCCGTAAAGAATTATTCCTTTTGGAGGTTCGATGTTAAGTCTTTGGAAGAGCTCAGGATGTTTCAATGGAAGCTCTATCATTTCCCTGACGCGCTGCATTTCTGATCCAAGGCCACCGATATCCTCATAGGTTATTCCTCTGGTTGCACCATCATAACCGCGGACAGGTTTCTGGCGAAGTTCAATTTCTGTAAATTCTCCGACGATAAGAATCTCTTCCTTAGGTTCGGCATCCACTGCTATAAGTGGTATTGCCTGTCCCCCTCCCATCTGGGTTGACATAGGCTGTGTCATCGAACTGATGATGGGGATTATGTCTCCTTCAACAAGAGGTCTCTTCATGATATTACGCTTGATTATTTCGCTGATATGGTCTCCGTACTCCATGGTGACGCCTTCAGGAGGTGCCAGCACAACTTTTGTAGCAGTTACAACGTCGGCTTTCCTTACAGTTACTCTCTCACCAATTCCAACACCTGCATTCTGCCTGATAAATCCGTCTATCCTGACAATTCCCTGTCCCCAGTCCTGTCTCTCAGCTCTCCATACCTTGGCTGCGGTTTTTCTCTTTCCTTCTATCTCAACAATGTCTCCTGGTGAGAGTTGCAGGCTTAAGAGTGTAGTAGGGTCCAGACGGATAATTCCCCTTCCAAAATCATTAGGGTGCGCTTTTTCTACTTTGATCTGTACTTCGTCCATTATTTACATCCCAAAAATCATTTTGAATCAATAGTTGATTGTGATTTATATCTACCTATTTTATTCTAAAGAATAAATAAGATATGGTGTCCGTCTTTATCTCCACTATGTTTTCCTGTCAAGAACATTTAAATACCTGTTGTGTATACTTATCGGTGTAAGATTTGATACTATTCTGGGATTCAGTAAAATTGGATTTTTAATCTATGGCGTTTTTCAGCATGGTCTTCAGTCTTAGTTTTGAATTAAAGGACGTGCATTATTTTGTTTAATAACAATGACAGAGAATCAACAGCTCCTGTAGATGTTGGAGAGACCTACGAAGTAACGATTGAAGATATCGCAAGAGAAGGAGATGGCATCGCCAGGGTAGAAGGATTTGTTATCTTTGTACCACAGACACAAGTCGGCGACACTGTAAACATTAAGATCACAAGAGTATTGCGTAAATTCGCTTTTGGAGAGAAAGAAGAATAATTCTTTCAAGAATGGTTATTAACCATTCTTCATACTCTTTTTGTTTTATTTCTTATTCATTTTCACGCATTCTATAGGAAACTTATTTATGTGCTAATATCTCATGTTTTGATATGGGGTTAAAAGCATTATTTCTCAATTGCACGCTCAAGCGTTCTCCTGAAATCTCAAATACCAGAGCTCTTATTGACAAAGCGGTCCGGTTATTTGGGGAAATTGGTGTTGAAAGCGAAGTTGTAAGAGTTACAGACTACAACGTCATGTTTGGTGTTTCTTCTGATGAAGGGGAAGGGGACGAATGGCCCCAAATACTGGAAAAGATCAAAGCATGTGATATCCTTGTCATAGGCTCTCCAATATGGTTTGGTGTGCGTTCATCTGTGGCACAGATGGTTTTTGAGAGGCTTGACGGTACTTATGAGGAAAGTGACTCAGATACTGGGCAATTCCCTCTTTACGGTAAAGTAGCTGGTGCAATCATAACCGGCAATGAGGATGGAGCCCATGACGTCGCAGCAAACACTCTTTTCAACCTGACGCATCTTGGATGTACCATACCACCGAATGTGGATAGTTATTGGGTCGGTCCGGCAGGTCCCGGTCCAAGCTATATTGAAGCCGGGGGTGAAAAGCATCTCTATACCAACAAGACAGTGCGGTATATGGTGCATAACCTTGCTTTCTTTGCGAAATTATTGAAAGATAATCCCATTCCTACAAATCTAAAGGAACTCTATGCTGATGCAGTAAAGGAAAGTGAATCGTCATTTCCATGAACGTTTGCAATTACATGAAATATTCCGACAGATATTATGCTATTTCAATAAACATAAATATCTATAAAACAATAATTCATTATTAGTATATGGGGTTTAAAGGGAGGTGAGTATCTTGCCTGAGATGAAAACTTTGGACTTAGTAGCTTTGGTTCTGGTCATAATTGGTGGTCTTAACTGGGGACTTGTGGGTATAGCCGATTTTAACCTTGTTTCTGCTCTTCTGGGAACAGGAATCGTGGCAAAAATTATCTATATCGTCGTAGGCCTAGCTGCTCTTTATATGATTTATTTTGCAACCAAAAAATGATAAATACAGTTGTAAAATTTGGTTTATATTACGAGCTAAGCAATGGATTGATAATGGTTTATTCCATCATCAATGTCATGAGACTTTCCCTTGCTTCTTTTATTTCTTCAGTGGTCAGTTGTATCTTCGAATCTCCTATTCTGATGCTCAATACATTTCCTCCAACAGTTCCAATTATTGCATGTGGTACATCCTTCAGGAGTTCTTTAACAGCATCAGGTTCAGAAGTAACTACCAGTGCTCTTGCATATGATTCGGAAAACAGGATTTCATCTGCCCGGAGGGTGTCTCCTACATTGGTCAGGTTAATATCCGCACCATAGGTTTCACACATTTCGCAAATTGCAGCTGCAATTCCTCCAAGTGATATATCGTGTGATGCACTGAGTTTTCTGCTTTTTACAAGGCTGATGAGCGCATCTATGATCTTTGTGACATTCTCAGGTACCTGTGGGGCTTTTCCTTCCTTTGCCTTTCCGATGATGTTGTAGTATTCAGAACCACCAAGCTCCTCACTCGTCGCCCCTACCAGAATTATAGTCTCGCATTCTTTTGTGAATATTCCGGAAGGTGCCATACTTACATCTTCGATGTAGCCCACAAGGCCTATGGATGGTGTAGGAGCTATTGCGGTCTTGAATTCCCCGCTTTCGTTGTAAAGAGAAACATTTCCTCCCACAACAGGTATTGTCAGGTCTCTTGCCGCATCTCCGAGTCCGCGGATTGCGTGCTTGAATTGCCAGTATATGTCCGGTCTCTCAGGATTTCCAAAGTTCAGGCAATCTACAATAGCAATCCCTCGCGCTCCTTTTACTGCAATGTTCATGGCATTTTCAATAACAGTTCCTTTTGCGCCGGAATATGGGTCAAGCAGGGTGTGTCTTGGGTTGCAGCCGCATGAGAGTGCTATACCCTCATTGCCGTCAATACGCAGTATGCCTGCGTCATCACCTGGCTTTCGGACAGTACGTACCTGAACTTCATGGTCGTATTGCCTGTAGATCCATCTCTTTGATGCTACATTATGGGATGAGAGTACGTCAAGAACAGCCTTTTTAAGGTCCGTCGGTACATCTGGTTTTTCCCCGATCTCACGGGGTGCGGGAGCCATAGATGGACGTTCAAAGGTTGGTGCTCCTTCTGTTAATAGTTTAATTGGTATGTCTGCAACAATCTCTCCTTTGAACACAACAGTGTAGTTCAGCTTTTGAGTGAGTTCTCCTATCATGCTTCCGTTAAGGTCGAACTTCGTTGCGATATCCAGAACAGCATCCACATTTTCAGGTTCTACTTCAAAAAGCATACGTTCCTGTGATTCTGCAATGAGTATCTCATAGGGTACCATGCCGGTCTCCCGCAGAATTACATTGTCAGCAATGATCCTCATTCCGAGGTTGCCTTTCGATGCCATTTCTGAACTTGCTCCTGCAAGTCCTGCGGCACCAAGGTCCCTGCATGACTTTACATATCCTTTTCCGATGGCTTCGAGGGTTGCTTCAATTAACAGTTTCTCTGTGAAAGGGTCGCCTATCTGGATACTTGGCCTGTCCTCTGCCTCTGAATCTTCCGAAAGGTCCCTTGATGCAAAAGATGCGCCTCCAAGTCCGTCCCTTCCAGTAGTTGATCCTATCAATACAAGCTTGTTACCTGCTTTTTGTGCGCAGGCCGTTACAACATTCTCTTCACGTGCAAGTCCTACTGCAACCACATTTACCAGTGGGTTTCCACTGTATGATTTGTCAAAGAATGCCTCACCACGTACAACGGGCACTCCGATACAGTTTCCATATCCTGCAATTCCCTCAATGATGTGTTCAAAGAGATAGAGGTTCTTAGGATTGTTAAGCGGTCCAAAGTATAGGGGGTCCATAAGTGCAATCGGTCTTGCTCCCATGGAAATTATATCGCGCACAATGCCACCGACACCAGTGGCTGAGCCGTTGTATGGGTCTACGTATGAAGGATGATTGTGGCTCTCCATCCCGATTGCAAGTACCCACCCGTTTCCAAAATTTACAATGGCTGCGTCGTCTCCGGGACCAATAATGACCTTATCTCCGGTTGTTGTAAATGTCTTAAGCAGTGGTGCACTTGAGCGATATGAGCAGTGCTCACTCCACAGGTTCAGGAAACAGCCCTGCTCCACGAGATTTGGTTCCCTTCCCATCTTCTCTGTTATGATCTTAAAGTCATTTTCAGGTAACATTCATGTGCCTCAGGTTTAATATGATGATTAATTATAGTGGTTAAATACATTAATTAAATAAGTGCTTTTTCAGGGCTTTAAAGAACCCGGAATGTAATAAACGTTTCTTTGAACAGGTTTTAAGGCAGATTTCTATATTCTGGCCTATGTGCCGGCTATGCTCCTATTAGCATTGATTCTCAAATTCAAATCTGTCGCCTGCACTGATTCCCATGTTCTGTGATTTACCGTGCGTAGTTTCGATGATGTATTTAACTTTATCTTTGCAGGAACATGTGCCAAGCCATGGACGCAGGCTTGTAGTCTTAATGACTCTTTTTTGCTCATCAAGAAAAATAGCATCAATGGGGAAATTAACAAAAAGCATGTGCAATGAGACTTTTTGTGTTTTTTTCATAACAAATACAAGGGCATAGTTATCATGTATCTTACTGCTGAACATGAGCCCTTTTACCTGCTTAAATAAGCTGCAGGCAAAATCAATGTCCGTTGCTACTTCTTTACCATTAGATTTTAATATCATCGAAGTTTTACTCTTATCATCTATTTTAGTTAAATACACATATATGGAGTGTTTAAAATAGATAATAATGTCGGAGGAAATACTGCAAGATGAGTTCTGAAATGTGTTCAGTATGTGGATTGCCAAAAGAGCTTTGCATATGTGAAGAAGTGGCAAAAGAACAGCAAAGAATAACTGTTAAAGTAAACAGAAGAAGGTACGGTAAGGAAGTAACAGTCGTAGATGGTTTAGATGCCCATGAAATCGATCTTCATGAACTTTCAACTTATCTCAAGTCTAAATTTGCATGTGGTGGTACAGTAAAAGGCAATTCCGTAGAATTGCAGGGCAACCACTTGAGCCGTATGAAGGACGTTCTTATTGAAAAAGGATTTTCTCCAGATCAGATCAAAAATTGATTTTATTCTCTAATGTGTGGAATATCCACACATTTTTGCGGGATGTATTCTGCCTGCACACAGTCCTGAAGGATATTTATTTATTGCAAGTCTTCTCTACTATTTGTAGATATTATGAAGCGAATCTATATGGATCATAGTGCAACCACTCCTGTGGACACTTTGGTGGTGGACGCCATGTTACCTTACTTTAGTGAAATGTTTGGTAATTCCTCCAGTTTGCACTCATTTGGCATGGAGGCAGCAGAAGCTCTTTCCACGGCACGAAAGCAGGTTGCAGATGCCATTGGTGCCCTGCCAGAAGAGATTATATTCACATCAGGAGGAACAGAATCGGATAATCTGGCAATAAGAGGTGTGATTACACATAATTCCGGAAAAAAACACGTTATCACATCAGTCATAGAGCATCCTGCAGTGCTCAATACGTGTGCTTTTCTTGAAAGCCTGGGTCATGAGGTAACATACGTCCCGGTTGATGCTGAGGGGTTGATAGTTCTGTCTTTATTGGAAAGGTCCATTCGTGAGAACACAGTTCTCATCAGTGTCATGCATGCCAACAATGAGGTCGGTACCATTCAACCAATAAAGGAAATTGCACAAATTGCAAAGAAACATAATATTTACTTCCATACAGATGCAGTACAGAGTGTGGGAAAAATCCCTGTAAATGTGGACGACCTTGGGATTGATATGCTCTCCCTTTCGTCTCATAAGATCCACGGGCCAAAAGGTGTTGGTGTACTGTATGTCCGCAAGGGCACAATAATTGAACCAATTGTCTTTGGTGGCAATCATGAAAAAGGTATGCGCTCGGGGACTGAGAACATCCCGGGTATTGTGGGTCTTGGTAAGGCAATGGTTCTTGCGCAGCAGCGCCTGGATACTGATTCAAAGTACATGCAGCAAATGCGTGATGGTATTATAAGTAAGATATTTTGCTCAGTTGCGGATGTTCGTCTTAACGGTCATCCAACGCAACGTCTTCCTAATAATGTAAACTTAAGTTTCAAGTACGTTGAGGGTGAATCCATGCTAATGCTCCTTGATATGAAGGGAATTGCAGTATCTACCGGCTCAGCATGTTCTTCCAAATCCTTAAAGGCATCACATGTGCTTAGCTCTCTTAATATAGAGGACGATTATATACATGGTTCCCTGAGGATAAGTCTTGGAAGAGAGAACACAATTGAAGATGAAGATTATCTGGTTGAGAGCCTGAAGGAAACAGTTTTTAGGCTGAGGATGATGTCTCCACTTTCCAGCCAATGATGTAAGGAGGAGTAAGTCTGTATTCAAAGAAAGTTATTGAGGAATTCAGCAATCCCCAAAACGTGGGCATCATAGAGGATGCTGATGGTGTGGGTGAGATTGGAAGCACCGTAGATGGCGATATAATAAATATCTCCATCAAGATTAAAGACAATGTGATTGAAGATGTCAAATTCAAGACATTTGGTTGTGTTGTTGCTATCTCCACATCAAGCATGGTTACGAATCTGGCAAAAGGAAAGACGATTGCTGAAGCTCTTGCATTAACAAATAAAGATGTTATCACTGCTCTGGATGGTCTTCCTGAAGGAAAGGACAGGTGCTCGGGCTTTGCCCTTGATGCCCTTAAGCGGGCTATTGAAGATTACCAGCATAAAAATAAATGACAACAAAAAAGGTGGCTTCTTGTGAAAACAACATGTGAGATCATGGTTCAACGGGTACTGCCTGCTATACGTGCAGAGCTTGCAAGATGCATGATCTGGGACCATGGGAAAAACCAGCAGGAAGTTGCGGAAGTACTGATGCTTTCAAGAGCAGCCGTGTCTCAGTACCTGAATGAAAAACGTGGGGCAGAGGTTGATTTTTCAGAGGATGCCCAGCAGGAGATACAAAGATTTGCTGCAAGCTTACTTGAAGGAATGAATTCCAGGGACCAGGTTGCTGGAATGTGCAACGTTTGCAAGTTCGTCCAACGTTCCGGCTGGCTCAATAAGAACGAACCTGATGCAGGTTATTGTGTTCTTTGCGGAGATGGCGAGGACCATTGACTCCGAATCTTTGCATAAAATGTAAGGGGAAAGGTCTCTGTGGAAGGCCAAGATGCCCTATCCTGGAAAAATTCAAGTCTATAGAATCTGTAATCCCTAAATCCTCAGGTGAAACTTCTATTTTTGGAGCATCTCCTCCATCGGTTTTTGTAGGGAGATACAATTATCCGGAGGTAAGGGCAGGCCCCATGATACCGCCCCAGCTTGGTGGGGATGAGGCAATGTTACTCGAAGACCCTAAAGCTTTGCTAAAAATGAATATACAGGATGTTATATCCTCCCGTTCCCAGCTTGTAAGGGCTAATACCGGCATTAATGTGAAAAATGCCCACTTACCTGATAATCCTTTGATCGAGAGATCACAGGAGCTAGCTCTTTCAAAAAAACCAGTGGATACTGAAGCCTGGTTCAATAAACCCATAAGTAACAAGCTCAAGTTCGATAATGTCCTGACGCCTATGGGTCCTTCAGGTGACCTGAAAAAATTCGATATAACGGAGAATCCCAAAGTCCCAAAGAAAGTGGATGCTCTGGTCTATGACACCGATGCACTTGCAAAGGATGCAATATCTGAATTATGGGACAGTAATATCCCGGCGGAACACATCACCCGCCTTCTTTCGATCGGGCTTTTGGGCCAGGAAAGAAAACTGGTTCCAACCCGATGGTCCATAACTGCAGTTGATGACATGGTGGGAAAAGACCTTCTTAGAGGTATAAGGGACTACCAGCAGTTAAGTGAAGTTCAGGTTTTCAATGGCGGTGTATTTGGCAACCACTTTGAGATCGTTCTCATTCCCCGTATGTTCTCATTTGAATTAATAGAAGTCTGGATGCCACGTACCGTCTGGTCAGGAGGGAACACGTGGATTGAAGCAGATAACGAGGGCTTTAGTGGGAAAAAGAATTATTCTAATCTTGCAGGCGGTTATTATGCGGCTCGCCTGGGTGCTCTTGAATATCTTCATTCCATACACAGGCAGGCAACTGTATTCATGGTGAGGGAGATAAGGCCTGAATACTGGGCACCTCTTGGTGTATGGGTTGTCAGGGAAGGTGTCAGGAAAGCTTTCAATAGTGAAGTCCGGAGATTTGAGTCCGTAGAACTGGCACTTGCAGATATTTCAATGCGTTTGAATACCTCTTCCTCGCAATGGATGCCAAAAACCTCTCTATTACCAGATATCCGCTTCCAGCGGACACTTGATTCTTTCTTTAAATGATGTCTATATAGATTATATAGCACTATATATAATATGGCACGCACATTTATGTCAGTGGTTTCCCTTGCCATACTACATCTATATAGTGGAGAATATTATCGATGAGTCTTTTTGATCCTCTCGTATTGTTACTGGTTGCAGCAGGTCTGTATATGGCATGGAACATAGGTGCCAACGACCTTGCAAATGCCATGGGAACGTCAGTAGGCAGTGGGGCGCTGTCTATCAAACAGGTAATAATCATCGCAGGTATTTGCGAGTTTGCTGGTGCCGTATTCTTTGGTAAAAGGGTCACGTCCACTATTGCCAAAGGTATTGTACCTGTTGATTCCATCAGTGCTATAGATCCGCATCTTGTGGCCGTTGGAATGCTTGCAGCAATCCTTGCAGCAGGTTTCTGGATCACTCTTGCTACTTTTTATAATCTGCCCGTATCAACAACTCATTCTATTGTGGGTGCAGTTCTTGGATTTGGTCTGATGGCAGCATATAAAGGCATCATTGGTTTTGAAGAGATCAGCTGGTCGGTACTTGGTAAAATAGTTGGCAGTTGGCTGGTCTCACCACTTCTTGGTGCATTGCTTGCTTATATCATATTTTCTTTTATCCGGTATTTCATTCTGCAAAAAGCGGATGACCCTTACAGTATTGAGAAAAAATTCGTCTTTCTTCAGACAATGACCGCATGTTACATTGCCTTTGCACATGGTTCCAATGATGTGGCAAACGCAATCGGTCCGCTTTATGCAGGATTGAACGCACTTGGTATGGCAGGTCTTAACATTCCTATTTGGGTAATGGTTCTTGGAGGGTTGGGGATGGTTGTAGGACTTGCGACATGGGGGCACCGTGTGATCGAAACAATCGGTACTCGCATAACTGAACTGACTCCGACACGAGGTTTCTCAGCAGAATTTGCCACAGCTTCTGTGGTGGTCCTTCATAGTTACAGTTCCCTGCCGATATCAACGACACACACCCTCGTGGGTTCTGTTATAGGTGTTGGTCTTGCAGGCGGTCTTGCAGCGGTTGATTTAAGTGTTATCGGTAAGATAGCTGTTTCCTGGATAGTTACTGTGCCAGTGGCGGCACTTACATCTGCGTTAATATTTGCGGGACTATTGGGAGTTGGAATATGATAAAAAAAGAGTATATACGTTCTGTATTGAACATATTTGCGAGTTCTCCTTTCAAACCACTGGTAATGCATGCCAACAAAGGCGGCGATTGTGTCAGGAAACTTAATGAATCCCTGCTCGCTTTCTGCGATGGTGACATGGAGAAAGTAGAGGCATTAAACCATGAGATCGATGTCATTGAACACGAAGCTGATGTCATAAAACAAACTATCCGCTCCGAGCTGTCCTCATCCATAATGCTTCCCGTGCATGTAATTGACCTGCTCAACTTCCTCAAACCACAGGACTCAATATCAGATGATGCCCAGGAGGTATCATTCTGGCTTACTGTAAGGAAGTTCGAGGCACCTGATGATATACGTGACGGATTCAGGGAGTTAATGGCGAAGACACTTGAAACAGTGGAATTGTATGAAGATCTTGTCTCAACTCTTGGCGAATTACTGGAAACATCTTTCAGTAAGAGGGATGTTGAAGACACGCTTCATCTTGTAGTAAAAGTAGAGGAAATGGAACATCAGGTAGATGTTATCGAAAAAGACCTGACAAAAATGATTTTCAGAAATGAAGATACAATCGGGGCACTTGGTGTATATCACCTGGCTCGCCTTGTGAGGAGTATTGGTGATATTGCCGACAAGTCTGAACATGCGGCCGACAGGTTAAGGACAATGATCTTGAGAAGGTAATAACCTTCTCCTTCTCACTTATGAAGGCATCCATCTTCGTTCATCTTTTTAAGTAATTCTATTATCGAATATGCCGCACGGGTAATTCCCATACTTCTTTTATCCGTATCGGTGCCTGCTGTATAAAGCCCTCTGATGGGTGTTCTCACATCGGCAAAATAACCATCTATTGTCACAGCTGCCTTTTCGGGGATGGTTATCTGGTTGTGCTTCATCTCGATATGGTCTTCAATTCCCGGAATTGCATTATATATGGTCTCATATGCTTTTTTTATCTGGCTGTCTTCGCTCTTTTTCCCATCAATTATGAATGTGAAGCCCACAAGTTGTTTACCCTTTGGCGCCAGCGAAGCATCATAATTGCTGATGGGCATGGCCCAGTAGGGTGCGTTTTTAAACCAGATTTCTGATCCAATATAGCTGAATTCCTCCATCACAGAATCAAGCCCTGTCCAGGCGGTCAGGCTCTTGGTATGTACAACACCCTTGAGTTCCTGGATGTAAGAGTTTGGAAGACTCTCGATCATGGAGGGAAAGTCGGTGACAAATCCTGTGTATATTACCCTCTGGGCATTGTATACTTCATCAGCCTCCACACCGGTAACCTTACCCTTTTCCGTTAGTATCTTCTTTACTTCACAGCCGGTTTTTATCTCTACTGTCTTTGGAAGTGAGAACAAAAGGGCATTGAGAAGTGCTTTTAATCCTCTTCTGGGATAACCCTGGGAATAGGCGACCTTGTTTGTTGCAAGTCTCCCAAGAGACGTAAATGGATTTGACACTTTATTGATCCTTGTCTGCAATGAAGCATGCAGGTTTGGTGGCAGTATGGATCTGGGGACAGGTTCCACAGCCATCTTCTCATTTGATTTCATTATATTCTCAAGCTGCTCTTCCGGCACACTGTCGCGCACAAAACTGCTGCCTGCAAGAATCCTTTGCACAGATGTCTGTTTCATATCCTTGCCAGAAAGGAAGTGACAGATGGTATTGACGAAATCATATGTATCTGCTGAAAGGTTGCCTGGCATGAATTCATACACTGATTGTTTTGCCAGGTCAGTCCCAAATGTAGAAAGAGTAAGTGCCTTTGTGATGGCCTGCGTGAGAACTATCCTATCTTTGCGCGGAAGAATATCGAATGTGACAAATTCCTTGATATTTGAAGGAACTTTCATGAACTGGTTCTCAGTTCTGATGTAATAGTTTCCGTAATCCTCAAAGACCGGAACGTAATCAAAATAATTGTCCATGAGCCTTCTTAGAGGTCCTACTTCAAGGTGTGTGATTGCATGAGCGCCTGTATCTACCTGGAAACCATCAACCACGTAGCTGTTACAATTGCCGCCAACAAATTTGTTTTTTTCAAGTACAAGTACTTTATTTCCGTGTTTAGAAAGGGTGAGAGCGGATAAAAGTCCGCTTATACCTGCACCCACAACTATCACATCGTAATTTTCCATCATATCCCCTCATTACGAGCAAAATGTGTGTGCTTATTCAAAGATCTCAGGCACTATACGCCTGGCAACTTCTTCGTATGCCTTGGAAAGGTCTCCCTTGTCAAAGCGGAAAATATCCTTGTCCATAGACTGGCCGGTGCTTTTATCCCAGAGACGGCATGTATCGCATGATATCTCATCTGCTACAACGATCTTGCCGTCAACCCTTCCGAACTCAAGTTTGAAATCCGGGAGTAGAAACCCTTTTTTATCAAGGTATTTTACAAGTATATCATTGACCTTCAGGGCCATAGTGCGGATCTGAGCAATCTCTTCATAGGTGGCAATTCCCATGGCTACTGCGATATCTTCGTTAATCATAGGGTCGCCATGCTCATCGCTCTTGTAATCCATCACAAGTACAGGTGTTTTGAATACAGTACCTTCCTTAATAGGATACTTACGTGTAATGGAGCCCGCAGCAATGTTACGTGGAATTACTTCGATCAGTATTATCTCGACAGCACGAACAAGCATCTCATTGTCAGATACCATGCTTATGTAGTGAGTAGGAATTCCTTCATCTTCAAGCATTTCAAAGATTTTTTTTGATATCTGGGCATTGAAATAACCCTTGTTCTTAGCTTCACTTTTCTTCTTGCCATCAAATGCCGTTAGGCTGTCCCTGAACTCGGATATAAGTTTTTCCGGGTCTTCAGTTTTGTAGATGGTCTTCGCTTTTCCTGAGTACAACTGTTCTTTTTTCATATGCATCCTCTTTTTGTTAATGGCTTTGTTGGTTACTCTTTATACCAGATGTTCTATAATTATTTATGTCTTAATTTAAGTATAATAAAAGTATTATTACTGCATACTAAATGTTATTATGGTATGAATGATTATAGGTGAATCATATGGAACAGGAACTTATGCGCATAGGGGTATCGCTTCCCGAAAATCTTCTGACCAAATTTGACACGATCATCGAACAGAGGGGTTACTCATCCCGTTCAGAGGGAATACGGGACTCAATTAGGAACTATATTACTCATTATGAATGGATGAGTGATGTGAAAGGCAGGCGTGTAGGTACTATAACTTTGATATATGATCATACAAAACGTGGCCTTTCAAGTGCTCTAACTGAAATACAGCATGATTATTCTCATATTATTAAGTCTTCTGTCCACATTCATCTTGACCACGACAACTGTCTGGAAGTCATCATACTGGATGGCGAAGGCGAAGAGGTAAAAGCGGTTGCAGAAAGGACAATGGCACTAAAAGGTGTCAATTACGTAAAACTCAATACAGCTCTTCCTACAGAGAAATTGTAAACTCATATCTCTTTCTTGAATGAGGATTCAATTGTCCTCAACATTTTTTCCCCGGGCTCTGTAAGATAATATATCTGAAAATTCTTGTCCCGTCTTGAATCCACCAATTCTGCATCCTTGAGCAATTTCAGGTGATATGAGAGTGCAGAATGTTTATAATCAGTAATTTCCACTAGAACGCAGACGCACAGCTCACTAACCCGAAGGGCTTTGAGGATACGTATCCTGACAGGATCTGAAAGCACTTTAAAAAGGGAAACCAGAGTGTCAACATTCTCTTTCATGACCTCATGGACTTTCAGAGTTGTTTCATCTGGAAGTATGTAAGGCTCCTGACATCCGTCGGTTTCCTGTATTGTCATCTGTTGGATTATTAGGTTTAACGGATTAATAGGTTTTGCAATAAGATTTTGAAAACAAATAAAAAAATTAGTTAACGCCTTTTTCTATAAACAGAGGTGCATACTTCTTATCTGTTAACTGGATATGTCCTACAAGCCATTCTTTAAGGAAGTTCAGTATTTCGTAGCTGACTCCAGCTTTCCCCTTCTCATATTCATCCCTGAATTTGAGCACATTTTTCACAAATTTTTCATGCTCAAGTTTGTGGTTAGAATAATCAGGATATGCAAAGCGCTGCATGTATTTCTCTTCAGTGGAAAAATGGAATTTAGTGTATTCTGCCATTTTATTGATGATTTCCAGGGATACTTCTTTACTTTTTGCCTGTTTCATGGCTTCATGAAGATCATTGATCATTCCTACCAGGACTTTGTGTTGGTCATCTATCTCTTTTATTTGCATACTGTATTTATCGGACCATGTAATAAGCGACATTGATTTTCACCATAATATAAAAGGCAATTAAAATATATATATGTTAGTATATTACAGTTGTAATTTCTATCATGGTCTTGCTTTCAAGTACCATTCTCTAATTCCAATTTAAGTTTCTGCGACCTGTAATGTATTTCAGACCCTCCGCGAAAAGGAATGTTGCAAAAGCAACACCAATGGGCATAATCCATTCACCCGGAGATAATGGCACCAATCCGAATGCTTCGTTCAGGCGGGGGATATACATGACTGACACAGTGGCAAAGAACGTAGCTAGCACGCCTGCTATCATGAGTCTATTGGTAAAGATGCCTATACTGATGATGGATCGCTCAAGTGACCTGAATGCCAGCGGTATGAAAAGTATCATGCTGACCACGGTTGCAAATGTTAGCGTTCTCGCCATGACAGTGTCGCCTGCCGGGTCGCTCAGGGCAAATACAAGGAAAGATGCTATTCCCATTATGAATGCCAGAGAGATTACCAGGAACAGGTTCCTTTTTTTCAGGAAATTATCATTCGGGTCCCGTGGAGGCTTTTTCATGATTCCGTCTTCAGAAGGGTCCAGTCCAAGTGAGATTGCAGGCATTATTTCGTTGAACATATTGATAAAAAGTATCTGTAGTGCCAGCAGCGGGATGAGGTCAAAACCAAGAAGGCTGATGCCCGCCATAATAAGTATGATCAGGGTAAAGTTCCTTGATATAAGGTATGTTATGAACTTCTCTATATTATTGTAGATTGTTCTCCCACCTTTCACCGCTTCCACGATTGTGGCAAAATTATCGTCCTGCAGGATCATTACACTTGATTCCTTTGCAACATCAGTACCTTTGATTCCCATAGCAATACCGATGTCTGCTTTTTTAAGTGCAGGCGCATCATTGACACCATCCCCTGTCATGGCAACAATATGTCCTTTTCTCTGCAGGGCATCAACGATCCTGAGCTTCTGCTCCGGCATTGTCCTTGCATACACTCTGATGTTTTCCGCAACGATTGAAAACTCTTCATCACTCAACTCGTTAAGCTCATCTCCCGTGACTGCACAGTCGGCTGCTATACGTTGCAGTTTTTCATCTTCATAAACTCCGCATCCCTTTTTTTCCTCAAAAAGTCCGATGCTCCTGGCTATAGCTTTTGCAGTTTCCTGATTATCTCCTGTTATCATAATAACCTGGATACCGGCTTCTTTGCACATTTCCATAGCACCTTTTACCTCTTCACGCGGAGGGTCTATCATGGCAACAAGCCCGAGGAAAGTCATATCTTTCTCAAATTCCCCGTCCAGTTCCTCTCCTGGACTTTCTTTGCATGCAACTGCCAGCACGCGATATGCCGAACTTGCAAATTCGAGGTTCTGTTCCAGTATTGTTTCCATGTCCTGCTGGTTCATGGCGTATAACTTACCTTTATTTTCAATATTGCTGCATTTGGGAAGTACAAATTCAGGCGCTCCCTTTGTGAATGATATCATTCCATTTCCTGTTCTATGGACTGTTGTCATGAGTTTTCTTTCGGATGTGAAAACAATCTCCTCGATCATCTCATAGTTCTTTGCCAGTTCATCTTTCCACAGTTCTCCCTTTGCAGCGGCAACAGTAAGTGCTATTTCTGTAGGGTCGCCGATAACTTCCCATTTATCCTGTCTCTTTTCTATGGCAGAGTTGTTGCACATGGCAATGGAAGTTAGCAATTTGACAGAGGTAGGGTCACTTGTCACATCGATGGCATCACCTCCTTTCAGGAACTCTCCTTTTGGCACGTACCCTGCACCAGTCAGTTCAAGCACGTTTCCGCTGACCAGTATTTTTTCCACGGTCATCTCGTTCTTGGTGAGGGTGCCTGTTTTGTCTGTGCATATGACTGTTGTGGATCCAAGGGTTTCAACAGCAAGCATCTTCCTTATAATGGCATTATGTCCTGCCATTTTCTTCATGCCGTATGCAAGGGTTATTGTAAGTGTAAGGGGCAACCCTTCGGGCACTGCTGCCACTGCGAGTGCAAGTGAGATTAGCAGCATATCTGCAAGTGGGGCGCCTATGGCAATACCTATGGCAAAAGTAATTGCAGAGGCAAATATTGCAAGTACTGCGAGGATAAGGGATAGTTTTGTTATCTTGATCTGTAAGGGAGTATCTTCCTCTTTTGTCTGTATAAGACTGGCTATCTGGCCAATCTTTGTCTGCATTCCTGTTGCATTTACCACTGCCTTGCATTTTCCGTGTACCAGTTGGGTACCGGCAAAGATATTCTCACTTTTGGCTTTACCGACAGGAACGCTTTCCCCTGTCAGGGCGGATTCATCTATTCTCAGGGCAACAACTTCAAAAACGACGGCGTCTGCAGGGATTTTGTCCCCTGTTTCAAGGACAAGCACATCACCGGGAACGATCTCCTCGGTGAGTATTTTCCTAAGTTTACGATCCCTGATTACAGTTGTTTCGGGCTGTACTATACTCTTGAGAGCTTCCATTGCCTTTTCAGCCCTGTACTCCTGAATAAAACCAAGTACAATAACAACGGTAATTGTGAACATTATCACCCAGAAATCAATCACTTCGCCTATTAGCAGGGAAATAACGGCAGCAGCTACAAGTACCCAGACTATCAGGTTCATGAACTGGCTGGCAAAGACCTTCAAAGCAGTAGTTTTCTTTTTCTCTTCAAGTTCGTTCTTTCCATACTTCTGCAACCTTTCAAAGGCTTCCTGCATGGAAAGCCCGGTTTCGGAACTCTGGAGGTCCTTGAATATATTCTCGATTTCCGTGGGTGCTTTTCCCATTCTATTTACTCCCTGTGTGCTTTTCTGTATAATAGGATACTTTATACTATAATTGTTACTGGCGATATATCCTTTTGAAACCTGGCAAAATCGTGGGATATATAGTTCTCATTGCTCATGCATACGTGAGATGAGAAATCAATCGCTTTTCCGATAATCTCATCCCATACCTGCTCAGTAATATTTTCCAGATTCCTGTCCTTTCTTGCATGCAACATGTAGACAATGCCTGCGTTGAAACTGTCTCCTGCACCCACTGTGCTGATAGTTTCTATTGCAGGGACTTTGTAGTATTTTGAACATGAAGGTGTCTTCAGATACACGCCATCGGAACTTGCGGTATATATAAGGTAATCACAGCCATTCTCTTTTATGAACCCGTATGCTTCCTCTGAGCTTCTGCAACCCTGTATCATTCTCATATCCTCATCTGAAGCTCTTACAATATTTGAGTATGCTATGTTTTCGAATATCATGGATCTTATTTCCTCTATCCTAAAAAGTTGTGATGACCGGAAATTTGGGTCATACAGGACAGTGGAGCCGGCATTCTTTGCAGCATTGATTAATTCTTCCAGCTTAGTCCTGGCTTCCTTTGTAACAGACAGGATGGAGCCAAACATTACAATGTCATCCGGAGAAAAGCATGGGATATCTATTAGAAGGCGCTTTTTTGGAAACTTTTCGTAGAACTCATAGGTAGCATCATTCCTGTTGTCTAAAAAAGCAAGTGATAAAGGCGAGTTTCCGTCGTACAGGCAGAGATAATCGGTGGATACTTTGTTATCCCTGAGAAATTCAAATATAATATTTCCTATATTGTCACGGCCAAACTCACTTATAAGTGAAACCGGAACACCTGACCGTCCAAGTGAGATAGAACTATTGAGCATAGCTCCGCCCGGGCAGGCAGAAATAGGTTTCCCTTTAGTGAATATTATATCGTAGAAAGTTTCGCTTATTGCAAAAACGCGGGATATGCTCACACCTGCCTTATTTCAGGTCATTGGTTATCGGTTATATCTTCCAGAACTCCCTGATAGTATATGACCTTTCCATTCTCATCTCTCATAATAGCGGTTCTGTCCTCTACTATCCGCACATGCCCTTTTTTCGTTCTGAACCGATATGTCTGCCTGAGGTCATTCGCGCCTTCCAATGCATTCTCGATAAGTTCCAGGTGTATGCGGTCAGCATCATCGGGGTGTATAAGGTCTTTGAATGTAACTTTGCCGGAAGTGAAGTCTTCAACCTTATATCCAAGAGCTTCTATTCCTGTAGAAATGAATTCAAACGGTGCATCTTCCTTCGGGCTGCGCAGGAATGCTATCATTCCGCTGTTGTTCACCAATCCCTCAAGGGCTTTAATACGAAGCTCCATCTTTTTGTCCATATCTATTGATTCGGTATTGCATTCCACAATTTCCGGATTTGTGTCTTCTTCCAGGCTATCTTCTTTTCTGTCATTATTGGAAAACTTACAAAATCCCATATTATTAGTTATAATACTCCCTCCTTTACCAAAAGATGGTCCTTATTAATCATCTAATTCAATAATTTAAGTAAATTGTTGTCCCGGATATTTGCCTACTAAGATGCTATTAATCCTTTTTCTTTGTATCTGATGGACATTTCCAGTAGTATGGGGGAAATAATGATTGAAATGACAACCATCAATACAATGGCAGAGAATACTTCATTGCTGATTATCTCAAGTTCTTTTCCTATGGCTATGACCACAAGTTCAACTCCTGCACGCGGCATCATGCCTATTCCAAATATCAGGCTATCCTTTGTAGTAAAACCTGCCAGTTTAGTACCAATGAATCCTCCTATCAGTTTTCCAGAAAGGGCAAATATGATAACAAGGATAGTAAAAGTCCCTGCTGTGAATAATACTTCGGTTTTCATCGAAAGCCCGATGAAAGCAAAGAACATGGGTGTAAAAAATCCATAGGCAATACCACTAACCTTTTTCTGTACGGTCTCTATCTTTGCAAGCGGCAGGTCTGAGAGGATTATCCCGCCAAAAAAAGCACCAATGACGGCATGCAGCCCAAAGACCTCGGCCAGGTATGCCGAGAACAGTGCAATGAGTAGCACAAAAGAGAACAGTGATTCTTTTGTGTGCATTTTTTGAATGTACTTAAAAAGAAAGGGAAATATCTTCCATCCCAAAAAGCCCATGATAAGTATGAACACCACTATCTGCCCTAGGGTCAAGAGTATCTGAATACCCGACGGGAACTGGCTGATTGTTGCAACGGATATTACAATGGATAACAGGAATATGCCAATAATATCATCGAATACTGCTGATGTCAGCATCATTGAACCTGGTTTACTTGATAGGTAATCAGTATCTATCAACGTTTTAACTACAACACTGATGCTTGTAGGACTGAAGGCAACAGCCATGAAAAGGCTCTCTGCAAACCCAAAACCAAACATTTCCCCGAGCATGAATCCCAAGCCAAATGCAACAATTATTTGTGATGCTGTAGGAATAAGTGCACTTGTTGATGCAGCTTTCAGGTCTTTTACATGAACTTCTTTGTAACCTGCAGTAAATAGCAGGAATATAGCTCCCAGTTCGGCAAAGAATGAAAAAGTCTCAATATCAGCAGGCTTTAAAACAAGTGCAAAGATAAACCCGGCCCCTATCTCTCCAACGATACCGGGCAGCCCAAGTCTTTCACCAAATTCACTGAAGATCCTTGCCAAAAACAGTATGACCATTATCTGGAGAAGAGTTTCCATTGGTCATTTTCCCCGTAATTCGTATATCTTTTTAATGATGTCTGATTTTGAAACGACACCAAGCAGTTTTTTATCGTGAACAACACATAAGCGGTCAATATGGTGTTTTATCATGAGGTCCGCTGCATCACAGAGGCTGGCATCATGGAAAATTGTGACCGGGTGATGCACCATAAGGGTGGCTGCTTCTTCACTCAATGCCTTTATGGCCATCAAATGGGTATGGTGGTCTCGGTGGCTTCTTTCAAAAAAGAGTAATTCAAGTATGGTGTCCTGGTCGATAACACCAACCAGTTCCCCATCTGAATTCAGGACGGGGAAACTGTGGTAAGGTGTCCTTGCCATGAGTTCAATGATAGCTTCAATAGGTTCATCATCCTTTATGATAGTGGCCTCTTTTGACATTATCTGGCTGATCTTTATGTCCGCGCAGATATCGGATAATCTGTTCCTGTCTCTTGGACTATCTCCAGTGTCTTTTTCATTTTCTGTTTTTTCCAGGTTTTCCTCTTCCGCTGTCATATGAATTAGGATATTAGATATGGAAAAAAGATTATCAGGAGTATTTACAACTCCATTTTCACCAATCAAAAAGAATATTTTAAGTTACTTTATGTAAAGTCCGCATTTGCATGCGCCACGCATTTCAACATCTCTGGCTCTTGCAGCACACGGACAGATAATCTTTTTATCCTGTTCCTTGTCTCCGGTTCTTTTCTGGCAGAAGCAGTACCATTCACCATACTGTTTCTTATTGTTGCAAATGCCCTTTACGGCAGTTGTGATAACATCCCAGTCAGTATTGAGTTTGTATCCGGTCGTTTCCGCATTTTTCTTTGACCTGTCATAGAATTCGGCTTCTAGATCATTTTCGAATCTCATTTTAACACTCTCGGTATTTTCATATCAACATTAATTTCCATTAATTTAATATTTTGCATTCTCTTTAGCCATTTCACCAAGCTTGTAGCCGATATCACGGCAAGCTTTTTTATCTTCTTCATAAGGTCTGAATTTAACCTGCATACTTTCCATGGCAAGTTCGAATTTTCCGCTTTCCAGCTCCTTCTCCATTCCCTTTACAGCCCCGCCGCCCCATCCGTAAGAGCCGAACAGGAAGTATTTCTTGCCTTTGGGTCGCAGTCCTTTCATATAACTGAGAAATCCGGACACGGTAAAGAACATTCCGTTGTTCATTGTGGGTGAGCCTATCGCAACGACCGGTGCATCCATGAGTTCTTTCATGGTCATGCTCCAGTCGTTCTTACGCAGGTGCCTCAGACGCACTTCTACCCCTGTTGCTCTTGCCCCTTCAACTATCTCCATAGCCATTTTCTCAGTGCTTCCCCACATGGTGTCATAGATAACAAGCACTTTCGGGACAGTATCTCCCCTTGCCCACTTTTCATATGCTTCCACAATTTCCTGTATACTCTTTCTCCAGATCACTCCATGTGCTGGGGCTATCATTTGAGGGTTGACATCAAGCTTTTTCAGCTTGTCAACATATTTGAGTACCTGTGATCCGAATGGTAACAGGATGTTAGCATAGTATATGCCCGCATCTGCCATTACATCATCAACTTCATCATCAAAACGTTTTGAGGTTGCAATATGCTGCCCGAAAGCATCATTTGAAAAGAGAATCCTGTCCTCTTTCACATATGTCTGCATGCTGTCCGGCCAGTGCAGCATAGTGGCTTCTATGAACATTAAAGTCCTTTTACCAAGGCTCAATTCATCCCCGGTCCCAACTATTCGCAGATCCCATTTGTCAAAACCTTCCTCTTTGTAATACTCGGAAAGTCCTGTCTGTCCTTTGGATGATGCAAACAACTTTGCGTTGGGCGCAATGTCCATAATAGTTGATATGGAGCTAGAATGGTCCATCTCAACGTGGTTGGAAATAACATAGTCTATCTTTGCTGGATCGACTATCTGTCTGATGCGTTTGAGCATCTCTTCTGCAAAAGGTGCTTTTACAGTATCTACTAGGGCAATTTTCTCATCAACTATAAGGTATGCGTTATAACTGCCACCTTTTGGTGTTTCGTATCCGTGGAAATCACGCAGGTTCCAGTCAACTACACCTACCCAGTATATACCTTTGGCCAGCTCGAGTGGTTTGTAATCATCCATAAACATCCCTCTGATTCATGTCTGCATTCTGAATTCAGTTGCAGCGCCAAGTAACTCGTCAATTATCATGTAATGACCTCTTTCAGCAGCAGCCACCTTCTCAAAGAATGCTCGCTGCTCATCATCCTCTGCTCTTTTTGCAAGCTCTGTATAGAAATATTCGCTCTTGTGTTCAAACCGTAAGGCTGCAAGAAGTATGCCTACTTCTTCGAGTTTCTCATCTGAGAATTCCTCGGTGAAAGATGCCTCGAATTTAGGATAAATGAATTCAACTTCCGGGATCTGCTTGCTTTCCCTATATTGCATAAGGTAACCGGAATGTTTTTTCTCTTCGTCGGCAAGGAATATGTATAATTTGCTTGCAGTCTCGTTCTTCATAACGGATGCTTTTTCGCTGTAATACTCCATCCCCTCCTCTTCAAGTTCTATTGCCAGAGCAATTGCTTGGTCTATTGATTTTAGTTTATCCAGCTCTTCTGCGATCTCGTGTAGTATATCTTTCATCTTAAAATCTCCTATAGAGCAATTAGTTATCATACTTAAAGTACCAACGCCCGCCTGTCGAACGAAGGCAAAACCCACTGTGTTAAATATTATTTAATTCTGGCTTAATATATCTTTCGAGCTCTGCTTCATCTTCCTGCAATTATATTCCCATATAAAAGTTGGCAACCATCCCCTATTTAGAAAACTTTTTATTTGTAACAATACATTAATGTGCTTATATTTATCTGTCATTGGTTTTAAAAAATCATTTTTATTATAGAGGTAGTTGAATGGACAAAATCAAGATCGCAATTGCAGGCATTGGTAATTGTGCAAGCTCTCTGATTCAAGGCATTGAATATTACAAAAACAAAGAGGAAAAAGATGCAGTAGGTCTTATGCACTGGGATATTGGTGGGTACAGGCCATTTGACATTGAAGTAGTTGCTGCCTTTGATATTGACGAAAGGAAAGTTGGAAGGGATGTTTCGGAGGCCATTTTTGCACCACCTAACTGTACGGCGGTATTTTGCCATGAGGTGCCTAAAACCGGTGCAATCGTCAAAATGGGGTGTATTCTTGACGGTGTTTCTGAACATATGCTAAATTACAGCGATAACCGGAGATTTATTCCTTCCACTGAAAAGGAAGCCAACAAAGAATTTGTAGTGAATGAATTGAAGGAGTCAGGTGCAGATGTATTACTTAATTATCTTCCTGTAGGCTCTGAACAAGCCACCTGTTTCTATGCTGAATGTGCCCTTGATGCAGGAGTTGCATACATTAACAATATGCCTGTTTTCATCGTAAGCAATCCAGAATGGGCTGAGAAATTCAAGAAAAAAGGTATTCCCATAATAGGTGATGACATAAAGGCTCAGCTTGGTGCAACTATCACCCACAGGACCCTTGTAGACCTCTTCCGCAAACGTGGTGTCAAACTCGAGAGGACATACCAGCTTAACACGGGGGGAAACACTGACTTCCTTAACATGCTTAACAGGAGCAGGCTTGCTTCAAAGAAGGAGTCAAAGACCGAAGCGGTCCAGTCCGTAGCTGGTCAGAGAATGGACGATGACAACATCCACGTCGGTCCTAGTGACTACGTGCCATGGCAGAACGATAACAAAGTCTGCTTCCTTCGAATGGAAGGTAAGCTTTTCGGCGATGTGCCTATGAACCTGGAGCTTCGTCTCTCAGTAGAGGATTCTCCAAACTCCGCTGGCGTGGTCATTGATGCTATCCGGTGCTGTAAGATTGCCCTTGAAAGGGGTATCGGTGGCATTTTGTACTCTCCGTCATCCTATTTCATGAAGCATCCCCCAAAGCAGTTCACAGATGATGAAGCCTATGTGATGACAGATGAGTTCATCAGAGGCCTGCGCGATAATTGAACCGGAATTATACATGACCTTTGATGCTGCCGGAAGAACACGCAGAATATATGGAGTTGATTTCAGTGGTGCAAAGGATGCAGGCCGCAAAATATGGATAAGTGAATGTGTTGCAGAGGGAGATGCACTCTTCCTTCTCAACTGTTATCCTGCATATGACCTTGTTCCTGGTAAGTTCAAAGATCGTGAGCTTTGTCTTTCTGCTTTGTGTGACCTGATTGTTTCAAGCAGAAATTCTGTTTTCGGGATGGATTTTCCTTTCAGTCTTCCGGAACAATTGATGTCCGGAAAGGACTGGTATTCTTTTGTATCTGATTTTCCTTGTGAGTATCACTCTGCAGACGAATTTCGAAAGGCTATGCAGGCAGCAGGGGGGAATACTGAGTTAAAGCGTCTGACAGATGTTGAGGTCAAAGCACCTTTTAGCGTGTATAATCTCTGGGTATTCAAACAGACATATCATGGGATTTGTGATGTTGTGCGTCCTCTTGTAATGGCTGGTAAAGTCTGTGTACTGCCAATGCAGAAACCACTGAATGATAAACCGTGGCTTATGGAGATATGTCCGGCATCAACACTAAAAAGTGAGGGCCTGTACATTACTTATAAAGGCAGGTCTGAAAAAGAGAAAAAGACAAGAGAACATATCCTGGATGAAATGCTCTGCAAAGGAATAACTATCCCGGAAATCCTCAGGGAAGAAATCATACATAATAAGGATGGGGATGCCCTGGACAGTTTCATTGCGGCATATGCCACATTCCGGTCTGTCAGGAAACTGGGCGATATAGTTGGCAATCTGCCCGATATCTATCTCCGGGAGGGTTATACTTTCTTCTAGTCCTTACTGACGCCAAGTAATTCATAGATGTCTTCAGGTTTTTTGAGTACAGTTATGTTCTCCATCTGCATGAGTTTCTCGGTATTGGATACATCTACTTCACGCATTTTTAATTCCATCACACGTCCTTCCGGGGATACTGTCTTCAATGTGCCTCTTTTCTGGTCAACAGGAAGGATGTAAATGGGTGTTTTTCCCTTTGCGGTTTGTGCAACAACGTTTGTGACAAGGGTATCTGCAATGCCGTATACAATCTTAGCCACGGTGTTTGAGGTTGTAGGGGCAATGATAAGGGCATCGTAATATCCTACTTGCAAGGGGCCAGCGATGAAAGGAGAATTAGGTCCTGCATCAGTCTTGAAATTAGGAAAGTCCTTTTGTATATCATTCCACATACGGTACCATTTCATGACGGTTTCGCCTTCCTTGGACAAGAATACCATTATCTCGATGTTGCTCTTCTTCTTGATATCGACCATTACGTCGTATGTTTCTTTTATCAGGTCTCCTGACCCGGTAATTCCCCATGCTATTCTTTTCATAATCCTTCCTCACCTCATGTATAGCTTAATTAATATCCTATCAACGATTCCTTGTTGATCTTGCTATCGGATATTTGTATATTGTGTAGCATCTCCATCATTGAATCCACCATCGGGGGTGGCCCGCAGACGTAGAATACCCTCTCTGCATAATCCGGCACTTCTCTCAGGAGCAGGTTCTCACATATACGCTCCCGGCATCCTGTCCATTCCTCTGAGGCTCTTGTGAGGGTATTGAACACTTTCAGTCCGGGATTCTTCACTTTCATTTCTTCGAGTTCTTCTACAAATATCATGTCCTGCTCAGTCTTGTCACTGCATATCAGCATAATATCCGTACTGAGCTTCATATCAGTGCAACATTTACATATGCTGATCATCGGGGTGATGCCGATTCCACCGCTCAGGAGTGCTATCTTCTCATATTCTCCTTCAAAGGTCATCTTTCCAAAAGGTCCTTTTATATCTGCGACATCTCCTGTTTCCATGTAATCCAGCATATTGGAGAATTCATGACCTGTAAGCTTCTTTGTAAATTCAATATGGTCTTTTTCAGTGGGACTGCTTGACAGGCTGAACGCCTTGCTCATCTTTTTCCCGTTGGCATTGAGTGCGACTGTGATGTATTGCCCTGCTTTGTAAACAAATCCATCAGGCCTTCTGAACCGGAAGCTCTTCACATTGTATGCTCTTTTTATTATTTCGGTTACAGGTTCTTCAAACTCCAGGCTTGCACCTCCTACCGGATATTTTTCATTGTGATGGCAGTCTTCATTAGTTTGTTGATGGTTCTGTGAAGGCTTCGGATCCCTTCTGAATCTTCAGCAACTCCTTCAGCACCCTTGTCCTTTGACCAGAAAGTTCCTCCCAGGTTCGATCCAAAGGAGCCGCCTCCAACGGGTATCATCTCACTGATAACATAAAAGTTGATAATTGCCTGTATTGCCGGTTCCTGCCCTCCGATCCTGTCTCCGCCAACTGCAGTTGCGGCACCTACTTTGTTCATGAAGGCCTTCGGGTCACGGGCAACAACCGCACGGCACCGGTCAATTATGGTTTTTGTCTGGGCACTTAAAGTGCCTTGATATACGGGAGTGCCAATTATCCAGGCATCAGCCCAGAGCATTTTGTCATAGAGCTCCACAAGGTCATCCTTGTGAATGCATCCTTCTTTTTTACGGACACAGTAATCGCAATGAATGCAGAATTTCATGTTCTTGCCACTAGCAGAAAAATATTCAATTTCTGCACCATATTTTTCATGTGCGTATCTAAGAGCTTCATTGACAATATAATCTGTAGATTTCTTCCGGGGGCTGCCTGAGATTCCCAGTAGCCGAATGCTGGTGTCATCGGACATTTATGGCACTCCGTTTTGTCTTAGTCCAATGTTATTGCTTCTGTGGGACAGGCATCAACACAGTTGCCGCATTCCACACAGTCATCAGGGCGTGCGATGACGGATTTGAGTTCTCCGTTCTCGTCTGCTTCAATGTCTATAACATCAGTTGGGCATGATTCAGAACATGCACCTATTCCTTCACATTTGTTCTTATCTACCTTTGGTGGCATTTTTCATTTCCTCCTTTATTTTCTGTTAATGTACATCCTCAGGATAAGGGCGATTGTAGCAGTAAAGGTGCTAAATCCTGGCGTTGGCTCTGTTCCCTCTTTAGGAGATGCATCAGGATGGTATATTGTATTGGAAGCTTCGTTCATCTGTATTACAGGTACTTCATAAGTTCCCTTCTCAAACAGTTTATCGATAAGTTCCTGGGATGCTGACCTGTAATTCAGGCTGGTTTCCACCTTCAGCGGATAAACAACATCTTCGGAGAGGATGAATGTGTGCTTTTCCTCCACAGTTTTCTCTGGTCCTATCCTGTTATCCTCCAGTACCCTGTCAGCCAGCCAGAAGCTTTCGGTTGCGGTACCTTCACTGTCGCCGAGTACATTATTGTAAATTCTCTTTGCTGACTTGATACTTCCCTCGGTGTCAAGGGTTCCGGCACTGTAAATCTCATGACCTTCAGCGTCTGTGACTACCATTTCAAGCCATATTTGCCTTATCTCGGAAACCCCGGTTGGTATATTGTGCCCGGCTCCAGAATTTGTGATGGATACTTCAATAATTACCTCTTCTCCTGCGGATGCAACTTCCGGTGCTCTTACCTCTAGGGTAGCAGCGTTCTGAAGTCTTTCAGTAGCCATTTTAGCTACGTCTTCAGCACCAAATATCATGGGGATGAATGCATTTCCACCCGTTATTGCATGTAATGAGATGTGTTCTCTTTTAGGGGCACCTGACCCCGAGCGTCCGGGATTTGCTTTATACTCTGTGATGCCTTCTGTCATATGGCAATCCTGGCAGACCACATTGTCTTTGCCATACTGGCTGTCCTTCCAGGTTGAATACGTGTCATCTATAACAAGTCCGTTTACGGGATGTATCACTTCATGGCACATGCCGCAATATTCTGCCTGGGTGTATAGCTTGAGGTATTCAGAATCATGATATGCAGATTTTGAGTCTTCAAATGGTCCCCATTTAATATCTCCGGGGGTAATTATGAAGGGTGCATTGCCTATTCCGTCACTTCCTGATATTACATGGCAGAAATCACACTGTACTCCAAGCTTGGAAATGTCACTCATTCCTGATCCGTCTATGGGTGGTATCTCACCTGATACAACGCCTATAGGTGTGTGGCAACGAGCACAAAATTCGTCTACAAGTCCGTCAGTGTCTATGCTTGCAACTTTTACTTCTTCCAGGTAGAAAGGGTCCAGATATGCATTGAAATGCATTGTGCCTTCCCATTGTCCATAAATAATGGCATGGCATTGACGACATCTACTCTCATATGTAAAGTCATCAGCAGAATATTCCCCAAACTTTGTAGCTTCTGCTGCAGCTGTAAAACTGCTGACCACAGATGCTAATATGATGGCTGCCAGTAAAAACAGCCCCCATTTTACACTAGTCCCCTTCATTTCCTATCCTCAGTAGCATATGGATGTCAAATTAAATAAGCTCAAAAGGGATCAGACAGGTCCCTTAACAGATTTTCTTACTTCAGCAGTTTCAATGCATCTCTGCATGCAGCAACTGCAGGAGCACCAGATGTTATGAATATAACATCCATTGTCTCCATTATTTCTTCTTTAGTTGCTCCGTTTTTCAGTGCACTCTTCATCTGTGATGCAACACAGCGTTCGCACTGCTTTGATGCAACGACCGCAAGAGCCATCAGTATCTTTGTTTTAGCAGGCAGTGCTCCGTCACTGAGTATCTTGTTATTGCACATATTGTATTTGTGAAGGAATTCCGGTTCAAGCTCTCCAAGGATTTCCAGTATCTGAGGTGTGAATCCTAATTTTCCGGACATGTCATCAATGATCTCTCTGTGTCCGCATCCTCTTCCTTTATTTTCTCCGCACATAATTTTCCTCCTTATTGTTACGTATGACTGTATAATTAGTCAAATGCATCTTCAATCGTCTGGTTAAAACAGTAGTGACACATGATCCTTGGCAATCCTTTTGGAAGCCTTTTAACATGAGGCGGCTGTCCTACTGATACAGGAAGTTCGAGTTCCTTTACATGTTCGGTACAAAGACCTTTTCCGCAAGTAATACATACACAAGTTGCTTCAGTGTCTTTCGCTTCTTCCATGCAGTCATAACATTTCATCATGATATCACCTAATAGTTCTCTACAAGTGCCTTATGGCAGGGCATGCAGAGCACTTTCTTCCAGTGCTGGACATCTTTGTAATCGCAGGCTATTCCCATGCCGCACTTTAGTTTTATGCTGTATTCACCTTCCCATACGGGTGTTTCTTCCCTGACCAGGTGTTCCTTACAGACACCTCTCCCACAAATTATGCAGATAGCCAATGTATCACTATCTTTCCCATTTTTTGAACATTCATAGCATTTCATGATGGTCACTCTATTCAAAATTCAATTTAGTCTCAAACAGTTCTCTTATTTGTTTCATATCTTTGCAGATATGTGAATGCTTATCCTGAGTAATAACTCAGTAACTCCCAACACCCTCACCTCCTGCAAATATGAACAATATGTGAACATTATTTCTTCTGACATTTACTGGATATATCTGTAACGGTAAATGCATGTTCATTTTATACATAGTGTTAGTTTCTAGCAGTTCTTCATGATATTACTGGCAGGCCTGATCATTTGCACTTTTGGGAGTATTTTAGTCTTGCTCTTTGCGAATTATATTTCTATGTTCTGCCAGTATCAAACCAACAAAGTTTTAAATATGTATAGATACCTGATTAGCAACACACTTTAGAGGAGGATTCAAATGACATTTGGAATAGAATTTGTACCTAGCGACCCGGTTTTGAAAATAGCACACTATGCAAAACTTGCTGAACAGCAGGGCTTTGACAACGTATGGATCACAGACCACTACAACAATCGTGATGTATACTCAACCTTAACTGTGCTTGCAATGAGCACAAACAGTATCAAGCTCGGCACAGGTGTCACAAACCCCTACACAAGGAATGCAGCTGTCACCGCATCAAGCATTGCTTCAATCAATGAGATTTCAGGCGGCCGTGCAATTCTCGGTCTTGGTCCTGGAGACAAGGCAACCTTCGATGCAATGGGTATTTCATGGGACAAGCCATTGACCATGACAAAAGAGAGCATTTCTGCAATCCGTGGTTTCTTCTCCGGTAAGAAGGTAAACCAGGATGGGGAAATGGTAAAGATCAGCGGTGCTAAGATGGCATTCAACGCTGGTAATGTGCCTATCTACATGGGTGCACAGGGTCCAAAGATGCTCGAACTCGCAGGAGAGGTAGCAGACGGTGTACTGATCAACGCATCACACCCTAAGGACTTTGAAGTTGCTGTACAGCAGATCGCAGCAGGCGCAAAGAAGGCAGGCCGTGACCCTAAGGAAGTTGACGTTGCAGCATACGCATGCTTCTCAATCGACAAGGATGCTGTAAAGGCATCAAAGGCAGCACAGGTAGTTGTTGCATTCATCGTTGCAGGTTCACCTGACATGGTACTTGAGCGCCACGGCATTGATGTAGCAGCAAAAGCTGACATCGGTGGAGCAATCGCAAAGGGTGACTTCGGTGCACTCATGGGCGGTATGGTAACAACTGACATGATGGATGCATTCTCAATCTGCGGAACACCAGAAGACTGTAAGGCAAGGATCAATGACCTGCTTGACATCGGTGTGACACAGATAGTTGCAGGTTCCCCAATCGGACCTGACAAAGAGAAGGCTATCAAGCTCATCGGCAAAGAAATCATTGGTAAATAAGAAAAGAACGTCGGAGGCAGTTAATGGCCCATCCAAAGATATTAGAGGTCATTGAGCACGACGTCTGTACTGCTTGTGGGGCATGTGTTTCAGCATGCCCTGCTGGCGCAATTGTTATGAACAAGCGTGCAGAAGTCCGTGACCCTGATAATTTAGAACTGTACGTCAAAGGAGCAGCACCTAATGTATGTGAAGGATGCCTCACATGCGGCAGACTCTGTCCTGTAATTGACGGGTATATGGAAGACGAATTTGCAAATGTAAAAGAGTTTTTTGGAGCAAAGAGCACTATTAAAGGTCAGGACGGTGGAGTAACCTCAATACTGGCAAAGGCTTTGCTTGAGACTGGTACGGTAGATTGCATTGTCGGTATCACCAAGGATGATAAATGGGGTACTGAGCTTATAGTCATGACCAAACCGGAAGATGTTGACAGAACAACAGGTACCAAGTATACTTATGATTCAGTTCTATCAGCTCTCAGGGAACCATTTGAAAAATATGATAAAATAGGTGTTATTGGAGTTCCTTGTCAGGCACATGGTGCACGTCTCCTTGTTGAGAATAACAACGACAAGATCGTTGTGATCCTTGGTCTGTTATGTATGGAAAGTTTCCATCATGATGTTATGACCGAGAAGATTGTTCCTGAGGTCATGGGACTTAACCTTGATGATGTCGTCAAGATGGATTTCGGTAAGGGTAAATTCTGGAACTACACAAAGGACGGTGAAGCCCACAGTGTGAAGATTCCTGAAGTCGCTCACTACGCAAGGAATCCATGTCACCACTGCTGTGATTATACATCAGTATCCGCAGATATCTCACTTGGTTCAGTCGGTACTCCTGACGGATGGAATTGTGTGCTTATACGCACAGATGTAGGCAAGAAGATATTCGAACTTGTCAAGGACAGGGTTGAGATCATGGAAGATCCAAAGCCAGGAATGGACCTCATCCAGAAACTTGCCAAAATGAAACACGATAACAACTCAGGACACTATCTTGAAGTGTGTGAGAAGTTCACATTCGATGAATGTGGCATTCACTGATGGTTATCATATATGTACATGAGAAGGGCGTTCTATATAGGACGCTTTCAACCATTCCATCTCGGGCATTATTCTATAATTAATGATATTGCCCGGGATGTGGATGAGGTAGTAATTGGTATAGGAAGTGCGCAGAAAAGCCATGAGCCTATGAATCCGTTTACTGCAGGTGAGCGCGTAATGATGATCAAGCACGCTCTTGAGACAGCTGATGTGAAACATTATGCAATACCTATAGAAGACCTTCAACGGAATGCCGTGTGGGTCTCTCATATCATTTCTATGACGCCGCCTTTTGATGTAGTTTATTCTAACAATCCGCTTGTTGTGCGTCTTTTCAAGGAAGCAGGTATCACTGTCAGGCAACCTCCCATGTACAAGAGGGAAGGTTATTCCGGCAGCGAAACAAGAAGGCGAATGTTGAATGATGAGGACTGGAGGTCTCTTGTTCCGCAGGCTGTTGCTGATGTCCTCGATGAGATAGATGGTGTGAACCGGCTTAAAAGCGTTTCAAAATCGGATATAGATTAGGTGTTTTATATTTTCAGATCCATTTTTAGTTTTCTTTTTAACCCTTTCTCCACTTCGTGCCGTCATTTCCATCTTCAATGATGATGCCTTTCTCCTTCAGTTCATCCCTGATTGCATCGGCCTTTACCCAGTCTTTACCCTCACGTGCCCTGTCCCGAAGTCCTATCATCTCCATTATTTTATATTCAGGTAGTCCCTCCGGTATATTTTTGTAAGCTTCATGTTCCTCCTCGCCAAATATGCCGAGTATCCCATCTATCTCTGAAATGAATTCCAGTACATCTTCAAGTGCAGCACGACTGTGCGCTTCGTTGGAAACTATATAATTTACCTTGCGGCTGAATACAAAAAGATTCCCTATCGCTTCTCTTGTATTGAAATCATCATCCATGGAATTAATGAGTGTTTCTCTGGTCTCATTAATCAATTCCGTAAGTCTGCAATCATTTCCATCTTTATGGGCTTCATTCAGGGCATGTTTTACGTTCGAGATTGTATTCAACAATCTCTTCCTTGCCCTGGCGGCCTCTTCCAGACTTTCCCCGCTGAAATCAATGTTGTTCCTGTAGTGTGTATAGACTATAAAGAATCTGATAGTTCCGGGAGAAAATTTATCAAGCACTTCTTTGATGGTAAAGAAATTACCAAGGGACTTTGACATCTTTTCCTTATTGATAGTTAGAAAACCATTGTGAAGCCAGTACTTGCTGAATGGATGTTTTCCGGTGCAGCTTTCAGACTGGAGTATTTCAGCTTCATGGTGCGGAAAAATGAGGTCCATACCGCCGCCATGTATATCCAACTGCTGCGAACCATACTTCATAGACATAACGGAGCATTCTATATGCCATCCCGGGCGACCTCTGCCCCAGGGGCTCTCCCATCCAGTTTCTCCCTGGGGTGCAGATTTCCACAGGACAAAGTCAAGCTGGTATTTTTTATCGTTTTCAACCTCAATCCTGCCGCCGGAACCTTCCAGAAGTCCTTTCACAGTCTGGTGGCTCAGGGTCCCTATTTTCTCCTCTGATCTCATTAGGTCATAATACACATTGCCTTTGTGGGTTGAGTACGCAGTACCTTTGTTTATCAACGTTTCCACCGCTTCAATAATCTCAGGTATGTGCTCCGTTACTTTGGGCTGGGCGTCTGGAGCCAATACCCTGAGAGCTTTCATATCTTCAATGAAAGATTCAGTAAACTTCCGGGACAGGGCAAAAAGGTCTTCACCTTTTTCTTTTGCGCGGTCTATCACCTTGTCATCGATATCCGTTATGTTGGATATATAGTTTACATCATATCCTCTGTAAATGAGATACCGTCTTATGACATCAAAAGAAACGTAGCTTCTGGCATGTCCCAGATGACAGTGGTCATATACTGTTGGGCCACAAATATACATGTTTACTTTTTTTCCACAAAAGGGAATAAAGTTCTCCATCTCCCTTGTCAAAGTATTGTAGACCCTTAATACCACATTAAAACTCCCACGAACTATATATGCGAATGCCGAGGGGAAGATTCGAACTCCCGGAAAACCGCTCTGCAGGCGGTCACATTAGCCACTCTGTCACCTCGGCAAAGAAATATCAGATTTATATTATAACTGAATACTTACTGGCAGCTTTATTTAGTTTTTGATTAATATTCATACAGTACTACTCTTTATTGCATACTTCTTAAATGAAGGACTATTGTAAAAAAGGGATGCATATCCTGAAGTTGCATTGTTTACAAGGTTTTTGAAAGTATACATAAGGATATTTTCAGTTTAAAAATAAAAACCCAGCTCATAATTTTTATTTCAACCTCCTATCATTTATATATAATAAACATTCATAATTGATATTCATGAAATATGTATTAACTACACACAAAGCCAGGTTCTATTCGATCAGTTCTCTTCAGATCTCAGGTATGTTCGATCGTCCTTGGAACTTTTCAGTTTCATAGTTACGAATAATGCAGAATTCAGGGATAGGTAGCATGCAAGTAAAATTCACAGGTATTTTTGACATGGGGGTTTTGTATGAACATTGAAGCGTTATTGTCTCTGATAAACAATGCAGCTCTGCTTCTTGCTTTAGTTGTCCTGTACGATGTCCTTTTTTTCAATATGAATATTAACACTCGCTTAAAAGGAGCAGTAATCGGGATTTTCATTGGCATGATAGGCATTGCTTTGATGTTAAACCCCTGGGAACTATCCTCCGGAATCTTTTTTGATACACGTTCCATTCTTCTGAGCATAACTGCTCTTTTCTTTGGTTTGATCCCAGCGGTCATTGCAGCAGTAATTGTCGGTTTTTATCGTTTTTACGAAGGTGGTGCTGGTGCCTGGCCGGGTATCGCTGTAATAGCAAGCTCTGTGATAATAGGACTATTATGGCGTCATTTTCATGATAGATTCAAAAAAGTCTTTAGTTGGTCCGAGTTATATATTTTAGGTATTCTGGTCCACATTGCTATGCTGATATGCATGTTATTGCTCCCATGGTCGATTGCTATTGAAGTTTTAAGCAATGTAAGTTTTCCTGTCATGCTTGTCTATCCAATAGGTACTGTTTTACTGGGAAGCCTTCTGAATAATCAGAATTCTCGGAAAAAAGCGTATGATATTGTAGAAGAGAATAAGGTAAAGCTTCAAAGCTTCATAGACAATGTACCTGTAGGCATTTTTCGCACCACTTCCAAAGGAAAAATGATCCAGGCAAATCCTGAAATGGCAAAGATTGTGGGTCTGAGAACCTCAGAAGAAGCTGTTGCTTATTTTCAGGATATAGGAACACAACTATATGTGAACCCGGATCGCCGTAATGAATTCCTGAACATCCTGAAAACTCAGGGTCATGCAGAGAATTTTGAATATGAGGCTTTAAGTGCAGATGGCAACCACATCTGGTTATTAATGAATGCAAGAGTCAGCGATGAATTGAACGATGATGGATTCATTATCGATGGTTTTATCCTTAATATAACTGAACTGAAAAACACCGAAAAAGTACTGAAAAAAACAGAGTCCCTTTTATATGAGGTCAGCTCGATAGCTCATATCGGTGGCTGGGAATTTGATGTTTCTACTGGTGAAGGAACATGGACCTCGGAAGTTGCATGTATCCATGATGTTGATCCTTCCGATGAAACTAATAAAAATATCGGATTGAGCTTTTATGCCCCCAGCTCAAAAGAGATTATCGAGAAAGCTATCCATGATGCAATCGAAAAAGGTGAACCTTATGATGTTGAACTGGAATTGATATCTGCTAAAAAGATTCACAAATGGGTACGTACACTTGGACGTCCGGTATTTAAAGATGGTAATGTTGTGAAGTTGACAGGCTCCATGCAGGATATAACAGAGCGTAAAATTGCCGCAGATAAGTTGCTTGAGAGCGAGGGGCGTTTCCGTGCCACTTTTGAGCAGGCAGCAGTGGGAATGTGCCAGTCAACCATGGAAGGTAGCTTCATTCAGGTCAACAAGCGTATGTGTGATATCACAGGTTACAGTTCCAAAGAACTGCTCTCTATGAACTTCGCAGACATTACATATCCTGAGGACTACCCAAAGGAAATCTATCATGTTGAAAACATTCTTGCCGGAAAAATAAATGATTATTCCATTGAGAAAAGATATGTCTGCAAGGATGGAAAGGTCGTATGGGTAAACTTGACCGTGGCTATCGTACGTCATCAAGATAATAAACCTTTGTATTTTATCGGTATCGTTGAGGATATTGATAAACGTAAGCATGCAGAGAAAGAAGTAAAGCATTATAATGAACGTCTTAATATGCTGCATGAGATAGATAAAGGTATAATCTCCTCTTTCTCCTCGGAACAGATTGCAAACACTGTGCTAAAACATTTGCGTAAACTCATTTCCTGTTCTCTTGCCCGTCTTATGTTAGTGGATAAGGACACAGATGAAATATTTGTCTTTGCCATGGATTCCGGTCATGTGTCTCAAATCCGTATCGGCACACGTGTGAAGCTAAATCATAATAGACAGCTTGATCAATTGCGATCCGGCAGGTCGTTGGTCTTTTCTGATCTGAGTATATTGGAGGAACCCACTTCTCCTATGGCAAGCATGTTAGTAAAAGAGGGTATATGTTCAGGTCTCAGTGTACCACTCATAATCAAAGAAGAAATGATAGGTATTCTGAATCTAGCTTCTTTCACACCTGGGTTCTTTAATCCGGACCATCAGGCAATAGTTGAAGAAGTTGCAACTCAGCTTTCAATAGCAATCCGTAACTCACATCTAAACGAGCAGGTCCGCAAGCACACGATTGAACTGGAGAGATATGTCAAGGAGCGTACTTCACAGCTGGAAGAAGCCAACAGTGAGCTTGAGGCATTTACTTATTCAGTGTCTCACGATCTTCGTTCTCCCCTGCGGGCCATCGATGGTTTTTCAAGGATAATAATAGAAGACTATGGTTTTCTCTTTGATGAGGAAGGCAAACGCCTGTTTGATATAATCAGGACAAACACACAAAAAATGGATAAGCTCATCACGGATCTGCTGGCATTTTCCCGGATTGGCAGAAATGAAATGAATTGCATTGATATTGACATGAATGCCCTGGTAAAATCGGTTTTTGCTGATCTTATAGTGCATGAAGACAAAAAAGTTGTATTTACAGTGGCTGATCTTCCGGGTGTTTGTGCTGACCCTACGTTGATCAGGCAGTTGTGGACAAATCTTCTGTCCAATTCTTTAAAGTACAGTATGCGCAGTGAAGAGCTGATAATTGATGTGGGGGCATATGCTGAGAATGGCATGAATGTCTATTATGTAAAGGATAATGGTGTGGGCTTTGATCCAAAGTACAGCCACAAACTCTTTGGGATATTCCAGCGTCTGCACAACGAAAAAGATTTTGAGGGGACAGGTGTGGGGCTTGCTATTGTCCAGCGTATAATTCACAGGCACGGTGGAAAGGCATGGGCTGAAGGGAAAGTAAATGAGGGTGCTACATTTTATTTTTCATTACCGGTAATGGAGAAAGAATATGTGTGCGGAGAATGAAGTAGAGATCTTACTTGTGGAAGACAACTCCAATGATGCAGAGTTGGCTCTGAGGGCTTTGAAAAAGAATAATATTGCAAACAATATAGTTGTTCTTGGGGATGGTGAACAGGCTCTTGATTTTATCTACGGCCGGGGAGAGTTTGCGGACAGGGATGTAAATGCACATCCCCGTTTGATTCTCCTTGACCTGAAGCTCCCAAAGATTGATGGGCTTGAGGTTCTGAAAGTAATAAAAAGTGACATGGATACTAAAGCCATCCCGGTTGTTATGCTGACATCTTCAAAGGAAGAATGTGATATTGTGGAGAGCTATCGCCTGGGTGTGAATAGTTATATTGTAAAACCTGTAGATTTTGACAACTTTGTAGAATCTATTAATAAGATTGGTTTTTACTGGTTACTTATGAATGAATTTAAAAGGTGCTAGAGGTCCACACCTATGGGAAACGATTCTAATATCCATATTTTGTTTGTTGAGGATATTCCCTCAGATACTGAATTGGCAGAAAGGATTCTTATAAAGGATGGAATACAATTCCAGTCAAGAAGAGTGGAAACAAGTGAGGATTTTTCAAGGGAACTTGCAGAATTTGCTCCTGATCTGGTGATATCGGATTATAGTCTTCCTGCGTTTGATGGTATGCAGGCACTGAAGATTTTGCAGGAATTTGACGAGAAGATACCTTTTATAATCTTCACTGGTTCTTTGAATGAAGAAACAGCTGTCACATGCATGAAGGCAGGAGCAACCGATTATGTTCTGAAGGATCGGATAAGAAGACTGTCGTTCTCTGTCAGGGAAGCCCTTGATAAAAAAGCTGCTCTTATGGCACAGGAAAGAGCAGAGTCTTCGCTTTTGAAAAGTGAGGAAAGGCTTAAACTTGCAATGGAAGTCTCAAAGCAAGGTTTCTGGGACTGGGATATGGACACAAACGATGCATATTTCAGTTCTGGCTGGTACTCCATACTAGGTTATGATCAGGATGAGCTTCCCAGGACATTTGAAACATGGAAATCCCTTCTCCACCCAGATGATCGTGAGTTTATAGTTTCAACATTACTGGGGCAGCTAACCAAGCTGGAGGTTTTCCAGATGGATTTTAGAATGCAATCCCGGTCAGGGGGATGGATATGGGTGACAGGCCGTGGGAAACCGTTTGATGTAGATCAAAATGGTGTTCCTCACCGGGCTATCGGGACTTTCATTGACATAACCAGCAGAAAGCTTGCTGAACAACAGATGTTGCGCGCAAGGATAGCTGCAGAAGAAGCCAACCGTTATAAAAATGAGCTACTGGCAAACATTAGCCACGAACTGAGGACTCCATTGAGTTCTGTAATAGGTTTTTCAGACGTGTTGCTGGAAGGCTTATCGGGCAATTTGAACCAGACACAGAAGAAACATGCATTGTCAATCTACAAAAGTGGTAACAGATTGCTTGAGCTTATTAATAAGATGCTGGACCTTTCCAGAATAGAGTCAGGGCAAATGGACCTTAGTTTTGAGAGCTTCGATCCAAGGTATGTCCTGTCTGTAGTTCTCAGCAGAACCCGTTCAATGGCAGCCAAAAAGGGTATTGTTATCATCACAAGGATAGACCCGAATCTGATAGAGCTAATAGCCGATGTTGATAAAATAACAGAGATCCTTTATAATCTGGTGGAAAATTCTCTGAAATTCACGCAAGAAGGTGGCAAAGTATCAATAAATATACAAAAAGAAGGTGACAGTATATTCATATCTGTTTCAGATACCGGGATTGGTATAAAAGAAAATGACAAGGAAAGGATATTTGAGCCTTTTGTACAGGTAGATGGTTCAGCAAGCCGTACGCACGGGGGTATAGGTTTGGGCCTAATGCTTGTCCGGGAATATACAAAAATGCATAATGGTGAGATCCGGATGGAAAGCGATTATGGTAAAGGCAGTACATTCACTCTGAAATTACCGGTATGTCCAAAAGATAATTCCTGGCAGATTTTTCAGGAAAAAAGTGTTAGGGATGACATCTAATCCCCGAAAAATTCGCTCCAGTCAACAGTTCCCGGTCTGTATCTATTTTCCAGTTCATTGGTATCTCCCATGCGAATTCCCATTATTATTTTTCCTATATCCTTGACAGTTCTTTCCACATTTCCTTCGGTTGTATCGAGTTCAAAGACCTTCTCGCACCAGTCCACCGCTTCTGCCAGGATGATATCGAGAGCTTCTGCTTCGAGGTTTTCCCGTACTTTTTCAACAGAATACTTCCTTTTTTCCAGTCTTTCTTTTAGTTTTGCAGGCGATGTTCTCAGTACGATTACAATATCAGCAATATGATGTGAGAGATGACTGTCAATTATGGTTACAGGATACGATATATCCTGTAGTTCAAGGACTCTGTTGTACACCATGTCCATATCAGCAACGACACAGTCTCTTTCAGTATCCACCTCGGAGTAGAGTTTCTCTTCTTTGATGAGTTCGTTGAGGTGGATCACCTGATACATATAGTCCTTTTCAAGCAACTTTGTCACCGATGTCTTTCCAGTTCCCGGTGTTCCTGTGATACCGATAAGCATAGTTAACAATAAGTCCGCAAATGCTTAATTCTTGTGCATACCATCAGCTATTTTCAGGAAGTTCTTGATTATCTTCAGTCCTTCATCTGTAAGGATAGATTCGGGATGGAACTGCACACCGTACACTGGGTACTTCCTGTGTTCAACTGCCATGATTATGCCATCATCTGTTTTTGCAGTGACTTTCAGGTCATCAGCCAATTTTTCAATCGCAAGGGAATGGTATCTTCCTCCCTTGAATTTTCCAGAAAGCCCGTCAAAGAGTGGTGAACTCTCATGGATTATATAGGATGTCTTTCCATGTACTGGTCCACTCTTCGCATGACCAATGGTCCCTCCAAAAGCGGCATTTATGGCCTGGTGCCCAAGACATACTCCAAGTACGGGTATCTCTGAACCAAAATCCCTAATGATGTCAAGGGATGTTCCGATGTCATCTGATCTGTGAGGTGTGCCGGGTCCGGGTGAAACAACGATAGCATCCGGGTTAATAGCTTTAACTTCTTCAAGGGAAATGGTGTTAGGAACTACAACGGTGTCTGGCTCGTATATGGAAACATAGTCCACAAGGTTCCAGACGAAAGAATCCTTGTTGTTGATGAACAGTACTTTCATTATTTGCCTCCTATCGCTTTTATCATTGCAGCCATTTTCCTTTCCGTTTCATTGTATTCGTATGTCGGGTCCGAATCAGCCACGATGCCTGCTCCTGCCTGTACATAAGCTGTGTTATTCTTTATCAGTACTGTCCTTATGACAATTGCAAAGTCTGCATCACCATTCCATGAATAGTATCCAACGCCTCCGCCGTAAATTCCTCTTGATTCCGGCTCAAGGTCGTCTATTATTTCCATTGCCCTTATCTTTGGTGCACCGGAAAGAGTGCCCGCAGGGAATATAGCTCTTGTGGCGTCGAACTGGTCGCATTCATCCCTTAGTTCTCCGCTTACTGTGCTCTCAATGTGCTGGAGATGAGAATATTTGACAATGCTCATGAGGTCATCAACCTTAACGGTCCCGCTCTTTGAAACCATCCTGACATCATTACGTCCAAGATCAACTAACATAACGTGCTCAGCACATTCTTTTTTGTTATTCAGCATTTCCGAGGCAAGCAATTTGTCCTCTTCATCGTTCTTCCCGCGAGGACATGTGCCTGCAATCGGATTTGTGATGACTTTCCTGTCAAAGACTGTCATAAGGGTCTCAGGACTTGCACCCACGATGCCAATGTCCTTGAAGTTGAAGATATACATATATGGGCTTGGATTGATGTTTCTGAGCCTTATGTAGAGTTGTAGGGGTGTCTGCTTCATCTTAACAGTATACCTGCGGGAGACTACTACCTGGAAGATGTCACCGTCGATGATGTGCTGTTTAGACTTTCTCACTGCTTCTTCATAGGCTTCCTGGTCCATGTTAGCGACAGGTTTTTCAGAATCTGCTGCCGGGATGTCTTCGCTAATGCCTATGACGGATGCCATCTGCAACGATCTCTCCATTAATTGCGCCTCTGAGTCCGCATGGGCGTAAACAGCTTCCAAGTCGCTGGTTTCTGTTATAAACGGTGTGATGACTATGTAGGTCTGGTTGGTTATATGGTCAAAGATAAAGGTCTTTGTCATTATTGCAAAGTGCATATCCGGCGTGTCAGAATCTGGCTTTTTGCCTATGTCCATCCAGGAATCGTAGACAAGGTCATAACTGTTGTACCCAATTGCTCCTCCAAGGAAGGTCTGCCTGTCAAAACGCTTCTGGTTAAGGATTGTTGTATCGGTACTTGTGGGGTATATCCTGCGGAATGCCGCAAGAGCATCATCATTCTCGCTGAATTTAACTCTGAACTTGCCGCCTATAAGGGATTCAACATTTCCCATAAACTTGAGTTTGCTGTAGATGTGTTTTGTAAGCTCGGAGTTCATCTGGCATTCGATGGTCAGGTAGCGGTCCTTTATAGACACTACCATTTCCGGTTCGTAACCTACAAATGAATACCGAGCATGTCTTTTTTCTTTCTCGACGGATTCAAGGAGATATGAATGTCCTGCATTCTGCAGGGTTGCGTACAACTGCAGGGGTGTACATATCGTATCCACTTTAGTCATAAGCTGCACGATTGCAGGCTTCTGTGAATTTTCAATAAGGGATATGAAATCCTCTTTACTAAAATCAAAATCAACCATTGATACACCTGATTTCTTCTATAAACCTGCACACTTTGGCAGGATCTTTTTTTCCATCGCTCTCTACACCCGAGGCAGTATCCACGGCAAATGGCATTACCTCTTTTACTGCATTTCGCACATTTTCAGGATTAAGTCCGCCGGCTAGTATTACGGGTGCATCAGTGTTATCGACCACCTGCCTGCTGATGGACCAGTCATGCACCATACCGGTACCGCCACTGGCACCTGCTTTGCCGGAGTCCAGAAGTATTCCATCTATAAGGTTACTATCAAGCAGTGCATTCATCTGTGAAATCATGTCTGCTGGCAGGTCTTTGCTTTTAACAGGTATGACAAATGTCCTTATGATCTTCTGGTGAGTGCCGTTGCGTATGATCTCTATTTCCTCAGCACTGAGCTCATTATGAATCTGAACTACGTCAGGTTTTACCTTCTCTATGAGGTCGAGTGCCTGTAGTCCGTTAGCTGGCATTATCACAAGCACTGAGTCTACAAATAACGGCACAGTCCTGACAAGGTATGCTGCTGTCGGTGCATCAAGTTTCCGGGGCGTGTTCACAGGAACCTCTGTGATAAAGCCAACAGCATCAGCTCCGCAGCTCGCTGCAAGTTCTATATCTTCAGCACACCGCATTCCGCATATCTTCACTCTTGGAAGCTGCTTCATTTATAACCTCATGAGTGATGTCTTCATCACTGAATTCCAATAGTTTCTTCATGGCTTTACCGCTGTCAATTATTTCTTCTACTATTGGTATGGCTTCTTTTATGGAACCAGCCTTGCCAGCAACATAAAGAACTGCTGCAGAGTTCATTACAATTATATCCCTCTTAGGTCCTTTCTCACCTTTGAGGATGTATATTATATCAAGTGCATTCTCTTTCGGCGTACCACCTACGATCTCATTTGCTTTTGCCCTACTGATTCCAAGTTCTTCAGGAGTGAGGGTATAGGTAGTGATCTTTCCGTTCTTTAGCTCGGCAACGTACGTCTCGGATATGTTTGATATTTCATCCATGCCGTCCCCATGAACTACCATTGCCCTTTCTACTCCAAGTTTTTTCATTACCTGTGCAAAAGGTTCGCATAGTTTCTGATCATAAACGCCAACAAGCTGCACCTTTGCGTTTGCAGGATTTGTGAGTGGTCCAAGTATATTGAAAACAGTCCTGATTCCCATTTCCTGTCTAATGGGTCCGACCCTTTTCATTGCAGGGTGGAAGATGGGGGCGAACATGAAACCGATACCGTTCTTTTCAATTGATCCCATTACCTCTTCAGGGGATTTATCTACTTTTATGCCGAGTTCTTTCAACACATCAGCACTTCCTGAAAGTGAAGTGATGGAACGGTTGCCGTGTTTTGCAACAACAACTCCGGCAGCTGCAGTAACAATAGCAGATGCAGTTGAGACATTAATGGTATTGTGTCTGTCGCCGCCAGTGCCTACAACATCCACGAGCACTCCTTTGACATCAGGTTTGATGGTATTTGCGGCCTTTTTCATCCCTATCGCAAAACCCGCAATCTCATCAGCAGTTTCTCCCTTCATTTTCAGGGCTATGAGGAGGCCGGCGATCTGTGCGTCTGTAGCATCAGTGAATATCTGTGTGATGGCATCCTCTGCTTCCTGTATTGTAAGGTTGTTATTTTCACTTACTTTCTTTATGTAATCCTTCATGTTAGCACCACGCAATGCATCAATGTATATTATTGTACAGCAATGATTAAAAATGCTTAATTCTATTTAAGGTTTATGGCTTTGCCGGGTGCGGCACAAAATGATGCGAACAGAAGGATGAGAATCAGCGAGCCCAGAAACTTATGAATACATGGATGACCCTAAAAAAAAGAAGAAAAATATGTTACCAGTTATCAGGACAATCCTTCACAGATTGCCCTGCCTTTTTCCGTGAGGCTGTATGACTTTATTTTACTGTTCCTTGCAGATAGTTCGGGACCTGCGCAGAGCTTTGAGCACGCCATGCAGTTCCCTGCGCAGTTGATCGCACCTTCAGTGACACATTTTATATCTCCTTTATTTACCATGATGTTCAGGAGGTCCCTGAACTCATCCTGTCTGAGGTTGAGCCGGTTAGCAATGGTCCTGATGGTGAGATTCTCTTTTGAATCCATTATTGTGGCCATTCTTCGCAGGAAGAATCTGTAACCGACTACCATTATGCTCCCTCCCGGAAAACAAGCACTTCATTCAAAGAGAACCTGTCTTTCCAATACAGTATTCCTGCAAGTGAAAGTATTCCCAGGTAAATTCCCGGCCTGAATGTTTCCATTATGCTCCATCCTTCGTAATCTTGCGGGACTATGAAGGAATCAAGCAGGTTCCCTCCCATTATTAGCAGATAGACCATCATGAATAACAGGGACATGAGTATTCCAACATACAGGAAAGAAACTCCTGCATTTATTCCCTGCATCATTTCTTTGAATCCGTAAAGGAATACTCCTCCTGTGACCACAAGGCAGAATCCACCCAGTATGTCCCCTGGGATGAACAATGATCCTGCCATTCCTTCATATATCCCGATATCTATACCAATCCCTTCAGCTATGTGATACATCCCTAATATTGTATACAGCACCCCGGCAAGTGCAGCAAAGGTGATTTCAGTTTTTCCGTAGTGTTGTTCCATTTCTGTCACTCTCCTTGTTGATTCAGGCAAACAAACCTATCCTGCTGCCCACCTGGTACAATACAAATGCGAATATCCATGCAAGTCCTGTGCCGTAGAGCAATTGGAAGACTGTCCATTTCCAGGATCCTGTTTCCCTTTTGATAACACCTATACAGGCAAAGCATGGCACGTACAGCAGGGTGAATACCATAAGTCCCAGGCCTGCAAGAGGTGTCATTGCTCCGGCGGCGAGTATTTCGGTAAGGCTGTCCTCATTGTCACCAACTCCGTATAACACTCCCATTGAGCCGACTACGATCTCCTTGGCAACAACACCAAACATCAGTGCAACTGCGATCTTCCAGTCAAATCCAAGTGGTGCTACTAAAGGTTCTATGATCTGCCCGATGAAACCTATCATGGAATCTGTGGTGCCGTATATCTCTTCTGAAGCAAAGGTGCCGCCACTTCCAGGGGCAGGTATGGATGCAAGGAGCCAAATTCCTACAACACCGATGAGTATTATACCACCTGCTTTTTTGAGGTAGATCTTGCCCCTTTCCCACATGTGGAGGATACTGCCTTTCAATGTAGGGATCTTGTATGAGGGCAGCTCCATAATAAAGGGTGTATCCTCTCCTTTTACTATGGTGCTGCGCATGAGCTTTGCGCTGATGAGTGCAACAAATATGCCCAGGGCATACAGGCCAAAGATCACGATACCGGCATCCCTTCCAAAGAAGGCACCTGCCAAGAGCACATAAACTGGCAGCCTTGCGCCGCATGATACAAAAGGAGCGATTAGTATCGTGATGAGCCTGTCCCTGCTGTCTTCGATGGTGCGTGTTGCCATTATGGCAGGGACGTTACACCCGAATCCCATTATGAGCGGGATGAATGATTTGCCGTGCAGCCCTATCTTACTCATGACCTTGTCCATGATAAACGCAGCTCTTGACATGTATCCACTGTCTTCCATGAGCGATATCATGAAGAAGAGCAACAGGATATTTGGAAGGAATATCAGTACGGAACCGACACCTGCTATCATGCCGTCCCCAACAAGGGAGGCCAACCAGGAGATAGTTATCACATCGGAGGCAGTTTCTGCAAGCCATCCGAAGAATATGTCTATTATATTCATGAAGGGGGTGGCAAAAGTGAATGTGACCTCAAAAGCCGCCCACATCAAAGACAGAAATATGGGAATTCCCAGGTATTTGTTGGTAACCACACGGTCGACCATGTCCGAGCCGCTGAGGTGGTCCGTGTTGATGTTACATACCTGCCTCAGCATTGTCTGTATGGTCTTGTATCGCTGGTCCGCTATCTTAGCCTCAAAACTGTCGGCATCGGTCCTTTGTAGTATTTTCCTTATTTGCGGGTAGTTTCCACTCTCCTTTGCTTTCTTAATGATATTTTCGTCTCCCTCAAGCAATTTCATGCTGAACCAGCGTGAAGGATAATGTGAATAATAAGGGTCATCTGCAAGGACATTTCCCAGTTCATCTGCACTTTTCTCAATTTCCCCGTCATAAACGAAGACATTCTCGTTTGTTCGTGTCCTGTGTATCTCCTCGGTGATAGAGTCCAGAAGATCCTCTATTCCTCCACCTCTGCTTCCAATCGTTGATATAACAGGTACCTCAAGGAACTCCTGCATTTTCTGAACCTCGATACTGTCTCCTTTTGCAAGGGCCAGATCGGTCATATTGAGCGCTATTATCAGCTTGGTGCCCAGTTCCATCAACTGGGTTGTCAGGTAAAGGTTCCTTTCAAGGTTTGTTGCATCTATAACCTGCACCACGATGTCAGGCTTTTCTTCAATGATGAAATCACGTGCTATTATCTCATCAAGGGAATATGCCGTAAGACTGTAAGTCCCTGGCAGGTCCACGATCTGCATTTCAATGTCTTTGTGCTTCCTTTTACCCATTTTTCTTTCAACGGTCACTCCGGGCCAGTTTCCTACATGTTGTTTTGAGCCGGTTATTGCGTTGAATATGGAGGTCTTCCCTACATTCGGATTTCCGGCCAGGGCAACGGTTATCTTTTCTGTCATTCGGTCACCATCCTAATCTTGCTCCTGTCTTTTCCGTTCATTCTATGATCTCAACAAGAACTGTTTCTGCTTCTTTTTTCCTCAGGGACAGGTTGTATCCCTTCAGCTTGAATTCGACGGGATCTCCTAATGGTGCCCGGCGGATGACCTCTACTCTTGTTCCGGGGGTTAGTCCCATGTCAAGTATCCTCTTTCTTGAAGATTTCTGTCCAGTGACTTTCAACACCTTTACAGATGTTTCGGGTTCGATGAAGTTCAGTGTTTTTTCCTTCATAGTTTCTCCTTTGTAGTCTTATACTTTGTAGATATGCCTAATACAAGTAAACAAGTATATATTCGTTTTGTTTAACTTTGAATAATAGGGTCTTTTAAACTGATTATCTATGATAAAATGTTAATATTCAGGTTGCAACGGGTATGTTTACTGCAGTGTCTTGAAAAAAGCCAGAGCTACAGGTTCGAATAGAAAAATCACTGTAAAAAAAGAGAAATCTGCAGCAGCTACTGCAATTCAAAAAAGGCTAAAAATCATTCCTGATCATCGATGAGTTGGTATATTTTCTTCATATCCAGGCAGCTCTCCACAACTTCTGCAAGTTCTTCGTAGGCTTCTTCTTCGGTTGTGACTGTTTCAGGATGGTACTCTATTCCCTTCTTTTCAGCCAGATATATCATGAGTGCATGCCTGATGTTCTCATTTTCGAAAAGTCCGTGCAGGTATGTGCCCACCACAGTTCCACTTTCATCAATGCTGCCGTCATCTCCAAACACAGTTCTTGCTGTCTTTGTTGCGCCCATGTGTATCTCATAGCCCCATATCTTGTCACCTTTGATATTCTTAAAAATGGGGCCATCGGCAACGATATCTTTCTGTACCTGGACTGTCCTCTTTTTGTATTCTCCAAAAGTGGTTTCGGTATCAAGAAGTCCAAGACTTTCGTAGTCTGCCTCAACTCCGTTCTCTACTCCGGAATCGTGGATAACCTTGCCAAGCATCTGGTAGCCGCCGCAAATCCCGAAGATAACTGCTCTACCTTTGAGATTGCATATTTGTATGTCCATGCCGCTCTCTTTAAGATCCAGAAGATCGCTGACCGTATTTTTTGTACCGGGGATAATCACACAGTCTGGTGTTCCCAAGTTTTCATCAAGGTCAACATACCTGACATTCGCAATCCTCTCAAGTGGCTCGAAATCGGTAAAATTTGAGATCCTTGGCAGGCGTATGATTGCAATGTCAATATCATTAATATTTTCTTTATCAGCTCTGCCTTTCTTCTTCCTGATGGCCATGGAATCTTCTGAAGGTATCTTGAGCTTGTAATATGGCAGTACTCCAAGAACAGGTATTCCTGTCAGGTCTTCAAGCTGTTTTAATCCGGGTTCGAGTATTGCAGGGTCACCCCTGAACTTGTTGATGACAAATCCCTTCAGGTTCTTGCTGACGTCATCGGGCAGCAGTTCCTTGGTGCCGTAAAGGCTTGCAAAAACTCCTCCGGATTCGATATCTCCGACCAGTATGATGGGTGCGCCTGTTATGCGCGCAGTTCCGATGTTGACGATATCGCGGTCATAAAGGTTGATTTCTGCAGCTCCTCCGGCTCCTTCCATAATAATGAGGTCATATTCGGATTCTAGCCTTCCAAGAGCTCCTCTGAGCACGCCATGCATTTCTTCTATAGAATCATAATAATTGCCCGCAGTTTTGTCTGCATAAGGCTCACCAAGCACGATAACCTGTGACGTCCTGTCTCCTTTGGGTTTGAGAAGCACAGGGTTCATATCAGCAGTTGGCTCGATGCCGGCAGCTTTGGCTTGTATTGCCTGGGCAATTCCGATCTCTTTTCCATCCTTTGTGATCCATGAGTTCAGGCTCATGTTCTGGGCCTTAAATGGTGCAACCTTATATTTTCTGGAAAGTATCTTGCACAGGCCGGTGACCATTATACTCTTGCCGACATCCGATGCAGTGCCCAATACCAGTAACTTCTTTGCTTTTTTCTTGTTTTCCATTGCAACCGCCCTAAATATTTTTGAATTGCTATACTATTTCGTAATAATGCAACAGTTTTATGAAGGACAACTTATATCTACTTAACTCCAGTTTATCTTAGTTAAGGTGGAATATGACAGAACTTTTGCACGTAAGTGGCGGTCCGACGAAGCCGGAGATAATTGCAATATCCCTATCAAAACTTGATTTAGTAGATAATTGCAGATTTTTCGACATTGGTTGCGGTACGGGAGCTGTGTCAATAGAAGCTTCAAAAATGGTACATAATATAAATATATGTGCCATGGATGCAAGGGAAGAGGCAATTGATGTAACGAAGAAAAATTTCGAAGCATTTAAGATTACCAATGCCCAAGTGTTTTCCGGTGAATCTTCTGAGATCCTGGAAAAGCAGGATGTCGGGTCTATCGATTGTGCATTCATCGGTGGCACAAAGAATATTTCCCGCGTGCTTGAAGTGCTTGCTGAGAAAAAGGCAAAGAGTATCGTAGTGAATGCAGTCAGGATCGAAACGGTCGTAAACGTAATAAATAAGATGAAAGAACTTGACTTATTCGATGAGGTACTGCATGTGATTGTCTCACGTGGTGCACCGATTACTGGTGAAACGATGTTCAAACCTGAAAATCCGGTATATGTTGTTGTCGGAAAAGCAGGTAAAAATTAATCATAATGGTGATAAAAAAATGCTTGTTGGAGTTGGACTTGGTCCGGGAGATCCGGAGCTTCTCACATTGAAAGCTGTTGAAAGCCTGAAAAATGCATACAAAGTATATGTTCCCGGTCGCCTCGCAGCTGATCTGGTGGCACCATATGCAGAAGCGGAAATCTTGGAATTCCCCATGCTGACAGATTATGATGTGCTTACATCCGTCTGGAAAAAGAATGCTGACATGCTTGCTGAAGAATCAAAGGATAATCTTGTAGTTTTCGGCCTGATAGGCGATCCGAACTTCTTTTCAACATTCACTCATTTGAAAAGAGTGATGAAAAAATTCTATCCTGATGTGGAAACAGCAACAATTCCGGGTATAAGCTCAATTACTTCATTTGCTGCACAGACCGGAGCGGAAGTAGACTCTTCCTTTGAGGTCAGCGATGGCTCGGACAGCAAGTATAAGATCAGGCTGAAGGCCAGCCGTCCACACGAGATCATCAGTTCATTTGAAGAGGAAGGCTATAACAAATTCACATTTTGTGAACGTCTTTTCAGCCCAAATGAAGTAATAATCACAGAAAGAGAAAAGATTCCTGAAAAGGGTAATTATTTCAGTATTATCTTTGCAGAAAAAGAATGATCGCAAGGAGAATCCAGATGACAAACAAAAAAGTCTATTTTGTAGGTTCCGGTCCGGGAAACGCAAAGTATATCACTGTAATGGGTAAGGAGCTTCTTGAAGGAGCAGACCTTGTAATATATGCAGGTTCCCTTGTGAATCCGGAAGTACTTAATTATTCAAAAGGGGAAAAGATCGATAGTTACGGACTGACCCTCGATGAAACTAACAAACTGATCTTGGACAATCTCAATGCAGGCAAAAAGGTAGTCAGGCTGCATAGCGGAGATCCGTCCCTATATGGTTCCATTGTGGAGCAGATGGCAGAGTTAAAGGACGCAGGTGTTGAGATCGAAATAATACCAGGTGTCTCTTCAGTATTTGCAACTGCAGCTGCATTGCAGACACAGCTTACCCTGAACGATGTTTCAGAGACTCTGATAATCACACGCCCGGCAGGTAAGACCCTGGAAAAGGACCAGATTAAGGAATTGTCAAGGCACAATGCAACCATGGCTGTTTTTCTGGGCACCCAGAAAATAGAGGAGATCATGGAAAAGGTAGAATATGCACCAGATACCCCGGTTGCAGTTGTTTTCCATGCATCCTGGCCTGATCAGAGAATCATTAAGGGCACTGTGGCAGATATCGCCGGAAAGGTCAAGGAAGCAGGCATTAAGCGCTCCGCAATGATCCTTATTGGCGGTGTTGTGGACCCGGTGAACTATGGGAGGTCTTACTTATACGGAGTGGCACAAGAACCGCTGTTATAACCTTTGAGAGAAATCTTGAGGTTGCAGAGCGTCTGGCAGGACATCTGAATGCTGATGTCCTGATGTATGACAAAAGTATCTTCAAAAAGGCCTTTGAGCAGTATGATGCTATTGTGGCAGTCTTTGCCACTGGCATCGTGGTTCGCGAGATTGCGCCTCTTATTGTGGACAAATGGAAGGATCCCGCAGTCATTGTGGTTGATTCGAACATGAATTTTGCAATTCCTCTGCTTGGCGGTCATCATGGGGGCAATGAGGTTGTCCGGAAGATAGCTGAGATTGGGCCCATCCCTGTTGTCACAACGGCTACTGAGGTTCATAACAGGAACTCTGTCGAGGGCATTGCCAAGGTACTTGGTTGCGATATCGTTAACAAGCCTTCCACTGTGCAAGTTAACTGCGCTCTGCTTGATGAAGATGTTGAGGTCCTTGAGATAAAAGGTCCCAAAATCGTCATTGTCGGGGATGATGTATCTGTCCTGAAAAAGGAAAAGGCTGAGAACTCATGATAATTGGTATCGGGGCCCGAAGGGGTATCAACAGCCAGGAAGCTATTGATGCAATCAACAATGCACTTGTGGAGGCAGGCAGGAGCATCGATGAAGTGGAAGGGCTGGCATCTGCAAAATTGAAAGAGAACGAGGCTGGTCTCCACGAGGCAGCAAAGATTCTCGATCTTAAGATTACGTTCATAGAACATGATGAATTAAATAATTATGATACGCCGTCGGCTTCGCAGGCAAAACGCTTCGGGCTTACAGGTGTGGCAGAACCTGCCGCGCTGGCGTTGTCGGAAAAAAAAGAATTAATACTAAGGAAGAAGGTTTATGGAAGGGTCACAATCGCAATCGCAGAGTGAAGCAAAAGGAAAGCTTTACATCATTGGTATAGGTCCTGGTTCAGTCGATCACCTGACAGTCAAGGCCAGAGACGTAATCATAAACTCAGGTTATGTTGTTGGAAACGGCACTTATCTGGATCAAATGGCAAGTCTGCTGGATAAACAGAAGATCGTTCGCAGTGCTATGGGTAAGGAAGTTGACCGCTCACGCAAGGCAGTGGAGCTTGCACAGGAAAATGTTGTTTCCATGATAAGCGGCGGGGATGCAAACATTTATGGGATGGCAGGTCTTGTCCTTGAAGTGGCAGAGCACGCAGGTCTGAATGTTGAAATAGAGGTCTTACCGGGTGTTACAGCTATCACGGCAGCAGCGAGTGTACTGGGTGCACCTATCGTTAACGACATGTGCACCGTAAGTCTCAGTGACCTTCTGACGCCGTGGGAAGTAATTGAGAAAAGGCTTGATGCAGCAGCGTCAGCAGACTTTGTAATGTCACTTTACAATCCAAAAAGCCGCCAGCGCAATTCTAATTTTTCAAGAGCTATCGATATCATCAGACGTCACAAGGATGCTTCCGTTCCTGTAGGTCTTGTAAAGAATGCCCTGAGGGACAGCGATCAGGATTATATAGTTACTACCCTTGGCGAGGTCATGGAATATAATGACTGGGTGGACATGAGTACTACTATCCTTATCACGACCAACGATTCCCGCATATGGGATTCACCATACGGCAAGAGAATAATAACTCCAAGGGGGTATCATCGGAAATATGACTACTGAATCCAAAAAGCAAACTGACACAGGTCTTGAAGAGCTTGTGGAAATGACTACTGAGATCGATCCGGAGCTTATTGCTATCTGTACTGACCTTGGGGCACAAACCGATGAAGCAAAGGCAATTTACATGACCAGTCGTAATATTGCTAAAAAACTCGTTGGTGATGAGACTATTGAGGACAAGGTCAGACAGCGCTGTGTAACCTCAACAGGTGACCCGGCAGTTGCAGATATCATGCGTTTTGTCAACGATCCTATGAAAGCAGGCGTAGAAGCTATCAAAAAAGGTGTTCCTATTCTTGTAGATATCAATATGGTCAAAGCAGGTATTACCAAGAGGGGTCACAATTGTGAGATCATCTGTGTACTTGATAAGGATGAGGATGCAGAACTTGCCCGCAAGTACGGTATTACAAGGACCGCAGCAGGTTTCCTGAAATGCAAAGACATACTTGAAGGTTCAATTGTTGCTATCGGCAATGCGCCATCAGCTGCTTTTGCAGTTTGCAGGATGATAGAACACGGTATCAAACCGGCAATTATTGTTGGTACTCCTGTGGGATTTGTCAATGCCGCAGAATCAAAAGAAGCTGTCAGGAACGCACCGGTACCTTCCATCACATGTGTGGGGACACGTGGCGGAACACCAATGGCAGTTGCCTGCATCAATGAACTTGTGGCAATGGCAAATGAAGATGAATGTGTCATTGATTAAGCACATTCATCATTTCAAAACTGAATACTACTTTTTTCTTATTTTCTCTTTTTGGCAATATATGAGCTTACGGCTATGACTACAGTTGCCATCATTCCTGTGAATCCGGGTCCTTCTTCCTGATCTCCTTGTAGTGCATTGTTGTCATTGCCAGCAAATTTGAAATTTCCATTTGCTCCGATAGTGAAGACTCCCAAATCAGGTGCTCTGTCGTACAATGTCCTGCCATATTTATCAGGATTTATGTACACCGAACCATTCTCCTTTCTCAAAGAATCAGGTATATCTGCCCCATAAGGGACCATGGCGGTTTCGATAAAGATATTCATATTTCCGTCATCAGGCACAAATTCCGCTGGAATACTTAGGTACATCTTGTTTCCCTGCATCGTTATAAGATGAGTTGCCTCCCTTACATTATATTTTCTATCATATGTCCCGAAGATTGTTCCGGAGAGTTTTCCACTGTGTAGACCAAAGCCAATTAAGTAATCCATGCTTTGGTCTTGATCAGTATCAAAATAAATTGTGGTGATCGCCCCGTCATCCATGCTTAGGCTTGTATATTCAATAGTGATAAGCATGGTATTATCAGTAAAGCCAACATCAGCAGAAACAATATCATCTCCGTCATACCCAAAGCCAGTGGAATCACCTGCGGCATCAGTTAGTGTCTTCTTGTCTGCACCATATGACAGGAGGGGCTTTATTGACCCATCTGCAGCATTAAGAGCACCTTGCCCGTTGTCCGGTACGCTATCCATGGCTCCACTAAGCGAACCCTGCAGGGTGAAGGAATCGGCTGTCAGGTACATATTCCCATCGTCATTTCCAAGCAGTGTAAGAGGTATTCCCAGGGATGCTTTATTTCCTGATACTTTGAAGGTAGCATCGTTGTAGGGGATTCCAAGGGGTATATTCTTTGTATCCGAGTACCCCATTTTTTGCATATCTGAACCAGTTTTCATCATCTTAATGCTTGCATCGGTTCCTGTAAGGCTGCCTACTGCATATTCGATTCTATAATCCACTCCAAATGTAGGGGGTGCCTGCTCGGTATTTGAAAAGCCGGTTGCAAGTTTCTGGTCTGCATCAATAGATATCCAGCCGCTGATATCTTCTCCGTAAGAATATCCGCTAGGTTCTATATTGTGGTTGTAGGTTATCTCAAGGTTCAGGACACCATTCGTTACACTAGCACTGACCTCTTCAATGTCACCTGAGCTGCTGTCTCCGGTTCTATCGCTAATACTTCCGCCTCTCAGGTTGGGACCTGTTGTTTCAACTTCTCCGCTTGCAGTGTTGAAGATTCCATGATCAGGTGCCCGATCAAATTCGAGGGCTTTTACTATTTGGTCATGGACTGCAACAAAAACATTGACGTTTCCATCGTCATTGCCCAGTATCGAAAGGGGCAGTGTGATGAAAATATTGTTTCCTTGTGCTTGCAGTGTGTTCATGTACAGCGTATCATCGTTCAGTGTCGTAGTTATTATGGGGTCAGAATAGATTATGCTCATGTAACTGAACTGGTATACGTAATCTGCTCCGTTGTCAGAATATCCGGTCCGGCTGTTCTGGTCAGTGTCAACAAACACCGCCCCATAGAAACTATAATCTGCGACATCCTCTGTGCATGTTATCACTATATTGAGATTATTTCCATCATTTGAAACCTCAAGTGAACTTATATCTGGAGAATAAAAGTCTCCGATAGTGTCAGAAATGGCTGCAAATGCCGTGGTTGCCATCCCAATATATATCGTAATAACTATTCCTGTAAATAATATTTTTTTAAATATCATCATACCACCAAAAAACTATATTTATCAAATCATTTTAATCTAATTTAATTAAAATAGTAATTGGTTGGTATTTATCATTTGTGTAATTGTTTAGGGAACAGCATAAACCGGATTATAAGTAAGCGGCAATATGGTTTGTGTAGGCCATCCACAAGCCTGCAAGTACAAGTATCAATCCTGCCGCTTTTTTCATTTCAATGTCATATTTGGATAATCTGCTAAGTCTGTCGCCGGATATTTTTGCAGAATATGCAATGAGGATCATTGGGATGGCAAAACCTAGGGAGTATATAAATAGAAGTCCTGCACCGTAAAGGATATCACTTTCCATTGCCACCAATGTGAGAATGGAGGCAAGAATGGGTCCCACACATGGGACCCAGACAATTCCAAGTGAGATCCCAACGATTATTCCTCCCAGAAGTCCTTTTCCTTCAGTATGGAATTTTCCTGTGTAATGTGAAAAAAAACCAAACATGTCTTTTTCGATAAGCATTGAAATTCCGATGGAAATTATCATGACCTCTGCAATTATTCTAAGCTTGCTAATATGAGTCCATAGCAATGTCCCAAAAGCAGAAGCTGCAATGCCCATGACTGTAAATGATACGGTAAGCCCAATTATTATTGCAACAGGACGAAATTTGCTGTCGCCTGTTGAATAGGCAAGCACTATTGGTAGCAATGGGAGTACGCAAGGCGATAGTACGCTCACAATCCCGGCAAAAAAAATCGCAAGTGGTGTGAATGAACTCGCTTCCATTATTTTACCTGCCTATTAATCATTGCCTATAATCAATTGCTGCATCAAGAAGATTTGTCAGTGTTTTCCTGGCAGTCAGGCCTATGAACCTTGCTTCATTTCGATTATTTGTTGTTTGTCCATCTGTTTTCATGTAGATGTAGCCATCGTCACTCTTTGCAGCAATGACAAAGATGTCAGGAATAGAATATATATTGAAGCTGCCAGCTAAAGCCGGGCTTTTCCCGGAATTAATATATATAACGGTGGCTTTGCCCCGATAATCGTTTGCAATATCTATCATGATAGGTTTTTGAGCAATGCATGCAGGGCATGTATCTGTGCCAATTTCTACTAGAACAGGACCTTCTTTAAGGGCATCATTTAATTGCTGTATGTTGCTAACAGTGGTGAGTGCACTGTTTTCATTTGCTTCTTTATTGTCTCCTATAAGTCCGACAGCAATGAAAAGTACAGATATGATAAATATTACAGGCAGAATTGTCTTGTTCATGGTATCACTTTTACTTGCCTAATATAGCATGTATTTATTTATAAGTTGTGTGGTGTTTTGGGGAAGTCGCACTAAACCATATATTGTACTATTTTATTATATACGATATAACTAAGCTATCTTACAAGTACTTTCCATTTCAAGAGAATGCCGTGTTCTATTTTTTCGGCATCGATGAGCTCAAGTTTCAAAAGCTCTTTTTCCGGGAAACCTTCACCATCAACAAAGGTCGGAGAACTATTTCCACCGATTATAAGGTTTCCTACAAAGATATATATCTCATCGACAAGACCATTGGATAGCATTCCCCAGTTAAGTGTTGCTCCACCTTCCACCATTAACCGGTTGATACCCCGTTTCCTGAGTTCATGCATGGCTTGCAGAAGATCTACTTTATCCTTCCCGCTTACAATTATGTCTGCCTTTTCCTGAAGCTTGGTCACTTTCTCATCAGGGGCTGATTCAGAAACGATTATAATTCGTTTCCCTTCCCCTTTTTTGAAAATATCGGCATCAAAGGGTGTTTTTGCTTTACTGTCTACAATAATCCTCACAGGATTTTCATTGAGCCCTGCCTTTATCCTGTTTTCCCGAAGTTCTGGTGATTTTACAGTAAGGCTGGGATTATCTGCAAGAACGGTTCCAATACCTACCATAATAGCATCAGACTCTGCCCGGAGTTTATCCATGCGGTTAAAATCGACTTTGCCGGATATTCTAACCTGTTTTCTCTCCTTTGTGGATATCTTGCCATCAGCAGACATCGCTGAATTTATGAATGTAAAAGGGCGTTCCATCAGAATCACCAAATAAAAAAAGGATTTCGGGTACTACTACCCAAAAGTATATCTTATTAGTAGTCTACGATTGCCTTCATAATATTACGATCACGTAGAAGTCCAAGGAATCTCTGGTTAGCATTGACTATCGGAATCTGGTCAACCTTATTCCTCTTCATCTTCAATGCACACTCGCTAACCCCTGAGATATATGCAGCTTTAACAAGTTCTTTGACCATAACATCCTTTACGGGTACATCAGGTACCTTTACTCTTGAAACACTATAGTAAATGCTCATGGTGTCTCTCATGGACTCCCATGTCCACTCATCGTCATCCGAACCATTGGACATGTCGGACATTTCCACGGAGTCCTCAATGACACTGGCACTTATAATGTCACGGTCTGTAATTATGCCAACGACTTCAAGATTGCTATCAATGACAGGGGCTGCTTTGGACTTTGCAAGCTCCATTATTCTGGCGGCAACATTCAATGGAGTATCTGTCCATACAGGTAAAACCGTAGGATTAAGATATTGCCCTACATGGTCGGTAATATCCATTTCTGCAATAGAGGCGACAATGTCAGCAACAGAAACGATTCCCACCAGTTTTTCATCCTTTACGACAGGTAGCCTTCTGATATTGTTCTCCAGAAGGATCTTTGCTGCAACTGTCATGTCCGCATCAGGGTCTATTACTATGGGGTTGCGTGTCATCAAAAGAGCTAATTGCTCTTCTTCAGGATTCTTAAGAAGGTTCGCCCTGCTGACGACTCCAACAATCTTCCCGTCTTTTAATACAGGAACTCCGGATACTTTTTTCTCTTTAAGCAGGGTATGGACTTCATCCCTTGAGCCAGGGAGGGTTGCATAGGCAACACTAGTCCTCATTATGTCAGAAACTTTGATGTTTTTTGGCATTAGTAAAACTCCTTATTTATCCTCTTCGGAGTCACCCCGTACTACAAGTACAGGTACCTTTGAGTTTCTTGTAATCTTTTCGGCAACACTTCCAAGCAGGAATCTGTCAAATCCGGTTTTTCCAAGAGTGCCCATTACTATCAGGTCTATGTTATTATTGTCCGCAAATTCAATGATCTCATGACTTGGGTTTCCTTCAAGGATCACTGTCTCAAAAGCAATGCCTGCATCCAGTGCCATTTTTTCAACGGATTCTGTCGCAATATTTGCTTCCTTTTCAAGGAGCTCATACATCATTTCCCATCCGGCATCCATTGGAATAGAAGCAAAAGCTGCAGTATCGACAACATATCCTGCATACAATTTTGCCCCACTCAATTTCGCAAGTTCAATACTGTGCTGAACTGCTTTTCGGTTTGGTTTGGATCCATCGGTTGCAATAAATATATTTTTATACAGAGTACTTGTCATAATCCCTCTCCTGTGTGAATATTTCCCTGTTATATAATCACTGATAGTATATCATCAGGTCGCCCTCTCCTAACAATTCCACTGATCGGGTCTTTTATACCTGTGAGATTATTTGAATTTCCATTAATGATCATTATTTTTGCTATATTTCCTTCCAGAATAGAACCTGTTGTCTCAAGTCCTAATATTGCTGCTCCCATAAGCGTACACATCATAAATACTTGTCTGTCGTCTATTCCGAAAATTTTAGACAATAACTCCATTTCAGCAAACATATTGACTGAATTCAACATTACATTGTCTGTTCCAACTGCAACTTTGATCCCGTTATCAAGCATTTCAATAATAGGAGCCATCCCCACTCCGGTTATGAAATTCGATCGGGGACAAACCACCACCGGTATATCCATATCAGCAACTCCCCTGAGATCCTGGTTTGTTGCCTTTGTCATATGTATAAGAATATCAGGGTCAAAGGTTAATGCCTTTTCGATATCATCACGGCTGCTTTCTCCAGCATGTATTGCAAAGGTCTTATTTCTTTTTAAAGAATGTTGCCTTGCTGTTTCCAGGATAGTAATATCCATGTCATTTGCGCCACTCATGCCAAGTCCGTCTGAATTGATAAGCAATTCTTCCAGTTCTTCTGAGATGTCTCTTTTCTCTTTGCAGTTCCCTGGTCTTCCAAAGATCTTAGCATTAATGTCTGAAGATTCCAGTGCTTCTTTTAATGCAATAACTCCCTTGATCCCTCCTTCTCTGAAATCTGCAAATGCATATGTGCCGGTGTTATTCATATCCATCAGGGAGTTCTTCATTGCTTGCACCATTTTTTTATGTGATGTCCTAGCCAGTATCCTGTGTTTTAGTCCATGTGGAGGTTGTACCAATTGACTCAGATCCCTCTCCACATAATGTCCTCTCACCTTTCCAAGGACCGGATCCTTATAGATAGAATCGCCGATATGGGTATGTGCGTTAACAAAGCAGGGTGCAATGATATGTCCAGAATCATTCCGTTTTTCTTCCACTTCCTTTATTATTCCATCTTCGACTAAGATATAACCTTCAATGACCTCTGCTTCAGGTCCGTATATTATTTTTCCGTAGATGGTCTGTTGACAGGGCATGGACTATAATTTATGGTTTTTATTGTTTATAAGCGCATCAGGACTGCGTGGATATCGAAGACGCTACCTTTATATGTCTCATCTGTAGTATTGTATGTGCGTATTGTTAGGTCCTTGCATGAGAGTATGGCAGAGCCTATCTGTGATTGTACAGACAACCTCAATGCGATACACCGGATAGTGCGATAAAGCCTGTCACGAGGGAAACTGGGAAGGACAGCGGAAATTCCATAGGATGATCTCCCGGAGTTAGTGCGTCAGACGACAGCATTATCCTATCCATTATTCTCTATTTTGAGTTGCATGTTATTGTATTGGAATGTCAGCGGTGCTGTGAATGTCTTTTGAGGATGCATTAAAAAATGTGGATGGCGGAGTTATCATTGATATAGAGGTTACTCCGGGTTCAAAGAGTCTTTGTGTCCCAAGTGGTTACAATCTATGGAGGAAGCGCATTGAAGTGCGTTTGTCCCAGAATGCCCAAAAAGGAAAGGCCAATGAACAACTTATTGGCAGTATCGCAGACCTTTTCGGACTGAGACCTTCTGATATCTCCATTGTAAATGGTATGCATAATTCAAAAAAATCCCTTCTTTTAGGGAATGCTGAGTATTCTGTCATCATTAGCATCCTAAATGATAAGTTGCCCGCTCATTGTGATTAGTTGCCTGTTCTCCCAAATTGCGGCTCGAATACTTTCACCGTGCTTGCCTTCGCTTAATATACACTGATGACAATCTAGTATCTGAGGTGAAATACATGGATGAATATTTCGAAAATCTGGTAGAAAGGGCAATCCACTACGAACAATTTGAAGAATTCGTTCGTTATTACAAGTGAATATCATTTCCCTGTCAAAAAAAGTACCCTCCAATCCCAAAAAGTTTGCTTTTTATTATGACAGGGCATTTACTTGTGAACTTACTTTATTAACGTTTCCTATGTGTTGTGGATGGTTATATCTGAATCCAAAGGTCAGTCTTTAATCTGATGAAAGGCTACTCTCAATCAGGATTTTAAAAAAGATTTAATCGGATATTTTCATGCAAAGAAATAATTCACATTCCAAAAGAACATTAAAGGTATCTTTTGATATTTATCAGAAAAGGCTGGAAAAGATCGAAGACTTGCTGGATGAATTGCAGGAATTTGTCAGAGATGGCTCGATCATTGTTGTTGAGGGGAAAAGGGACATATTTGCTCTTAATGCCCTGGGTCTTAATGGGGATTTTCGTCTTGCAACTCACCACTCTCTTATCAATTTCTGTGAGGAGCTATCAGTGAGTGGTCAAAAGATTGTCATTCTTACAGACTGGGACCGAAGGGGGAATATGCTGGCTTCAAAGCTACTAGAAAACCTGCAGTCTCTAAATACAAATCCTGATACGAGAGTAAGGGATCTTATTGTTTCCCTTGTCCAGAAAGAGATTAAAGATGTTGAAAGCTTGCCTGGCTATGTCCGAAAGCTACGGGAGATTACCAAAGCTACGGATGTTACGGATACTTTCTAGGCCCATTCCTCATTTTCAGTGGTGTTGGGGTTCAAAACTGCGCTCAAATTCAGGATATAGTTCAGATTTATCCATGAGTTCTTCATAGATCTCATGTCTTGGACTTACTATTACCACGTGAGCTGGTGGATGTATCTTTCTTAATTTGCTGATGGCAGCACCTGCATTGTTGTCAAGCTCAACCAATGCGGCAGAATTGCATTTTGCCCTTAGTGGCACACCTGCAACACTAACCAGCAGATTGTCGGCATAAACCGGTTCGATCCTTTTTGGTTTTGATACGAATCTCATTCGACCATAATGTTCAAGATCATGTAACGCCACATTGACCTTGTCAGCATTATCGCCCCGGATTACGGCAAAAGATTTAACTCCAATCCCCATTCCAGAAAATCCCCTTGTGTAATTTTTTCATAATGTTTTCTCTTTATTTACGTTTTTTAGGTTCCCGCACCTAATATGCCTGGATTTCCTAGCTTAATGATAATTAAAACTTATTAATATAATAAACTTTTCTATCCGGGTGATGTGCAGGATTTTTATATGAGTGTAATTATTTTGCCAACTCTTTTGAACGGTTCGATGACTCGATAACAGCTTTCATAAAAGCCGCTCTGACGCCACATTCTTCCAGAACTCTAATCCCTCGGATAGTTGTTCCTGCAGGTGAAGTTACCATATCCTTGAGTTCTCCGGGGTGCATTCCTGTCTCAAGTACCATTTTTGCAGCACCAATTACGGTTTGTGCTGCAAGGATAAGAGCACTATTCCTGTCTAGTCCTTCATATACAGCGCCATCTGCCATGGCCTCTATTATTGGGAATATATAAGCTGGTCCACTGCCAGACAGGCCGGTCACTGCATCCATCAGATTTTCAGAGACCTGAATAGCACTTCCGACTGAACGGAATATTGAAAGTGCATCTTCTGCATCTTCATTTGATGCATTCTTTCCCTGGGTAATAGCGGAAGCGGCCTCCGCAACTGTTGCAGCTATGTTTGGCATAACTCTTACAACACGGGTACCCTCGTCGAATTCCTTTTCGATATCTTCCAGTTTGACACCGGCAGCAATTGAGATTATTAACTTGTTTCCAGTTACATCTTCTTTCATGGCTGCTATAACTGGCCTGAGTATCTGGGGCTTGACGGCAAGGACAATTATATCGGAATTGGTGACCGTAACTTTATTGTCAGTGGATACATTGATGCCAGTGTTCTGTTTCAAATCCTCAAGGGATGGTTCATAAAGGTCACTTGCATAAACATCGGATGGGGTAAAAAGTCCTGCACCACATATTCCTTTTATCAATGCACTGCCCATTTTACCGGTTCCTATAAATCCCAGTTTTTTACCTTGCAGACTCATTTTATCACTTATATTATTCTCATTTGCGTTTGATTGTCACGATATCACCAAGTGTAGTACCACGGTTCAGGCGGTCACCACTCCAGTCACTATCGCCGGTTCTTTCAGTGAGCTTGATGTCGAGGGCTTTTTCTATCTTCTGGCGAACATCATCTTCAGGTACGATTTCCCCGCGTTCTATTTTCTTTATCAGCGTTGCTTTTTCCTTTATAGATAAAGCTAGCTGTTCATGTGTCCATTTCTTGTTTTCTCTTGCTTCCTTTATCACATGTTCATAATTATCAATAAGTTCATCGACTACCATTCCTGGGGCTTTTCTTGGTGGTCTGCGGACTCCTGATGTCAAAGGGCCACGGCTGACCGGTGCAACTTTCTTTGATACGGGGGTACGCTTACCAGTTGTGTTTCCGTATTGTGAACACCTTCCACATACAGTAAGTTCACTTCCATCAATACTAACTTTAAAAGAATCGCCTCTTATTTCAGCGCCACATATTTCACACTGCATAGATCTCAACTCATATAGGGTCTAATCTCTTCTTTACGAAAGGGCTATATACCCTTTGCACTTAAATAGTATTCGGAGGCACATGAACGAGACTACTGGCAGTGACTTTGAGCACAGAAGGTATGATTTTACATCTGTGAACAAGGCAGACTATGAATATGTCGGTTCAGATAATGAGGAAGATTTTTCCAAATATCTGTTAGATCGTATGAGGCAATTAGAGTCAAGGAATAATCTCCTTAAAGAACAATGTGATCAGATTGAATCTGAAAAACGTTTTGTTGAGAGTCAGAAACTCAAATACGAACGTGAGGTACGCAGGTTGCAGGCGGAGATTGATCGTCTGAAGACAGTTCCTCTTGTTGTGGCAACTGTAATGGAGGTCATTAGTGAGGAAAAGGTCCTTGTAAGAAGTTCCACCGGTCCGCAGTTTATGGTAAATGTATCACAGTACCTTACAGAGGATTCACTGGTTCCAGGTGCAAAGGTTGCATTGAACCAGCAGACACTTGCTATTGTAGAGGTAATTCCTACGACTGAAGATCCTGCAGTTTCAGCAATGGAGGTATTGGAGTCACAGGATGTTGACTACGAAGATATTGGAGGACTGGAAGTGCAGATACAGGAACTGATAGAATCCGTTGAGTTGCCTTTAACAAAACCGGAATCTTTCTCACGCATAGGCATCACACCTCCAAAAGGTGTTCTTCTCTATGGTGATCCCGGTACTGGAAAAACCTTACTGGCAAAGGCTGTTGCACATAGGACAGAGGCCACTTTCATAAGAGTGGTAGGTTCGGAGCTGATACAAAAATACATTGGTGATGGCGCAAAACTTGTCCGGGAACTTTTCGACATGGCAAGGAAAAAATCCCCAACTATCCTTTTCATAGATGAACTGGATGCAATTGCTTCAAGACGCCTGAATGACACCAACGGTGCAGACAGGGAAGTCCAGAGGACTCTTATGCAGTTGCTTGCAGAAATGGATGGGTTTGATAACAGGGGTGACATAAGAATAATTGCAGCCACCAACAGGCTGGATGTTCTTGACCCTGCAATACTCAGGCCCGGAAGATTTGACAGGATCGTCAATGTACCAATGCCGGATGAAGTGGCTCGTGAGAATATATTCAGGATACACACACGTTTCATGTCCGTTGCAGATGACATTGACTTTAAGAAACTGGCAAAACTTACTGAAAGTGCAAGCGGTGCAGACCTTAATGCAATTGCGATGGAGGCTGGTATGCTTGCTGTCAGATTCGATAAGGAGTCTGTAGGTATGGCTGATTTCCTTGAATCCGTGCAGAAAGTAATGTCTAAGAAAGAAACTCAAAAGGAAGTTCTTCCGGAAGGAATGTTCATTTAGGCCTTCTTACTGGTAAGTTACTTCAGTACCCTCTTTCATATTATTTTTTGTGCAAGGACATTTTCATATTAAAAACGAGATCCGCATATTGGGAATAGATGACTCTGCGCTTATAAGTGATTCTATCACGATAGTCGGGGCTTTTTTCCGTGGTGGTATGTGGCTTGACGGCGTACTTCGTTCTGAAATTATTCGTGATGGGATGAATGCAACGGAGCGCATAGTTGAAATGGTTCTCCAGAGTAAGCATTTTCCACAGATTCGAGTAATTATGCTGGATGGCGTCACATACGGAGGCTTTAATCCTGTGGATATTGTTATTCTTTATGAAAAAACAGGAATCCCGGTGATTGTCCTAATGCGAAACCTTCCGGATTTTGAAAAGATAGAAGTTGCTCTTTTGAATCTCCCTGAAAAAGAGAAGCGGATGGAAATCATCCGAAAAGCTGGCAGAATCTGTAAAGTGGTTACAAAGGATGAGTCAAATCCTGTATTCATACAATGCTGTGGGATAGATCCAAAATTAGCTGCCCGTATCGTTGAGATATCTTCAACAAGGAGCAATATTCCTGAGCCACTCAGGGTGGCTCATCTTATTGCAACAGGAATTGTCCTTGGTGAATCAAGAGGTAAGGCCTGATCACTTTGACCTGTTAACAAGTTCAACTCCTTTTTTCATTAGGTCATCTGCTCTTTCCTTTGTTTTAGATTCTGCAAATATACGGATAATTGGCTCTGTTCCGGATGGTCGTATAAGCACCCAGCCATCGTTATGCCATACCTTCACACCGTCGGTTGTATCGACTTCATTGCCTTTGGAGAGCACTTCTTTTTTGACCTTTTCCATGGTTTTTGGGAGGTCATCTGCTCTGACCTTCGTTTTTGAATTGAAGTATGCAGGTACGCTCTGGGCAAGCTCCGACAACTTCTGTCCGTTTGCGATGATCTCCAGGAATTTAGCGCAGGCCATTGCACCGTCACGGCAGTACTGGTGTTCGGGGAAAATAAGTCCTCCGTTTCCTTCTCCTCCAAAGACCGCACCGGTGTCCATCATCTTGCGAGCCACATTGATAGAACCTACAGCAGTCCACACCAGTTCCACGCCTGCCTCCTTTGCAACATCGAGCATGCGTGAAGACGAACTTACGGGTGTGACAACAGGGCCTTTTTTCCTTTCAAGCACATATTTTGCCATCATTGCAAGCAGGACCTCTTCCTCAATGAAATCGCCATTCTCATCAAAGAATACTGCACGGTCTGCATCTCCATCCTGTGCGACTCCCATGTTAGCTCCTGAGCTCTTAACTATGCCTGCCAGTTCTGTGAGCACATCGGGAGTTGGCTCTGGATTTCTCCACGGGAATGTTCCATCTACCTGTCCATTAAGGGTCATAACCTCACATCCGAGTTTCTGGAGGAGGAACGGGAGCGTAACTGACCCTGCACCGCATCCTGTGTCTATTACGACCTTAAACTTTTTTCCGCGTATCAGTTCGTGGTCAACGGAATTGATAATTCCTCTGATGTAGTACTCATTGGCATTGTCATCATGGCGTAAGTCCCCTGTTTTTTGCCAGGGTGCGGCACTGAACTCTTTCGAATAGTATATCTTTTCGATTTCTTTTTCTCCGTCCCTTGAAAGTTCAGTTCCGTCGCCTGCTATTAATTTGATTCCATTGTATTCCCTTGGGTTGTGGGATGCAGTTATAACAATTCCTGCGTCTGCATATTCTTTCACATAGTACTGTACAGAAGGCGTAGGGCATATGCCTATGTCAATTACAGTAAGACCTGCAGAAAGTGCACCGGCAATTGCTGCAGATTTTAGCATCTCGCCTGAAGCTCTTGTATCCCTGCCGATAGCAACTACTCCGCTTGATCCCATGTATGTTCCAAGGCTTCTTGCAACATCGATTGCCAGTTGCGGAGTTATGTATTCATTTGCTATTCCCCTTACTCCATTAGTTCCAAAAAATGCCATCCGTTATCACCATTGTTAAAAGTATTACAAGTTATACGCTTGAATCCTATTTTATGTTTTGTGAGAATATGCTTAATAATTATACTCCACATATTCTTCCTGGATGGTCAATGAAAAACTGGAATTAATAAAGCAAGGCATATACGAGAAAGGGAGTGTCCTGATCGCCTTTTCCGGAGGAGTTGACAGTGCCACTCTTGCATCGATAGCTTATGATGTCCTTGGTAACAATGCGGTTGCTGTAACTGTCAAAATTCATTCATTTCCAGAAAGGGAAATGGAATTTGCTCGAAAAATTGCTGCTGAAATAGGTATTGAGCACAGGGTCATTTATTTGAATGAATTGAGTGTGCCCCTTATATCCGAAAACAGTTCAAACCGATGTTATCACTGCAAAAAGGAGATTCTTAAGACTTTAAAATCCATGAAGGATAAACTGGGTTTTAACGTAATCCTTGAGGGGAGCAATAGTTCAGATCTCAATTCTTACAGGCCGGGAAAAAGGGCGATAGATGAAGCAGGAGATGATGTTTACTCTCCTTTTATTGAATTTGATGTGAGCAAGGGAGAAATAAGGCAGATTGCAGGAGAACTCGGACTTTCTGTTGCAGACAAGCATCCTTCTCCATGTCTGGCATCTCGTTTTCCATATGATGATGCTTTGACTGAGGAGGCCATTAAAAGAGTGGAAATGGCAGAGGACTATCTGATCAAACTGGGTTTTCAGGAGTTAAGAGTGCGGGACCACAGGGGCATTGCACGCATAGAGATTCCTCCCGCTGACATGCCGGCATTGTTACAAATGCGAAATGACGTTGTATTTTACATGAAGGGACTTGGTTTTAGTTACATCACTCTGGATATGGAAGGTTTCAGGAGTGGAAGCATGGATGAGGTATTATGACCTGTGACATGACCTATGATGTAAAAATCAGGAAGGCACATAACGAAGATGAGGTGGCTATTGAGGTGCTGATGTCCACCTATTTCCTTGATATCGAAGGTACCGAAGTCGATGATTTCATTGTTGCAACAATTGATGGCCGGATAATTGGGGCAGCATGCCTTGAAACTGGAAAATTCCCGGAGGTTCACTCTATAGCTGTCCATCCGAATCATCGCGGGAAAGGAATAGGACGGCTGTTGCTTGATGCTCTGGTTTCAGATTTAAGTGGTGAGAAATTCCTTTTTGCAAGGACCACTTCACCAGTGTTTTTTGAAAAAGCCGGTTTTATCAGGCTTGATGATTCTGAAAAGAGGGAAATATGGGATGATTGTGCGCAGTGCAATAGGTTTAATACTTGTAAGCAATCTGTGTTGCGTCTGGAGATCAAAGATAATACCAGGTATTAGGTGATATTTTTTGCTGACATTAGGAATTGTTAATACTTATGATAAGATCAAAGTGTTGGATGCTCATTACAGGGCAATAGCAAGGGCGGCACCCATATGCCATGCATTTGGATTTTCTCTTGCTCTTTTTGATTTTCCTTTTAAGATGACTCCAGATGAGCTTGTAGAATATGTGGCAGATAAGACCACTATTGGTGAATCTGGCAAGTACCTGAAGTTGTTGCATGATGAGCATCATTTGTTCGTTTTTGACTTGCCTAAGAAGGGATTCCAGTCGCAGTTAGGCTCGGTGGTCGTGACAACATCAAAACCTGAAAAGAAATTATCCATCACCGCAGATGCCTTTGCAGATGAGATACTGCATAACAGATCTTTCCTCGTACTTGTGGGACTTGGTCATAAAGGGCTGCCTAAAGACCTTTTTAGCCTTGCCAGATACCATCTTGACATCACATCAAAGGGTGTTTCTCTTGAAACATGCACGGCAATTGGCTGTATACCTGCTTATCTTATGGGTATAGTTCATTCAAAAGGTACAGGAAAATAAGCAGGGAACTTTATTTAGTATCATATGTATACTATGTTGCATGCGTCTGAGTGTTTTTTATTCAGGAGAGTTTGGAAAGAAGGTTGTTGGTAACCTTGTCAATTCCGATAGTTTTTGCGTATCATGTGGTGACGTGTGTGATCACTGCCGCGAACCAAGGGCAAGCTTTGCATCTATGATAGTGGGTCTGTTTGAATTGCGCACAGATCTTCCTGATTTTGTAGAAGAACCTATGGAATATATTCCTGATAACTTGCCGCTGTCAGATCTCATTATTGCTATAGATCTGCATCCGGACATTTTGATGGCTGTTCCGGATATTGTGGCAATGACTGGTGCAAAAGCTGTCATAATACCGATAGACGATTCCAGGCTGGTGCCGGCTGGTCTTGCAGAGCAGGTAAAAAATAAGCTTGAATCTCAGGGTGTGGAATGCGCATGTCCAAAGCCTTTCTGCTCACTTGAACTCACGGGAAAATCACTTATTGATGATTTCGTAAAAATGGGATTTGGTCGTCCGTTGCTAAAGATTGATGCTGACCACGTGAACGGACTTTTCACTCACATGGAGGTCCTTAGGGATGCTCCATGCGGTGCAACATGGTTTGTTGCCAAGAAACTGAAATGGTCTGACCTGAAAGACTACAAAGAGACTATTTCAAGTGCTCATCACTCATATCCCTGTACAGCAAGCATGGAAAAAGATACACAGATAGGCGATACTATACTGCATGAAGCAGGATATATCATACGAAAAAGCGTAGAAGAAGTTATGGAAAGCAACTAACCAGCCGAATCTAAAAATGAAGGTTTAAAGGAGTATGATTACTCCTTTCTGCGCTGGAAGAAGAAAGCCAGTCCAAGGATTGCAGCTATTGGGAGTGCAATGGTTGGGAATTCCGGGATTTCTCCATTTTTACCAGGGCAGTAGTCGGAAATGACAAACTGTGTGTTACCTAGTGTTCCATTGTAGTTGAAAGTAGCAGAGAGTCCTTCTACCTCGTAGTAAGGAGTGAATATACTAAGTGCTCCTCCATTAATTTCATATTCTGTATATTGATCTCCATTAACAACGAGCTCAGCGTCTGTGACCTCACTTGCTCCTGTGATTATCCAGTGAATCCATCCAGCTTCGGTGCGTTCGGGGCTTTCACCAAGCTTATCGCATCGAAGTGAATCTGCACCTTGTCCATTCCATACCAATTGTCCATCCCATTCCGCAACAACTGCCATCGCCAATGGCATACATGCTACTAGCATAAGTATCATCGATATAGTTAATACTTTTCTCATTTTCGTACCGCCTTCCTATGAGTTAATAGTCTTTTCAGTAGACTAGTATATTATCTCTTCTTCTTTGTTCTTATACTTACCGAATATGTTCATAAAGTTATTATACTCATAATAATAATGTGGTATCTTATATAGTTCACATAAGTCCCTTCTTTCCACTCATCGCAATCTTCAATACTTATTTTAATCCTCCATCCTTACATATCATGTATGGTTTCCAAAGTATCTATTGTTCGATGTGATGATTATTCCACATCTGGAGTCGCGGTGGCTGAAGCAATATCCCTTATTGGTATTCTGGAGTCCATAATTTCCGAAGGTGACCGCGTACTCCTCAAGCCCAATGTGCTCGCGGCCCGCAAACCGGAGGATGCTGTCACAACTCATCCTTCTATCGTTGCTGCAATGTGTTATCTCGTAAAGGATGCCGGCGGTATCCCGTTCATCGGTGATGGTTCAGGCATGACCCATCCAGGAGCAACAGCTGAAGCTTTCAGAATCTCAGGTATTGAAGATGTGGCAAAGGCTCACAATGTTGAACTCATAAATTTCCAGACCGCAGGATATCTAGAAGTTGAAGTCCCGGATGCAGTCCATTTTCCAAAACTGCATATTTCAAAAGCCGTACTTGATGCAGATGTAATCATATCCCTGCCTAAGATGAAGACCCACGAACTGACTCGTTATACAGGTGCTGTCAAGAACATGTTTGGAGCATTACCCCTCAGAACCCGGAAGGAAATGCACCTTCTGGCCGACAGGAAACTGTTTGGTGAAGCGGTCATCGATTTGTACTCGGTAGCAAAGCCTCATCTTGCGGTCATGGATGCCGTTGTGGGTATGGAAGGCAACGGTCCTTCTCATGGCACGCCAGTGAATACCGGAGCGATCATGGCATCATATGATTGCGTTTCTCTCGATGTAGTAGCCTCAGGTATCATGGGTCTTGACCCCATGACAGTCCCGACCACAGTTGCAGCTCTGGAAAGAGGTTTTGGTGAAAACAACCCTGAAGTAGTAGGGGTTGATCCAAACAATGCAAAAATGAGTTATAAGCCATCAAGTGGAGGTATACTGTTCAACATACCACCTTATTTAACCAGGTTTTTTGGAAGGTACTTTGAAATGAGGCCGAAGATAGACACTTCCAGATGTATCCGATGTGATGCATGTGTCATTAACTGCTCAGCCCATGCAATTGAAGATATTGATGGGCATCTTGAAATTAACAGGCAGAAATGCATTTTGTGTTATTGCTGTCGGGAACTCTGTCCGCAGGATTCGGTGGATATTGAAAAATCACTTCTTGCAAAGGTCATCACAAGAAGATGATGCGCAAAGAACAAAAAGATGAATAACGTATGCCAGTTCAAAGCTGGCATACCTGGCTCTTGCGGAGCCAGTCAATGTCTGAATGGTACAACTGGCGCAGGTCCTTAAGCCCCAATTTCAGCATGGCAAGGCGGCTAACTCCAAGTCCCCATGCAAGTACGGGATATTTGATTCCCAGCGGGTGTGTAACTTCTTTCCTGAAAACGCCTGCTCCTCCGAGTTCAACCCATCCAAGGCCGTCCACGTATACTTCAGGCTCAACACTTGGTTCGGTGTATGGGAAGTATCCCGGCCTGAACCGTACATCCTCAAAGCCCATCCTGTGATAGAACTCAGAAAGACATCCTAATAAATTTGAGAATGACATGTCTTTGTCCATCACAACACCTTCGAGCTGTTCGAACTCGGGTGTGTGTGTAGGGTCGATAGTTTCCCTGCGGTATGCCCTGTCTATTGAGAAAGCCTTTATAGGAGGTTCCGGGTTGTCTGCAAGGTATTTGATTGTCAATGCAGTTGTATGTGTTCTTAAGACATTCTTGCAGGCAATCTCCTCGCTCCATTTACTCCCCCATCCGGTTGATCCCGTCTCTCCGCCGTGCTCATGCATGGCACATACATTATCCTTGTATTCTTCTGGAAGTTCTGATGTGCTGGAAAGGTGGAAAGTATCCTGCATTTCCCTTGCAGGGTGGTCTTGTGGCTGGAACAGTGAATCGAAGTTCCAGAATGAACTCTGTATTGCCTCTCCCTTGATCTCAGTGAATCCCATATCCAGGAAAATACGTCTCATCTCATCGATAAGGCGCTGGTATGGATGTATCTTTGCTCCGTATACTGGTTTTGGAGTTGTATGAATGTTATAGGGTCTGAACTTCTTATTTTTCCACTCGCCACTCTTCAGGAGTTCGGATGTTATCTGCGCAAGCTCTTCTTCGATCACGATACCTGCGGCAGCAAGTTTTTTTCCATCTGCCGTGACCTTGATCTTCCTTTGTTTGTTCTCGCTCTTTGCCACAAGCTTGCGTTTGATGAGGTCGTTGATAATTCCTTCATCTGCTCCAAGATCATCGAACGCCTTCTCTCCCCCTGCAAATGCAACCAGTGTTTTTTCATCAGCACCTGTTTGAGCGTCTCCTATTGGAATTATCATACCTTTGTCGATCCCTGCCCATCCTTTGCGGCGCAGCCACCCAGTAGCAATGCCCACAAGGGCCGGTGAGAACTTTTCTTTAAGTTCCTCCATGGATGCAGGTTCGAATATGGCATTGATAATCTGTCTTTCAGGAAGTCCTTCTTCAGCGTACTTCTTTCCTTCTGCAGTAAGTCCAAAAATGTCGGTAACAGTTTCCTCTACCTGCACAAGCCCTTTCTCTTCAAGCAAAAAGGCGGCTTGCATTGCAGTTTCCATTTTCATTCCGGCCTTTTCAGCTAACTCACCGGGGCTTGCATCATCTAGATTTTCCAATGTTATCAATACATTCTTCTCATTGGATGTAAGGTTGTACTGGGAGCTCATAATTACACCTGTTAAATTGATACGTATTCATCAAGTCTGTCTCTGGCAACTTCACGCAGTTCCTGATGCTCTTTGAGGAATTTTTCTGTCCTCTCAGCTGCAAGGGCTTTGCAGTTTCCACAAACTCTGCTACCCTGACGGCATTCTGTGTAGATCTGTGCCAGTTCCTCATCGTCTTCCACAAGATGGAAAAGGAACATTTCATAGACAGAACATTTCTCTGGTTCGCCACCAAGTTTCTTCTGTTCTTCAAGTGTCATCCTGCCGCCGGTCTTTGCCCTCTTCACCTTCTTTGCTGCACCAGCCGGGTTTTCAGTGAGTGATATATAACTTTCAGGAACACTGCTTGACATCTTTCCGCCCTGCAATCCTGACATAAAACGGTGATATGTTGAGGAGGGTGGTACGAATGCATACCCTCCTGCTTCAAGTTCTACTTCCCTTACAGTCTTCAGAAGCAGTTCATAATTATCAGTATCAAAGATATCAACATGTCCATCAAAGAGTTTTGTCTTTCCGGGGATACGCTCACTCAGTTCTTTCAGGGCTTCTTCTGGAGCTGCCTTGCTGCGGACACTTAAGTATTTATTTCCTTTATTGTCTTCCCTGCCTTCTATCTTGAACATGTTCATCTTGTGGCCCAGACCTCTTGTCAGGCGAATGTGCGGGTCCTGGTCTGCACCAACAGGTATGACAGTTGGTTTTGGTCCGCCGTACTCTTCAAGCTGAGGGTGGAGTATGTCTGCACTCTGGGTGACTGCGCTGAGCATGTGTGAGACGCTGGTCTCACCTGTGAATCCGTAGATAGCACTAAGTTCCGAGAAATTTGCCTTTGAGCCAAGTTCAAATGCAAGGTCTTTGACCTGCTCTGATCCTGACTGGAAGTAAATATGTCCATCAGGTTCAAAACCAAGGGCAATGAGACTGATTATGTATTCGTTTATGCCTATGTCCCTGCATTTTTCCCATGACATTCCCCTGACTGAATGTGCTTCACGGTCCGCGATGCCGACAAAGGCATCTCCGCCCTGTTGCTGATGCCATATGATCTCTTCCATCACCATTTTGTGTCCGAGGTGTATCTTCCCGGAAGGCATGAACCCGCTCATGACCGAGAACGGTTTTTTATTCTTCATTGCATCGTTTATCAGGTCATAACTGCGGTGTCCGAAAATGATCTTACGGTTCATGAACTTGTGAGGATTCTCTATCTCCCGGACCATTTCATCAAATGGCAGTATTCCAAATTCATCGAATAACTTGGAATAATCGTCAATGTTCAATGCGCTCCATGGGTCGATCTTCATGTTCATATATGTCCTCTTAGCTTTCCGGTTCTCGGATATCTTTTTTACTTAGTGTCAGGCACTTAAAATTGTTAGTAAAAATACCTTGTGATATGTAAAGGTTCTTATTGCAGCTTTGCAGTCAACACTATAATATTAATTTAATTTATCGTAAATATTAAGTATAATTAACGTAATTTCTTACTGTTCATTTTTACTTGCTAGTGTGGATTACGTGAGGATTAAGGCATGGATATAACTTTCTTTCATTTTGGAGCATTGTTCTTTGGTTTGGTGGCATTATATAATTTGTATTCTGCGCATAAATATGGGGAAAGCTATTTGCCTGTGATCGTGGGTACGATGATGTTCATTTCATTAGTATTAATCATCATTTTTCCCTGGCAATATGGCTACATTGCTTTCATGCTTACTGCAATATTCTCTGTTACAAAATACAGAAGGGTCCACGATATTAATAAAAAGAAAATGAAAAGGTATATGGACGATTCAAAAAACAATGAATCATTAAAACCTATAGATTATTTCACTGGATGGAAATTACTTCATCGTTTAAATAAAAAATATGGTCCCAATAAAGCTTCACTTATCAACTCATTCTTTATGTGGGTGTTCGGTATCCTTCTGATATGTATATCCCGATATATGTGGCCTGACATATTCTCAAATCTCCGTTACATTGCATTTATCATGACATTGGTGGTGCTTGGATTTTACTGGCAGAACAAAAAGCTTCTTGAAAGTCTTGATTCAGGCGATGCCAGCAAGTAAAAGAAAAGTAAAAATGATTAGGATTGAACCTTATCGATATCATAAGGCTTCGATGCATCTTCAGGTATCTTGTCCACAAGAAGCAGATACTCTTTTTCCTGCATCAGGCATGTTCCGCGCTGGCCTCGGAATCGTTTATCCTTACGTATCTTGCTCCATACATCCTTTATGGAGCTGTCCTGTATGTTACCATAGCTGAATGGAATGTAGGGGCAGGGTTTTACCAAACCGTCAACGCATACATGCATCCACCTCTGGCCTGCCATGCAGCCAAGCATCTTTCCCTCAAAGTAAGAGTTAGCAAAAATGCGTGGTCCACCTTTGGTGGAATTGATGCGGTGATACATCTCAAGTACTTTCTGCCTATCGTCTTGGGATATTATGGGGTCATCTTTCTTCTTTGGAACGGATTCCCACAGAGAAAACTCATGAACTCCTATATCTTTTGCCAGCTCGTACATTGCAGGAAGTTCATCTATGTTCTTTGGTGAGACGTGGGTTGCCATTGTAACAAGTAACCCAGCTTCAAGTCCCATTCTCATTGCATTTGTCGCTATCTCAAAAGCACCGTCCAGGCGACGTACTGCATCATGCTTTGAAGGGTCTGTGGAATATATGCTGACAAGCAGGTTGTATAATCCTGCTTCCTTGAGGCGCCTTGCAGTCTCAGACGTCATCTCAGTACCCGGGGTGTACATATTGACAATAGCACGCTCCTTGTCAACGTAACTGATGAGCTCGTAGATATCTTCCCGTAGCATTGGGTCCCCTTCAGTGAATACAATGACCATTGCTCCCATGTCAAGCACGTCATCTATGGCCTTTTTTATAGTTTCGATGTCCAGGTCCCCTTCTCCTCCGCTGACCACGCAATGCTCACAATTGCATTTGCAGTTGCGTGTTATCTCAAAGGAAACAGTTTCAGGGACATATCTTCCCAATGCTATCTGTGTTTCGGCCAGCAGTAACCGGTTGAACGCTTTACTGGGTATGGGTGGCACCCATGTGGATGCTATTACTGTATCGTCATCCACAAAAGCAGGTTTTTCCTCCTTTAACCTTTCATTGATCTTCTTTAAAAAAGAATCACAAGCCTTGCGTAAAGCTCCATATGCCTTAAGCTGAACAAAGTCCGCTTTTTTATCCATTTTGATTGAAAGTCCGGGTATTGAAACCAATGTAATATCTTTGTTATCTGAACCTTTCTGATCGGCTTTCATTTACTCTTCCCCTAAAATCGAAAATCTTTCCAAGGAGAATACGTCCGCTTCCTTGCTGATAACAGATTCAGATGGGTACACAATAATGCCTTTATCAGTTATCACATATGGCCGAAGCGCTTCATCATGTTTGACGCCCCGCATTTTCAGTATCTCAAGGGACCTGATCCGTTCTCCACCAATCCTGAATACCTTAAGGCAGATAACTCCTTCGGCAAGGTATTCCTCTACACTGAAATTGTTAGGGTCTTTATTTACCTCGCTCGTTATTATGGTGGTACAATCAAAACTTTCAACATTTTTTATGAATTCGAGGATAATATGTCTCACATTTACAGGGTCAGGGGATATCTTAAGCGATGTCATTGAATCAATAAAAAGACGTTTAGCATCAATTTCCCGGATGCTTGCGTATATTTGTTTCAGCACGGTTTCAAGGGTTGCGTTCTCATGATCTTCCTGCTTGTCAGGTTCCATGGTTTTTTTTATATAACGGCCATATGCAATGGGGTCGACCCTTATTAAGCGGAGTTTGTTTTCCTTAATGAGACGTTCCATATCCCATCCGTATCTCCACATATTTCTCATAATGCGTCCGGGCGTCTCTTCAAAAGTGACATAGACTCCCGGCTCATTGTAATTAGTTATTCCCGAATACAGGTAATGTGAGCCAAAAGTAGATTTTCCTGCGCCAGGTCCTCCTGTCAGGAGAATTACATCGTTTTCAATAAATCCGCCTTCGATAAGTTCATCAAAGCCTGGTATTCCTGTAGGTACTCGTGCCATATATTTCCTCGGGAAATTATTTAGAGCGGTTTAATAGAATTCCCGCGCAATTTATATAAACAATTGCTTCTGAAAAAAAGAGATAATTGATACCTGTTTGCTCAGGTATCACACTTTCTCGGCAAATGCAAGGGTTCCGCTGATTCTCTTGACTCTGATCTTGAGAGTTTCACCCTTTGCAGCACCTGGTACAAATATGGTGAATTTGTCCATCTTTGCAATTCCATCGCCTTTGGAACCGACTGCATCAATACGAACATCGTATTCTTTACCTTCTTCAATGGAGTCTTGTTTGACAGGTGCACTGGCACGTCTTTTCTTCACAGGTCTGTGTGCTCCGCAAGCTGAGCACTTCAACACTATGATCCTGTCCATCTTCATAAGCTGGGTATCCGGTCTTCCACATTCTGAACACATGACAAACTCTTCTACATATGCTTCGATGTTCGACTGGAACTGCTCCTTTGAGAACCTTCCCTGGAATATAGCTCTCATTCCATCTATCTTACCTGCAGTACCCATTTCACGTGTAAGGTACTTCATCAGATGGTCAGGGTCCCTGTTCACAACATCTGCAATGTTGTTGAAATTATCAAGGATCGTGGTCTTACCTTCCACCATAATTTTAGGTTCAGGGATTACGAAACGGGCATCCGTAGTCTCCATGTCAGGTAAGTTTGCTATTGCACGATCCAGAAGCGCTTCGTAATCTTCCATCTTTAATCCCTCGTTGTTATCTAATACTTACTTTACAAGTTCCTGTCCCTGATCTACTACAATCCTGACAGGTGTTGGCAGTTTATGGCCTGCTTTTCGAAGTGCATCTTTTGCCATTACAAAGTGCTCTTTGTTTACAGAGATTGTAAATATCTTCTGGCCGGCTGAAACTCTTGCTGCAGTTCCGACGTTCTTTCCGTATGCACCACGCATACCACTTGATACACGGTCTGCACCTGCTCCGGTAGCTTGCTTGTTCTCCCTGAGAACCTCGTGTGGGTAAACTCTCAGTTTGATGTGGAAACCCGTACGTCCTGCAGCGTTCGTCATTGCCCTGTTGGCAGTTATACGTGCAGCTTCAAGTGAAGTGTGACGTAACTGGCATCTTTCGTTTGCTATAAGTGTGACCTTTATAGGGAACTCTGCACTTTTGTTGCCCATGTCGTAGTGAATAACCTGACTTCCAGGTACTCCACCCATGTATTTCCTTCTTGTGAATGAACGTTGTCTGACGTTCCTATACATACTTGCTGGTTTTCTTACCATGAACTAAAATCTCCTCGAATTGATTATTGCAATAAAGCATGATACTATTAAAAGTACCGCTGGTTTTTCCGCATCTTAATTGATATGTATATATTTGTATTTGTTGATGTTGCTTATCAACAATATAGCGTAATCTCGATGGCTGTTCTCATACTACCTTGGTGTTTATAAGCCTTATCACCGGATCAAAGGTCTCCCTTTAAATGGGAGGTCAGCAATCCGTAACAACCAGAGAGCATCATATTTCCAAAAGGTGCTGCAAAATGAAGTTTTTCCCATATATTTCGTTCCCTGTCTTCATCTCTCATGTTCTGCAGGATGTTGCGCCTGGGGCCCGTGATCATTATTGAATGAATTGCTTTTAATCCCATGCTTTCTTTTATATAACATCCGTGTCCGCCTTCATTGTAAATATCTTCAAATTTTAGGTTTCCGCAGGCAAAGTCATTGATATGCTGTTGGAGTTTTATTCCGTCAAGGGCTGAAGTGTGATGTTCAAAAAGAGCTACAATCCTGTTATTGTCAACTATTGCCGCAAGGGTATGTCCGTTCCCTATATTCACGACAATTGCTGGTTGTATGGCTTTAGGATCAAGGAGTGCACCAAATATCGCTGCAGGTCCGGTGTCCATTATAACACTATCCTTTTTGCCAATTGTGCGTGACACCGATGCCATGCGGGTGAACTCTTCAGGAATTGCATCTCCTTTATAGGCAAACCTGCCAAAGTCTCCTCCTTCATCAATCAGTCTTTCAAATATCCTGAACCTATAAATGCGGTTACTTATGTCCGGCGAATTTCCGTGGTCCTGCACAGCCACAGCAACTTTGTCAGGCATATCCTCCCCAAAACTCTGAAGTGCATTCTCTATTGCATTGAGGTCAATGTCCTGTAAAAATATCTCTTCCAGTTCATCAGGTATGTTCTCACTATCTTTTAATATAATAATTCCCAGTGCTCTTACTTTTTCAAGATCATCCTTTATTGTAAGGGCTGCGTTTTCAGTAGCGTATACTTTGCAACCCTTTTTAATGTGATCCTTGATAGCTCTTACAGAAGGTCCTCCTCCCATTACATCTCCTTTAAGAACTATATCATGTCCCATTTTAGTCGCTTTCTTGATCCTGCCAGCAATAATAACAGTTGGTGATGGCATAACCATCACAAAGCTGTTCTCTACTTCTCTTTCAGTATCGTGCAGGAGTATGTCCTGAGTACCGGTGCCTACATCAATCGCAAGTATTCTCATGCTTATATCGAGTGATTCTTATACTTATTCAGGTATAAATACTTCGTATGAGCAGCCCAACAACAAGAGAACATAAAAAAGATGCAGAGGGTTCTTATTCTTTTTACCTGATCACAATTTCAACTTCAAGGTATGAGAAACATGGAAGTGTTTTATCTCCCGATGATGCAGAAGACGTTTCTGGAAAACTGATGCATGATCTCGTCCTTTCAAAAGGTCATCATGTTTCAAAATATGAGCTTGTTCCAGATAACCCTTCGGTTATAATCGGTTCTGTGCACCATGCTCTTGACTCAGATGCAGATATTATAATAACAAGTGGCGGTACAGGACTAGCTTCAAAGGATGTGACTATAGAATCACTTGTGCCCATGTTTGAAAAAGAAATTCCCGGATTTGGTGAACTGTTCAGGTATAAAAGTATAGGACAGATCGGAAGTTCAGTTATCCTTACGCGGGCATCAGCTGGCTTGCTTAAAGGCAAAATTATCTTCTGCCTTCCAGGTTCCCCTTCAGCAGTCGAACTTGCGTTGAGTGAGATTATCCTTCTGGAGGCTGGCCATCTTGTGAAACATGCTCGTCAGTAACCAAAAAAGGTTTATAGTGTGTCCTTTATTTAAGCAAGGTGTGCTAAAAGGCACTTTTATATATGTTAGTATTTATATATTGTACAGGATTTCATATATATCTCAATCATTCCTTTACCGCAAATCGGGAATTTCGTTAAAGGGTAAATCCTATATACAATCCCAATGAAGAGGGAAACATGTCCGGCTACTCTTTAGGTATCAAGGAACTGGATGAACTGCTTGGCAGTATCCGGGAAGGAACCAATCTGATGATGATAGGTCCTCCTATGAGCCGCAAAGATGATCTGCTGAATGCAATTATTTATAATAGTTACAGTTCGGATGATTCCGCCATTCTTGTTTCCACTCGCGAACCAGGGGAACGCGTACTTGGTTGGTTTGAGGATAACGGTATGGACATTTCAAATGCCGATATTGGTGTCGTTGACTGTGTAACCAAAACGCTTGGGCTGAGTGCAGGCGATACTGATAAGATCAAGAGGGCGTCAAGTCCTGTCGACCTTACAGGTATTGGGGTCAAGATCAGTCAGTTCTTTGAAGAAATGCTGGTGAGAAAGCAGAAGCAAAAAATACATCTGTGTATTAATTCGCTGTCTACCATTCTCATGTATTCGAACATACAGACAGTTTTCAGGTTCCTTCACGTATTTACCGGACGCGTCAAAGCAGCTAATGGATTTGGTCTTTATGTTGTAGAGGACGAGATGCATGATGTACAGACCATAGCTACGCTGAAACAGCTCTTTGATGGTATGATCGAGATAAAGGCAGTAGGAGATGCTTATGCCATGAGGGTAGTAGGAATGACCTCAAAACCTACGCCATGGTTTGAGTACAGTATTGACGGGAAGGATATATCCCTCAAGAGAACATAATATCTTCTCAAATACCTGAATCTTTAATGTTTCCGGTATATTGCTCATTTTATCTTTTTGAATGGACATGCTTTTTATAGTATCTTACAATTGAATCATTTATAGTGGACTATTATCAGGTGTATTATTATGGATAAAGAAAAGTTATATCAGTTAAAAGTTGAAGCCACAAAAATCAAACCGCTTATTAATATCGGAAAGAACGGTATGACTGAGTCTGTTGTGGAAGAGATTAAAAAGCAGGTAAAGGCAAACCATCTGGTCAAGATAAAAATGTTAAAGACCAGTGTGGAAGGCGAAGATATCAAAGTATCTGCGGAAAAGCTTGCAGAGGCAACCAAAACAACCCTTATAGATGTAAGGGGAAGCACAGTGGTGCTCTACAAGTAATCAGCAAATCTAAATATCTTCTTTAAAACCTTCTCCCGAAACGACCTCTGTCTCCTGGACCATCATCAGTTCCGTTGGCAACATTTCCTTAAGTTTTGGAATAAGGTTCCTTATTTTTTCTTCCTTGTCCACTGCCTGCACGATCACCGGAAGGTCTATTCCAAGCCTTAGCACGCTTGCAGTGTGTATTTTATGATGGATCCCATATCCTTCTATACAATGATGAACCGTGGCACCTGCAATTCCTTCATCCTTCAGGAATTCTATAACGGCATGGTGTGCAGTTTTTCCGTGGTATTTATCGTTCTCACTAAGATATATCCTCAAAAGCAATGTTCTCATGGCCGATTTCCTCTGCTGTATTATATAATGCTTTTAAACGTAACAATACTACATTTGTTTCCTGGTTATAATTAGTAAAGCCATTCTCAAGTACTTATTGTTCATTCTATTCAGCAACGTTTATAGCATAAATGCGATTACCATATTACTATGGAAAAAAGTAAACCCATAGTTGTCGCATCGCTGGCAGTTGTTGTATGTGCAAGTATTGTGGGTGCATATATGGTGCTTGGCCCCGGGGTCAATGGTCCGGATATCACTTCATCCCAGGCAATTGATATCGTTATGAGCAATCCGAATGCGTCTGAATACTTTTCGTCCCTTTACAAGGTTGAAGACTGGAGAGTTACAACTACAACACTTGTTGAATCCTCTCCAAACGGCAATGCTTCCGAAGTTGGGGTATGGAAAGTTGAGATCCTGGAACGCACTTGTGCCTGTGCAGGTGTAAAGCCCCTGAATGTGATAGAAGGATATGTATCAGCCAGCACCGGTGAGCTTCTGGAAATCAGTGTTGGATACGCTTCCGAAAGTGAATATGATAAGAACACATGTTCATCAACAGCCTGTCACTAAAAGATATGAGCAGGATAGTTTTTACTCTGATCCTATTTTTATTGCTTTCAGCCGGAATAGGCAGGGCTGGAAATACATCGGTCGAATATTTCTATGAGGGCGGATGCCTCAAATGTGAGCAAGCTTCGCCGGTAATTGAGAACGTAATTTCTCAGAATTCAGCCATCGATTTCTTTGCATACGAGATTGCTTCCTCATTCAGCATTGCCAGACAATATGGCGTAAAAACAGTTCCTGCGGTTGTCATTAACAGGAGCCTTGTCATAAGCTATGACGACTATAAAGGGGACATGGTGTTGTTTGAAACGCTGCTTTCAGAAGGCATTGAAACAGCATCCCCCATTACAGGTGCAACTCCCTCTGAGCTTCCAAATTCTTCAGCAGCATGGATTACCGATACGCAAACGCCTCTGCTTATATTCATTGCAGGTCTGCTTGCAGGATTCAACCCATGTCTCATTGCAGTGATGGCCTTCCTTGCATCAGTTGTAGTATCATCTGCTGGTTCACGCAAAGACATGCTTGTGCTAGTAACAGGTTTTTGTGCTGGTATATTTGTGACCTACATGGTTGTTGGTTTTGGTATACTGAACACTATCAGTTACTTCCCTGGAATTAGGAAAACGATTACAACTCTAATGGTCCTGTCGGTAGCATTCCTTGGGTTGTGGCATCTTTATGATGCATACTATATAAGAAGACACTTAAAATCGTCATTCAAAACCCCTCGATACTTCGTAGACTTCATGAGCAAGGCAGATGGCAAGAATATTCTGCTAATATCATTTGTTGGTGGCGGTCTTTTTTCCCTTGTCAAAGCTCCATGCGTGGGTGCAGTTTATCTCATGATTCTTGAGATGCTAATAACAGGTGACGATCTTGTAAAAGGTACTCTGTATATGGGTCTTTATAATCTGGGTGTCATTTTGCCGATATTGATTCTTGGTGCTCTCCTTGCTTTTGGTCTCGATCCGAAAAAAGTTCATGATTTCAGGGAGAAAAAGCGTGTGGAGGTACGCCTCATAACCGGTGTGATCCTTATACTCCTGGCTATACTTCTTAATTTCAATATAATCTGACTAACAGTGTTGTTTGAGGGTGGCCAGATAAGCCTATGGCATAATTATCCGGTATGCAAGGAGTGCTGCACTCAGGCACACTGTTATGTTGAGGATGATATTCAGCAGGAAATACTTGTTTTCTCCTTCTTCCAGCAATCTGAAACTTTCGTATGCAAAGGTCGAGAAGGTTGTAAAGGAACCTAGCATTCCGGTGCAGATAAAAAAACCGAGGGATCCTTCAACAGATGTGAAAGTCATTAATGCCAGCACAAAACTCCCGATGGAATTTACGGCCAGGGTTCCTGTGGGAATTTCATTTACTCTGGGAATTGCACCGGACACAAGGTATCGGAGTATGGCACCGATAAATCCACCTGTGCCAACAAATATTATTTCAGAGACCACCGCTTTCTTCCCTCCTTTTAACCACATAAAGGACAATTCCTCTTCCTGTGAACACACCGGCAAGGGTCAGGCAAACATTTGCAAGAATATTGAATGCTGCTTCAATAATATGCATCTGGAACGTCTGCATAGTAAATGCAGAAAAAGTGGTAAGTGAACCTAAAAATCCAATTCCGAAGAACATCCGGATTCTGGGAGATACATATCCCAGGTACTCGGAGTTATACATAAGAAAACCAAGCAGTATGCTCCCAAGCACATTAACTGCAAGAGTGCCTGATGCAGGTTCTAAGAGCCCTGCTACAAGGTATCTTGCAATTGCCCCGAGGAATCCTCCGATTCCGATGGTAAGGATTTCAAGACCTTTGTCTATAGAAGAATTGTTATTCAATGAGCACAACGTCCACTTTGTTTCCTTCTTCGTATCCTTCTACGTTCTCCGGGATAATCACAAATCCATCGGATTTCGCAATGGAACTTAGTATGCCGGCACCTGCTGTCATAAGTGGATGAGCTACATCTCCTTCTAGTATGACCCTTGCATAACTAAGGTATCCTTCCCTGGACATTATTTTCCCGCTAAGGGTTGCTTTTACCTTTGTATCAGGTATATCTGGTATATTTCCGGCTTTTCTAAGTGCAGGTTTCCCAAATGCAAAGAGAGCTACAAGGCCTGCAGCCGGATATCCTGGCATACAGAGGATAGGGACGTTGTCCGCAACTCCCAGTGCAGTGGGTTTTCCAGGGCTGAGCCCTACGCCGTGAACAAGCTTCTTTCCCAGTTTTTCAACAATTCCAGGTACATAATCCTTATCTCCCACAGAAGTTCCGCCTGAAACAACTATCATGTCAGCGTCAAGATTAGTTTTGATGGCCTCTTCTATGAGTTGTTTGTTCTCAGGAACAATTTCACAGTAACGTGCAATTCCGCCCCACTTCTTTACATATTCTCCTATCATGAGGCTGTTGATATCCAGTGTCTTGCCGGGTGGCAGGACATCATCACCGGGCAATGGCAGAAGGTCGTTACCTGTGGGAACAATGGCAACAACAGGTTTTGCATATACTTTCACATCATTGATCCCAAGGGATGCGAGTACGGCAACATCGCATGGCCTGAGAAAGTGACCTTTGTTGAAGATTATCTCTTTCTTCCTTACATCTTCTCCAATCTCGCCCACGTTCTTGCCCGGATGAACCTGTGCCCGGATCTCTATCATATCGCCGATAGATATTGTATCTTCCATCATAAGCACAGCATCAGCTTCATCAGGGACATAATCCCCTGTATTTACCGGAGCGCATGTGCTTTCCATCACTTCATCTGATACCTGCAGCATCACAGGGTTTGTGGGTGAAGCTCCAATAAGGTCAACAGACCTGACGGCAAAGCCGTCCATGGCGGAACGGCGGTAATGAGGTACGTTACGGGGTGCAAGTATGCTTGTTGAAAGCACCCGGCCAATCGATGATGTCGCAGGAAGTTGTTCTGTTCTGTCCATACTTTTAATTTCATCAAGGAACAGTTCCTTTGCTTTTCCTACGTCAGTACGTTCTCTGAATAACATTGTACTTCCTCTTTTTTACGTATGATAATCATCCGCCTGAAACCGGGGGGAAAACTCCCATTTCATCGCCGTCACTGAGGATTGTATCCAATCCTTCCATGTGTTTTATGTTGTTCCCGTTGAGGAATACGTTGATGTAACCGCAAAGTTTCACCTCTTTACCGGACTGGAATATGAGTTCATTCAAAGGTGGATATTGTTCTGTAAGGGAAAGCAGAACTTCTTTTACAGTATCTCCTGATATTGTTAGAGAAGACGTTTGTGCAATCTCTCTCAGATTTGCAAAAAGTTTCACATTAATGTTTGCCATGGGGACATTATTCCCCGCGGATATGTTATAAAACTAATCCATGTAAAAAATCAAGCAACGGTCAGGTAAACTGCGAAATTACATATATCACAAAAGATAGCATAAAAAGTTATGGTGGGATAGCGCGGATTTGAACCGCGGTCCAAGCGTCCCAAACGCTCGAGGATGGACCAAGCTACCCTACTATCCCAGTCAGCTTAAGAAGGGTAGCTCTGCAATAGCATTTATTGCATAAAAAGGTTTCGTGAGAATAAGGATACTATGGATAAAATATGGGCAAAAACACGGTAATATCTATGAAAAAAGCAGTTTTTTGATCACTGATCCTCTGCCCGGTCAAAAGCCCTGCTTCAACTTCCTATACTCACCAATAACAAAGACTGTGATAACTGTCACCGATAGCTCAATGGGTATTTCTGAGCTGTCAAGCAGCATTTATCTCAGGGCTTCCACTCCGTATGCCAGAGGGTTGAGGTGAACCGGAGTGCTCAGCCACCCGGAGATTCTATCATTGATGCAAGTGTTATGCCAAGCCCGATGGATCCAAGCCTCATTCTGAGCATTCTCGGGGTACAGGGCAGTTTTCTCAAGAACGGCCCATATCATTCCCAGCGCTTGAAAACCTCGTTGTCAATGCCAATCAGGTCAAGGGCACGTCCTGCCATTGAGTCTACCAGATCATTAATAGTCTGTGGTCTAGAATAGAACCCCGGGCATGCAGGAAGTATGATCCCGCCAGCTCTTTCCAGCCTGAGCATATTCTCAAGGTGTATCTGGTTCAGGGGTGTTTCACGTGGCATCAGGATGAGTTTTCTTCTCTCTTTCAGGCAGACATCTGCAACCCTGCCAATCAGGTTATCTGACATGCCACCTGCAATCTCTCCAAGCGTCTTCATACTGCAAGGGGCAACAACCATCCCGTCAAACCTGTGGGAACCGCTTGCAATGGGAGCTGTGAAATCGCTTTCATCATAAACTACGTCTGCCAGTCCTTCGACATAGCTGATGTCATAGTCTGTCTCTATCTCAATTATTTGTTTTGCAGATCTTGTTATGATCAGGTGGGTCATTATATCTGTCTCTGCAAGTATTTCCAGTAACCTTATCCCGTAAGCAGAGCCTGATGCTCCGCTGATGCCTATTACTATTTCCATTAGAAGCCCTCCTGAATTATAACCGACAGCTCATCGATCATTTCCCTGGAAACAGAGACAATTTCCTCTATCTCCTTTTTTGTAATATTGTCCAGATGGATCCCAACTATAAATACAGATGCAGATTTGCTGGCCTCACTGATTACCTTTGCTCCAAGTAATGCAATATCTGTTTCCCTGTGTCCCGGATTTGTTATCACCGAAGAGGAAGATCGTCCTGAACTCTTATCGTAGAATCCCACGGCAACTGCTCCCACATGCTCATCTCCGCCCATGAGGCAGACAATGTGGTCTTTTCCTGCCTTATTCCATTCTATATGGAGGCTTATCCTAGCTGCAATTTTCTTTATCTGGTACATCCTACCCCTCTATTTCACTCAGACGAAACTGTTTTGTTGTTCTTTTTACATCAAAGAAATTCCTGGCGGCTTTGGCTACTTCTTCCCTGTGTTCTTTAGGAGTGTAGACTCCCATCTTCCAGTTATCACGGTGAGCCTGTTCAAGTGTTGCAACGATGTTTGAAGCTTCATCCAGGCGCAACATTCTGTTATTCACCTTCACCAATGCCTTCATTTCAGCTATTTCAGGACTCTTTGGAATATCGATTAGCACGCTTTCCGGGTCAATACCCACGTCTTCCGCAATCTCGGCCTCAACTCGTGTGATATTCTTGCGGTGTCTTAACACACCTTCACCTACTTCATCAAATCCTACGTACAATGCTCTTTTGTAGAGTTTCCTGTTGTCCAGTTTATTTGCCAGTTCTCCTGCGTAACCATCATCATTGCGTATCATTTCAAAAAGCCTTGAATCATCTATCTTCCGCAGGTCAAAGGGGTCTAATATTTTCTTTTGTATAAGGTCATCCACTGCCCTTATGAACATGGTTTCAGCTATCCTTGAAACGTGGTGATAGTAAACGGATGGATGCATCAGGAACCTGGATACTAATAATGATTCTGCTGCCTTGACACCGCCTGCGGTGACAACAAGTTTGTTCTCATAGAACTTCATTTCATTGATGAGCCTGACATGGTCGACAAGACCGAAAGCAACTCCTGTGTAATGCGAGTCCCTGACAAGATAGTCCATCCTGTCAACATCGATCTCACTGTTGAGTATCTTCCCAAGGTCTGTCTTTCCTTGTATGTGGTCCTCGATGGTTGCCGGATTCAAACCATGCTCGTTCAGTATCTCCCCAAGCTCGCCTTTTTTCAGAATTGCCCTGACATCCTCATGCCTTTGCCTTGTATAATGTTTAGTAAGGCTTTCTGTAACATGCGAAAAAGGACCGTGTCCAACATCATGAAGAAGGGCAGAAACTCTCAGTTCCTTTTTTTCTTCATCAGTCACAGAATCTATCTTCTCTGTGAGCATGGTGGCAAGATGCATCACACCAAGGGAATGTTCAAAACGCGTATGGTTTGCTCCGGGATACACAAGGTTTGAGAGCCCAAGCTGGCTTATTCTTCTCAGGCGTTGCATCTGCGGTGAATCTATTAGCGATAACGTAAGAGTATCAAGCTCAATATAACCATGAATCGGGTCACGGATGACTTTCATATATTTTAAATATGCGTCATCTTATAATGATATTCCGATAAACAGGAAGAGTAAAAAATGATAATTTTCTCAGGCGGTACCGGTACTCCCAAATTACTGAATGGTCTTCGGGAAGTGATTCCGGAGGAAGAAATAACAGTCGTAGTCAACACAGCGGAGGATATATGGGTATCCGGCAACCTGATAACGCCGGACATTGACACTGTACTCTATCTGTTTTCAGGCAGGATCGACAGTTCCCGCTGGTGGGGGGTCAAAGGTGACACATACAGGACACATGAAGCCATGAAAGCACTCGGGCACAATGAGGTCATGATGCTTGGTGACCAGGATCGTGCAACCCACATCATGCGCTCTGATTATCTCCGTAGTGGAATGACTCTTACAGAAGCCACAACTCAGCTTTGCAGTTCTTTTGGGGTTAAAGCAACGGTGTTACCCATGTCCGATGATCCTGTATCTTCAATAGTAAGCACACCAGAGGGAAAAATGCATTTCCAGGATTTCTGGGTAGGAAAACATGGAGAACCTGAGGTTCTGGACGTGTGTCAGGAAGGTATTGAAACTGCTTCCATCTCTCCGGCTGTTATGGATGCACTTGAGGACGAAGATGAGGTTCTTATAGGCCCCAGCAATCCGATTACAAGCATCGGTCCTGTAATTGAGCTACCTGGGATGCGGAATATTCTCAAAAACAAAAAGGTCATAGCTGTAAGTCCTATAATCGGCAATGAACCGGTAAGCGGACCGGCTGGTAAGTTAATGGCCGCAAGGGGAATTGAAGTTTCATCCTATGGGGTTGCCTCCTATTATTCTGATTTCCTTGATCTTATTGTCATCGATAAGCGTGATCGTATTGATGACAACATGTTCATTAAGCTCGGTTGTCATGTCTCAAGAGCGGATACTTTGATGAAGTCGGCAAATATAAGCACCAATTTATCTATTTTTATCAAACAAATATTCAGGGATATGAAATAGCCTTCTCTATTTCTATTTTTATTGCCATCTACACCGCTAAATATTTTAATAGGTATATTTTTATTATTTTAAAGCATATATTCGATATCTTCAATCAGAGGGTATAGATCACAAAACAGACTCTCAAGGTGAAATTTTGGGTGATGAATGGAAAATCGATATGAATCTCCCTGATATAGGGATGATGGTCACGCTTATGACAACTGCTATATGCTCGGTAATAATGGGCGCCGCAGAAATAGCTTACACTATGTTATGGATCACAGCTTCGTACGTGAGGCACGGAAAAGACTTTTTTCTTGATCTCTTAAATGCAAAAGCTCTTACATGGACTGCAGAATATATCCTTGTAGCAGGATCACTGTTGCTGCTGTCATCGATGTTGTTCCTGTTGAGTACGTCATTTTCTTTGTATGAACTTAACGGGCTTGCGAAGAAGGCAGAAAAAAAAGTACACATCAGAATAGTGTTTGGTTTTTTTGCAGGAGGGCTTTTACTCTTGTTCCTGGCTCTCATTTCTGCGATAATCCTAAGGTATCTGTAAATGCAGCCAACTGTTAACAAGTTACAATATGCAAGATTTCATTAGAGAAAGGCGATAATATGAGTTCAAGTATCACCGGGACAATTAAAGAAGTTCCAAAAACAGCAGAAGTACCTTCTCAATATCTGGAAGATGTAGCCCGCAAGGCCACAAGAACAGAAAGGGTGCTCTATCCTATATCTGCCATAGTCGGGCAGGAAAAAATGCTCAGGGCACTTATACTGAACACTATCAATCCTTCAATTGGTGGTGTACTTATACGTGGGCAGAAAGGTACGGCCAAGTCAACAGCAGTCAGAGGTCTGGCAGAGATATTGCCAGAGATCGAGGTTGTAGAGGGTTGCAAGTTCAACTGTGACCCGAAAGATTCTGAGAATTTCTGCTGGGAATGTATAGAGAAGAAAAGAAAAGGCATGCTTCATGTCAATAAGCGCCAGATGAAGGTTGTTGATCTTCCAGTGGGTGCTACTGAAGACCGCGTTGTCGGCAGTCTGGATATTGAAAAAGCTGTGCGCCAGGGTGTTCAGGCATTTGATCCTGGTATTCTTGCCCAGGCAAACCGTGGTATCCTTTACGTTGATGAGATCAACCTGCTGGATGATTTTGTCGTTGATGCACTTCTCGATGCTGCAGCCATGAACGTCAACACTGTTGAGCGTGAAGGTGTGAGTGTCAGCCACCCTGCTAATTTCATCATTGTTGGTAGCATGAACCCTGAAGAAGGAGAGCTTCGTCCTCAACTGCTTGACAGGATAGCATTACAGGTGGAGGTCACAGGTATCTATGATGTTGAACAGCGTATTGAGATTGTAGAGAGGCGAAACAGGTTCAATGACGAACCCAAACAGTTCATACGTGAATTTGAAGCTGAGCAGGAAAAGCTGCGTTCAAAGATAGTAAAGGCTATTCATGTGCTTCCAAGAGTAACCACAACCAGAGACAATCTGCGGACGATCGCAGAGATATGTATAGCTTTTAATGTGGACGGGCACCGTGCAGACATCATGATAGAGCGCGCAGCCCGCACAAATGCGGCTTATGAGGGCAGGGAACGCATAACCAATGATGACATCATTGAGTCATCAGAGATGGTCCTGCCGCACAGGATGCGCAAGAAGCCATTTGAAGAAGAAGAGTTCAGCGTAGACCAGCTAAGGGCAGTTGTCGACGGAAAGGTATGAGCGGGGTGCGGGAATGAGCGAGATCGAACTTGTTCAGCGCCTGCGCAGGAATCTTCCTCGCAATTACGGTATAAAAGTGATGCACATAGGTGTTCCTGTGCTCGGGTTGCGTATCCCCAGAAACTCGGTATCTGAATTCTCAAAGGATGACACTGAGATCCTGTATGATAACCTGTATTCTAATATGGAGCAGATAAGGCCTGATGAGGTAGAGAACATTTACATTGTTGCTGATTCAGACCATATAGTAATGGAACCTGCTGTTTTCTTCAAACCTTTGATCGGTGTATCCGATTCGGCAGTTGTAGCAGTTTTCAAAAGTTCACAGGATAATATACCATCAGATGACACTCTTGTACTGCCGGCAGATGTTGCAGAGCCGGATATTTCTTTAGTGTCTAATGTAATTCCGGAAGATACTTTTGCTCAGGTTCCAAAAAAAGATATTGATAACGATCTATCTGAAAAGTCTGTTTTTTCAGGAATGTTGGAGCATGAAGGGAATGCTACTGTCAACGATACTGATGAAGAGTTTGAAGAGTTTTCATTTGAAGTGCCACCTCCTGCATCGGATGTTATATTTGAAGAGCATGCTTTAAAGGCTTCATCTCCCGTTTGTCTTTATGAATCTGAAGTCCTTGTGGAGCTGACGCCTAAGGAATACGTACCTATTCTCTGTCATGATGACCTGGAAGCAGAATTTAAAAATGAATCTGGCGTTACCAGCAAGAGGTCTGGCTCTGAGAAAATGTTTGAAGACCTGAAAGATGACAAAACAGTTGGCAAGATACTCAATGACTTTGCCCGCAATTCTCAGAATAAAAGACTTGCAACAGGCAGGTTAAAATCAGGAAGGCGTGCTGAGGTCCTTACCAAAAGCAAACGTGGGCGTTATGTGAGATACAGGATGCCCGGTGAAAAGATCACAGACATTGCCATTGCTCCTACGGTCCGTGCAGCAGCGCACCATGCAAAGGACGGGAAGATCGAGATAAAAAAGAGCGATATCCGGGAAAAGGTAAGAAGGAGGCGTATCTCCAGCCTGATAAATATCGTTTTTGATACTTCAGGCTCCATGGATGAGCAGGAAAAGGTACAGATAACAACCAGTGTGGTTCTTGCACTCCTGAAGGATGCATATCAACGCAGGGACAGGGTTTCGCTTGTAACATACAGTGGGCGCAGCGGTGAACTGGTCCTTCCATTCACATCATCAGTGGAAGCTGCAAAGCGTTATCTTGAGAAGGTGCCTTTTGGTGGCACAACTCCAATGGCTTCAGGACTGCTGAGGGGAATGGATACTCTTGTCAGGGAAGTGAAAAAAGAGCCATCTGCCGTTCCAATCATGATACTTGTCACCGACGGGACTGCAAACTCTCCTCTTCATCTTGGGGGCAATATAAGGCGAGAGGTGATACAGATCTGCAAACAGATAGCTTCCAATCATGTCAACATCCTTGTGGTTGATATAAGTGATACCGGCTCCAGGCTTGCTAAGGAAGTTGCCATGCAAAGCAATGGAAGTTACTATCATCCAAAATCACTGAGCAAGGAAGCCCTGTATTCTGCTATAACACAGGAACGGGACCAGAAAACAGCATTTGTTGCAGTATGACCGTGGAGTTTTCCTCCAACGGTCGGTTTTTATATATTGGCAGGTAGTAAGCGGTAACTATGTTAAATATACTTCGTGAATCCCTTTTGAATGCACCAATTGTACGCAGGGGCGATTACTATTATTTTATCCATCCTATTTCAGATGGTGTTCCACAGCTTGAACCAGAGCTGCTTGAGGAGATCACATGGCATATACTGGGAATGGTGAGCAAGGACTTTGACAAAATACTTGCAATAGAAGCCATGGGTATTCCCCTTGCCACAGCGCTTTCTATGAAAACCGGTATTCCTTTCACAATTATCAGGAAAAGGCCATATGGGCTTGAAGGTGAGGTCAGGCTTTCCCAGGAAACTGGCTACTCAAAGGGTGAACTTTACGTAAATAATGTCAGAAAAGGTGACAGGGTTCTTATCGTTGATGATGTGATAAGCACAGGTGGCACTCTTGTATCACTGATAAAGGCCTTAGAGGGTATTGGTGCTGTTATCACTGGTACTATAGTTGTTATCGAGCGTGGTAACGGTGTTTCCAGATTAAAGGATCTGGGAATTGATGTAAAGACTCTTATCTGTATCGATGTGACTGAAAAAGGTGTTTCCATAGAGGCTGTTCATGAGTGAGATAGAAGCATTCGATTTCCAGCTGGCTCGTATCATTTCCGTCATAAAGGATACCGGTGCAAAGGTCATAGGATTGCAGTTTCCGGAAGGTTTTAAGAGACGGTCATTGGGGATTGCCTCAGGAATAGAGTCTGAAACTGGTACCAGTGTGATCATATCGGGAAATCCTTGTTTCGGGGCATGTGATCTTGACGTTGCTTTATTGAATGATGTGGAGATTCTTTTCCATTTCGGGCATGCACACCTTGACGATAACAAGCTTTCACAAAAGGTATATTTCATTGAGACACGGTCAGCAGTCGATGTAAAGGATGTTGTAAAGCTGGCTGTTCCTGAACTCCGGGGGCAGAAGATCGGTCTGATAACTACGGTTCAGCATGTGCATAAACTTGAAGATGCAACTTCAATTCTAAGGGAACATGGGAAAGAGTGCGTCATATGTTCAGGCGACAGCAAGATAGCATATCCGGGGCAAGTGCTGGGGTGCAATTTCTCAGCTGCAAGGGAGGAAATGTGTGACGAGTATCTATACATCGGGAGCGGTCAGTTCCATCCTCTTGGTGTTTCCTTGGCAACAAAGAGGCGAGTCCTGATCGCAGATCCTTTTGTCAATGAACTTCGTGAGGTAGACAGTTCCAGGGTTCTCAGGCAAAGAAGTGCAGTAATTGCAAAGTCAATTGATGCTGAAGTATTTGGTATTGTTGTGTCAACAAAGCCAGGACAGGAACGTATGGCACTGGCAGAGGAACTGAAGGAAATGGCAAAGAAGCATGGTAGGAATGCATATGTTTTCACAATGGACCTTGTGACTCCGGACCAGTTGTTACAATTCAAGGTGGATGCGTTTGTAAATACAGCATGTCCCCGACTTGCTGTGGATGAGGTTGGAAGGTTTCACGCACCAATGCTGACTCCCATGGAGTTTGAGATCGTTCTTGGTGAAAGGGAATGGGAAGACCTCATATTTGATGAGATTACAGGTGAGTGAACTTGAAGCAGCGAAAGCTTGAGATCCTGCTTGAACAGGTGGAGGGTTTTGATTCTCCCAGTGTGTCTCTTGAACAGTATGCAACCCCTGCACTGCTTGCAGCCGAAATGCTGCACTTTGCTTACATGCAGGGTGACCTTGAAGGTACTGTTTTTGATCTTGGGTGCGGGACAGGGATGCTTGCTATCGGGGCAAAGTTACTGGGAGCTGAGAAAGTAGTTGGTTTTGATATTGATCGGAAGGCTCTGGAAATTGCCCGGAGGAATGCTGAAAGACTTGGGGTGGATGTTGAGTTTGTCCACAATGATGTATTTGAGGTTGAAGGGCATGCCGATACGGTTGTAATGAATCCTCCGTTTGGTGCACAGGCTAAGGGCAATGATCGACCGTTTCTTTTAAGTGCGTTGAAAACCAGTGATGTGGTATATTCCATTCATAATTGCGGGAGCCATGATTTTATTAGTAAGTTCATAGGTGATGCCAGGATTACAGATTGGTACTCAACGGCATTTCCAATGAAACGAACATTTAAATTTCATAAGAAAGAAGTAGAAATGGTAAAGGTAGAGATCTATCGTATAGTGCGATAACACTTTAAGATATGTGGTTCTTACTTGAAATTGAAAAATATCATGGATTTTGTGCACTTTTATATATTGATTTCAGATTATAAGAGGGATTCTTATTAGGATTAGAAATAGACGAAAGACTTCACGTAGGAAGATCAAATCATCCAATTCCGCAGACCAGCAGGTTGGCGAAGAAGAGGTTCCTGTAAAAGGGCCGGAAGCAACAGGTGCACCAAAAAAGGTGGCAGCGGATTCCGCTGAAGCTGAAAAGGAACCGGTCCAAAGCAGTGAAGCAGGAAAAAAGAATATAAAGCCCAAAAAAGGGTCTACTGGAGAAGATGACATGGATACAGAAGATGACGTTAACCCAGAAGAAAGCGTTTTTGTAATGCCCGGTGATTTTGTAGGTACTACGGAAGAATTCAGGGCAGGTAATGGAACCTATGTCAACGTGGCAGACATCCATTCACTAGGTACCGGGTATGTGAACATTGACAGGAAATCAAGAACAATATCCATTGTTTCACAGACAAGTACTCCTCCCCAGATAAATGAAGGCGATATCGTCGTTGGAAGTGTTGTCAATATGCGCGATTCTGTTGTGTTGGTGGAGATTGGAGCTATTAAAGGTAAAGGTGAGCGTGAGTTCCAGACCAATGGGGCAGCAGCTATTCACGTTTCCAATGTGAGGGATTCCTATGTCAAGAACCTTGGCCAGGAGTTTTCCCTTTCAGACGTTGTAAAGGCAAAGGTCATTAATACACAGAACATGCGTCTGAGTACTGACGGTAAGTCCCTTGGCGTTATGAAGGCTTATTGTTCAAAATGCAGGTCTGGTCTTGTAATGGACAACGACAGGTTAAAATGTCCGGAATGTGGCCGCATAGAGAGAAGAAAGATTTCTTCGGACTATGGAACAGGAATTATCTGAAAATGGCGTATATTTTAGGGTGAGATTAAGATGGAATTGAAGATAATTGATAAAACTGATGATGAGATGCACCTTGAGATCATAGGCGAGAATCACACTCTTCTCAACATGCTCAAGTCGGCTCTGCTCGATGACAAAAGGGTTCAGATAGCAACATATGACATGAAACACGTATCAATAAGTGATCCTATACTTTTTGTGAAAACAGACGGTACAGATCCTATTGATGTTGTGAAGGATGCTGCAGGCAGTATGATCTCCCAGTGTGACGAATTCATGTCAGTTTTCAGGACAGCTATAGATATCTGAGTAGTCTGAATTAGCACTTTATGGTGCTTTTTTTCTTTTGTTTTTCGTTCTTTGTCCAACCAGAGCTATGATTTAGTGACAACATATTAAACTAATTTTCGATGAACATTTTTAACTAGTATTGGAAAGTTCAGTATCACTACTTCAGACCAGGGGAAATATTATGGAACTTGATGATTCTACTCTTAGTAAATTCGGATTTATCGAGCGTGGTCCCAAAGATGCTATAAACATCGACCCGCTCCAGACAGGTGGCAGACTCACAGAAGAGGCCCGCAGGGCATTGCTTGAATGGGGAGACGGATATTCGGTCTGTGATTTCTGTGGTGGTGTACTTGACCTTATCAAGAAGCCTCCGATAGAAGAGTTCATTCACAGTGCTCTGCCCGTATTCCTGGATACGGATGCTGTAAGGATTACCCATGGTGCAAGGGAATCAAAGTTTGCTGTCATGCATTCCATGGCACATGAAGGCGATTATGTTGTGCTTGACGGGCTTGCTCATTATTCTTCTTTTGTTGCTGCACAGCGTGCAAGGCTTAACGTTAAGACAGTTCCACACAGCGGCAGTCCTGAGTATAAAACGGATGTCGAAGGGTATGCCACAGTTATCGAGGAAGTCATAAGTGAGACTGGCAAGGCTCCGGCACTGGCACAGGTCACATATCCGGATGGCAGTTATGGCAACCTTGCAGATGTAAAGAGGATAGCCGACATTTGCCACAGTTACGATGTGCCGCTCATGCTCAATGGTGCCTACTCTGTGGGCAGGATGCCTATCCATGCAAAAAAGATGGGTGTGGATTTTGTTGTGGGCAGCGGTCACAAGTCCATGGCATCATCAGGGCCCATTGGTGTGCTGGGAGTTAAGGAAGATTATGCGGACATAGTTTTCAGGAAATCTCCCACACACAAGGTCAAGGAAGTAGAACTTCTGGGCTGTACCGCAAGGGGTGCAACAGTGATGACTATGATAGCTTCATTCCCACACGTGGTGCGCCGTACACGCAACTGGGAGAATGAGGTTGCAGATGCCCGCTGGTTCTCTTCAAAGCTGGAAGAGATGGGAATTATGCAGATGGGCGAGAATCCTCACAATCATGACCTGATGTTCTTTGAAGCGCCAGTATTTTACGATATTTCACAGACAGCAAAGAAAGGCAGGTATTTCCTTTACAGGGAACTTAAAGAGCGTAATATCCATGGTATTAAATCAGGACTTACTAAATACTTCAAGCTAAGCACTTTCCAGGTCGGAAGGGATAATCTGTCATATGTGGCAGATTCTTTCCAGGAGATTATCGATAAGTACCAGAAGCCAGAGTAAACTGTCTTTTCTATATACTTTATTTTCCTTTCTTTTTTGCCGGTTTCAACTCGCCTTTCTAAATAAGTAAAGTATATCGCTAAGATGAATGTTCTTAGTTATGATCTGATCTCTTGATAGTGCAAGTACGGAGCTGAAGTATGGGTGAGAATTCTTCACGTAAGAGCCTGATGAATGTTAAGTCAAAGTTGGTGCACAAGTTGCTGAACAAAGTCTTCCTGTTCTTTGTATTCATGATAATTGTTGCACTTGTATTCATTCACGTAGCTGAAACGCAAATAATACAAGTTCCTGTTGTTTTTACAGAGTCTCTGAGTGCACTGGTCACTATTTTTATGTCATATGCTCTTGCAACACTTTTCATAAAACTCACCGTTAATCATATCCTTGATCACTTTAAGGGTCTGGGGCATATTGAGGAACGAATACTCATTGGCAAGATGTACCTTGCTTTTGTATATCTTCTTGCGACCCTGGTAATTTTCTGGCAGTTTAATATCACCATACAGAATATAGCTATCTTCCTTGGATTGATGACCACAGGATTTGCTTTTGCTATAAGGGATGTGATCCTTTCCTATTTCATATGGTTTATTCTGCTTACCAAAAAACCCTTCAAGATTGGTGATTACATTAGGGTGGGAGAGGATGGTGACATGGAAGGACTGGTAAAGCATATCGGCCTGTTCTATGTGGTAGTTGACCCGACACCCGATAGTTACGAGGATTATTTCAAGATACCAAACAAGACTTTCCTTGAGAAACCCATCAAGAATTATGGCAGGGATAAGTTCAGGAATGAGTTTGAAATGTATTTTGATATGGATGACCTCCCGTCTGATCTTGCTTCAAAGATCGAGATCCTGAAAGAGAAAGTATGGAACAGTATCGATGTTGATGTAAGTTTCTTCCTGGGCTCTGACCGTGACGGCGTGAAGGTCACTGTTTATTACAAGTCAACTTTTGAGCGTCGTGAGCAGATCCGGCACCAGCTAACGGTCATGATGCTCAGTGAGTTGAAGATGGGAAATGCCAATGAACTTCCTTCTATGACTTAATCCTCCCCTCAAAAGAGATTCTGGATTGTGCATATGGTTATATAAATGAGCATAGTACTAGTGAAGTCTTCAAAAACGAAAATGAGTGAATAAAATGCTTAAAATAAAAGGACATGACATTGGTTCAGTAGTTGTTAAGGGCGCTAGTAACAGAAGAGCCATACAATTTCAGAATAACATTATTACGATCCTAAAAAAGATTGGTGTTAACGAAAATGATATTGATATCCCTCTTGAGCGCCTGTCAATGAAAAAAGTAAAAGCTTCTGCAACCTGGTGGATATCAGATCATCGCATGCATTACAGCCACAACATGCAAAAAAATTATGTAGAGAATCTCTATGTCCTATCCAGGGTAATTGAGATTGAAGCAAACCGGGTTCTTTCAGAGGACATCACACTATCTGAGTTCATTTTAGAGTTCAAAGAGGATTCTGATATTTATGATAAACGCCAAGAGGCGCGAGAATTCTTTGGCTGTGATCACGATGAGACTGATTTTGAGCTCATTAATAAAAAATATAAGCTCATGTCAAAAGAATTGCATCCGGATATGCCAACCGGGGACACTGAGAAATTCAAGCAGCTAAATGTCGCACATAAGATCCTGAAGAGGGAGCTGACATAAGATCAGTTTCAACTTACCAGTTTTTGCCTGTAAGTCCTGGAATACACTCCGTTCTAATCGCGAAAAAGACAGGAATACTCTTCATTTGAGTATTCCAATCTCATCCCTATTCTTGATCGAAATAGTCAACAGTTGATGATACTGAACTGACTATTACTGTAGAATTATTCCTGATAACGTACTCGCTCAGCCCGACATCACTGTCGGGATCTCCCCAATCGTATGTGTATCCCAGTCTGCTCCACGGGTACTGATCATAGGTGGTATTTTTAAGGGAATTGAACCATTCTGCATGTTCCTGTGAGACGTTCTCATAAAATTCAAGTTGGGACTGAGTATCTGTGATCTCAGGATCAGGAGATGGTCTGAAAAGGTCATCCGGTCTGACCCACATTTCTACAAAATACTCATTCCCGTCCTCATAAGGAAGGCCGATGAGCTGTTCCAGTCTGAGTGTTAGATCATCATCCTGGATATCATTTTGCTCAACGAAGTCTTTCAACTCAGGAATGACCATCACCCATGTGTCTCCCCACCATGTGGACACGTTTGAATTGACAGTGTAGCTCTCAGGATACTTGGTCCATGTGACAACAAGGACATATTTGTCACCGGACTCTTCCATCCATTGAAGTTCAGTATTAGACTCGATTATCGGGGACAGTTCTGTGTATATCTCATCCTCTTCAGCTACGATTGCATCTTTTATTGCAGTCCTGTACATTAGTTCAAGGTCTGTTATTTCAGATGGGAATGTATCCTGATAATCATCAAGAGCACATCCTGCAGATAGTATAGCCAGCAGATATGGATAATACTAACAATAAATTGTATTTTTCATTTATTTTTCCTTTGTTTTTCTTTTATGGTATTGGTCTGCGTTCGTTAATCGAGTCTCTAATGAATGCTTATGATCGTTTTAGCCTAAGAGCTAAGTTCTCCTGCTTTTTTATAGCATTCATTTGCTTCATCGGACCTGCCAAGTTCGTTAAGAGTATCTCCTTTTCCTTCCCATGCACCGGCATATTCCGGATCGATCTCTATTGCATTATCGTAACATTGGATTGCCTCGTCATATCTACCAAGTTTGTAGAGTGCATACCCTTTTTCTTTCCATGCAGAGGCAAATTCCGGATAGATCTCTATTACTTTATCGTAGCATTCTATTGCTTCATCATATCTTTCAAGTATACCAAGCATATACCCTTTATTTCCACATGCATAGGCATCTTCCGAATTAATTTCTATTGCTTTATCAAAGTGGTTGATGGCTTCATCATATCTCTCGAGTTTGTAAAGTGCATATCCTTTTCCTATCCATGCATAGGCAAATTCTGGATAGAGTTCTATTGCTTTGTCATAGTATTGGATTGCTTCATCATATCTTTCGAGTTCAATAAGTGCATCTCCTTTTCCTTCCCATGCATAAGCATCTCCCAGGTTGAGCTCTATTGCTTTCTCATAGGATTCTATTGCTTCGTCATATCTGCCGAGTTCAATAAGTGCATATCCTTTTCCTATCCACGCAAAAGCAAATTCCGGATTGAGCTCTATTGCCTTCTCATAGCATTCGAGTGACTCGTTGTTCTTGTTTTCGAGGTATGAATAAGATACTCCTTTGTTATACCATGGCTCATAATTATCCGGGTCAGAGTTTACCCTTTTGTCAGAATATTCTATTGCCTTCTCAAAGTATTCTGATGATTCATTATACCCGTAATTATAATACAGGACCATTCCTTTTCCTTCCCATGCTTCATCAAATTCCGGATCGATCTCTATTGCTTTGTCGTAGCATGCGTCTGCTTCGTCATAATTATAAAGTTCGAGAAAAGAGTCGCCTTTGTAAACCCATGCATCCATGTTCTCGGGCTCTATCTCTATTACTTTATTGTAACATTCGATTGCTTCATCATACCTGTTAAGTGCGTAGAGGGATTCTCCTTTATAGTTCTGGGCATCGGTATAGTATGGATCATCTGCCTGTATGCTATCCGCCGATGCAATTGCTTCCTCATACATGCTTGCCTTGTAAAGTTCACCCGTGTTTGGAACCTGCTGTTCCTCTTCGATGCATCCGGCAGAAAAACCCGCTATCAATAAAATGATCAAAATAAATGTTTTTACTAATTTCATAATTTGTCTCCTGTTCTGCTGTCATGATATTTTGTTTAGCAGAAATCTATGTAAAATATCCATTTACTTAATTAATATATTACTATTTATTATATCGTGCACATTCAATCTATTCTGCAAGTAATTATCAAAAGATCACCGAGGTTCCAAAAGATACAAAATCCGAAATCCTCTCTTTCACACAAAACATTATATGCAAACTCTTTGATTGCTCTCCTTACCAAAAAATCTATAATCTCAGACGTAATATTACAGACTATAATTTTTCGATGTGCGGCTGTGGTTTAGTGGCTATGACCGTGGCTTCCCAAGCCATGAACCCGGGTTCGAATCCCGGCAGCCGCATGAGGATTTTTATGGGGTATGAGTAAGTCCAAAAAACCGAACAGTATAAATAATTACACTAAACACACACATCCAAATTTAATTCATTGTTGATGTATAAAAACCAAATAAATCTACTATTGAGATAGTGTTATTTTCAATATATGGACTCAATGATAGGAACCAATATAGTAACAATGTAAATTATTATTCATATCATCAATGAAACAATGATGAAACTCATTTTATTTGTTCTAAACAAATGAGCTAGCAATGGATCTAGTGAATTCTTGCTATCTTTTATTTCTATGTTTTTGTCATCACCAAATTCGTCTATCAAATTAAAAACCACTCCACTCATTTTCTGTATTCTGCAACGTATCCTAAAATCTTGCAGATCGTGGAGTTGGTTTATTACTACAATTGTTGATAAGAAGGCATATATTCCTGTCAGGAATAATATTATTTGTTCTTGCTTTTGTTGCATTTTTGTCGGATACGACGAAGATAAGAATATTTTCATTGATCTTGATTGTAAAATCTGGGGTGTAAAATCTGGGGTGGAAAATATGGATAATGAGGATGATATGGATAGTGCGAATAATCCGGCATGGATCGATACAAATGAATATCCGTTCAGATCGCATTTTTTTAGGACATCTGTTGGGAACATGCACTATGTTGACGAAGGGGAAGGGGATCCGGTGGTCTTCATACATGGCAATCCTTCATGGTCGTTTGAATTCAGGGGTCTGATCAAAGAGCTGTCAAAGAGCCACAGGTGCATTGCGCCTGACCATATCGGTTTTGGTTTGTCGGACAAACCGGGGCACTTTTCATATTTACCGGTGGACCATGCTATAAATCTTGATGCTTTTCTGGAGTCGCTGGATCTGGAGAACATCACTTTGTTTTTTGGGGACTGGGGCGGGCCGATCGGATTATCCTATGCATTAAATCATCCTGAAAAGGTAAAGAATATCGTGATCACCAATACCTGGATGTGGTCTGTAAGATCAGATTGGTATTATCAGGCATTCAGCAATTTTGTAGGAGGGCCGAGTGGAAGATATCTCATCAAAAAGCATAATTTCTTTGCTAAGAATGTTGTCAGGTCGGTTTTTGGTGACAAAAGCAAACTGACCCCGCAGATCCATAAACATTATTTGATGCCACTGGATGATCCGAAAAAAAGGAAAGGGTCCTGGATATTCCCAAAACAAATAATCGGCTCAGCGGATTGGTTACAATCCATGTGGGATGAAATACATGTCCTGAAGGATAAAAATATACTGATAGCCTGGGGCATGAAGGACATCGCTTTCAGGAAAAAGGAACTGGATCGATGGGCAGGAGCATTCCCGGATGCAAAAGTCATCAGATTTCCCAATGCAGGTCACTTTATTTCGGAAGAGGAGCCGGATGAGTTGATTGCAGTTATCAAAGGATTCATTCCGGATCAATGACATGTGGGGCATTAAAAACAGGCTTTTCTAAGATAATAGAAAAAGCCAGTGATGCTACTGACCAGGTTGTTGCGTGGTTATTTAAATCAATGGTGCTATCTTTATACTGAAGAGGAATACCATGCCTAGATATTGTAAAGTATGCGGACAAAAAAGTGGCAGATGCAATCATCTGATGGTAGATTTTGGTGAAAGGGAAGAGCACAAGGAAGAAAAGAAGGAGGAATCCGGGGGTTCGGGAAGTCAAAAATAATCATTATCCGTTTTGGGCACTTTATTGTAGTTATTTGAAGTGATTCACATGATTCTGAAATTCAAAGATACTAATCCTAAAATCTCTCCAACAGCTTTTGTAGCTGCAAATGCAACGGTAATTGGTGATGTTAGCATCTCAGACCAGTCTAGTGTCTGGTTCAATGCGGTTATCCGGGGTGATAGTGGTGCGGTCAAAATAGGTGAGAGGACAAGCATACAGGACAACGTTGTCATTCACACGGATGCGCCGCAGAGGGTTAAGATTGGGGACGATGTCACTGTCGGGCACGGGGCTGTACTGCATGGGTGCAATATAGGCAACAATGTACTCATCGGGATGAACGCCACGGTACTTGATGGCGCAGAGATAGAAGATAACTGCATCATTGGGGCAAATGCACTTGTGCCGCCGGGGAAGAAGATACCTGCGGGAAGTCTTGTTGTCGGAGTGCCGGGAAAAGTACAGAGGCAGCTCACAGATGATGACATCGCCCATATACGGGAGAATGCGGCGGAATATGTCCGATTGCTCAAAGAATATAAAAGTATGCAGGATGAATGACTCCATCATGCCAGATTGGCTCTGCTAAAATTATATGATAGCTAGCACAAACGCGATTATTCCAACTGCGAACAAAGCTGTGAATATCATGATCGTCTTTTTTCTCAGGTCTCTCTCTTTTTGCGTAAGAGGCCTTAATTCATGTTCGTGTTTCTTTTCCATATTTGATCCTACAAAGGTGCCGATGACCAGGCCGACAATATATCCTGTAAAGATACTTTCCAGCACAATAGCTATTGGTATCCCTATTGCAATGCCGATTGCAAGTCCACGTCCCATATAATGGCCCCTGGGGTACTTGCCGGTAGCCTTGTACTCTTCTCTTTTAAGCTTGAATGCAAAAAATGACATAACAAGCCCTGCAAGGAGCAGCGCAAGGATTATGATCAGAACAAAAGAATATGCCATGCATCTGGTTTTGTATCCTTTAACTTAATAGTTTGCGGACAGGGGAAGTTATCATTGGCGTGACATCGCCGGTATTTAGTTTCAAATACTAGTGATGCGTAATATAATATATGGAGTAAATGGCATCCTGCGTTCTCAGTTAGGGCGAAAATGCAGGAATCAGCCTTAAAAAGGGCTTATCTTTTATAGAGTGGAACCAAGGAGTGAAACAATGATAGTTGGGGATATAATGACTAAAGACCCGGTATGTGTAAAAGAAAATGATCTGATGACACATGCCAGGCAGGTATTGCGTGATAATCATCTGCATGGCCTTCCTGTACTGGATGAAAATGGCCGCGTAGTGGGGATGCTGGATGTCCAGGACGTCCTCAGGTTACAGTCGGGAAGGTCTGAAGTAACAGTAGGAGGTTATGCGCGTGAATTCCCGTTTATCATTCCCCAGACCGGGGTAAGAGAGGCTGCAAAACTACTGATCGATGCACAGCAACACCGCTCTCCGGTCTTGAACTCATCAACAGACAAAACTATCGCAGGCATACTGAGTGATACCAATCTGTTGCGACAAGTCCATCTATCAAAGCTCCCTCAAAAGACAGTGGGGGAGATAATGAACAAAAATGTAAAGACTGCTTATCCAGATGACAGTGTAGCTAAGATATGGGGCAACATGCTGGAATGGGATTACACAGGAATACCTGTTGTATCTCATGATGATGAAGTCATAGGAATAATCACCCGGAGCGATATCATAAAAGTAGGGTTTGCCAGAGTAGTTACCCGTTCCGGTGATTTCCATGACAATGGTTCCGGGGATAGCCCTAAAGTAGAAAAGCTAATGTCTACACCGCTTTATTCGATCAGTTCCGGCACAACCATCTCCAAAGCCATCGAAGCCATAATTCACTACGATGTTGGTCGCATATGCGTCACAGATAACAAACATCTCATAGGCATTGTTGACAGGTTTTCCCTTCTGAAAGAATGTCTTTCAGGCCACGGTTTTGAATGATTTCCTACTTTCCCACCATTTTTTTATAATTTTGCATCTGCCAGAGTTTTACAAAGGCGATTTTATCATTGTTTTTCATTCAATCAGGTCAATGCAGGGTCTTTTCAAAAACACCACTTTCAATATTCATATTATGTAGGCTTGTTTCTATGGCATTAATTCCTTCAATATTACCTTTATTTCATAATTTACTATCATATTTGTCACTAAATCATAATTTATCATGATTATTTCCTTTTTTCCCACTCAAAACATCTATATCCTCCTTATCTTCCTATATACTGCAATTTATTGAATTATACAGGTAAAAAAGATGTAATTGGAGATATATCGACTTATGGAATCCAGTATGACGGTAAAAAAGGCTATTCATTATAATGTGATACAGAACATTCTGCGATATTATGAATGTCCCGATACATGCAAGGCATATTGTTGCAAGAACGGCCGGGTTCACATGCTCGAAGATGAGTTCAGGTTCCTTACAGAAAAGGACCAGGAGAAAGCAAAGAATATTATAAGCGATTCCAATATCCCTCATCTCTATATGATGAACACCCCATGCTCTTTTTTGAATATGATCGACAGGTGCGATATCTATGACAAAAGGCCTACTGTCTGCGGTCTGTATCCATTTAAAGTAAATAATTCCGGCGTCTCACTAGGATTACAGCCATGCCCTCTGGGTTTTTTGATAATCAGAGACTTCTCATCATGGATAATGGACACCATCTCAAGATCAAATATCCCGGAAGATGAAAAGGCCGGGAAGATCAAGGAATGGCAGAATAATCTGGATTCCTATGAAACCGAACTTTCTGAATTCCACATAAAACCGATCCTGAAAGAAATGCAGATACCCTTTGATGAACTTGATATACTGTCAATGTTCCTGTTCTCTAAAAATGCGTTGAAAAACATTCCCCTATGTACTCCTACACTTTAACAGATAGACACATATAGTCATACATAGAAGTGCATAGAGTATATACCAACTCAAACAACGGGGAAATGCGGTTTTGAAATATTATGTGAACACTCTTTATCCGGGAGACCGTTTCAGGGACTGGCTTGTCGGACTGCTTGGTGACAGGATACATAATAAGAATTGTATGGTTGATGTTTTCAAGTATGATCCATCCTCGCATACCGTATGCAGGTACAAGTTCAGAGGAGAACGGTATAGTGTTGTAGCCAAGTTCTTTGCCGAGCCGCGTGGGAAAATGAAAAGATACGATGCATGTGAGGCAATGACGAATGAATATACCAATCTGAAAAGAGTGGAGCAATTCATAAACGTTGCAAAGCCCATAGCAATGAACCGGGATTTTAATTGTGTCCTCGTAACTGAGTATATATCAGGCAAATCTCTTTTCCGTTACATGGAAAACGAAAGGAATCTTTATGATCGTCTTACATCGGTTGCGCACATGCTTCGCCGCCTCCATGATTCCACAGAAGGCTACTATAACAGGGCGCGGGAATTTGCAAATTTCCATCATGTTCTGGATCAGCTCCATCTCGATCATTTCACAAGACAGGTTTTTAATGAACTGCTGGGAAGATGGTGGTACAGTCCGCTCCTTGACCGTTACTGCGGCTGCATGGTTCACAGGGATGCAACTCCTTCCAATTATATTTTCAGGAAAAGTGTTCCGTATGCTCTTGATTTTGAAAGTTCTTGGGAGAACGGCAATGCTGTGAGGGATCTGGGTATATTGTGCTCTGAACTGAAGAATTATTTTGAATATAACAAGGGTTCAGGAACAAGCGCTGAGCCTTATATTGGGCATTTCCTCTGGCATTACAGCAGGAATGAGGAAGATTTCCATTATATTACAAAGGTATTGCCTTTCTTCATGAGCCTTGGGCTCATAAGGTCTGCCCGGTTGCACAGGCGATATCCACATTATAATTATCTCATTAAGGAGGCTATTGAATGTCTGAAGGCTCCCAGATAAAGGGTTTGATATTTGATTGTTACCACACGCTGATAGATATCCAGACAGATGAGAGCAGTTTCTCAACCTATGATGCTGTGAGCAAGTGGTTGCAGTACCGGGGTGTGAAGGTAGATCCTTCTGTATTGAAAGAGGAATATCGCAACAGGACAAAGTACATAGTTGAAACTTCAGCAGAGTTCCACCCGGAAATAAAGATAGAGGAAGTCTTTGAGTCTATCTGCAATGATCATTCGATGTGGGATATCGATGCAAAGGAACTGGGAATTGAAACCTCTATTGTTTTCAGATCTGCATCCTTGCGCAAGATAGAGGCTTATCCGCAAAGCCGGATGGTCCTTGAAAAGTATAGGGATCTTCCTAAATGCATAGTATCTAACGGACAGCGCGTTTTCTCGGAGGTTGAATTGAAATTTCTGGGGCTTCATGAGTATTTTGATTTCATTATATTCTCCTCAGATGTGAGGTACAAGAAACCCGATACAAGGTTATTTGAAAAGGCGCTGGGTCTTCTGGGTCTTGAAGCGCATGAAGTGTTGTCCATAGGTGACACCCCTGAGAATGATATCTTTCCGCCTCAGGAGCTTGGAATGCAGGCCATGCACATCCGGGATGCATGGAAAGAAGTTGCAGACATAGAAAATAAAGGTGATGAAGCCGAAAATACAGAAGAGGCCTGAACCCTATGTTCTTTTATTTTTTATTTATCCCTTATCTGGCATGATTCACTGCACATCGACCTGATGAACTCAGAAACCTTATCATAATTCTCCTTTGTACAGAAAACGATGCTCTTTTCTCCGTATCCGGCTGAAAGTGTGATGGTGCTGCTGTATGGGTAGAATGTAGCCTTCCTGATCTTTTTCCATTTTATGTCCTGGTCCTGTCTGGAATTTGCAAGAAAACCTGCTCCTGTTGCTGTAGGATTCCTGGCAAGAAGTCCGATGATTATCAGCAGGAAATTCAATTTACTATTCTTGCTACGTTGTTCCACACGGCTGATGGTTCGCACACTGTTACTGTCCATTCTGTAGGAAAGCATGTATTTGTTCCCGTAGTATACGAATATGAACACTGCTGTGAAAAAGAACAATAAGCCTATGAGTATCAACGCATATTTAATGTCACTCGCATTGCTGCTGTTGGAATAAAAGTTCCCGCTCAGAATCGAAGGAAGTGTTATTAAAAACACGATGCTAAACGTGATAAATGTTGCAATTCCCAGAACTTTTAGTAGTTCTTTCATGATGAACCTGTTAGTCAATATTGAAACGTCAATATCCCATTTGATCTCATTTTTCGTGTTTATATCCATCACCAGCCATAACCACCTATCATTGTGAAACGACTAAATCCCTGCTGGATGAAGTCGATACTACAATGAAGCAACATCTATTAAATCATTTTTAATTTTAGAGGCAATGAAACTATTTGCCAGATATGTACAGGCAGTTAGGTTATTTCCAGCATGAAGCTTCCGGTATTCTGTTCCTCAGTCTTTCTATCTGGAGTCTCTTTGCTTCGTTGTATCTTCTCCATAGCAAAAAAAAGCCGATCAATGCAACTGAGACCTGTCCAATGAAAACATTCACCACGGGCAGGGGACATATGGCTAAGACTTCGGGCAGTCCGTTCCAGAGCCCGTGAAGTATGGCAACTGTCAGATATGTGATGATGACCTTGTGGTTGATATGAAATATCCGTGGTCCGCTTTCCCTGAACATCACACTGACAAGGATGGCTGTCCATGTGCCATGTCCTATGGGGGCGATAACTCCTCTTATAAGGGTTATAAGGACTGTCTGGGAAAGGCTTCCCCCACTTGCCAGGAAGGCTGTAAAGGCGTAGCCTGTGCTTTCAAGTGCTGCAAAACCCATGCCCGATGCCGCGCCAAGAATGAGGCCGTCCATTTCGGAATCATGAAAGCAGCGCTTTGCGATAATCAGGACCCCAAGTATTTTGGCAAATTCTTCTATCAGTCCGACCTCAAAGGAATAAAGCAATTTATGTTGGGATAAGAATATAGGTTCCAGTGTTGCTGCGGCCAGTACCCCAAGCAATCCACCATAGAAAAAAGCCCATGATGTTGTTGGTATATCGAGTTTGCTCAAATGTCTTCTCTGGTAGAAAAAGGCAACATATGTGATGGGCACCAGAAAGTTCCCAAGCATAACGACTGTAGGGAATATATTGGAATTGCGGGTTGCTGCAAGTGTGAACACTCCGAATATATACAGAAGTAATCCGCCTGTAAATACTTTAAGCCAAGAGAGTTTTCTCTCATCTTCCACTTCCTCGTAGATTTTTGTTTCTTTCATGTATATAACATTAGTCAGTACTCTGGGAAGTTGTTCAAATTGACAAGTGCTATTTTGAAAGTCATTAAATGGTCCGCATCAAATTAAGCATAAATTCCAATTTGAATATATGGTGTTAAGGCATATAATTTACGACATCAAATTTGATCACAGGATGTAATTGAAGATGCCGGATCCAGTAAAAGATGATACGATTTTGGAATGGGAAAGAAAACAGCTTCTTGCAGCATTGCATGCACGTCTTTTTTGGGTAGGCGAAGAAGTGCCCTATTCAGTTGATATAAAAGGGATAAAGTGTAAGCTACACGATCTGGTATGGGGGCTCATAAACAGGGATGAGATATCGGATGAGGACATAAAGCAGATCGAGAAATACATCTCTTATCTCAAAGAAAAGGAAACAGAGGATGAACTGCAGCTAGCAACAAAAAAACTTACAAGGGACGAAGCAAAGAATCTTTTCGATGAAACTGCTGGTTTGCTCCGGGCAATAATGGACCTCCGGGAAATTGAAGATGGGACTGCAAAGGAGAAAGAAAAAGAGTTTCATGAAACTTTTTCCCGGGAGCGCGTGGCTGAAGTGCGTCGATGGCTTAGCTTCCTGAGAGATAATGGATGATTAGTAGAAAACCTCACATCAAATTAATTCAGGTGCCTGAATATGATCGGATATCCACTTCAGGCATTTTTGTAACTTCTACACTTGAAATACTTCCTATGATGATATCCTGGTCATTGACAAAGACCTCAAGAAGACTCAGAACGATCATATCATTGAAATGTCTTCGTTTTTTAGGGTCAACTACGTATCTCAAGTGCATTTCTATCCTGTCGCCTTCAATTTGCATGAATACCCTTGTTTCAACATCATAGGACGTCAGCAAATATTTCTGTTCCATGCTGGCAAGTTCCTTTTTGGAATGTTCGACGTAGTCTTTTATAAGTTCATTTGTGATATCAAGTGCTATTTTTTTAGCTTTCTTCCAGTTACTTCCAGGGGCCAGTATGATTGTCACTTCATCCCATATGAATGAGAAATCCTTTGTGTAGTTCTTTACTGTATTGTTCAGGATAAAGCTGTTTGGAACATTAAGTATCCTCCCGGAGTATTGATCCCCATCGATCCATTCTCTGATTTCCATCAGGGTTGTATGGAAATATGCGATATCAAGTACATCTCCGTAGCATTCACCCATCTGTATCCTGTCACCTGCACGAAAGGATTTTGAGAATAAGATGATGATACCACCTGCAAAGTTACGAAATACATCCTGCAGTGCGATGACAACTCCCGCACTGAAAATACCGTATGCAATTATAACGGTGGTTGTTTCCTTTAAAAACACTATCAGTACCAATCCCGCAGCAAGCAGAGTGATGAATATCGAGGAAGCCTTCTTAAGGGTGTACCTGTCCCTGGTGTCATTTACTCTTTTCTGGATAATGTTTTCAAAAAAGGCATCCAGCAAATATGCAAACAAGACTATCAATGATGCCTGTATCAACTTTACAAGCAGGATCTCATAGTTTTCAGTATAGCCTGTAAAATAATTGAAGTAAGAAAGTATCAGGATAATGATTGTAAATAGCAAAATTGCAAAATTGTTTCTTCCATTCACATAATAATCTGGGATACTATATTATAATAGCTTAATCCATCAGATACACTTAATGTTTGAACATGTATTTTGCCAGATACTGAATGCTATGCGATATATCCTGTTTCCTGCCAATATACAAAATGTGAATATAATTAATGATTGATTAACTTCACCTGATAGGATCCCTGTTCCACAAAAGAAAAGTATCGCCACAATTCTCGCTGATTTTATTCTTGCGGGGTCAAGAGATTTGCCGGTCCTGTCTCCAATGCTCTCTAATTTTTCCGGTCTTATAATTGCAGGCAGAAATAGGAGAGTCCCTAATACAACAAGCAACACACTTTCCAATGAATATGTGAATGTCACTCCTCCCTTTTCAATGAAACTAAGGGCAGAAGCTATAAGTGTCAGAGTTCCTAACAATAAATGATGTTTTGCCGGGTCATTTAATCTGCTATCTATTATAAATCCTGTAGCTGTCAGAACGCCGTATATGAAGAAAGCGTAGTGTGATAGTATTATCCCAATAAAGCTGACTAAGGACGAATCTATTACTCCAGCTGGCATACCGGTGGAATGATTAACGATTCTCAGGATGAGGAGGAACCAGACAAATGGCAGAATGGAAGATGTTCCTGAAAAAATGATAACTACAAGTGCCAGAGATACATTTACGAAAGCTCCCCACTCCTTGTCGGGATCAAGTTCTCTTGAGATTGCCCACAAAAGAAATACAAGCAAACCTGTTCTTATTCCGTTTGTCAGACTTGCATAGTTCGTTTCTCCATGGAATACGTTAAAAAGTGCAACAAAGGCAAATGTGAGGAAAGCAATAATGACTATCAATTTGTTTGTCACATATTTGAGGTCTAATGGGCGACCTATAGTGGTCATTTTGCTTAAATCCACTTTTGTAAAAAGTGCTGCAACCTGATCTCTAGTTATCTGATCATCTATTTTAGAGTTCAAAAGTACCTCATAATAATGATAACAATTATTCATCATAGTATAGATATATTTATATAGTATGTTTTATTTGTAGGTAATACAGTCACATAAGATGGACTGTGGCAGAATATCCCTGAAAATGGTACGATATGGGATTCATCAAACCCGCCAAAAAGCGGAAATTGGATTGCACAGGAATGTGGACTCATGATACTTTCCCCTCGGTATCCCCTAAAAACGTTTACACACGTCCACATTTCCTCCGTCAATTCATGTATTGGAGTATGAGCAAAAGGTAAGGAGTAATAAAGAGTATGCATTCCGGTTTTTATGGAATGCGGGGTTATTGTCATTTCACTTTACTCAATGCCTTCTTCTATCTTTCTGGCATTTTCATACATCCACAATGCATCTTCTTTTCTTCCCATAAGTTCCAGTATATATCCAAGATTCTCAAGTGTAATTGTCACATTGGAGCGATACGTCTGGTTTTCAGGTTCTAGCTCCATTATTGCCGCATAGGTTTTCAAGGCATTCTCATAGCTTTTCTTTGCTTCAGCATGCATTCCATTGTTAATGAAGAAAGAACCCATTCCATCCAGCACCCCGGCATAATCCAGATGATGTGCTGTGTTTGAAGGGTTTGCATCCATCAATATCCCATAAGTTTCAAGAGATGTATCATATCTGGTCTTTGCCTCATCGCCATCCCCGACACTTGCAGCAAGTTCTGCGATCCTTGAGTGAAGTGCTGCAATTCTCTCAAGCGGGAAGATGCTTTCCGGTTCCAGTTCTGCCAGTGTGGCATATGCTTCAAGTGAATATTTGTACATATATCCGGATTCTTCAGTTTCTCCTTTTTCTGAAAGGGTATGTGCTATGTTCTCAATAACAGATGCACGGTTGGCAACAATAGATACATCGTTCCCATTCATTTCCAGCAGGTTGTTATATCTTGAAAGCAGGAATTCAAGTACTTCCAGTTTTTCAGATGCCTGTTGTTTCCCGGCGGACAGCTTAATCCTTTCAAGCAGCTTTACTATTTTAGGCATATATCGGTTTGAGTTATCTGTTTCCAGAAGGTGCTCATATACTTGAAGCGCCTCTCTTGTTTGTCCCATTGCTATCAGGATATCGGCTATCTTTTCCTGAAGTCCTTTTATCCGGTTTGAATTCTTCTCATGTTCATCTGGTACAAGCCCCAATAGTTCCGTTCTGATGCCGATTATCTTTTCATACTCTTTTTTCAGGCTTTCCACATTTCCTGTATTGTCTGCTTTCCTTTCCTCTTCAATCAGTATCTCATTTATCCTGTCAGCATATCCTCTAATGAATGTTCCTGTTTTTACAAGTTGCATATAACTGAACAAGGCATCATCATCAAGTCCAAGGCTAAGCTGCGTTTGTGCAATGCATTCCAGAACCTCATTCATTTTGGAACAGTCTCCTGTTGCATGCCTGACTGTTTCATAGGTTGAAAAAGCCTTTTTGAAATTCTCAAGTGCTTCTGCATGAGCACCATTTTCAGCAAGCATCCTGCCTGTTTCATTGCATATTCCTGCCCTGATCAGTTCAAGTTCCAGGTTTTCCTGATTCACCATCTTTATCTTTCCTTCCAGTTTTTTGTAGAGATCAAGTTTTGTATCGGTACTATCAGCCAGTTCTATCAATACAAGCATGTCCTCTATTATGGATACTCCTGCCTGTAGGTTTGAACTGTCCTCATATTCAGTTTCAAGAATATTCAACACAATATCCGCTGATTCTTCTATTCTTTGAATTGCCTCTTCTATTCTGCCTTCGTCTTTGAGCAGGTTTCCCATAATATCCAGAGAGAAAGCTACATTCAGCTGGTAAGAGGTATTTGATGGCATTGAAGAAAGCAGTTTCCTGGACATTTCAAGTATTGATTCGTATTTTTCCAGCAATCTTTCTGAATGCTCGTCATTTTCCAGCAATCTGTTCATATCCCTAAGAAGGTCAATGAGCATCTTCCTGCTGGCAGGGTTATCTGGATCTTCATTAAACTGCTTTGAAATTATCACCAGTGCCTCTTCAAGTTTCAGGTACGATGCTTCTTTTTTTCCTTCTTTTTCAAGTATATGTGCAAAATTTTGTAAAGCTGTGGAGACTTTTACTGATTCTGTATTATTTTCATGGACCTCTGCAAGGTACATTTCCAGTAATTGGCCGTATCGTTCTTCATCCGGCCCGGTTGCACTCTCCACGGGGATATTCAGCAGGTTTTCAAGTATTGTGTTTCTCTTTTGCCTGTATTCAACGACATCATTTTTGCTTTCAGCTGTCTGCTCATGGAAATTGAAAGCCTCTTCAAATACCTTGAATGCTTCCTCATTTTCTCCCATTTCTGCAAGTAATGCCCCCATATTGTTAAGAGTGGATACAGCATTTGAAATATGGGATATATTTGAAGGCTCCTTTTCAATGAGTTCCTTGTAATTCTGTGCGGATATCTCATATGTATTCCTGGCATCTTCCTTATTCTCCACATTCTCAAGAGCTGTTGCCATGTTACTGAACATACTTGCCCTTTGCTCAAGAGGTAGATATTTAAGGTTCCTTTTGAGGATATCTGAAGCAGCAAGATATCTTTCAAGTGCTTCTTCTTTTTTACCATATGAAAACAGAAGGTCTGCATATGTCTGCAATACTGCGACCTGTATCTGAGGTGATTCTGATTCTTTTGCCTGCTCTTCAGCATGCTTCAGGATTTCAAGTGCATCTTCATGCAGTCCTTTTTCGATGAGGCTTACTCCTTTGTTGAAGTGCCTAAATGCCATATCTCTTGCTTTTTTGGACATAGTGCTCTCGGTTTTTTGATGATGGTAATTAACAACATAGGTTATACTATTTATTTTCTATCGGGGAAATAATTATTAATGATTGCATTGGTTCGCATTTTAGGTGGGAGTATCTTATTTAATAGTAACCCTGTTCTTAGTTGCATTTGTGATTTTTTCTAAAAAAACAGCTTCAAGCTCTGACTCAATTTCTATGGTAAAAAGTGCGACATCGGAGTAATCCGTGTTCAGGACGGTGCCATATTCTGAAACAACCTTGTTGACGATCTCAATGTCTGAATAATCCGATTCTATGTACATACATATCCTGTCACGAACTTCGATGGTTCCGGCATTATCTATTGCTTCGATTGCTGTTTCCTTGTATGCCTTTGCAAGTCCTCCAAAACCAAGTTTGATTCCTCCAAAATATCTGCTCACGACAACAGTCACGTTGCTGAGTTCCTTCATCTCCAGCACTCTGAATACCGGCTTGCCGGAGCTTCCGGCAGGTTCTCCATCGTCATCAGACCTCATTGCAATGATATTGCCTGAATTTATGAGATATGCAGAAACATTGTGGTTTGCATCGCTATGCCGGTTTTTGATATTTTTGATGAACTCGGTTGCATTTTTTTCATCGTTTACAGGAATTGCATAGGCAATGAAGATTGAATTCTTAAACTCTTTTTGTGCCTGCCCAGGTCCTTTCAATGTTCTGAAGATTGACACCTGTATCCTCCTTCATGCCTTTGTCTGCTATAATTATATATGGTTGTTTATACTATTTCTTTAGTTTCGATATATGTAAATACTTCAATTGCTATATTTACTATTCACAAGTGTTAGCATTCAACTTCTTATTATCTGGTAATGTTATGTCCTTTAAAACTCATGTTCGCTGTATAATAATCCTGCTGGCAGTCTTTTTTTTGTGTCCTTTAGCTGACAGTCTGGGACAGGAAGCCCAGGGTTTGAACTCAATAGCAGTTTCGATGACCCAGAATGGTACTTATGATGAGGCCATTGACTATTATGATAAAGCACTGGAAATAGAACCTGGTTATATTCTGGCGCTTGATAACAAAGGTTCAACTCTGTTCCTGATGGGGAATTACAGTGGGGCGTCAAAAATCTATGACCGGATACTTTCTACTTATCCAGATTCTCCAGCAGCCATTTATAAAAAAGGTCTTTCCCTTTCAAGGCAGGGTTATCATGAAGAAGCCCTTGTATGTTATAACCGGTCTCTACAATTGATTTTAAACGAAACGGTTTCTGATTATGAACCAATATTTGACATCGGCATGTTTTCCCTGAAGGGTGATTCTCAGGAATGTTATATACATAATGTGAACTATGATCCAAGAATTCCAAGTGTATGGTACCAGAAAGCCCTGTCACTTGAAGCTCTTGGAAGGCACAATGAATCTCTCTACTATTATGATCAGGTTATGGGTTTTGCAACATCATATTCTGCTGATCTGTCAGGGCGTGCCGCCAGTTTATATGAGCTTGGAAAATATAATGAATCTATAAGTGTTTATGATGAAGCGCTTGGAATCGAGCCTGATAATGCTGTTTATTGGTATGGTAAAGGACTTGCATACGATGGCTTAGGTGATTACCGGAATGCTGTGGATGCTTATGACAGGGTTATTGAGTTTGAACCTGGAAATGCCAATGCATATTTTAATAAGGCTCAGGCATTTGAGGCTTTGGGTGAGCCCGAACTTGCCGTACAGCAATATGATGCACTTCTGACACTGGATCCATATGCTGTTAATGCCTGGTATAAAATGGGCAAAGTCTACCAGCAGCTTGGGAATTACGACTCCTCCCTGAAAGCCTATAATCAGGTTCTTGTCTATGAACCTGAAAATAAAGAGGTATGGACTCTCAAAGGTGATATTCTGGATATTATGGGGAGGTACACAGAGGCTATAGAAGCTTACGATAAGGCACTACAGTTTGTATCTGATAGTTCGGGCGCAGGTTCTTTTGGGTATGGGGCTAAACTGTTTGGTGTGCCGGTAGAGGTTTCTGATTGTTATGGAAGCACTCCTGAATTCAAATCAGATTCTGCTTTGCTGTGGTTCAACAAAGGTCTTGCTTTTTACAAGATGGCTGATTATGCACGCGCAATTGAGGCATTTGACAATGTAGTTTCGATAGAGCCTGATTTTCCAATGGTGTGGTATAAAAAGGCTAATGCATATGACAATCTTGAAGAATATGGTGAAGCCGTTAGATCATATGAGCAAGCTTTAAAGATCGATAGTTCGTGTTCAAGAGTTTACTATGACCTTGCTCTTGATTATGATAGGCTCGGTGAGTATGGCTCTGCCCAAAAAACATACTCTAAAGCTGTAAAACTGGAACCTAATTTCACAGCAGCTCATTATAACAGGGCTCTGGCTCTGGATAATCTAAAAAAACATAGTGAATCTGTAGAGGTATATGACCAAGTGCTTGAATTACATCCGGAGTCTGTTGATACATTGCTCAGGAAAGGTAATGCTTTGCATGAACTTGGCAGATATGAAGAAGCAATGGCTTGTTATGAACTGGTTCTTCAATTAAATCCAACTCATTCAGTGGCTCGATTCCAGTTAGGTTTAAATAAGAACTTACTTGATAACAAGGAAAACTCCGTTTCCGATTTCATAGGAACTTCTTCTTTGTTTGGAGTTATGAATGCCAATCTTTTCAATTCGGATCTGTTCATCTGGTATGGTTCTGATTCTCTCTTAAATAGCAATTCCAATAACCTGAAAGATGCGGAAATACTTGGCGACTTTATAACTTATGACAGGGTATGGGTCTCAAGGGGTTCTTTCTTTGAAAGTATGTCTATGCCAGACGTTGCCCTTGTTTCTTATCAGAAAGCAATACTTCTCAACCCGGATTCTGCTGAGGCATGGACCCGTATGGCCTCATCTTATGATTCGCTTGGAAATTACGCTGATGCTGTCACAAGTTATGAACAGGCGGTATTGCTTGATACCGGTAATCTGGATGCCTGGTTCAATAAAGGTCTCTCACATTACAATAATGGGGACAATCAGCTAGCAGTTGACTCCTTTAAGAAAGTACTTCAAAAAGAACCTTCCAATCAGAAAGCTCTCTACTTTGAGGCTTTAGCTTATGATAATCTTGGCATGTATGCCGAATCCCTTCATATCTATGGATCCATACTGCAAAAGGACATCCAGAATACCGATGTCTGGTATCGGGCAGGCTATGCTTCATACCACCTAGGATCTTATGAACAGTCCATTGATGCGTTTAGCCATGTTTTGAAATACGACCCTGGAAACATCACGGCTCTTAAATTACAGAGCACATCAGCTGAAAATATTGGACTGTATGAAACAGCACTAAGCTCATATGAAAGAATACTGGATATTACTCCTACAGATTCAATTGCAATGTTTGGGAAAGCCTCAGTATACGAGAAACTTGGGAGATATGAGGATGCTCTTGCAACCTATGATAGCATACTTGAACTAGAGCCCGGTAATTCAAGGGCTTTGAACAGCAAAGGCTTCACCTACTATCTTATGGGTGATCTGGCAAGTGCATCATCAATGTTTGAGATGACAGTAGCTGCTGATCCTTCAAGTGAATCTGCATGGTATCATCTGGGCATGCTGTCGTATCTGAGAAGCAGCTATGCCGGTTCCATCTATTACTATGATAAGGCACTGGAACTGGATCCATCATGCACTACTGCCTGGTATAACAAAGGTTTCATCCTTAATATCCTGGGAAAGGTTGATGATGCAGTCATATGTTACGACAAGGTACTGGCAATCGATCCAAATTCAACCTCTGCTCTCTACAACAAGCAGTTTGCATTGTATCGTATTGGTAAATCCGTTACTGCAGATGCAACAAAAACGAAACTGGACTCTATTGATCCGGGCTTTGCAGCTTCCCTTAAAGACCGGGGCACAGAGTTCTTCCTGCCAGATAGTTACAGTGATACACTGGATTATAAACTGCCTCAGAGATGGTACGACAATAACAGTGCAACACAAAGCTAATTCCTGTCACACAAGATTTATCGCATATGGCGGTAATTACACCCCATGCTGAGTTCTCTTATTTTTGACATGGATGGCGTACTCGTTGATTCCATGCTGTATCATGCACAGGCCTGGATACAGGTTTCAAGTGAGGTTGGTGTCAATGTAACACCTTCTGATATTTACGAGATAGAGGGTGCAAACCACAGGCTTGGTCTTCAATGGCTGTTCCAGAAGGCAGACAGGGATTTTGAACCGGAGATGTATGAAACGATACTCCAAAGGAAAATTGAGATATTTCACAGCATTGCTGATGTAAAACCATTTGATGGTATGTCAGATTGCCTTATAGCCCTTAAGAATAGTTTCAGGCTGGCGGTTGTGACAGGTTCAGAACGAGCCACAGTTGAATTGTTCATGGACCAGTTCTTCCCTGGTATCTTTGATGTTGTAATTTCAGGTGAGGATGTACATTATGGAAAACCATATCCTGAACCTTACCTGAAAGCTGTTGAAATGCTGAGTATCGCAAAGGACGAGTGTATCGTCATAGAAAATGCTCCGATGGGTGTTGAATCTGCAAAAAGGGCAGGTCTTTATTGTGTGGGAGTGCCTACGTATGTTTCTCCTGATAAGTTATCTGAAGCAGACCTAGTGCTGAGGGACCATGCATCATTACAGAATTACCTCTACAATATACTCAAAGGCAGGAATTCGTAAGTTTTTAAAACTAATCTGTCCAATATACTCCACATGGATGAAAATACTGAATCCAATATAAAAAATATGCTGGCGAATAATCTGCGCAGCATGAAGGAACATTTCCACGAGACTCCGAGTATGGAAAATCTGTTCCAGATAGTTGCTAAGTATCATGAGATGGAGCAGACAGAACGTGGAATTGGTTTTGCAGAAGCCTTCCTCATGCAGATAGAAGATGAAAAAGACAGGCTTTTACAGACTTCCATGGTTCTGGAAGTGGTGGAAAAGAATGAAGAAGCACTTTCTTATCTGGTCGATGCTGAGGAAAAATTCCCGGATGATGCCCTGGTGAAAAATCATCGTGCTATGCTTTTGAACAAGTTGTCGGAATTTGAAAAGGCCCTTTCAATTTACGATGGATTGCTGGAGGCCGATCCTAAATCCCTGGAGTCGCTTTCAGGTAAGTTGGTAGCATTGACAGGGCTTGTCAGACATGGAGATATTCTTAAATTGTATAAGACCTCTATTGCCATAACTCCTTCAACTGTCCAGGACTGGCACTTCAAGGGAGTTATTGATGGAATTCTCAAGGATTATTTTGAACATGAGAAGGGTGCTTCCATTACTGACGGGCAGGCTGAAAAATTATCTAAGAGCTTTGATTCCATTTTCCGTATAATAGATGGACTTGATCCCGAAGTTCGTAATTTTTATATGATGGGAAATTTTGCCGGTAAAGGGATCTATCATGAGATAATAGAAAAGAAAGACTGATCTTTTAATATTTTTAGTAAGAATATCAGTCCAACTCTCCTTTTTGTGTTAATTGTATCTCTATTTTATCCATGGAAGGCATGTTATTCACTCAAAAGGATAACTTTTATAATCGCTCTTTCCACATTTGCCTTATGGATAAATATAGTGTGAAATGCCTGATGTGTGGCGAAGTTCACGACCATTATTCATTGAATTGTAAAAAGGGTGATGATTCTCTTCTTCGTGCTTATTACACAGCCAAACAGTTGATCCCATCGGATATGCCGGGTATATGGAGATACTACAACTGGTTGCCTACTGAAGGTATCATAGAAGAAGGTTCAGGAAGAACTATCACCTATAAAAGTAAGGGCCTTGCTTCAGATCTTGGTCTTGACGATCTGTGGATTGCTTTTAATGGTTACTGGCCGCAGAAGGATGCTTATCTTATGACATGCACCTTCAAAGACCTTGAGTCCTTCCCGACCATGCAGAGACTCAGAGAACAGCAAGAAAAAAGGATAATGGTAGTGGCATCCGCAGGCAACACTGCCAGAGCATTTGCCCATGTTTGCAGCATCACCAGCCAGCCTCTGCTCCTCGTGGTCCCAAAGGACAGTGTACACAGGTTATGGACCATACATGAAGATAATTATTCAATCTGCCTTGTCACAGTTGAAGGCGACTATTTCGATGCAATTGCCCTTGCAGGTAAACTTGCATCACTGGAAGGTTTTGTAAATGAAGGTGGTGCAAAGAATGTTGCCAGGCGCGATGGAATGGGTACTGTGATGCTGGATGCTGTCCTGACTTCAAAAGAACTGCCCGCTCATTATTTCCAGGCAGTCGGAAGCGGCACTGGTGGTATATCTGCATGGGAGGCATCCATGAGATTACTTGCAGATGGAAGATTCGGAGATACTTTGCCAAAGCTCCATCTTGGGCAGAGCCTTCCATGCGCTCCGTTATATTCGCTCTGGAATGGCGTTGATGCAGTGGATGCTGCGTGTCCCGGGGGGATGTATGATGATGTTCTCTTTAACAGGAAACCACCTTTTGCCGTAAAGGGCGGTGTGAAGGATGCCCTTGAGGCAACCGGTGGAACTCTCTATGCTGTAAGCAATAAGGAGGCTTCGGATGCTCAGGAACTCTTTGAGAATGCTGAGGGCATAGACATAAACCCAGCTGCTGCGGTTGCAGTCGCTTCATTGGTGCAGGCTGTAAAAGCCGGTAATGTAAAGCCCGGTGAGAAAATAGTCCTCAATATCACAGGCGGCGGACAAAAACGATTGATGCAGGATTATAAATTAAAGCAGTTGCCCATATCCCTTGAAGTATCAGCAAAGGATGAGGGTGCAGAGGCTAAGGTAGTAAAAAAGGTAGCAGAAGTATTTGGTGTATGATCATGAGTGAAATAATCAATCTTACAATAATTGGTGGTGTCAATAAGGATGGTGTTGATGAACCCATAAGGTCTGTTGATATTTGCCGCGGGGAAATCGTGGGCATTGTAGGTCCCACAGGTTCCGGCAAGAGCACACTTATCGACGACATCGAGCAGCTTGCCCAGGGTGACACCCCAACCGGCAGGACGATTCTCATCAATGGCGAGAAACCGGATGCAAACATACGTGTGGATCCACGTAAGAAACTCGTGGCCCAGTTATCCCAGAACATGCATTTCCTTGCGGATATGACAGTCGAGGAATTCCTGCAGATGCACGCGCGCAGCAGGGGCAAGGATGAAGGTCTTGTGACAAGGGTTATCGAACTTGCAAACACCCTTGCAGGAGAGCCTATTGCCGCACACCATCATCTTACAGCTCTCAGTGGTGGTCAGTCCAGGTCACTCATGACCGCAGATATAGCAGTCATCAGCGATTCCCCGGTAGTACTTATTGATGAGATAGAGAATGCCGGTATCAAAAAACAGGAAGCTCTCCAGTTGCTTGCAGGAGAGGGAAAGATCGTTGTCGTGGTCACGCACGATCCGGTGCTTGCGCTGATGTCTTCCCGCAGGATAGTTATCAGGAACGGCGGTATGGCGGATATTATCACCACAAGCCTGCAGGAGCAGGATGTCTGTGACAGGATCACCGAGGTAGATAACTGGCTCATGTCCCTCAGGGAAACCATCAGGCGAGGGGATATCGTCGAGGGCATCGCATGAAACTGGTAGTAGTTGCCGGTACTCCGGGTTCAGGAAAAACCTCTGTTCTACTGCACACGATAAAAGCCCTCATGAGACATGAAAAAAAGCCAGCCGTCGTCAAGGTGGATTGTCTCTGGACAGATGATGACCAGCGCTTCAAAAAACTGAATGTCCCTGTTCGTGTGGGACTTGCCAGGGACATGTGTCCTGACCACTTTACCATTTATAACACCGAGGAAATGCTCAAATGGGCAGAGAAAGAAGGTGCTGACGTTCTCCTGAGCGAAACCGCCGGACTTTGCCTGCGCTGCGCCCCCTATCCTGATGAATGTCTTGCAGTATGTGTCATTGATGTTACAACAGGTCCGAACACTCCATTGAAGGTTGGTCCGCTTCTGACAACAGCCGACATAGTTGTCATGACAAAGGGCGACCTTGTATCCCAGGCCGAACGTGAGGTTTTCAGGGAACGGGTGCTTGAGGTCAATCCCGGTTGCAACATAGTGGAAGCCAACGGCCTGACAGGGAAAGGAGCATTCGAGCTTGGAGAGCTGATACGTTCCGGGCCGGATGTTTGTGATAATATGGTCCTGCGCTACAATCCTCCACTTGCCATATGTTCTCTGTGTACAGGTGAGACACGTGTTGCAAGGAAGCATCATATGGGTGTCCTCAGAAACCTTGACGGTTTTATGGAGTATAAGGGGGAATAACCTTTGAGCGAGATCGAAAAACTGCTTCCGGGCTATAATTGCGGAAGCTGTGGCTTTCGTCAGTGCAGGGATTTCGCCGCGGAGCTGAAAAGTCCCGAAGACCTGCATAAATGTCCTTTCCTGATTCGCGAGAATTTCCAGGACAATGCCAGAAAAATATTGCTCCTGTTAGGTGCAGACATCCCCCTGGATGAAAAAATAGTAGGAATCATTGATGGCATTGAGGCGGATTTCACACTGGCTCCGCTTAAGGATGAATGTTCCTGCAGGGAAGATATACATCCATTTGACGGCTCAATTGAAATAGAGGCAGGTGACATACTTCGTTACAGGCCTCTGGGATGTCCGATTACTCACTTTGCAAAGGTCATTGAGAAGACCCCAGGTGGAATATATACTGTCCATCTTGTCGGACCCCTGCACAGGCTTGGAAACGATGATTTCAAATTCAAGGACGTTGGTCTTTGTATGATATTGGCCTTTGACGGAAAGGTTGCAAAAGGTAAGATTCCCAAAGTAGGTCAGACCGTGAAGTTCGTTCCTGAGTACTGCATGATGCAGAAGGTCCACTCCGGCATGGTCGTAGGTGTGGAAGGCAGGAACGTTCGCATCGAGGCAATAGACCTTAAAGTATGGTGATCTCATGGAAACTTCGTTATCAGGTGCAATGACACCTTCAGAGTCTGTATTCAAAGGAATAAAAGATGCAGGTATAGATTTTATTGTCAGTGTACCTTGTGCCAATCTTAAAGAGCTGATCCCGATGGTGGATGCTGCTCCTGATATCATTCATGTTCCTGTGACCCGTGAGGAGGAAGGTGTAGGCATATGTGCAGGTGCCTACATGGGCGGGAAAAAGCCTGCAATGCTGATGCAGAACTCAGGCCTTGGTAATTCAATCAATGCCCTTGCTTCACTGGATATTCTCTATGGAATTCCCCTTTTGATGATAATGAGTCACAGGGGTGTCGAAGGCGAACCCATAGTTGCCCAGGTACCCATGGGTGAGCTAACCCCGAAGCTGCTGGATACAATGGATATTCCCTATTTTCTTCCGCAGAGCGGGACCGACCCGGCAGAACTCATAATAAGGGCCTGGAAAGTGGCCTCAGAAGAGAAAAAACCTGTTGCTGTACTTTTACCTATACCTTTCTGGAGGACGCAGTCATGAAGCGTATAGATGCCATTAACGAGGTTGCTGAAAAGGCAAAAGAAACCGGTGCATTGCTCATAGGCAACATTGGTATCCCCTGTAAGGAATTACATAATGTATGCGATATGCAGGCTAATTTCTACATGCTGGGCTCCATGGGACTTGCATCTTCCATTGGTCTTGGTCTTGCACTATCGCGTCCGGATAAAAAGGTAATTACAATAGAAGGGGATGGTTCCATATTGATGAACATGGGAACCCTTGCAACAATAGCTTCGCAGGAGCCTGGGAACTATCTACTGGTCATTATTGATAATGGTGCTTACGGTTCTACAGGCAACCAGCCTACAGCCACGTCAAAGGGCACCGATCTTGCGGCGGTTGCAAAAGGTGCGGGAAACAAAAGGGTCTATGAGGCTGATACTCCGGATAACCTGAGGGAGATCCTGAGGTTCGTGGATGCCGGGGTAATAGTAGTAAAAGCAGATCCGGGGAACACCGATGCTCCGGTGATCGAAATGACTCCTAAAGAGATATTGGAACGGTTTATGGATATATCTTCTCAACCATCTCGTTGAGCTTGAATTCTCCATCTATTACTTTCTTTTTCAATTTCTCCGCCAGCTCCTCTGATCTTTTACGGTCAGATTGCCTGAGTACGATTGGAACATCGAAATGTTCTGCATCTGTTTCAAAATGCAGAGTTCCGAGCTTCGCAGTGAACACTTTTTCCGGGCAGATAGTTGTGCAGAGGCCGCAATTGAAACACAGGTACCTGTCAAGTATCACTCTGTCATCCTTGCGGTATATTGCCTCCATCGGGCAATCCCGGACAGGTTTGCATATCTCACAATTAAGGCATACGCCAGGATTAAAGCTGACTGAAGGATCTGTATTCTTCCATGCATCGGCGTATGTGCTGCTGCCTATCATTACTCTTTTATCGACATCGTTCACGACCATGGGAATGTCTTTGTCGGTTTTAAGGATAGCATCGAGTACAGACTGGCTTGTGACAGGTATTGCAATTGCCCAGGATGCTATACATTCCGGTCCGGTGGATGTCTTGAATCCGCCCATCAGTGCAGGATCCATATTATGCATGTCTGCAACGCCGGTAAGGTTCGGCTTCCCTGGGCTGCTGCGCGTTCCTTCTCCAATGACAAATCCTTCGGCACCATTCATAAGCATGCGTGTTCCTATGCCAATGGTCTCCATTTTCGGATCATTCTGGACCGGGTTTATCTCACCACATCCGGAAAGTGTCGCACCGTTCATGTCAGGGCTGAATTGCACAGCATGGAATATCGTGCTGACAGGCTTAGACGAACAATTGACAAAAGCCGCATAGTTCTTGAAAGCATGGCGGGTCGCGTAGAGCTTTGCATAGGGCATGTCTGCCAGTTTGATCTCACTTTTGAAGGATACATTCTCATCGGTGACAACAGAAACATCTATACTTTTTCCTTCAGCCATCTCCCTGAACAGGTGGCCAGCGCCGTAACTGTGTTTATGGGTTGAGTGTGCCGTACCGAATATTATCAGGTCAAGCATTCCAAGATTTTCGTTGGGACAGGGGCCCACATATGCAGGAACTCCATTAAGGAACACTTCTGCTGCTCTCCTGAAACCAAGAGGGGAATTAACAGGAAATGAAAGAACTGCATATGTTCCGCTCATAATCGCTCTTGTTGCAGTGGTGACAACATCAACATTCATTGTGCTAATGTTCTCTCCCCTGTCCACAAGTTTGGATACTTCCTGTGCTGTCATCACAACAGCTTCTTTTCTCTCAAGTTTCTCTCTGATCTTGGCAACAGAGTGTTCCAAAATATTCCTCGTGTCAGTTATGTGAATGTAAAAATAGAAAAGATCGCAGCATTTGCTGCGTTCAGTCAACACCAAGTATACTTGCCAGTTCAAGACCCTCGCTTCCAAGTTCTGCAAGCTGGTCAAAGGATTCTTCCTTGGTGATATATTTCTCTGTACGGGTGCCGTCAGATGCTTCAATCTTAATGGTTATTTCGTTTTTGACATATCCTCTCTCAAGTGATTCCTTAACAATGTCCCCATATTGTTCGGCAATGAGCTTGAGGCAGTCAAACACTTCATTATTGCGCACAGCATCTTTTCCATCAAGAAGTATCTGTGTCAGTTTGTGCGTCTTTATGAACATTTCCACATACTTTCTAAGATCATTCACAAGACCTGTGATGTCATCAACTTTCACTGATTTGAGCAGTGTTTCATCAGAAGTGATCTCGAGGTCCCCGTGATATATCTGGTATGTGTCATTGTCAGAAACAATCCTGAATTTGTGCTCTCCCTTCTTGTTCTCAAAATTCACATCTACATGTTTGTTACCGTCATAGTTTATAGACGTGATTATGTACTCGGATACATCCATCATTTTGACCTTATTTTCTTTATATATTATGCCCGATTTCGTCCATGTTGGCAGGAGCAGTTCCCCGTATGCCTCTCTGATGGTAAGTATGTCGTGAGCATAGGTAAGGTCGCATGAGTATTCCATGCCGGAAAAAGATGCTTTGAGTAATCCTCTTAAAGCTCCATCTGCCATGGAAACAGAATATGTTTTGTTTGCACCATATACTCCGGATTCAAAAAGCGGTTTCAGATTGTTCAGCAGGTCCTGTTCTATCTTATAAATGCCACTTTCAGACTGGCGTTTGATCTGTTCCAGTTTCTGGTTAAGTTCTTTGAGTCCGCGGTTTGTGGTTTCAACGCATACGTCTATGACAGCGTTGCGGCATTCAAGGATCTCCTTATTCTCCGCTCCCTTTGAACGCTCATCAACGTATTGCTGTATATCCTTGCTGAAACTTTCAATTCCCGCAATTCTTGACTCAAGGGAAGATATCTCTTCTGATTCTTCCTCACTAAGTTCAATAGCGGAGTTTTCAAGTGGCAGGACCTTCTTTGCCATTTCTATGAAGTTGTTAAGGTCCTGAATAAAATCCCTTTGTAAAGGTAATTCAGTAGAGTCCTGAAATGTGTATTTCATCCAAATCCCCGTCTTGTTTTTTTAGTTGTATATTCGTGCGTACATCATATATAAATTCCTATTGAGGGGGGAAAGTATTCTAGATCACACTTCTGACTACTTCAAGTATCAGGTTCATGTACTTTGCAGCACCACTTTTCAGATCCATGGGGTGAAGCTGTGCCGATGCAAATACCTGTTCCAGTTCCCCGTATCCTTTGCATACAAGGTTGCCGCCAAATTTATCCGGTCTCTCGAATACAACTTCCTCATACCTGGGACATATGTGGTATTTGAATAATTCCATTATTGGATTATCATTTATCTGTTCAGCGGGACAAAATGCCTTTTTAACTTTCTTCTTTATATCCTCGTCAGAATCATCTATGGATATGAAATTGTTATTTGAAGAGGACATCTTTTCACCGTCAAGTCCCAGAAGTATTGGCGTATGGATGCACAGGGGTGCTGCAAATCCAAGTGATGGGAGCCCTTCCCTTGCAAGCATGTGTATCTTTCTCTGGTCAATTCCACCGACAGCTACATCCACGCCAAGCATTGCAATATCAACTGCCTGCATAATAGGGTAGACCATCTGTGAGACCGTTGGATCGTCCATCTTGCGTCCCACCTCGTCCATACTCCTTGTTGCCCTGTTCAGAGTTGTGATACGTGTCAGTTTAAGCACATTCAGGATGTATTCATGCCCAAGCTGGTAATCTGAACCATAGACAAAATTAGTGTTCTCTTCATCAAGTCCCAGTGCAATGAAACATCTTTTGTTGTAGTCTGCTATTTCACGGACTTCCTCAAGTGTTCCTTTCTTGTTGAGGTAGGCATGCACATCCGCAAGGAGTACTGTGATCTTGAAGCCTGCTTTCTGAAGGTCAAGGAGCTTATTGACCGTAAGGACGTGTCCCATATGGATCTTACCGCTTGGCTCATAACCTACATAGGCTGTAGGGTGTTCTTTTGTTTCCAGAAGTTTATCCAGTTCTTCCTCTGTTACTATTTCCTGTACATTTCTTTTTATAAGCTCAAGTTTATCCATGGGTTCACCTTATAGATCGTGGTTTGTATAAACACATCCCTCTTTAAATGCTTTTTCTTGTGTTATTCGTTCACATTTAGTGCAAGGAGTTTTCGGAGGAATATTTCTCCTTCTTCTGAGCTGAACAAGGGGATGTCGCGGTCAATATACACTTTTGTCCTGGTACTGGTTGTTTTTACATTGAGATGTGGATTGAAACCTTCAATTTCACTATTTTTTTTCAAAATCATTATTCCTCTCCTTTGCCATGCAGGGACCTTTGCTATATTGATTCCTTTCTCAAAAAGAAGTTCATGCATGTCTGATGACTTTTTCCTTTTCAGATGAAAAGCTGCTTCTTTCTCATCCATGCCTTCTGACAGGAGAGTATAATACGCATATGAATTGATGCAATTGCGCCATGCTTCGTCCTGCCTCCACACAAGGTATTCGCGAATCTCTTCCTCATGCAGGGAAATTACTCTTGAATCAAAAGACACAGGTTCCTCCTGATTCAGAGCCATTGTAAAAGCACTGCTGATAAATGAGGGAACTATTGAATCTATCTTTTCGATTCTCCCTTCAAAGGCATTATCCCTGAAAAAAAAACTTATCTCGTCTGAAAAAGTGTATGCAAAAACAGGGCTCAATCCGCTTTTCTTGAAAAAGGATTCTATTGAATCGACAATCGCGGATGTGAACCTTTCATCATAAGGTTTTTCAAATCCCATGCGTGACAGTGCATTTTTGAAATTCCTGCCATCAATACGCACGATCACAGGCGGTACACAACGCAGATCTGAATAGATCTCTCGCCTTTTCATGGATCAGTCTTCTTCTTTCTCTTTTTTTGTTTTTTTGAACTTGTTCACAACGTTCCTGATAAGCACGATATCTCCGGAAGTGACGACCCATCTGTAGGGAATTATAATTCCCCTGGATGTGACATCGAAAAGATCTCGATTGATGTCGGAAACTGCCAAGCCTTTAACGATTCTCTCGTCCACATCTAACACTAGGTCAGCAACCTTTCCTACATATGTGCCTGTATCAGTGTAAATGTTCAATCCGAAAAGTGAAGTTATGTCTGCACGCATGATATCCCTACTCTCTTTTATTTTACTTATATATGAATATTTGTATGTAAGTCGGATAATTTCGTATGTAATACCATCTTTGAAGCTTCATTCAGGAACGGATCTGTGCAATTCCTTCTCTGACAACGTTAGCAGATCTTTGCAGAGCTCTCATTTCCTGAATGCTAAGTTCCAGTTCTATTATCTCTTCCACACCGCCCTTCCCAAGTTTTACAGGCACTCCCAGACATATGTCATGCTGTCCGTACTCTCCGTTAAGATACGTGGAAGCAGGTATTATTCTTTTTGTGTCATTGAGTATGGCTTCAACCATCGTTGCAATTGCAGCAGACGGTGCATAGAACGCACTGCCATTTTTCATATATTCAACGATCTCTGCACCTGCATTGACAGTCCTGTTTACGATTCTCTCAATGGTTTCTGCGTCCATCAGTTTGCTTAGCGGTATCCCTGCCACAGTAGCATATTCAGGGAGTGGGACCATTGAGTCTCCATGCCCGCCCAATACCATTGCGTTTACATCCTTTATAGAACAGTTCATCTCTTTTGCAATGAATGATGCAAAACGGCTTGAATCAAGCAGTCCGCTCATTCCAAACACTCTGTTCCTGTCAAATTGTGTGCATCGCAGGGCAGCGTAGGTGATAATATCAAGGGGATTTGTTACAGTTATGACAATAGCATCAGGTGCATATTTTTCTATATTTGAACATACCTGCTGTGTTATCTTTATATTCGTTGCAAGCAGATCGTGTCTGTCCATCCCTGGTTTGCGCGCAATTCCTGCGGTAACCACGACAACATCCGCATTACTGATATCAGCATAATCATTGGTCCCAATAACGTCAACATCGTAACCTATAAGGGGGGCAGCCTGGCGTATGTCCAACGCTTTTCCCTGCGGCAGACCTTCAACTATGTCCACCATAACAATATCTGCGATATTAAGTTCTGCAAGTCTCTGGACCGTGGTAGCGCCCACATTGCCTGATCCTATCACTGCAACTTTACTCATATCATTCTCCGGAAAACGGTTGATTTTAAAATAACCATGTTATGAGTGTAGGGATTGAATCCAACATATATATATCAGACCTTCTTTTATTTAGCATTTGCAGGCAGAACATCATAGTTATCAATATAATCAATCATAACTGAAAAGGGAAATATCATGCTTACAAGCACATACATTCATATGCCACGGATCGGTGAAAACGTGGAAAAAAGGATATGGTCCTGTGGAATAAGGACATGGGATGATTTTCTGGACCGGAAAGATGAGCTTCTGATACCTCCTGCTAAAAAAGGGATGATCGTAGCAGGTATCAGGGAGTCTGTTGAAAGGCTGGAGTCCAGGGATTTTGAATTCTTTGCAAGATCACTTCCCCGGGCTGAGCACTGGCGCGCCTTCAGGGAGTTCTCAGGCAAGGTTGCATATGTTGATATCGAGACTACAGGTCTTTCTCCGGGCAATTCTTCCATTACGGTTGTAGGTATCTATGACGGAAAGGACACCAGAACCTATGTAAAAGGTATAGATCTTGATGAGATTGTTGATGTTTTTCCCAAATATGAGTTCCTTGTTACCTTCAACGGGGCAAGATTTGATCTGCCTTTCATCAAACGTGAGTTCCCGCAGATAGAATTTAACCAGTTGCATGCAGATCTTATGTATCCCCTGCGTCGTATCTCTTTTTCAGGTGGTCTGAAAAAAATAGAATGCGAGCTGGGTATTTCACGAGCTGAGGAAACAGTCGGACTAAGCGGATTTGATGCTGTGCGCCTGTGGCACCAGTACGAGCGTGGGGACAGCGAGGCACTTGAACTGTTGCTGAAATATAATCGTGAAGATATAGTAAACCTTAAAACTATAATCGATATGACTCTTCCACGTTTCATAGATAACAAATTATCCAAATGTATCTGATATGAAGTTCGACCTGAAGACACTTCCTGGCTTACCCGGTGTCTACCTGATGAAAGACAGTTCCGGAGATGTCATATATGTGGGCAAGGCCAAGTCCCTGGATAAACGGGTACGCCAGTATTTCCAGTCAAATAAGAACCTTTCTCCAAAGACTGTTACACTTGTCAGGCATATCGACGATATTGAATACATTGTAACGGATTCTGAAATAGACGCACTTGTATTTGAGGCGAACCTTATTAAAAAGTACAGGCCTCGTTACAATGTCAGGTTAAAGGATGACAAACGTTATCCATATGTCAAGGTCACGGTCAATTCGCTATTTCCTCGTATATTCATCACTCGTAAAAGACTCATGGATGGGGCACTCTATTTCGGACCTTATACTAATGTAAAGGCACTCCGTACTACTCTGGACCTGATCTCTCGTATTTTCATGCTTCGTCAATGTAAAAAGAATATAGAGCCGGGAAAAATCCGCCCATGCCTCAATTATCATATTAAACGTTGTATGGCTCCGTGTAAAGAGGGGATAGATAACGAGCAATATCGTAGGAGGGTGATGGAGGCTGTTCGTTTTCTGAAAGGTGATACCTTAGAGATTTTAAAGGAACTTGAGAAAAAGATGCACTCTCTGGCTGAAGAACAGGATTATGAATCTGCTGCCGAGGTCCGGGATCAGATCGAATCTGTAAAATGTCTTGCAGAGCAGCAGATAGCAACATCTGGCACCGATGATCGTGATGTGCTGGCTGTAGTGTCTGATGAAAAGGCCATCTATATTCAGGTGTTTTATGTGCGTCATGGTAACATGGTCGGAAAAGCGGATTTTACTCTACTTGGTGCCGAGGTTTCGGAAAGTATCGAAGAATCTATGGCCCAGTTTGTTAAACAATATTATCAGGATTCACCTATCCCTCCTGAGATCCTTGTCCAGTACGAACTACCTGAGAAGGAACTTATTGTCCGATGGCTTTGTCAGCACTCCGGCAGGGATGTAAAGGTGCATGTGCCACAACGGGGTGAAAAGAAAAAGCTTATCGAGATGGCTGCAAGGAATGCAGGGATGACCATGAGGATTGCGCAGATAAAGCCGGAACCATCGGAATCAGCCATTGCAGCACTTGAGGAACTGCAAAAGGTGTTGTCTCTGGATTCTCTTCCTCTTTACATAGAAGGTTTTGATATTTCCAATATATCAGGTACCAATGCAGTGGGTTCAATGGTATGTTTCGACAACGGAAGACCTGTAAACAACAAGTACCGGCAACATAATATCAAAACAGTGAAGGGTATTGATGATTTTGCCATGATGGCTGAGGTTGTTCACAGAAGATATTCCCGTTTGCTTAAAAACAAAGAACCAATGCCGGATCTTATTCTTATTGACGGAGGTCCGGGACAGGTTGGCGCCGCCAGATCATCCCTTGAGACACTTGATCTTGATATACCGCTCATTGGTCTTGCAAAGAGGTTTGAGCATATAATCACGACCAAAAAAGGTCCTGATGAGGTTATAATTCTCCCTCATGAATCTGCTGCGTTAAAACTGCTGATGCATATTCGTGATGAGGCTCACAGGTTTGCAGTAACTTCTCACAGGAGGAGGAGGTCTGCAAGCCTTACACATTCGGAACTGGATTCCATACCAGGTGTTGGTCCTTCCAGAAAGCGTGTTCTGCTTGAGCATTTCGAATCCATTGAGAAGGTCCGGTCTGCTTCGGTTGAAGATCTGACTGTTCTTGATGGTATAAGCAAGCAGCTTGCAAAAAGAATACTTGAGCATCTAAATAAATAAGTTCCTCTTATTGATACAGTTGCGGCAAAAATAAATACTGTGATGCAAATATATCTTTTGATACTTGGGTTTGTTGTAAATGCTAAAGTGTGATCAAATGGGTAAAGAACTTGATTTTTTAGGGAATATTCGCTATCCTGATATCAGGATGCTTCACGATATGGATGAAGTGGTACATGACAAGGCATGGCTTCGCTCAAAGGAGAACTTTGAGCTTTATTACATGTATCGCGATCTTTCGAAAAACGAATCAGACCACAAAATAATAGTAGAACACGGTCTTCGATATGATATTACTATTATTCCTCCTGCTATGCTTGGGGATGAGTTTGTCAAAACAGCGGGTCATTATCACCCTCCGGTTCCGGGGCATGAAATGTCATACGCTGAACTTTATCAGGTACTGGAAGGGGAGGCCACATACCTTCTTCAGAAGGCAGAAGGTGACAGGATTGTTGATGTAATTGTCTGTGAGGCAAAAGCAGGGGACCTTGCTCTGGTTCCGCCGGGGTATGGTCATATAACCATTAATGCTTCAGATAAGACGCTTAAAATGGCCAATTGGGTATGCCGTGATTTTTCCTCCCTTTATGACCCTATCAAGAAACTCTTTGGTGGAGCATACTATCTTTTGACAGGTGGTTTTGTAAAGAACCCTGATTATCCTGAAGTACCTGAAATAAGGTTTGTTAAACCAATGGACTATCCGGAAGCTGGTCTTTTCTGTGGCAAGGATATGTATGAAATTGTAACTGATATAAGCAAGCTTGATTTCCTTGTGAATCCGCAGGATCATATGGATATGTTCGGGAAGATGATATCTCCCTGATCAATAACTTTTTTGTTATCATGAGAAACTATAAATGGCTGGCAGTTACTAATCGGTTAGAGGTATGTCTTTGCAAAGGAATAACCGAATTCAATTCACGTCGTCGAAAATAGAAGACCTGATGTTCAGGACGACTTTCAATCCCAAAACCATGGAAGGGGATGTTATTGTTAATCTTTCCCTTATTGAAAAGCAGGATTATGACGATGTTCTCAAGATATTTAGTATGGCCATCAACAGCGGGCTTTCAGTCAGTCCTCTGCTAAAAATACTTCATGAAGGGGATACAATTGGTGACCGGAAGATCGGTGAAGGTGAGGTTGGCTTTGCAACCGTGTGCAGTATCACAATTGATGGACTTCTCCTGAAGGCAGGCGTAATGGTAAAACCCCGTTTTGGTGGTCTTGTGGAAATTCGTGATGGTGAACCTATACGTTTTACAAATGTCCTGACCTACCAGAGTACTACAATAGATCCTCTTGAGGTCCTGATGTCGCAGGAACTAACCTCGGTTATGAGTATGCTTAAAACAGGTTCGGGCAAGATACTTGCTAACCTGCGCGAAGCACCCATGGTGGCCAGGGATACTATTGACAGCACTCTTTCTGACATAGCAGATGTCGGAATAAACGGGATCCTTGAAGTGGGTGAGCCAAACACAAGAATCCTGGATGTACCGGTAGAGCGCGATCATCTTGGGATCGTTGTCATTGGAGGTACTAATCCCATGGCCATAGTGCAGGAACATGGCATTCAAATAAGAACGAATGCAATGTCAACACTTATTGATATCAATAAACTTTCCCACATCAACGATATTGTTTGATGTGGTTCATGTTTTTACTAACTGAGCTTTGATGGCAGAATTTAGTTTCTGTATAAACTCCTCTTTTTTACCGAATGGAACTGTAGCACCGGCTGCAATATCGTGGCCTCCGCCAGCTCCACCGAGTTCCTGGCACACAATGTTCAGGGCATCTGCAAGGTTTAGTCCTCTGTTGACAAGTTCTTGTGTTCCTCTTGCAGATACCTTATAGCCGTCTTCCTTGTCAGCAAATGCTAAGATGGGCAGTTTACGGTTGCCTGCAGAGGAATGGCTCATTCCTGCAACTATACCGACTATGGTTTCAGGGATCGCATTTCCGGCATCAAAATATTGGAGGTGTGAAAGCTCAATTATCCCATTATCCTTTACAAAATTCAACCCGTCCACGAGGTTTTTGCGATGATTGCTCAGAAGGTCCTGTGCTTCCCTGTAAGCTTCTCCGCGATCGCCCATGCATACCTGCATTCCTATTTCAGCTTTCATGTATCTGCCAGTGGCATTAAGGAGTGTGGAATACTCTGAAGCATCTCTCATTTCAGTACCTTCCTTTTCGGCAAGCAGGATGTATCCCTCTGACACAAGTCTCCCTATATTGTAGGATGACATGCCGCTTTGCATGGAATGCTGCAAAAGGGAAGATGTAACTTTCACTTTTTCTTCTTCAGAAAGGTCTATCCATCTTCTCCACTTTTCATCATTTGAGAACTGAAGGCCGACCCTGGACAGAAAATCAATGCATGCATCTTCCTTGCCCGTAAGTCCTGGAATGAAAGGATCAGATGAGTACTGCAGCATCTTATAAACAGGCCTTGTCTGTTTTCCGAAAAGCGATATATCCTTTTTCGGACTTATTATGTCAGGATTTGCCTCAAGTATCATCTTGTTGAGGCTGACAAGTTTTCCGTGCTTGCGGTATTGCATATCACCTATGCATCCTACAATTGCAAGGTCTGCAAGATCACGGTTGTCGCCAAGCTGGGTGGCAAGTATGAATGTTGTCCCAGATCCGCTGATCTCATAAGAGCCGTTTGCTCCGAAAAGATGGGGATTTAAGTGAAACTTCGTATCTCCCTGGGGTCGGTGGTGGTCTGAAACAATGGCATTTAATCCGTAATTTGTTATGTGTTCCAGTTGCCCGCTTCCAAGATCAGTGAATATCGTAAGTTTTGGGTTTATATCTGCAAGTTTCTCTACGATTGTCTCATCAAGCTGTTTTACAAACATCATTTTGTAGCCGATACCTGCTCTTTCCAGAGTTTTTGCAATAATAGCTGCTGATGTTATCCCGTCTGCATCGATATGGGATACCAGTTGTATCTCATCGTGTTTTCGGATCTCTTCAGCGCATTCCCGGGCTCTTTCTGCCATCATAGCCATGGTTTCAGACATATTGTAATCCTCTTATTCGATCAACCTGGATTTTTTCCATCCTTTCGGATCTATCAGGTATTTATTGCTCTCTCTTTCAATTCCCGGATACTCCTGTATTTCTTTCACAGTTATTTTTGGAGTTCCTTCTTCTTTGTATTTCCTACAAAGCTCTGTCCAGGGTATCATGTATGCTTCCCGTGCTCTTCCTACACCCATTTTTAATTCCACTGCAAGGAATCCTGTTCTCCCTGATCTTAGAAGGAAATCTGATATCCGTTCTATCTGATGGGCACCATTCTTATCAGTTGTGAAATGTTGTGTGAAATAAAGTGCTTTTGCACCCTTGTCTACAGAAATGCTCTTGCATTCGATCCCCATGTAGTAATCCGGGTCAAGTGAATCAACAAGTACATCCAGAAACTGGGAAGTGAATCTGTGTTGCTTGAGGCGATAAGCAATTCCCTTCATTTTTTTCTCTTCGAAGAATGTGTTGAATGACTGGACAAGTACTCTTTCAAATTCTGTCATTGTATGATCACGTTTTTGGAATTATATTCTTTTCAACGTTATATTAAATATTGCATTGCAGATGTTCTGCAAATCGTTAGATTGATGTACCTGTTAACTCTATTAACACTAATGAATAAGAAAAGTATGGAAATCGTATCTTCAACAGGTTCGGTAGTATTGCTGATTATACTTTTTGCTGCCGCACATCAGATGAGGGACTCAGTTCCGCAGACATACGGATTTATTGGCTCACTTGTGGCATTTATAATTGTCCTCTCTGTGATTGGCCTGAAGTTGAATGAAATGCAGTGAGGTTCTATTGGTCAATATCGGTGTTCATCGGATATTTTATTCAGGAAACATCCGGATATACGGGTGTAATCGATTTGAATCGCAGAGTTTCCAAACGGGTTGCTTCCCCTGGTTTTAACAATAGCATTGTGTTTTTATGTGGCCGGGATCAGCCGCAGTAATAACTACCATTAACTGCCATTGAGTTTGTTTTGGAGTGGTTTGTGACCTGGCAAAAAAGTTTTAATGTCTGGAACCTGTGGACATTCCTTATTTTCATAATGAAAGGTCGTACGATGGTACTGGTAGGTATGGATTATCGTCCACATTCAAGAACATCTTTTGTTCAGGTATGAGGTGCCTGAAGACTCGAATTAAAAAAGTTACCGGCAGGTGGCCGGAGTTTCTTTTGTTTACTGTTTGACGAGGAATTTGACAAAATCAGGACTAAGTCTTGTCTCTCTGATCATCTTGTCTTCAACTTCCTCTTCGGAAAGTCCTTCTTGCTTGTACTGTGCAATACGGTCATAAACACTCTGTGAAACTTCAGAGTATTCGTTAATGTCCTTCCTGTGTCCCCACACATCTCCTTCGAGAAGTTCGATTCCCTGCATCTCAAGGTACATCTTTGCGGAGTTTGAGATTGTCCTTTTGTAGGAGCTTGGTATGTGAAGTGCTTTTACATTAGGGCACTTCATAATAAGGGAAAAGATATCTGTGTTTGAAGGCCTGAATGCAAGGTGTATAATCTCTTCATTCTGACCAAGTGTGTTAATCTCTTCTTTTGAACTTACAACTCTTATTTTCATGTTTATCTTCCTTTTTCTTTGCGTTTTAAATAATGTCTGTGATCATCCAATGAGATTTTCTCTCTAAAAATTAGTGTATATACAAACTTTTATTTAAAGGTTGCTACTATAACATTATATTCATCATATAAATTAGTTTAATCATATAATCTTTTATTTTATTAAGGCTGTTGTGTTATGTAAAAAACACTATCGATCGTATACTTTTATAATTTAAATAAGATGTTAACTCTCTTTTTTTCAAAATTAAAGTTGTACTTTTTAACAAAGACTTAAAAAATAATCATTCTATATTTTAACGTTAATATTTCTTATTTTGAGTTGCCCAGTAAAAAAGTTTGGTTCTATATCTACACATTATTTTATGTGTATCTGCATGTGTGCTGTAAACCACACAACTAATACCATTGTGGGTAATGTTATTACTCATGTATATACAGAAAATGTGTTTCATCTCCAAAACCCTTTCAAAAAAGAATAAGTACTAGCTGTTTTTGAGATAATTAGTTTTGTTAAAATGTAAATGTTTATATAAACATGTATCCAATTTAAGCAATGTGTTTCCAAAAATGTTTCCAAAATTAAGAGTAAAAAATGATGTAAAGGTAATTTACATTCTCTTTGGAATCCTCCTCACATATTTTTCGAGCTATCTACCTGATTTTATGAACGTCATTGGTCTGGAAGGCACAAGAATCAGTTCTATTGTGTCTTTTGGTGCGCTGAATGGTATGCTCTTTGGTCCTTTCTGGGGTTCATTTGTTTCGATATCAGGTCTTTTTTTACATCAGGTCACAAGTGGGACATATCTTTCAAAGAGTACATTTTCAATGATTTCTCCTTTGTTCATTGCCCTTAGTTCGATAGTTGCAGGTCTTGTTGTCAACAGGGAACATAAGGCTGCTAAACGTATCTTTTTTGCACTTATAATCATATGGTATGTTCTTGATGTAGGAAGAACTGCATATTATTATCCATGGTATCATTTACTGGTACTGGGTTGCTTTGTCTTTTTTGAGAAATCAATCCTCATGAAGACCGTTACTTCTAAAGTATATGTCTTTTTATCACTGTTTCTGGCTTCTCTAATGGGTGTTCTATCTGATCACATGGCAGGTAGCATTACATATTATCTGATATACAATTTACCTGCAAAAATGTATCAGTCCGTGATTTTTGTTTATCCTCTGGAGAGGACAATACTCGCGTTTTTCCCTGCGTTTTTGGTCTATGTACTGGTTGTCGTTTTCAAGGACATGATCCTTTCATCAGGAGATATTGGAAAAGATATGGAGGAGATGAAATCCAAGGATCTGGAGGAATATCTCCAAAATGATGTCCTGAAAATAATAAATGAGGAAAAATAAAAGCAAGAAGTTATTGCATTGCTTCTATTTTATCTTTGATTGTCATAATACTTTTCGAGAACAAATGTTCAGGATCAGAATGAACTAGTATCTCGTTTTTGCTTCGGGTTGCTATATCGCACATGCATGGTATGGTTGTAAGGACGGGTACACCATATCTGTTTTTCTCTTTAATGTCGAGGCAATTTCCATGATACATGTTATCAATGATCGCACATCTTTTGTCGAGAAGTGTGTAAACGCCTTTTATAAGTTGTTCTGTACAGTCATGACATGCTTTAGTATCGTTATGGACTATAATTACCATATCAGATGCCGCAACAGCATTTATGGATTCATATTCAACACCAGGACTCGTATCTAATATGGTCACATCAATGTTTTCTTCAGCAAGCTCCCTTTTTCCATTCATCAGAGCCTTAAGAGCTCCTGCCTGCCAGTTCCGGTCTTTGCTCACAAGATCCCTGATTTCTCCGATATCTGGATTTGAAAAACTAAGATAAAGGTGGCCACTGGTTCCGATGTCCTTTTTGCTATCAGTCAACGTATCTTTCAGGTTACATTTCCCTGACAAAAAGTCATTGATCCAAAAATGGGTTTTCGGTTTAAACATAGAACAAAGGGAGGGTCCTCTCAGATCCATATCTATCAGACACGTGTCTTTTCCTGCAGACGCAAAAGCCACTGCCAGGTTCACCGCAATGCTGGTTTTTCCTGTTCCGCCTTTGGAAGAATGTATTGCTAATGTAAGGGTCATGTTTCCTTCATTAATGTATATTATTTTTTCTTTAAGCTATCATTTATGCGGAAATAAACTTTTCTTCCTTCTCTGTACTTTTTGACGTTATTCATCCTTACAAGCTGGTTAAGGTAGTTACTTTCTACAGCTCTCTCCTTGTTTGTAACATTTGCAACTTCGTCTGCAGTCGCAGGTCCTATCTCAAATAATGTCGTTGCAGTTGTTCTTAGATGATCCGGGAGAGATAGTAGTGTTAATACATCAAGAGAATATGCCGCTATTTTATCTTTGTCACTAGTCGTTTCATCCCTGCACTCGATCTGAACAATTAGTCTATCAAGTTTAGAATTTATTTCTTTTAAATTATTGACAACCTGTTCCAGCAACTCTGAGTCCAATATTTTTTCCCCTGCGATATCATCTAAATGATATTATTACACATTACGGTTAACAGAAATCTGTCATCTTTACTAATAAAACTTTCTGATTCAGTTATTCTGCAAGTTCTTTGTCATATACACATTTTCCAGTTCATAACCTGCCTTTCGATAATATTGACGTACACCTATACCACTTATTATCGCAACCTTCTCGTACCCGAAATTAGTTGCAATTTCCTCAGCATGTGATATAAGCTCTCTGCCATACCCTCTGTGTTGCCAATCGTTCTTTCCTGCATCTTTTCCCACAGCCACAGAGGATCCGAATATATGGAGTTCCCTGACAAGAGCAGCATTTTTCAATTCCTCACGATGAGGTCTTTCCGGGAATCTCAATCTAAGGAAACCTATCAATATGTCCTTTTCAAGGTCCTCAAAGGAAAGGAAATATTCCTTTCCTCCGCAGCATTCATAGGATTCCACTGTAAATTGTATATTCTCTATATCTGGCTCATTTCCTTTTAACAGGTTATGTCCCACTTCCCGGCATCTTATGCAGCGGCATTTTCCTCCATGTTGTTCCAGATGCTCATGCGCAAGCTGGCGAATATTGCTCTTCCGGACCCCTGCAAGTATCTGGGGTGATGGAATGTCCCTCTGGATGCGCTGTAATCTCACCCACTTTGGAATAAATGATTTGATCCTGGACAAGAGCAATGTTGCTTCATCATCTCCTATGGCCTCATATCTACCTTGTTTCCACATCTCGTGCAGTTCTGTGCCTTCGGTGACAAGAGTGGGGTAAATTTTCAGATAATCCGGCTTGAATCCGCTTTCTTCAAATAACCTTCTAAAATTCCGTATGTCCATCTCTGCATTAGTGCCGGGTAGTCCTGGCATCATATGAAAACCTACTTTCAGGGCACTATCCCTAAGTATCCTGTTCGCCTCGATGCTATCTGCAACGCTGTGACCTCGTTTCATCCTTTTGAGAATAAAATCGTAAGTGCTTTGAACACCAATCTCTACTTTCGTTGCCCCAAGTTCAAGCATCTTATCAACATGTGCTTTTTTTGTCCAGTCAGGACGTGTTTCAAATGTTATGCCTGTGTTCCTTACTTCTGATGTTTCGTTTGCCTTTTGAACATCCTCAATTGTAAAATAGGGTATTGCCTTGCCAATGGGGTTTGCCTGCTGTCTCCAGGAATTACCATAAAAATCATTCATAGCTTCAAGGCAACGTTTTGTGTACCATTCCTGATAATCAATAGACCTTGCAGAAAAAGTTCCTCCCATAATTATAAGCTCGGCTTTTTTAACTTCATGCCCAATTTGTTTTAATTGTGTCAGTCTGTTTGTTACTATCCTGTAAGGGTCATACTCAAATTGTATTGCCCTCATTGTTGAAGGTTCTCTTCCCATGTAACTTTGAGGTGAATGGAATTCCGAAGCTGGTCCTCCAGGACATGGCACACATATCCCATGCGGGCATGGGGCAGGTGATGTCATAGCTGCAATGACTGCAACTCCTGATATTGTGCGCACGGGCTTACGCTGGAGTATGGCCCGGACTATTTCCTGCTCCTCTTCACTGCCTGAGGTGATGATATCTGCATTTTTTGGAAGGGTTGAAAGATGGAATGATTTTGCAAGCTTTTTCTTCGCTTCATTTAGTTGCTTTTCATTGGTTATCCGGCCATCCAGTACCATGTCCAGTATATCCCGGCAGGCTGTTGCAAACTGTATGTTGTTATTCTCAGTCATCCAAACCATCAATTTGTTGAAATAATGTCACAATCTCTACAGTTTACTGGCAGAACCTGGCAACAAGGGCTTCAAGCTGTATTCTCTCGTTTGCAGCTTCTGTCATGTAGAAATCGGTGTCTGCTATCTTTGTTATCCACCCGGCAATGATATCCTCAGATTCGTTCGAATCAACTGTTACCTTATGCAACTTGAGCAGTATTTCCTGCCCGGACAGCCCTTCTTCAAGGATGAGGGCATCAATGTATTTCCTGGCTTCAAGAATGTCTTTTGAAATGATCGATTCAAAGAGCTTTGCTACATTCCCTGATTGTTCCCCCAGTGTTGCATCATATATTTGTTGCGGTCCAATAGTATCGATCCCTGGTTGTATGGATGCTATCTGGAGCGTGTTCAATGCCCTGGCAACATTGCCCCTGGCATGATATACCAACGCATCTGTACCATCAATGCTGACAGAAAGCCCTTCAGCTTCAATTATTTTGGAAATGAATTTTCCAAGTTTGTCATCTGAAACATGCGTGAAGAACAGCTGTAATCCCCTTGACCTGAGCGGTGTTATCAGTTTTGAAGGCTGGGTTGTTGAGAGTATAAAACGACATGTGGCTGTATATTTTTCCATGATTCTTCTAAGGGCGTGCTGTGAATCTGAATTCAGTGACTCGGCATTATCAATGAATATTATCTTAAAATCAGCATCCATAGGTGCCATACCTGCATATTCATTTATGATTTCTTTGAAAATATAAATTACACTTTTATCTATTTTCTTTGGATCATCTGTTCCAATGATGCGTATAAACCTTTTGTCACGTACAAGGTAGTTTTTTCCCTGTTCAAAAAAATCAGATGCATTGAAGTATGCCAGATTACGTTCATAGCCATCCCCATATATCTCACGGGCAATTGCAAAGGCTGTGCTTGACTTGCCTGAGTTTTCCGGTCCATGGAATACAAGGTGTGGGAGGTTGTTGGACATGGCCAGTTTTCTGACCATGTCTACTGATTGCTCATTGCCTACGATATCTTCCAGGCTATTTGGCCGGTATTTTACAGTCCACAGGTCCCTCAAACACTCACCTCTCCTTCTTATTCGGTGTTCATTGGGTTCGTTTCAAGAACTTCAGGTATCACTCTGGCATATGCCGGCCTTGCAATGAATATGCCTATCAGGACGCCCACGATGGTGGTAATTGCAAATCCCTTAAGTGCACCGAATCCCATGAAGACCAGAGGTGACATTGCAAGAATGGTAGTTGCAGCGGCTGCAAATATTATGGCGAATGCCTTGTTTATCCTGGAAAGGTATACTTTCTTAGGAGGTAGCTTTCCTTCATAAAGTACCTCATCAGTGATGATGACAAGGTGGTCAATACCTGTTCCTATGACTGCTATTATGCCTGCAATGCTTGCAAGATCAAGTTGCCATCCGGTTGCTGCTGCAAAACCAAGTATCATTATGACTTCACTTACAGAAGTGCCTACCATTGGTAATAGTATGGCTTTTTTGTTGTATTTTCTATATATCACGAATGCAACACCAAAAAGTGCAAGGAACCCTGCAAGAACTGCCTGCTCTTTGAACTGTTTTCCAAGTGTGGCATCGACCTGACCTGAACCTACAAGTTCCACATTTACTGGCAAAGCACCTGCACGCAGATGTATCTGCAGTTGTTCCGCCCTTGCCTTGCTATCCTCGTCAGGGCCCGTGGATGCCTGCCATGAATATATCGGCACATCCTCAAGGCGGGCTGCGGCTGAATGGCTGAGTGGTGCACTGTAAACCTCTCTGTCATCAAGATACATTATCAGATTATGTGACAAAGGGTCCTGGGTTGCACCGGTCTCTATGGCCGCTTTCTGAAGTGCAAGAGCACCGGCATCTGTAAGGGTGAAAGGCACATACCACTGTCCGTCCATGTCATTGTATCCAACAATACTTACAGCCTGGATCTCATCCCCGTAAAGCACATGTCTAGACTCATTTCCCTGGGTAGCTATCCGTATCTCGAATTTACCTGGCCTTTCTGCGATGTTCTTGGCGGTTGCAAGGTCAATTCCTGCAAAATCAATGAGTATGTAATCATCACCTACTGTTTTTACCGGTATGTCCTTAAGTCCAAGGGAATTGAGCTTATCACTAAGTATCTCTTTTGTCAGGTCTCTTGTCTCTACTGTAACGCCTTCTTTGTAGATGGCATCTCCAATGGCATCGGTTACAATAGATCCTCCTACAACTACCATGAGTCTTTCAAGCTCCTCCTGGGAAACAGCGGTCCTGATCTCGTATTGCACTCCATTGGAAACAAGTACTGGTATGACTTCGGCTTTTAGTGAATCTGACAGGTATGTGCTTATGAGGTTTTCTTTTGATGTGTGGAGCGTCACTTCTGTTATATTGTTACTTTGGGAAATGGTTGCCTGCCCAACACCAAGTTGTTCCATCTGGTTGTTCTTCAGTATCGAATCGGATGTGAATGTGACTTTTGTTCCGTCGTCCCTTTCATCGACCGACTTGATCTCAATGTTCTCTCCAAGGCTGATATTTACTATTTCCCTGACCAAGAGGCCACTATCAGCATCAAGTTGCGCAACAGCACCCTGGAGTTTCACCTGAAGCCAGGATCCACCCTGAAGGTCAAGACCATAGTTCAGGTTGCTCGTGAAACCTTCGTCTGAAGAGTACCATGGTTGTATGAAAAATAAGGAGGCAATTATTGCCAGTGCGAACAGAATTATCCGGTAGTCCCGGTAAATGCTCTGTTGCTGCTCGTCATCTCTCATGCTTTACGCCTCCTTGCACCATTTTTAGTCACATACCATCTCAATATGGATGTGTTAAGCATCCAGGTATTCATAAGATCTGCTACCAGTCCGAAGATCAGTACAATGGATATGTTTGAAAGGAGGGTTATCTGTGAAAGTGATGAACTGAGCAGGTAGGAATAAGTGGATACCAGGTACATCACTATAAGTGCGGCAAGTGTTGTAGTTGTCATGGTAACACCTGTATGCATGGCACTGGTAATGTTCTCCTGGGGCGTCCCCCTTCTTTTGAGAACCCGCGTGTTAAGCAATATATCACTATCAACCGAATAACCGATGATCATTAGCAGGGCTGCTACGGTTCCCAGAGATAATTCTATCCCGACAACATTCATAAAAGCCGCTGCTATTATTATGTCTGATAATGCCGATACTACTACTGCAATTGATGGCACGAATGTCTTGAAGATCAAAAATATCAGGATAGCCATGCCGATGAATGATATTATTACTGCGTTTACAGCCTGTTTCTGGAGGCTTGTTCCGTATACAGGTCCTATCTGGTTTATTTCCACGCTGGTGTAGGAGCCTACTGCATTACTTATAAGATCATGTTGCATTTCGTCATTCATGGGTCCGAATTGCATTATGACGCGGGATCCGGTCTGCCTGATATCGTTTATTGGATAATCGACAAATCTCTCCTCAAGAGATTGTACACTTTCCTCAGTCGCAACGGAAATCATTGTTCCGCCTTTAAATTCCATTCCAAGCTTGACAGGTGCACCGGTACTTGCGAAAGTGAATGCTAGTATCAATAATGCAATCACGAATATCGCAAGCGGTATTGCTGCAAGCTGACGATTGTTGTGCTTTCTAACAAAAGAATCTAAACGTTCAGTCAAACCGACTTCCATGTTTCTATGCTCCAGAATAATAGGTTCTCAATTCCGGCTGTAAATTTATGAAATTGATGAATACACTCTTACACTACAACTTATATATACCACTTACTGCTTCTTTTAGAGCAATGACAGACAGGCCAAGTATAGATGAGTATTTTCTTGAGATCGCTACAGTTGTGTCTAAACGTTCCACATGCCTTCGAAACAAGGTTGGTGCTGTGATCGCAAGGGACAAGCGTATACTGTCCACTGGCTATAATGGTGCTCCAAGGAACATGCAGCATTGTCTTGATATAGGCTGTATCAGGCAGCAGAACAACATTGCTTCGGGTACACGCCATGAGAAATGCAGGGCAGTGCACGCAGAACAGAATGCTATAATCCAGGCCGCCCTTCATGGAGTAAGTACTGATAGTGCGACACTTTACTGCACTCACCAGCCGTGTATATTGTGTGCCAAGATGATCATAAATTCCAATATCAAACGGGTTGTCTATATTAATCCTTATCCTGACACGGATGCTCTTGATTTCTTCTCTGAGTCTGGCGTTGAAGTAGTTAATATCGCTATTTCAGACTTTACTTAAGCAGCGAAGTCCCTTTTTAATTACATCTTCCCGGTCACTGCGGTACATCTCTTTTATTGAACCATCATCTGATCTGAGTTCCAGTCCTCTCAGAATGACTACCGGGTATCCTCCATCACCTTCGCCCATCAGCAGATTGGCTGCACCTGCAATCTCATCTGCTATGGCTTCCTCGGTAATTGCCAGGGTATTACCAAAGAGATCTTTTTGTCCTTTCCAGTTCTTGATCGGATGTATCCTGTAGACACCGATGGCGATACCTGTCTGACCTATCTTAAATGCCCTGCCATTGGTGTCGGTAACTATAACGCTTATCTTTTTTCCCGTTTGATTTTCAATGCCTACGCCAATAATTTTTGCACTCTGGTCCGGGTCTGCCGGAAGGTCGACCATGTATCCTTTATCGACATTAGATTCATCAATTCCTGCTTTGATACAGACATGTCCATTGTCTGTTTCCACAAGGAAGATGGGATGATCCACCAGGATTTCACGACTGCGGTTAAGGACTGCCTGCACAAATCTGGCATCAAGACCATGTTTGCCTGCAATTTTTTTCGCTTCTTCTCCTGCGGTGATGTCCTCCAGCCTGAACATCCTGCCTTCAGCCTTCGCAACGATAGTGGATGCTATAACTATGACATCATTGTTCTGAATACTTGTTCTTTCACAGATGATCGATGCAATGTTATCCCCTTTTTTGATAAGGGGTATGTTTTCCACAGTAAAGACATGCATTTTCAATAGATTCTCCGGAAAAATAGGGTTCTGTTATATTTCAAAAATGTTGCTATGTTAATTTATGCTTACTTTATTTAGTACAATATTATTTGATTTTTGGTCAAATCCGGCATACTATTTAATGAGTGATTCTATCAGGATACATATATTGTATTAATCAGGACTTATATAAGCAATCGATGGGCAGAAACCTGCAATAATTAGACTTCATCGTGTTTGAAAACTGAAAAGATGATATAGTATAGGTTCCTATTGTCACATGCGGCGATGATGACAGTTACCCCGACTGAGCAAAGGCTGATGATATTTCTAACTGATGCCGCAAAATAAAGGGGAATACAAAATATAAAACGTCCCATGTTATCATGGGCGTTTATTGCAAAAATGTTTTATTCTATCATAATCCTATGCTTATCTTCGATCTCAGCTTTTGGTAGTGTTATGGTGAGCACTCCGTCCTCAAGTTTTGCACTTGCTGCATCTTCATTGACTGCAGAAGGTAAACTGAACGCACGTGAAAACCTGCTGTAAGTGCGCTCACGCATCAGGTAGCCCTCTTTCTCATCTTCGGATTCTTTATGCGTATTGGCACTGATCCATACCCTGTTATCCCGGATATCGATGTTGATATCTTTCTTGTCGACACCAGGAAGGTCTGTTGTGACAACAATATTGTCATCTTTCTCCTTTATGTCTATAAGAGGGGAAAGTGTATCAATATCAATCATTTCAGATTTTGTTTCCCCTTCTCCGAATAGGCGATTGAGGCGTCCTTGCATGTGTCTCATTTCTTCGAAAGGATCCCAGCTTGAAACAGAAGCAGGCCTCCATGGTGTTAATCCAAACTTCATTCTACCACTCCCATTTAATTATAGGTGAAACTATCCGTAGTCTTACTACTCCCACCAATTAATATTATCTTCGTGGTCCTATTTATAAATGGTGAGCCGGACAGTGGCTCAAAAAAAGATATCAGTGGACTATTGTGCCCACTTATTATTGATCAGCATTCCTACAAGGTCAGCTGCATATACTGTTCCAAGTGAACCTTTTTTCACAGATTCCTCATCAAAGGCATCTGCATTGTCAGGTTTGTCTTCTGATGTGCAGTAAATGGCTACAGGGATTGGCACAGATGTGTGTGTTCTCAACGCAACAGGTGTGGGATGGTCCGGCAGGACCATAATGGTTACGTCTTCTTCCATATCTATGGCAGTTTTAAGAACAGTGCCAACTACTTTCTCGTCGAAATCTTCTATGGCCTGTATCTTTGCTTTCATATTTCCCATGTGGCCTGCCTCGTCAGGTGCTTCTACGTGCACAAACACAAAATCATGGTCTTTAAGCGCTTCCATGGCGTACTCGGCTTTACCAATATAGTTTGTATCAAGGTATCCGGTGGCACCCGGGACTTCAATAACGTCAAGTCCTGCATAGATGCCTATTCCTTTTACAAGATCAACTGCTGAAATAATGGCACCGCTGAGTCCATACAGTTCGCTGAAGTGCGTGAATGCAGGCGCGAAGCCCTGTCCCCAGAGCCATATGGAGTTTCCTGGATTTTTACCTTCCTTGATTCTCTTTTGATTTACCGGGTGTCCTTCAAGTATTTTCATTGATCTTTCAGTGAGTTCGGAGACAATTTCGCTGTCTTCTCCTTTTGGCATATGTTCATACCTGTTCTCATCGATGACATCATGCGGGGGGACACATTCGGTATTTGCTCCAAGTCCTTTCTTTGCTACCATAAGGTGGCGGTAGCTGATCCCCGGATAGAACCTTACCTTTTCATCACCAAGTGCAGAATCAATACTCTCAATGAGTTCCTTTGCTTCTTCATTGGATATATGCCCGGAGCTGTAATCTGATATCAGGTCATCTTTAATAGTTATCAGGTTGCATCGGAATGCAACATCATCTTTTTCAAGTTCAACTCCCATGCTTGCAGCTTCAAGGGGTGACCTTCCTGAATAGTACTTTTTCGGATCATAGCCCACAATAGACATGTTTGCCACATCACTCCCGGGATGCAAGCCTTCAGGGACTGTTTGTGCCAGTCCTGCCCTGCCATACCTAGCAATATAATCCATGTTGGATGTGTTGGCTTTCTGAAGAACTGTCATGCCTCCAAGTTCTTCCATGGGCTCATCTGCCATGCCATCTCCGATTAGTACCACATATTTCATATTTTCACCTATATTAATAGAAATAGATAAAACCTATAACACAGTAATATATGCTACAAGTTAAGTAGCATAATATTTTGTCATTTTTATCCGGTCGTATGTTGTGAGGTTTCGATGAAATATATACATTTTGTAATCATCTGCATTTGTCTTTTTGTCCTCTGGACTTCCCCAGCTGCGGGTGTAAGGACAGAGGCAATGATCCATTATTCGGAACCTGCTGTAAGCGTACAGGATGAAATTTTTATGGAGCAGGGCTATTCCTTCAAGGTTGTGGATATGAACAGCAAAAGCGGGGACATCTGGGTAGAATTATACCTTAATGGGGAAGAGATAGAACTGGATACCAACTTTGCAAAGGAAGAAGACCCGTTTGAATACGTTCGTTCAGTGGTAGAAAATGAAGATGGTGAAGAAGAAAACGAGGTTGACTATTTCATTCTCAGGATAACTCCGGAAGGTTCTGTCAAAAAGTCAGATGGTGTAGTGTATTCTACAATCTATATTGAGCAATATCTTGACCCGATGGAAGATGTTGATGATTATTTGATCCTGGATAAGAGTTATACATTAAAAGATGATTCAGAGCTTGAACTGTCTGCTCTTTATACGCTCCAGGCTATAGATGTGGATGATGGTGAGGTGTCTTTGGAACTCAGGCTCAACGGGAAGTTGCTAAAAGAAGATGAAGTTGAAGAAGGGAACTATTTTTACTACACTGTTTATTCCGATGGACAACCCAGAACCGTTTTCCTTGCAAACATAAAGGCTTTTTTCCAGACCGACGACACCATTACAGTTTTCCTCAAGCACGTATCTTTGCAGCAGGACCCTATATCCGTTACTGCCGATGTTCTTCCTGATGGGATTGACATCGATGTCGTTTCTCCGGTTGATGGTGGACTAAAAGCCGGGAGAATAGCTATTATAAGGTACTATGTCGATGAGTCTTTTCCTGAAGTGCGCATTCTGGTTGATGGGGAACTTACGGATTCCAGAAAATATGTCACTCCCGGAACTTATAAAACAGTGACTGAAGAGCTGGATGCAGGTGTCCATAAAGCAACACTTATGCTTATTGATGCTGACAATGAGATATCATATTATTCAGAAGAGTTTTCAGTGTCTGTTAATATAAGGGACAATATTACAGAATCAATAGCAGGAATTGCAAGTTCGGCTGCAGAAAGCCTTGGAAAGGACAATGGTTCAGCCAATAATTCCTCCAATTTCTCTCTTCCCTCTTTACCCTCTGCATCGAATGTCTCAAGCGTTATATCACTGATTGTAACAGCAGGGGTATTTGTAGTGTTTTTCCTGTTCTTCAAAAAGTTCAGGTGACATTTTAATTTTATCGCTCAGAATAATGTTTGCTTTACTCATAATCTTTATATTAGTCTGTATTGTTTATAGACGAAATTATCTGACAAACTAAATGGTTGTATCATGAGAATCGTAATGAAGTTCGGCGGGACTTCCGTGGAAAACGGTGAAAAGATCCGGCATGTGGCAGAGCTTTTAAGGCAATACCATATGGATGGCAATGAACTTGTGGCAGTGACCTCTGCGCTTGGTGGTGTTACAGATGGATTGCTGAACACTGCAAAAGAAGTCTCTAAAAATGGCAAAGTAACTCAGGTCAAGGAATTTATTGCTGATCTGTCCAAAAAGCATTATGATGCAATTCATGTTGCTATTGATGATGATAAGATAAGGTCGGAATGTGTAGAGGTAATAGACAGCAGGGTCGACGAGCTTGAAAAGGCTTTGATCGGTATATGCTATCTTGGAGAACTGAGCAATCGTTCCGTGGATTATATTTCTTCATATGGTGAGCGCCTCGCAGCTCCGATTGTAAGTGGTTCTATTCGTTCACTCGGCACTTCCTCAAAAGCATTTACGGGTGGGGAGGCAGGTATTGTAACAGATTCCAATTATGGTGATGCCAAGCCGCTTGAGGATAGTTACTCCCAGGTGCATGAAAGGCTCTGTCCTTTGCTTAAAGATCACATCCCTGTAGTTACAGGTTTCATTGCCCAGAACAAACAGGATATCATTACAACCCTTGGGCGCGGAGGGTCTGATTTCTCTGCATCTATTATTGGAGCTTCTGTTGATGCCGATGAGATATGGCTCTGGAAAGAGGTCCATGGTATACTAACCACAGATCCGAAAATAGTTCCGGAGGCAAGGCCCATCCCTCAGATATCATATATCGAAGCAATGGAGCTTTCTTATTTCGGTGCCAAGGTCCTTCATCCCAGGACTATTGAACCTGCTATAAGGCATAAGATACCTGTACGTGTGAAGAACACTTTTGAGCCGGATTTCCCGGGTACTCTTATCGTTGCCGAACAGCAGCAGATACAGGATGTTGTTAAAGCAGTAACTCTAATTAAAAAAGTTGCTCTTGTTAATATCTGCGGAGCTGGAATGGTAGGAACAATTGGTACGGCAGCAAGGGTATTTTCCTCACTTGCCAATGCGGGTGTAAATATCATCATGATCAGTCAGGGTTCATCCGAAGCTAACATGTCCCTGGTTGTCAACGAGGATCATCTTGAGGCCGCAGTGGCAGCTGTAAGATCAGAATTCACGACCAATGTAGTGGGCGATGTCGCCTACGATCGTGATGTCTGCGTAGTTGCCGTGGTCGGAGCAGGCATGGATGGCATTCCGGGAGTTGCAGGAAAGGTATTCAATTCCCTTGGGAAGGCCGGTATAAATATCATTATGATCAGTCAGGGTTCATCACAGCACAATATTTCCTTTGTAGTGAGTACGGAGGAAGCACTTGATGCTGTGCGGACCTTACACAAAGAATTCGAACTTGATAAATAATGCAGGGATTTCAGATGAAAGATAAGCACCTTACGTATGCAGGATCCGGGGTTGACATCGAAAAGGAAGAAGAGACCATCAAGGCGCTCACAAAGGGTATGGACTACAAGCGTCAGGGTCTGGGTGCGCCTTTGACCGGCATCGGCCACTATGCAGGTCTTATTGACTTTGGTGAATATGCCCTTGCTCTTGCTACAGATGGTGTGGGTTCCAAAGTATTGATAGCGAATGAGATGAAGCGATGGAACACAGTGGGTATCGATTGCATTGCAATGAATGTCAATGACCTGCTTGCCATAGGTGCCGAACCTATATCCTTTGTTGACTACCTCGCTCTTGAGAAGCATGATGAGGAATTTGCAGCCCAGATAGGCGAGGGCCTGAGGAAGGGTGCTGAATTTTCACGCATGTCAATAGTTGGCGGAGAAACTGCAACACTTCCTGACATTGTAAGGGGCTTTGACCTTGCCGGAACCTGCCTGGGAATGGTCAAAAAGGACAAGATAATCACAGGTGAAAAGGTTCAGCTTGGAGATGCTATTGTAGGTATTCCGAGTGCGGGTGTTCACAGTAACGGGTACACTCTTGTAAGGAATATCATAGACCAGTCTTCATATTCATATCATGATTCTTTCTCCTATGATACTTCAACAACTATTGGTGATGAACTTCTTATTCCCACAAGGATATATATGGAAGTTCTCGACGTGATCAGGGAATGTGATGTCCATGGCCTTGCACACATAACTGGAAGCGGGCTTCTGAAACTAAAAAGGGTTACAAAACTTGGCTTTGATTTCTATGATCCTATTGAGCCAAATGATATTTTCAAATTCCTCCAGAAAGAAGGCAATGTGGATGATCTTGAAATGTACAGGACATTCAATATGGGAATGGGATTTGTAGTCATACTCCCGCCTGACCAGGCAGAAAAGGCCGCCAAGATGACCGGTGGTAAAATTGTAGGTCGGATCGTGGAAAAAGGTATAAAAGTAGGCGATCTTGTAATTGTCGAATAAGGTATCATTATGGCTTGTATCAATGATCTTCCCTTTGAAATTCTCTTAAAAGGAGGCACCCCTGCTCAGTGTGAGAATATGATTAAGGAAAAATCCGATAAGGTATACCATGTTACAGGTGGTTACAGGATACGTGGTGTGGCACTTATGGGAGATAAGATACCCGTGGGTGTGAAAGGGGATGAGATTTTCTTCCAGTTTATAAAGCCATGCTTTGGACTCTTTGTGCTCAGGCTGCCGGAAGCAAAGGATGTCGCCGAGCAGCTTCGCAAAGATTTTGTAAAGTAGTTATAATCTGGTCTTTTTTGCAGTTTCATTTATCCATTTCAGGAATTTTCCTGAGGGGAACTCGTGAATTGTTGTGGCAATTATCCTGCCATTTCCCAGCTCTTTTACAACCATCAGCGGATTTCCTGATTTGTCACTGAATACTACTTCGGCATCTGTTTTTGAAAAAAATCCGTCAAATTCAACTTCATTCTCTGTGTCTTCGATCAGGCATTGCGCTTCATGATCTTTTACTTTACAGACAGTTGTTACTTCCTGTTGTTGCACGTACTCAAGTTCCATTGGCAGCCATTCATATTTGTATGAGTGGACAATGGGGCTGAATATGACGAGGTTTCCACCTTCGCGTACAAATTTCTCCAAGCGAGTGGCGTTTCTTTCTATTCCAGGCAGGATATTTGTATAATCTTTGTTTGCAAAACCTGTTGGAATGACTACACATTTGCATGGTGAGATAAAAGGTGTGCCTATGGAGTCAGATACAATTCTCTGGCACTTGATATTATGCTCTTTGAACAATTTTTCGAATAGCAATGGGTTGTCCCATATCAGCATTACCTCAGTCATGCTGGATGATTGTATTTGTTGCTTTAATTATTTTACTGCCAACGGTATGACTTAGTTCATTATTTCACTACTGTTGTATTATATCAGTACAACTAATGACCTATATAGTTATAACTCGTATTTTTGATATACGTGTGTACATTTTATGTACCCCTATAGCAGGTTGGGGGGTGGGGGTTCCCTGACAATGCCTACGGCTCTTTTTCAGGGCTTTCAATAAAAAAAGAAAGCTGGTTTTTTAAACCAGCTTGTTGATTGGGTGATTGGGGTCCTTGACCTCAATACCAAGTTCTTTTGCAGTTTCTGCAAGCATGATATCAACCATTGCTGTTGCAGGGAATATTTTGTCAGTGTTCTCGATAGGTCCAAAGAGCTGGAAGTTTGATCCAAGTACTTGTGGTACAAGGTTTGTTCCGATATCAGCTGGCATATAAATTGCCTGCCTCTCTTCTTTTGTCTCGAACTGCTTTTTGTATGTCTTCATCCAGTCCCACGCAGATGCCATGTTGTGGTATCCACCACCGACAGGGAGTCCGAGGTGGCCCTTGATTGCAACTACTGCTCTCATGGATGCACCGGAGCCAGCGCCCAGTGGAGTTGCTGCTACGTCGATCAATGGCTTTGTGATACCACATTCCTTTGCGATCTCAAGCATACCTTTTTCCTGTCCGGTCCCGCCGCTCTCGAGGATTTCCAGTTTTCCTTTTACACTTGGGTCTGTTGCATTGAATGCAAGGACAATTGAACAGTTAATGTCACTGTTTCTAATTGCCTCGATCTCATCTGCGTGGACACTTGCGTTGATGGAGTTGTAGATTGCCCTGTCAGCTACGCCGATCTCTGTGACGTATTCTGCTGCAGCTGCACGAACTTCACCGGCAGATGAGTCAATGAGGAATGGCGTCTTGTCATCAAGCTCGACAAACCAGTCAATGTACTTCTTTATCGCTTCAGGTGTTTCACCTACAATCTGGTTTACATATGGGTTGCCTGTAATTTCTCCCATATCTACAATGCCTTGCCAGAGCTTATTTGCCGCTTCCCTGTCGAAAATTCCCTTGTCCTCATCAGTCACGATCTTGTGCCTGTTATAGAACATTGTTCCCACAAGTACTGTTGGGTATTCACCTGGCTGGCCACCGAACTTTACTCCGCCGACCTCGAATACTTCTTGTTTCTTGTCAAATTTGAACATATGAACAACCTCTTTATTTTAAATACCGAGCATAGGCGCAAGGAACAGAACATATAGCAGGAATATTATTATTCCAACAACAGCTCCGTATAGTATTCCTATGTCTCTTCCTACTTTCTTTCCGATACGTTGTGCTACTTCACTGTTAACAAACTCGATCTTCTCATCTATCTTGTTGAGTTTCTCAAGTACTGCATTGAAGTCTTCCGGGTCTGTAACTACGCTTGGTACCTTGTCACTACTGTAAGCCATTTTACATCACCTTCCAGATGAACATAGGTATTATGACTACCATTACCAACGCAAATACGAATCCTGCTATAAAACCGGTTATGCCTGTTGCAGATACTCCGGAATCGAGTTTCTGGTTCCTTGCAATGAGCTGAGCTCTGTAACGGATATCCTCAACTACGGCTTCAATGGGCCCCATCTGTGGGTTTATGACCATTGGTACGCCTTTTCCATATTCTTCTTCTGCCATGTCAGTTACCTCCGAACAGTAGCATTCCAAGCAGTGTTAGTGTGATTGCAAGGCCAATCATTGCGCCTTCTATCTTTCCTGCATGTACGCCTGAGTGGAACTTGTTGAGGTTACCGATAACCATCATTTCTTTGTTGATGCCCAGTATCCTGCTTCTGATGGTTGCTATCTCAGCTGCCATTGGCTTAAGTCCGCCGGCCTCTTCGGTCTCGTCTTTGCTTCCTCCTCCTACTTCAAGCACCATTGGGTCTGCGTCGAAAGCTCCAGGGTCTTTTGATGAGTACTCTTTGATCTTTGCAACAATGGCATTCATATCCTCGGTACCGATGAAATCGATACATTCCACCTGCTGCTGGAATCTTTCTATTGCTTCCTGGGTCAGGTTCTCTACGTAAGGAATAGCACCACTGGCACCGACAATCCTGTTGTCCTTTACACCATTCTGGTGGATCTTGATGATTGCTTCCCCTGTAATATGACCCTTTACTTCAGATCCTGTTACAATTAGGTATCTGATGTTTGGGTTTGATATTACGTGTGCAACCACTTTCTCAAGACCAAGATTCTCGGTCTTACATGGACCTGTTATACATGCACCTGCATCTAACTGAGGACCACTGGCAAGGTGTGAACCACATGTAGCAACTGCAACACAGTTCTTTATGTTGCCAACATCGTATTCACCTTTAAGGATTGGCCATCCCACGGCGGGTTCTCTTTTATCTGCCATTTCACATCACTCCTAATGCGCTCATAACCAGGAGCATAAGTCCTGCAACTCCCAGTCCTACTACTACTCCGTAGAATGTGTTGCCGTAAAAGCCCGCGCTCATGGATGTATCCTCACGTCCCGGGAATGAATTGAGCAGTGCCCTGTCCGGTGAAAGGGAGTTTATAAGGTCATCTGCTATCTTGTCCAGTTCATCAAGCTGTGCCATTATAGGATCCATTGAATAAGCAATTATGTCCTCTCTTTCTGCTGCAAGAAGTGAGGTAAGTGGATCCAGTACAAGATGTACCTCCGGGGCTACGTGTACCATGCTCATTCTAATTCCTCCTTTGAGGGCAACATACCAGTGCCGACCACATCGTATGCATCTCTCTTCACACGGTCATAGAATCCACTGAATCCTATATACCAGAGTGCAAGTCCTATGAGGATTGTAAGTGAACCTGATGCACCTTCGTTGATGCTTGCAACGATTCCAGCAATGATCATTGCTATTGCACCCTTTTCCAATGCAAGCATAAGTGTCCTGTCCTGTTTCTCGTCAGGTCCCAGGTTTGCATTGAATGGGTGAAGGATGGCAAGTCCGCCTGCTATGAAGATGACTGCTATATATCCTGTTGTCATGACTCCACTGGCAACTCCCTGTGAGATTATCATTCCGTTGGCTATCTCGTCAAAGAACACGAATGTGCCCATCATAGAAGTACTGAGGCCAACAATCGTTATGGCACCTGCACCTGCAATCTCTATCATGGACTGTACCATTATCGGTATGCCCATGTTGAGTACCTTGTTCGCAAGAACTCCTACTACAAGTCCTATCAGGGACGCAAAGACGAGTGCGACAACAGGTCCGGCTATCCCGCCAACGGCAAGCCCGAATGTGGTAGCGATTACACCTATTCCAAGGGCAAGCATACCAATCGAAGGTACACCGGTACCTAATCCGTAGTTTGCAACCCTTCTGACTGCTGCAGCACCCCATATGATGCCGCATATAGCTCCAAGGGCACCCAGGAATGACATGTATGGACCTACCATGTCAACAAGGAAGTAAGCTGCGTATATTCCTACAAGTCCTCCTATTACTCCGAAGGCTATTATATTGTTCTGTGGAATTGCCTCGTGGGCTCCTCCTCCTCCTCCGCCTGCAGACATCTTACATACCTCCAATGGCTACTACACCCATGATGGCAGCTAAGAATGTTGCGACGAGGGATGCGAACACAGCTTTTGGAAATCTCTTGAACTTAGGGTCATGGAATCCTTCAATGGTTCCTCCTATATTATATGAGGGTATGACCGCATTAACGAAGAAAAGTCCGATTGCGAAAATGCTTGCTATTCCTATAAAGTCTGCTTCAGGAAGTCCGTTCTCAATGCTCAGAAGATAGAAGTATATCATAGATCCTCCCAATCCTCCAAGTCCGGCACCGATAACTCCACTTATAAATGATGCGGTGGGTATTCCGTGTCCTTCTGTACCCTGTGATACGTAGAGATCCTGTCTGTCCTTGGTTATTGGGTCATACTTGACCTTTGCAGATGCAGGTGGGCAACCTACTCCATAAACATACAGCCATTGTCCGACCAGCATTGTTACTGCTATCATTATCATGGCACCAACGGTTCCAGATGCGACAACCAGTCCCATGCTGTCGGTGGCATTCATCATGAACCCTGCTGTCACAAGACCGGTTAGGCCTGCTCCTGCAGCGAGTTGAACTGTACCTGTACCGACACCAGTGGCCTGTGCCATAGCAGCAGGGGCTCCCCCAACAGGTACTAAATGGACGCCCAATGAAATAAGTACACCACCGAAGGTTATCATAAGTATATTAAGAAAATCATCTGCTATTATTCCTACAATATCTATCAAGCTGCCACCTCTTCTTCATCACTTTTGTAGGGGCCGAATGCATTCCTGGCATCCACTTCGATCTTCCTGTTCCACATCACCATCAACAGTACCATAGCAACTCCTGCTATGATGGATTCCCATCCCATGACTTCACTGATGGAAGGGTCGAATACTACAGTTATCCATCCGCTGAGGAACACCACCATACCAAAGGCGATTCCGGTTGCAGGTCCACCGAACTTTGCACAGAACCATGAGTTGTCGATACCATTTCTCAGACCGGATTCTGCTTTTCTCACGATATTACCGGAGTTTGCAGCGTTAAGACCTGATCCGAACTCGACATTCTGGAATTCACGCTCTGCACCGTAGTGTACGTCACCGGTTGATGAACCGATAGCTCCAACCGCGATTCCCCAAATGAATGCCAGAAGTGGCAGTGAGAACGGATGTGCCATTACAGCTACCATAAGATATGATACCACAAGAATACAGAATGTTGTGATAAAGGCATATCCCATAATTACGGGTGTGTGACTTCTAATCAAATCAAGATAAATTGGTTGTTTAAAACGTTTCTGACTTGCTGATCTGCCGAAGTATGATGTTACTGAGTAGGTACCATGCACTGCCGCAGCGACTATTGATCCAATGATCAATGCCAGAATTGGGGATGCACCGGTGGTCATCAGAACGGATGCGGTTGTTCCACCAATTGCACACATAAGTGCGTTGGATGGTGGTTCTCCAGAAACAGCTTTATTATAGATCCTGTGTGGATACATCATCTGGGGCGCTAACTGCACTTGGGAGTTTGGGTTACTCTGGGACCCAACATCTGATTCAAGGTCTTCAGAGGCACCTGCAATAGTTGCGGCGGCTCCCATTAGTGCCAGCACGCCCATACTTGTGAGCGGTTCCATTCACATTTCCTCCTTTTATGTTATATATTAATATTAGCGTAAATCGTGCCAAAATTACAATAATTGTTTTTTTTTTAAATTTTATTATAATTACTATGGCGTAGACTAACGTCAGGTGGTTTGCATTATATTAAATACTTCTTAAACCTTTCGAATGGATTCACTTAAAAAGGGCATCTTTCAGGCAAATGGATAGGAAACTATTTCAAGAGCCGAAAACAGTGAAAATATATATTTAAGGATATGAGTGCAATTTACTTTTCTTCCCGACGGATAAAGTTAAGTATATATATATCCGGTCTTGGCTTTTTGCCAGTTCCCCGGGCAAAATCCATGTAACATCTGTTGCAAAGTATCCGGCTGTTAAGCGAAGCTATTTCTGCCGTGCCCGGCACAAGCCTGGCAAAAAGAAAAGAAGGTTCTATCTCAAGATATTCTGATGTCTTTTTGAGATACTCTTTAATATGTTCCTCAAAGATCTCAAGGTCATCGTATTGCAGTCCCCTGGTGTTTATAGTGGCTCCTTTGCATCCGCAAGGAAGGGCAAACACATCCATCTCTATAAGGAATACCGGTTTTAACAGCAGGTTCCTCAGTTTGATCTCCAGCTCGCTGCGGTTCTTTGATAATGTATCTGTTATTGTCATTATTGACCTCCTTCTTCTTTCAGGGGCCTGAGCACATTTTCGCAACCTTCGGTGGAATAGACTTTTATTATCTTTTCTGCCAGTTTCTTACAGTATCCGCATTTGTTGCAGACTTTTCTGCATTGCTTCCACTGGAATATTGCTCCTTCCAGTTCTTTGTTGGGTATATAAAAAAGGTCTTTCAGGTCTTTTGGGCAATCAAGCAGGTCCATAAGGTTGCCGTCATATGATTCGCTTGAATAAGCCTGTACGTTGTTGAGTATCCAGTTGGGGAAGTGCGTCCTGCCACCTATTTTGAATATGTCTGTTATATGTTTGTATTCCCTGAGGTCTTCCGGCCTTATCCATGGGGATTTGATAAGTTGCTGCGGATCATTTATCCTGAGTGAAAGGCATTTGTAATAATAATAGTCATCAAGCACATTTAATTTTGGTCCCGGTCCATTAGCATGGGAGAAGAAATTAAAGTGTGCATATCTGAAAGGACATTGGTATAAGCATCCTTCATTTACCAGGAGTTTCAGGTCACAGGACACTGCATCCCTAATGGCTTCAAGTTTATCAAAATCCCGGTTAATGACCGGATCTATAACAATAGTATCTGCCCCGAGTTCTTCATAGAACTCTGCCTTTTGCGGTGAGTCCACAAAAGAAAGTACTGATACCACGACTTCCATATCATAATCCTTTGCCAGCATTTCAACAAAGTATGGCTCAGCAACAGTTATAGAATCGATTCCTATTTTATTGAGTTGATTAAAATACCAGTTGATCCTGTTGTATCCTTCAGGGGTGAGATGTTGTCCGCCCATGCATGAACTGTTAAGGACTATCTCCATCTTAACTCCCTTTTCGTGGGCATATATGGTTTGCTCAGCTATCTCTTCAAGTCCCGGTGCGCTGAGATTAGTTCTTCCGGTACCTACATAATCAGGAGTACCTGCCATGTAAATCCCATATATGTCATTGGAGCTGGTGAGCAGTTCTTCAAGTCCCTCAAGATGTCCCACATGGGGCACATACAGTTTCATTGTTTGGTGGTACTCTTTAATTTAGATAAGTATTTTGGTACTGGAATAAGCACAAATCTTATCAATTGCCACCATATCCAGTTATTCATGATACTAGGTGCTTCGTCCTTTACAGGCAAATTTTCCGATATAGCTTCAGAATTGCAATCAGTCGAACTTTACATGCCAAAACTTAACGTATATAAGGATTCCATATTGCAGAAAGACATCCTTGGTTCAATACTTGATGAGCTTTCAGTATTTGATATGAGGACCTCAGTGCATGCTCCTTATTTTGCTGATGTGCCTACTTATCCTAAAGATGTGGTTGTTGACACAGCCAACATGGGTGAAACGGAGTTCCGCCTTATCAGGGAATCAATAGATATTGCCGCAAGGCTTGGTTCTGGGACTGTGGTTCTGCACCCCGGGCGATTTGACACTGACCATGAAGCCTGTTTTAACAAAATGATCTCCAACCTAAAAATCCTTGCAGCCTATGCGCAGGACTGCGGGGTGATGCTGGGGCTTGAGAATAAGGAAGGTACTTCGACTGGTAATATGTGTTGTAGCGCAGAGGAACTTGTGCGGGCCGTGACAGAAGTTAATTCCGATAATCTTGGGGCGACCTTTGATATTGGTCACGCGAACCTTACATGTGGTGGTGACCAGGTAAAACTTCATGAATTCGCAAAGGCAATCGCTCTTTATGTGGTTCATGTGCACGTCCACGACAATAACGGGGTCTGGACAGACCAATATGATGGAGATGAACATCTTGCACCCGGGGCGGGAACTATTGACTACACTGCCCTGAAAGAATTGAAAGGGTACCAGGGAATTTATAATATGGAGTTGTTCTCCATGGAAGATGTCCGTATGGGCAAGGAAACGATAAAAAAGTGCCTGGAAAATCTGTAATGCACATTTTGAAAGCCAGCGTTTGTTTCCAGTTCTGGCTTGTTTCTTAAATGTTGTAATTAGGCGGTACAACCAGGACAAGTACGTCCGATATCTGGAGCACTTTCTCAGTGACAGACCCTACCAGTTTTTTCAGGCCATTCTTGCCCTGTGTGCCCATGATTATTCGATCAACACTCATGTCCCTGGCAATCTCAACTATCTTCTCGGGGGCACTGCCGTCTTCTATCAGGGTTTCGATCCTTTCCATGGAGCATCCTGATTCAATGAGTATATCCGCAATCATCGAAATGACATTCTCTGCTCCTTCCTTCTGCCATGTCTTCCTGGAGAAACCCTTGTCGGGAACAACGTGGAGAACAATCAACTTGTAATCATGTTTTAAAGCTATTCTGGCTGCTACTCTAGCGGCATTTGATGAATATATTGAACCATCTGTGGGGATGAGTATTTTCATTCAATTTATGAATTGTGTAAGTTATTATTAAATATGTTGGATTCTCTAATGTGTAATACAATGGCTGCAATACTTCGTGCATGTCATTCTAATGATGGGTGAATGGCAATGAACAAATACCGTAAATTCAAGAAAATGGATAACAAAAGTTATTCCGATGTAACTCGTTTTTTGAAAGAGACAACACATCTTACTGCAAGAGAATGGGTTATCTCCCGGATGTGTGCAGATTTTAAGAATCTTTCCAACCAGTCTGAAATGACTTGGATAGGTGAGAACCTGCCGGAACTTGTTCCTTTCATGGATGAGACTTACTCACGGCAGGAAGTCTCAAATGCAAGAGCATCTTTCAAGAAAAAAGTCCAGCGCAGTGGCACTACTTTTTTTTATGCCTACTATGCAGGTCTGATCACACAGGAAGAAATGATCGCCATCATTCACCAGATGGTGACAGATATCAAAAAACTGATGGACACAGAAGGCAGTGAGGTTCCCCAGGAGCATGCCACAGAGGTCCAGTTGCTCATTGCCGAGGTATTGAGAAAAATAAATGAATCACTGGATGAAGAGTATTAAGTATCAGCACTCTTCCAGCCCGTGCCTTTTACAATAGTTCAGATATCCCCGCAGCATTCTCATCTCTACCTGCCTGATATATCTCATCTGCACTCTGGATACGTGCAGTGTGTTGTTTCCAATTTTCATCTTTATATCGGAATCCTTAGGTACACTCATTTCCACAGGAACAATGGCAGGCCCTCCGCAGGTGGTGCACAGTCGATAGTCTTTTTTTGATTTGAGGATAAAATCTTTAACTTCATTTTCTATCTTTATTTCGCATGGAATGTCTATCATGGGTACAAGGCAGTATTCTGCATACTTAAGCTTTATCATGGTCTGCCTGTTAATCGTTGATTTTCAGGGCAAATTTAAATTGAATGAGTTGTATTGGTTAACCCATGTTGATGAAAGACAGGGGTAAACTGGTCATATGGCCTGCGTACATCGATAAAACAAAATCCAGAAGTGAAGGGCGTATAATCTCCAGAAAGACTTCTGTGGAAGCCCCGACTCTCAATGAGATCAATCTTGCGGCACAAAAGCTGGGATTTAATCCGGAAGTTGAGGCAGACAAGGCTTATCCGCATAGCTGGTGGGAAACACGTGGCAGAGTACTTATCGATAATACTGCCCCAAAGACTCATCTTGCCAGAAGGATATGCGCCGCTATCAAAGATATGCGCTCAAGATAGTCTTTATTATTTTATTTATAAAAAAAATCAAATATGTGGCTTATGCTATTGGCCACCTTCCAAAATTTGCCTCAAGTATAAGGATAGCAAGTCCGATAACCACACCGACAATAACTACAGTTTTTGGGTCTATGTGTATTGCTTTTTTGTCGGCTTCGTAATAGCGCATAAGGCCGGCAGATGACATCAAGCCGCTACCGCTGGATTTTTTCTGTGACATTGTATCTCCTTATTTAATGTTTATAATTAGTACTTATTAACCTGATATATTGGTTATTATTAATTTATTTGTCCCTTCATGTCTTTCATGATTTAAAAGGATACTCATTCATGCAAGAAGTTCATCCAGCAAAAATGGCGGATAGAATACTCCTTTTTCAGTGATCACCGCAGTCACATTCTCCATCGGTGTTGCATCAAATGCCGGATTATACACTTTGACATCCGCTGGTGCTATCTGCACATCCCTGAAGAAGCGCAACTCATTTTCATCCCTCAGCTCGATTGTAACAGTGTCTTCCCAGTTCTCCGGGTCAAAGGTGGAAATCGGGGCTGCGACATAGAATGGAATCTCATGCTCTTTTGCAAGCACTGAGTGAGTGTAGGTCCCTATCTTGTTGAACACTGCATCTCCTGTTATCCTGTCTGCACCTACGATTACCTTGTCTACCATGCCCTTGCTCATGACATGCCCTGACATAGAATCCGTGATAAGCGTCACAGGTATCTTATCCTGCATGAGCTCCCAGGTGGTTATCCTGCCACCCTGGTTCAGTGGTCTTGTCTCACATGCAATGACGTTGATCACTTTCCCTGACTCAACTGCAGAGCGGATGACTCCAAGTGCTGTGCCCCAGTCCACACATGCCATCCTGCCTGCATTGCAGTGGGTCATAACGGTGTCGCCATCATCCAGCAGTTTGGCTCCGTGTTTTCCCAGTTTCTTGTTAGTTGCCACATCCTCATCAGCAATGTTCTTCGCCTCGGACAAAACCACATCCTTGATACCATCAAGGTCGAATGCATCTGAAATTGCATCCATTGTCCTGTCAACACCCCATGCAAGGTTAATTGCTGTTGGACGTGTGGCCTTAATAGTCTTTGCAGCTATCTTAAGGTCCTTTGTCAGTGCATCCATCTTTTCTGCACTGCTCAGGGTTGCGGCAAGTGCGATACCATATGCACCGGCAGCCCCCAGCGCAGGAGCACCCCTTACTCTCAGGGACTTGATAGCTTCACAAAGCGAGGCAAGCGTTTTGCATTCAATGACCTTATACTCCAGTGGGAGAAGTGTCTGGTCTATCATTACGATTGAACTTGATTCATCATTCCAGTCTATGGTTCTCATGCTATCTGCTCTTTAAATGTATCAACCGGGATAAAAATGTAAAGGTTGGTGGGTTAGTTTTCATAGGTAAGGGCGAAGATTGTGTCGGCGAGCCACTTGCGGAAAGAGGCGTATGCCAAACCAGATACGTGTGTTAATTCATCCTGGAATCCGAAACAATATATAAATTGAATTTCTTTCAATCAATCAATCAATCAATTACTTTAAGGGGTGAAAAAAACGGGTCTTTCTGATTATATTGGCAGGTACTGGGTCGGGGCTGAGGCTATTTATGCGGTAATAATCGCAATGACCTTTACCAGTGTTCTCAGGACGTATATTGCCACATCGGATGCATCACATCTTCCTCTCGTATATTCTGCTCTTTTTTGCTGTATAGCCTGGGGAATTGCAGATGGCTCATTCTATGTATGGGAGAGAAAATACACCCTCCAGATGGAGAATGATATAATTGATATGTGCAGATCAAAGCGAAAAAAGAATGCTGCAACATCCCTGATAGATGATCAACTGGGAAATACTATCCTGAGCAATATAGATGTGGATAAGAGGCAGCAATTGTATGGTGAGCTTGTATCACATCTCGCCACAGCCGGGAAAAAGGAATCAGTTTCTGCCAGGGATGTGTTTAATATAATTATGGGGACGACTTTTGTTTCCACGTCCACAGGATTGATAATCGTCCTTCCTTTCTTTCTCACCGGAGACATGTACTCTGCTCTGGCCATATCCAACTGGCTTGGCATATTCCTGCTTTTCACTATAGGCTACTACCGGACATACGAAGAAAACCTGCGCCAAAGGTTTAGATCAGGTTTTATTACTGCCATCATCGGCATGATGATCGCAGCAATTACAGTCATGCTGGGTGGCTAAAGGCTGACGAGAATAATTGTCACGTCCCTGTCAGGCTGTAGAAATACATTTGCCTTTCATTTATATACTCTGTTTTCCTAATATCAGCCAATGCAAAAACCCCTGATAATCCACGACCCGGTACATAAGACCATCCTGCTCGATGAGTTCGAGCAGATGATACTGAGCACAAGGCATGTGCAAAGACTAAGGAATATCCAGCAACTTGGGTTAGTTGACCATGTATATCCAGGTGCCAATCACACACGTTTTGAGCACAGTATCGGCACCATGCACATGGCATCGGTCATCGGGCAGTCCCTTTTACTGGAGGATGAGGATATACGCAAGATAAGGATTGCAGGACTACTGCATGATGTGGGTCATTCTGCATTCTCCCATGCGGTTGAGAACGTGCTCAAGCGTAATCCTCAGCTCCAGCCGGTCATCGAAGGGAAGAAATTCATAAAACACGAAGCTTTCTCCATGGATATTATCTCCAGAATATTGCCACAGGATAACTATATCGCAAGATATGTGGAATCCGAATTTGGCACCGACCCATTCGACTTCTTTGATGAAATATCAAAGATAGCAACAGGTGATGCACAGTCTATTTCAAAACCGTACCTTGCTCAGGTAATTGCAGGTGATGTGGATGCAGACAGGATAGATTTCCTTCTGCGCGACTCATATCATACAGGTGTCTCCTTCGGCCTCATAGACGTTGATCAGATAATCGGCAGCCTCATCATTAAAAACGGGAATGTTGTGCTGGGGAGTTCGGATGGTTCGGGTTACGGCAATGACATGGCTCTCACGGCTGCCGAATCCCTGCTAATATCCCGTGCTCATCATTATACTGCTATAATACACAACCCGAAAACCCAGGCTGCAAGGGTGATGCTTCTCTATGCACTTGAGGATGCACTTGAAAAATTCAAAAATGAGTCCGGGACTGAAGCTGCAAAGAATGAGATAGTTCGCTTTTTTACAGAATACAATGACATTGACCTGCTTAATTTCATAAGGTCCCATGCATCCGAAAAATCTCTTGGATTGCTGAATGACCTGCGTGATGGCAGGCTGTATGTCCCTGTTGCCCGCCTCAGTCAGAAGATAATCCGGCCGTCCACAAGGATGGCGCTCTCTACCATTGCAAGGCATGGTGTAGCTATAAAAAGGCTTGAGGCCAGAATTGCCCGGGAACTCGGGGATGTGCTTGTGGACCTTACGGTAGCCTCCGGTGTTCCCAAAAGTATGCGCATTGCAATGGAGGGCGAGGATGGTTTCTTCTACGATGAATCCGCTCTTGCCAACGGTTTGGTTCGTGCAATATCGCGACAATTGTCGCTTACTGCGTTCTCTCATCCCGATGTGGTCATGGATACGGATTCGACAGTTGTGCTCTCGGAGTTGCGCAGGGTGGTCGATGATCTCTCTCCCAGACTCCTTAATTTCACTCGCGAGGATCATTATCTTCCCATAGAAGGTATAATCCTTTTGTTCTATTCCGTGCATAGTCTTTTTTTAGATGAGAAGCCGGGTTTTGTCTCAATTCCACGTCTTCGGCATATTACATGGCTGTATCGTACTATCCGTGAGTTAGGCAGGTTCCCGAAACTGAGGAATCTTTTTGATTATTCCTTTCATGAAAGGTATGGTTTCCCCTACTGTGAGAAAGTCTTTGAGGATATACAGGTGCTTGTTGCCATGGGTATTGTTGATGAGGATCTTCGCTACTATGAAAAGGATGGGAGGTTCCGGCAGAGTTATGAATATGTGCTGACATGGGAAGGGGTTGAATATGCAGGGACACTTGCAGATGCATACAGCACGGAATTCGAGGAAATGATGTCTTATCTCTCTATGAATAAACATTCCATCACAAGGGATATGGTCACAATTCCATCCGGCAGGTATGTCTCTAAAAAGCGCCCGGCAGGTGTAAAATAATGTTAATTGGTGAATTGGTTTTGCTGAAGACCTCCCACCGGGATAAGGTCAGGGAGTTTATCGTAAAGGTATCCGACGATCAAATGCACACGGATTTTGGTATAATTGAACTGTCCTCTCTCATGGATAAAGTCCCGGGAGATGTCGTGGTGTCTCATAAAGGCCAGGAGTTCACCATCCAGCGTCCCAAAATGCCTGATTTTTTCCGCCATGCAAAGAGGACCGGTGCCCCAATGATGCCCAAGGATATAGGCATGATAATCGCCTATACCGGACTCAATAAGAATGATGTGGTTCTGGACGCAGGTACTGGTTCGGGTGTACTCGCAATGTACCTTGGATCCATTGCAAAACGTGTTGTGACTTATGAGGTAAGGGAAGATTTTGTGGAAGTTGCCCGCAAAAATGTAGAGAATGCCTGTCTTAACAACGTGGAGCTTCGATGTGGTGATATTGTTGAGGAAATAAAGAACCTTAATGAGAAATTTGACATCATAACCCTTGACACTCAGAATTCTAAAGATGTTATTCCACATGTGAAAAATGTATTGTATCAGGGAGGGTTCCTCGCTACTTATTCCCCATTCTTTGAGCAGACAAAAGAGATACGTGATGAAATCGAAGCTGCGCAATTCTATGATGTGACAACTATCGAGTGCACTGAGCGTGAGATTTCTTTTTCATCAAGGGGTACCCGGCCATCAACAACTAAAGTCGGGCACACGGGCTTTATCACAATAGCAAGAGCTTAAGCTCTTTTTTTATCTTATACCTTCACCGGTTATTGTGAATTCGCAGGTCCTGCCTTCCGGGAGTGAGCGGTGTTTCCAGAGTTTTGCACGTCTTGTGCCCTCTCCTATTTTTTCAAACTGGATGATGGTTTTTGATATGTGCTCGATGCCACTGCCGCCTATCGGTCGTACTGTGCCTGTTGTGATGTCGTTGTATACCTGATTTGTGATGACGGCCACAATCCTGTGTTTGCGCGCAACGGCATGTACAAATCCTATCTGGTTTGCAAGTTCTCTTCTGGTTCTGATACTTGACTCTTCCTGATCAAGCTCATACCTGTAAAAAGCGGTTGCCGAATCTATTAGTATGAGGCCTATTCTGTCTGAGATAAGTTTCTCTATTTCCTTGACAGCAGCGTACTGTTCTTCAAAATTATGGGGTTCGAATATGATTATTTGCTGTGCTATCTCCTTTGCATTCTCTCCTGCAATCTGTTTGAACCTGTCAGGTGAGATGGCCTCAGTATCTATATAGATGACTTTTTTCCCTTTTTTGACACATTCAACAGCAAGCTGGAGGCACAAATTGCTTTTGCCACTTCCGGCTTCTCCATATATCTGTGTCACTACTCCGGTTTCAAATCCTCCTCCAAGAAGTTCGTCAATAGGCTTGCAGCCGGAACTAAGTTGTTCAGTTATCTTTTACACCCCTTGATTGGATTATGTGCTATAATAGAGTTTATGATATACATCTTTTGGCAATGGTATTGCATTTTTCTTTAAGTGTTTTTCTGTTTGTTTTTTTTTTTTAGTGTGAGTTATCTTTAACTCAAGTGAATCTATATTTTCTAGCAGAACATATGATAACATATATGGTAATAATATGTTATCATATATGTATCATACCTGGTAACATTTGTGGTGTAATATTGTTCACTATATATTCAAACGCAGTTTGAAAAAGCATTATTAAGCTATAGCTCATTTGTATAATTTACCATCTGGTGAAAAAGGTAAATATTATAACAATGCCGCTGGAATGTGCTTTTTCAACAGGTATTGTTGTTCCTCTCCAAAATGGCTTTAATATAAAAATATAATTATATGTTATGAAGGGACGCGAGAAAATGGTTGAAGTGGTTATATATACAACAAAGACTTGCCCGAAATGTGAGCAACTCAAAAAGGTACTTGAATCAAAAGGAATTGCTTTTGCAACTGCAGATATGTCTACTTCTGAAGCTTTGACCGAACTGAAATTCAATGGTGTTTTTACCATGACTGCCCCTGTACTCCAGATTGGCGACGAATTTTTAACACATAAGGAACTGTTCAATGGTCCTGACGTGAATCTGGAAGTATTGGGCGGCATAGTCTGAGTGCAATCAAACTGAGGTGGGAATGATGGACGTATGTGCTACTAATTTAAAGGAAAAGATCGAATTTGACAAATCAGATTTGGGAACTGATATTCAGGTTCGCGCAGAGGAAGACGAGAGGACAGATATCAGTATGACAGCATTCACAAAACAGCATGCTATACAGAAGACGCTCGATGGCCATATTATCTCTATAATGCCAAAAGTGCGTACCACAGCAGGACATATGGTCGATTGGGATCGCAGTGTTATTGTCAACCAGTTGTTGAAGGAGACAAAGCTTGCTGAGAGGTTCCATGGTAAACCTGGCATCGAAAAAGATGAGGCTTACGAAATTGCAAAAGAAGTAGAGCGTCGTATAAGGACTCTGGATCTTAAGTTCCTTTCAGGTCCGCTTATAAGGGAAGTCGTGAACATGGAGCTTCTCCAGAGAGGTCATGTTGAGTGGAGGAACGTCTCTACTAGGATAGGTACTCCTGTATATGATGCATGCGAGATCGATCTTGGAAGTGGTTTTGAGGCAAATGATAATGCGAACCTCCAGGAAAATGCCGAAACTTCTCACAAGAAAAAGGCAGACAAGATATCCAAGGAGCAGTATCTTCTTCTTTTGCCTCCAAAGCTTGCTGACCTGCATCTGAATGGTGACATTCACATTCATGATCTTGAGTATCTAGGAACCCGTGCATTCTGCCAGGACTGGGACCTGAGGTATTTCTTCTATTATGGTCTCATGCCTGATGGTTCCGGTGCAAAGGCAAGTGTTGCAGGTCCTGCAATGAAGGCAGAAGTTGCAATACTCCATGCGGTGAAAGCTCTTGGAAGTGCCCAGACCAACTTTGCAGGTGGTCAGGGTTTCTACAATTTCCTGACCTTCCTTGCTCCATACCTCGAGGGCAAGAATTACAATGATATAAATCAGCTCATGCAGATGTTCGTGTATGAGATGACCCAGATGATGGTAGCCCGCGGTGGACAGGTCGTGTTCTCCTCCGTTCAGCTGTCCCCGGGCGTACCAAAACTCTGGAGGGATAAACCTGCTGTTTACAAGGGACGTGTACATGATGGTACCAACGGTACACAGAAGCGTACCTATGGCGAGTTCGAGCGTGAGGTCCGCCTGGCTTTTAAGGCACTCATGGATGTAATGATCGAAGGCGACAACTGGGGCAAACCTTTCAATTTCCCCAAGCCTGAGATTTCCATAGAGCCGGATTTCATGCAGGAAGATGAGTTCTTCAACAAGGCACATCCTGATCTTCCAGGTTATGAGGAACTCTACGACATGACCTTTGAACTTGCAGCTAAGTTCGGGACTCCTTATTTCGATAACCAGCTACCCGAATATAGAGGCGCAGGCGAGGGTATATCCTGCTATCAGTGCTGTGCATACCAGTTCTCAGCAAATGCTGATGCAGATGACAGTTTTGATGACAAGCTCATATTCAAGGATGGAAAGCATTTCTCAATGGGTTCCTGGCAGGTTGTGTCTCTTAACTGCCCAAGAGCGGCATACAGGGCAAATGGGGATGATTCTGCCCTGTTCAATGATCTGAAGAATCTCATGGACCAGTGTATAAAGCTCTTCAAAACAAAACGCAGCTGGATGGAAAACATTATCGAGAACAACAGGATGCCTTTTGCGACACAGAGGCCAAAAGACCCTGTGACAGGCGAAAAAGGTACTATTGCAGTTGATATTGATTCACTTGTTTGTACGATGGGTGTTATCGGAATCAATGAAATGGTGCAGTATCACACAGGCTCCCAGATACACGAATCCAAAGCTGCATTCAAGTTTGCCATCAGGGTAATGACTGAGATGGAGATGTATGCTCATGAACTCAGCCAGAAGCATGGCATGGAAATTGCTCTTGCCCGTACTCCTGCTGAAACCACAGGCCAGAGATTTGCAGTATCAGACCTTCTTCACGATGAATACAGGGATTGCGTTCTGGAAGTTGTAAAAGGTGATAAGGAAGCTGCCCTTGCAAATATTAAAAAGACCCATGATCTGCCTGTCTACTACACCAACGGTACTCATGTGCCACCAGGTGCAAACGTTTCTCTGGTCGATAGAATAAACATCGAACATGTGTTCTTTCCTATAGTTGATGGGGGGAACATCTGTCACATATGGCTAGGAGAAAGTGCTCCCGATGCAAAAGGTCTTAAGGAATTTGCAATGAACATTGCAAAGAACACCCAGGTAGGTTATTTTGCCTTCACAAAGGACATGACTATATGTCTCGATGACTTCCACATGATGTCCGGTCTGAAGGAGGTTTGTGAGAACTGTGGCTCTTCTCATGTCGAGCAGATGTCAAGGGTAACTGGGTATGTGCAGGCCGTCAACGGATGGAACAATGCAAAGAAGCAGGAGCTTGCAGACAGGATGCGCTACAACTCCTCAGATATGATCTGATAAGATTATGAACGTAAACTACGGGAGCACTATTCCCATATCTACAGTAGATTGGCACGGAAAGGTGTCAGTCGTATTTTTTTTACGTGGCTGTCCTTACAGATGTCCATATTGTCAGAACCATGCTCTTCTTTTTGAAAGTAACATGGTAGACACATCAGTGCTTGAAGTGCAGATGAAGAAATCCCGCCCCTTTGTCAGCAATATTGTTCTCTCCGGTGGTGAACCCCTGATGCAGAAGGATACTGTGATTCATCTTGCACGCTTTGCAAAGAAAAATGGCCTGCTTGTGGGAATTCACACCAACGGCTATTATCCTCACGTAATGGCCGAACTGATAGAGAAAGGCCTGGCGGACAAGTTCTTCATTGATGTAAAGGCTCCTCTGGATAAAGCAGAGCTGTATTCAAAGGCCATTGGCTGCATGGATTATGCCGACATTCACATTGATCATAAAGTGGCAATGGAAAAAGTGGCGCAGTCCATAATCCTTGCCCTTGGCAGTAATGTTGAACTCGAATTGAGGACAACTATCATAAGAGATTTTATGGGAAGCCCTGATGATGTGTGTGATATTGCAAGATCTATTAACGAACTGACGGGCAGGTTGGATGTTACCTATGTTCTCCAGCAGGGACTTGCTGAAAATTCCATGCTTGAATCTCTCAGGGACAAGAAGCCCCTAAGCAGGGATGAGCTTTTTGGACTTGCCCGTGTTGCCCATGAGTTCCTTGACAACATATACGTAAGAACAAGGGAAAAAGGCAACGAAAAGGTTAACTTCAAATCAGTTTGAAGTTTAAACAATTTTTTAATACTTCTTTGTCCATCATTCAATCATAGTTAATTAAAAATGGTGTGATTAAATGAAGATCAAATCTATCTCAATAATTCTTATTTTACTTATGGCTACTCTAGTCTCCGGATGTATGGCGGTCAAAGAGGAAAGCTATGCACAATCTGCAGATACCTTCTCTGTAGAGTACGAGGAAGCCTATGATGACTCTTCTGCAAGGACGGTGGCCGGCGGAGGAGCTGATAATGGGGTTGCTTCCTCTGTGGACCGCAAGACGATAACAACCGTTGACATGACCATACAGGTTAATGATGCTGCAGCAGGCGTAGATGAGATTTCAAAGATGGCAGTGGCAGCTGGTGGCTATGTATCAGGCTCCTCTATCTATGATTCTTATTACAGCGGCTCCGATACCCGCAAGGAGGGATATGTCACTGTCAGAGTTCCTGAATCCGGGTGTTCTTCTTTCCTGGGTAAAGTCGAGATACTCGGTGAAGTAACTCATAAGAGCGTAAATGCGCAGGATGTCACGGAAGAATATATCGATGTCAAAGCACGCCTGGATAATCTCCAAAGACAGGAGACACGTCTTCAGGAGATACTCAATATGACCAAAACGGTTGAAGAGGTTCTGAATGTGGAGAAAGAGCTTGGAAGGGTGCGCGGTGAAATTGAGAGCTTTACAGGAAGGTTGAATTATCTTGAGGACAGGATAGAGTTCTCAACCATTAATATACGTCTTACAGAACCCCGACCTATTACCCATTCATGGGGTATCAGGGATGCGGTTTCCGAATCTGTAAGGGGCTTTATTGCGATGGTCAATGCACTGATAATACTGGTAGGTTATCTTCTGCCTCTTTTAATTGTTGTGACAGTGTTTGTCGGAATCATTTTGATTGTCAGGAAAAGAGTGCGTAAGTGACCCATGGTCACTTTATTTAATTTGACAATATTTGTTGATGTTTGCCGATTAACAAAATTTATTTACTACTAATGTTCTATTAGTTCATTACTTGTAGAACAATTCTACAATTTCCATGTAACTATAAATATAATATCAAAATAGCAGGTAACGTATGAACGATTATATTCCTGTATCTGAGATCGGTGAGCGCTCTCTTATAAAACGCTTATCAGGTATTTTTAACGTTGGTTGTAATCCTGATATTCTCATCGGTTCAGGAACTGACGATTGTGCAGTTATCAACATCTCTGAAGATGAGTACATGGTGGTGACAACGGACATGTTGCACCGAAAAACCGATTTTCCTGTCCTGATGACCCCCTGGCAGATAGGTTGGATGTCGGCTGCTGTGAACTTTAGTGATGTGGCATCAATGGGTGCGCGTCCAATAGGTTTTCTTTCCGCCATGGGCTTTTCCAAGGATACGGACATTACATTTGTTGAAGGTATTTCCAGGGGAATGGACGATTGTGCTAAATTCTGTGGTACTTCTGTCATAGGCGGAGACATCGATACCCATGATGAGCTAACAATTACCGGTACTGCACTTGGCAGGGTCCAAAAGTCAGAACTGCTGACCCGCAAAGGTGCAAATGTTGGCGATAAGATATGTGTTACAGGTTTTGCGGGTTCAGCCGGAGCAGCACTTCATGCTATTGCGAACAATATCGAAATTCCTGATATTCTTCTCAACAAACTGCTCGAGCCGGTGCCCCGTGTGGCAGAAGCTCAAAAACTTGCACGTTCGGGTGCTGTGACATGCATGATGGATACAAGTGACGGACTTGCCATCTCCCTGCATGACCTTGCTGATCTTAACGATGTTGGTTTCAGGCTTGAAGAAGATTCTCTCCCTATACAGGCTGAAATCTCCGAATTTATAACCTCTAATCCGGATATCCTCACGGAATTTGCACTTTACACTGGTGGGGATTTCGAGTTACTTTTCACGGTATCTCCCAACATGCTGGAAATTGTCCAAAGCGCATGTTATTTAAATGTTATAGGTGATGTAGTTGGGCAAGAAGTTGGTACAAGCATTACGTGTCGTAACGGGCAAAACCTGACGATAAATCGAAAAGGTTATCTACAATTGGGGGTTTAAGGTTAGAATATATAGTTTACGATATTGATATTTAAGGAAGGTTTAGAATGCTAAAGAAATTCAAATTTATTTTAATTGCTTTTTCACTAATATTGCTATGCAGTACGATAGGCTCGGCTGCAAATGTTACTGCTGAATTTTCAGCTGATAAATTTACGGGTAATGTTCCTTTAACTGTCACTTTCTCGGATATGTCAGTCAATGCAACTGCATGGTTCTGGACTTTTGGAGATGGAAACACATCAGTTGTTCAGAATCCTGTATATACTTATGTTTCAGCAGGGACCTATGATGTAAACCTGACGGCGACAAACGGAAATGAGACTGACACAGAAACAAAGCTTACTTACATTACAGTCAGTCCGGCTTCTCTTCTTCCTGTAGCAGCATTCTCAGGAACTCCTGTTTCAGGCACTTTTCCTTTGACTGTTAATTTCACAGATGTATCTACCGATGCGACTACCTGGTCTTGGGATTTTGGAGATGGGAACACCTCGGCTATTCAGAGTCCTGTCTACACTTATGTTTCAGCAGGAACTTATGATGTAAGCCTAATAGCAACAAATGCTAATGGTACTGACACAGAGACCAAATCCGGTTATATCACTGTTATTGCTCCTGCTTCTCTTCTTCCTGTAGCAGCATTCTCAGGAACTCCTGTTTCAGGTACTAATCCTTTAACTGTTAATTTCACAGATGCATCTACCGACGCGACTGCCTGGTCATGGGATTTTGGAGATGGAAACACCTCGGCTATTCAGAGTCCTTCTCATACCTATGTTTCTACAGGAACCTATGATGTAAGTCTGGTAGCAACAAATGCGAATGGCACTGACCCGGAAACAAAGCTTAGCTATATAACAGTTAGTGCTCCCGTTTCTACACCACCGGTTGCCTCTTTCACAACAAACGCTACTGGTAATGAAGGTCCTGTCCCTCTCATAGTTCAGTTTAATGATACTTCAACCAATAGTCCCACATCATGGTCCTGGACTTTTGGAGATGGTGGAACTTCTACTTCTCAGAATCCAGTCCATACTTACAATTCCATAGGTACTTACAATGTTACTCTGACTGCTACTAATGCAGATGGTGCTGACACAGAATCTAAAACAATAATTGTCTACTCAAAGACATTCTATACTGGTGATAGGATATGGGATGAAAATGCCAACCAGTCAACTGCAAAATACATATGGGATGCAAAATCCTTCTCAGGCTTCTTCTATGACCTTGAGTCAGGATTCAGTTCTGAGAACATGACAATTTCCAATATTGACCGTTCACTGGCTTCTGGAGATATTGTTTATCAGACAAAGCCGGTTGAAACAGACTTTGAGCACAGTGACTGGGGCAAGTATCAGGTTATTGGTTTCATGGCGGAGAAATACTTTGCAGCATACACCAGCAGTACAAATATTAACAATGTTGACAGGGTAAGCATGATGTCTTCCGGTCAGCTCTCAAAGATCTTAATAGACGATGATGAGAAGGAGTCTGTATATGCCGGTTCCTCACTCACATTGAAAGATGGTTACGCGCTTAATATTGTTGAAGTTGATGTGAACGGTAACAGTGTATTCGTTACCCTTACAAAAGACGGTGATCAACTGGACAGTGATGTGATTTCCGGCGGGGATGACTACGTCTATAAGACTGACCTTGGTGATGCTGATGGCGTTGTACTGATCGCTGTACACTTCGGTAACATATTCAGTGGTCAAGAAACAAGTGCCGTATTTGTCCAGGGTATCTTCCAGATATCAGACAACTACCTGGAACTTGACGACGGGGAAAGTTTTGGTAGCATGGAGATCACATCCATAAGCGATGAACTGATCGAAATGGAAAATGACGGAACCATCTCTCTTTCAAAGGGAAAGACAATAACCCTAATGGGCAAGATAAAGCTAATTGTTGCTGACAATGATGATCTGAGGTTTGCTCCATATGTGGATATGTCCGATCCTGGCACCTATGAACTTCGCGGTACTGTTGTAGAAGGTGAAGAACTTCTTACATGGAACCCGCTGAACTTCGAAGGTTTCTACTATGATATTGATGAAGGTATCCAGACAGAAAAACTAGAATTACAATCCGTTTCCGGAAGGACAATTGCTGCAGGTGGTCTTGTATACACAAGTACTCCTGCTTCCGTTGAATTTGAGCACACTGGCTGGGGCAAGTTCAATGTGATCGGTTTCATGGCAGAGAAGTACTTTGCCGGATACACATCTGCTACGACAATTAGTGGTGTCGGCACTTTAAGCCTTATTTCTGATGGTCAGTTGTGCAAAGTTCTGATGGATGAAGATGACAAGATTTCAGTCTATTCCGGTTCTTCACTGGTGCTTGAAGAGGGTTACACCCTGAATATAGTGGAAGTTGATATAAATGGAAACAATGTTCTCATTGAGCTCTATCACGATGGAGATCAGGTTGAATCTGACATAGTATCGGCAAACACGAATTATGTCTATGATAAAGATATTGGGGATTCCGATGATGTTCCTCTTATTATAATCCACTTCAATGAGGTATTCAGTGGCAGGGAATCAAACGCTGTTTTTGTAGAAGGTATCTTCCAGATATCTGAAGATTATATAAGCCTGGAAAGTGGCGATAATTACGATAAGATGGAAGTTACAAGCTTTGTTACATCAATCGTGATGAAGAACGAGAAATCTATTTCCCTTACCAGGGACAAAGATATCTCACTGATGGGTGATGTAGTCCTCAGGGTTGCAGATTCCAGTACATTGAGATATTATCCTGCAGTAGACGTAACAACGGCTTCTAACACAGCGCTTGATATCGATCTGAGTGATTCCACTATTGTCCAGGGAGACGAAGTTACCATTACTGTGACAGCACGTGGTGCATCTATCAGTGGTGCCACCATTAAGTCAGAGGGTACAACAATTGGAACGACCGGTACTGACGGTACGCTGGATTACACTCCCTCAAAAGCAGGTATATACGAGATAACTGCTGAAAAGAGCGGGTACACATCAGGTTCTGAAGACCTTTCGGTGATATCAGAAGATGATGAAACAAAGAAGATGAGTATAGAAGTGTCACCTTCTAAAGTTTATGAAGGCACATCCATGACAATATATGTCCTGCAAGCCATTGGCGGCGATGCAATATCTGGAGCAGCGGTCACATTTGACGGCAAGTCTGTTGGGACCACTGGCAATGATGGAACAGTTACTTATACTGCAACAGAAGCCGGCGTTCATAAGCTCAAAGCAACAAAATCAGGCATGGTCGATGCAGAGCTTGATCTTAAGGTAAGTGAACTTGCAGCAGAGTTTGATTTCAGCAATATAAAGATAAGTCCTCTTGAAATAAAGCAGGGTAAGGCAGCTACTATCAATGTTGATATAACGAACACTGGTACTGCTGCAGGTGAATATACCGTGGATCTCAAGATAAATGATGTAGTTGTTGATTCACAACTTGTAAGCCTCGATATTGGAAGTTCCACAACCATTGAATTCAAGCATACGGAAGCAGAGCCGGGAACCTATGAGATAAAAATTGGTGACCTTACCACTACCTATGAGGTATTCGAGAAGTCTGGTACTGTTTTGTATGTCCTTGGAGCAATTGGACTGGCAGCAGTAGGAGGGGTTGCTTACCTGTTTACGGCAGGTGGATGGACCGTAGAAATAGCGCAGGCAAAAGTTGCCGAGGCAATAGAAGCAATAAAAGAGTTGGTCGGAAACCTCCGCTAAACTCTTTCTAACTTCTTTTTTAACTTATTTTTTTTGCCACAAGTTCGATCGCTTCTAAAAGACTGTTCTTTGGCATTATTGTGGCAATTGGTATCCTTAATATTTTCTCGATGGTTGGGCTCACTATTGGTGCACATACAAGAGCTTTCGCTCCTTCTCTTTCAGCCCGCACCGCAGCGATTATAGCTTCTTCCATAGATGTTGCAGAGTATTCTCTTATTGTGCAGAGAGTTCCGCCTATTTTTCTTTTAGTTTCCCTTATATTATCCAGTACCGGTCTGGCAGCAATTACAGCAATGAACTCTCCTTTTTCAGCACCTTCAAGCTTTTTTACTGTCTTTATTATCTGCCTTAATGTTTTTACATTAGGTTCCCTTTTTCCTGACATGATCTTATAAAGGGTACTTGCAGGAATAACTGCATTCTCGGCGAATTCTGCTATATTCATGTTTAGCTCTTCTTTTATGGTACTTGACAGAATTTTCCTAAAATCTTCATCAGATTCAAAAACCGCATATATTATTTTATCAGCAGCGCTCATTTCTCCACTCCTGTATTTTTTAAATGTCCTATTAAGGATAATGTGTGTCATTAATTAATACTTTTGGGATACAGTAGTTACGAAATGTAGAAATATATATAATATATAGAGTAATGTTTCCAAATTATCCGAATATTATTAAAGGTGGTAATGTGAATTACAAAAATACAATTAAATTAGCTTCCACTTTATTTTTTGTTATTGCTTTGATCTCAGCAGTGTTTATATCAGGATGTACTGAAAAAGATACAGAGCAGGAAGAAGGACAAACAAAAGCCATAACCGAGCTTACATTTGGTTATCAGCCAAGCACCCATCAGATTGCATATATTACTGCAAGGGATAAAGGATGGTGGGCTGAAGATCTTGCACCTTATGGGGTAGAAACAATCAACGATAATCTTTTCCCCTCAGGTGCACCGGAAATGCAGAATATGATGGCAGGAGATCTTGATGTTGCGTATGTTGGTGCAGCTCCTGTCATCTCGGCTCTTGCAAGTGGTCTGGATGCGAAGATCGTAGCTGCAGTTCAGATACAGGGTTCTGATCTTGTGCTTCGTACTGCTCTTCCTTATGAAGGCCCGGAAGATTTGAAAGGACTTAAAATAGCAACATTCCCGCCTGGTACAATCCAGGATACTCTGCTTAAGAATTGGCTCAAAGAGAATGGTATTGACCCCGAAACAGATGTACAGATACTTGGAATGGGTCCGGGGGATGCAACGACTGCAATTTCTGCAGGTCAGGTTGATGCAGTTTTCCTTCCGCACCCCTCTCCAACAATGATTGAAAGTGAAGGTGTAGGCAGATCGGTTGTATCGTCCGGTGAAATGCTTCAGGACCATGCATGTTGTGTTGTTGCAGTAAGTGGTGAGCTCATAAGGGAACATCCTGAGATAGTTCAACAGATAGTAGCAACTCATGTGCGTGCAACAGAATACAATTCCGAAAATCTGGAAGAAGCAGCACAGATATATGCAGATGACCAGGATTGGGATGTTGAACTGGTAAGTCAGTCATTGCATGACTGGGATGGTTCCTGGATTGCAGATCCTCATCTTATCATCAATTCCACAGTGGATTATGCACAGGTTCAGTATGAGCTGGGATACATCGGCAAACCTCTTACACAGGATGACATATTTGATCTGAGCTTCTACGATGCTCTTGATCAATAATCCTTTTTTTCTTTTTTGATATTAACTTAAATATTAAGTAGGCATTTCTATTGTTTGTCCGGAGTTCTTATCTCCAGCAACCGGAGGAGTTATGGTAAAAAAACATCTTCAGATCCTGAGTGAGAAAAGTGTGGAAATCGTTTCTAAATGTTCTTCTCTTATTCGCGATAAAAGCACGGAAATAATTTCTATATGTTCTGTGATCGTACTCTGGCAGATTATAGCTGTTTACATTGTGCACAACAAGTTCTACCTGCCAAGTTTTACTGATGTGACTTTTGCATTCCTGGAGATAATGGCAAAAGATGCTAGATTAAGCATAATGGGTATTGATTTTCAGATTCCTGTATTGGTGGTAAACATTCTTGCTAAACTTGGGATAATGGTGGATCCGGAGATTCGACTTCCTGTTTTGATAATAGACCTTATTTACAGTCTTGTTCACTTCTGGATAGGTTTGCTTTCTGCACTTATAATTGGTATTCCTGCAGGGATGATAATGGGGTGGTTCCGTACAATTGAGCGTATAGTAGATCCTCTTATCGAACTCATACGCCCGATTCCTCCGCTTGCCTGGATTCCTTTTGCTATCATATGGATAGGTCTGAATCCATTTGCAGCAGGTTTTCTAATATTTATCGGTGCTGTCTTTCCAATTATAATAAACACTTTTACAGGTTTTAAGAGCGTTTCCCGTGTATATGTGGAAGCAGCAAAGGTACTGGGCTGCAACACGGATCGTGAATTGATACGGTATGTGGCTTTGCCTTCTGCTCTTCCGTCAATTGCCGCAGGTATCCGAATTGCCATGGGAGTTGGTTGGATGTGTCTTGTTGCTGCAGAAATGTTTGGTGTGAGTAGAAACGGTCTTGGTTACAAGATATGGCATCACTACTATCTGCATAACATGGATTTTGTGCTCGTTTACATGTTACTCCTTGGTTTCCTTGGATTGTTCATAGATCGTTTGTTGCGTTATTATATCGATGGTAAGCTCCTGAAATGGCGCAAAGGGGTCGTGATATAATGGGAAGAGTAAAAGTAAATAATGTGTCCCGCAGATTTATAAAAGATGAGGAGAGTTCCACTCTTGCACTGGATAATGTCAACCTGGAAGTTGAAGATAAGGAGTTTGTCTGTTTTATAGGTCCTTCCGGCTGTGGAAAAACGACTTTGCTCAGAATTATATCAGGTCTCGATAAACCTGATGTGGGTGAAGTCTATCTGGACGATAACAAAATAGATTCTCCCGGCCCGGACAGGGGAATGGTTTTCCAGGAATACTCTCTGTTTCCATGGAAATCTGTTATTGATAATATTCTATTTGGTCCTACGATGCGTGGGGTAAAAAAGAAAAATGCTCTTGTAGAAGCTGAAAAATATCTGGAACTGGTCGGTCTTCAGCAATTCAGGAACAGTTATCCGTATGAGCTTTCAGGCGGTATGAAACAGAGGGTAGCGATTGCAAGAGCCCTTGCAAACGAACCTTCCGTTCTCCTGATGGATGAACCATTCGGTGCATTGGATGCCCAGACCCGGAATATTCTCCAGCAGGAACTCCTGGGAATATGGCAAAAAAAACACATTACAATTCTATTTGTCACGCACAGCGTAGATGAGGCAGTATTCCTTGCTGATAAAATTGTGTTGATGAGTGCGCGTCCCGGTAAAATAAAGGAAATAATCAACGTGGATCTACCAAGGCCCCGTGAGAGGACAAGTCTTGAAGTAAATGTACTCCGTGACAGGATACTCAAGTCTCTCCTGAAAGAGCAAACGAAATAGTGTTATTTGTGCGTTCACTCCGAACGCACAATTACCCTTGTTCCTGATTCTATTTCTTTAATACTTACTTTTCCGACAATTTCCATCGTGCTGCTGGCTTTTGCAAATTTGATCTTGCAGCCAGGACGGACAAACATTTCTTTTCCTGCAATTGCAGTGCCATTGATTTGTACGGAATCAAATATTTTAAGATTTCCTGACACTTCGATATTACCATTAATCTCTGATTTTGCACCTATGATGGCCTCATCTGCTATTATATTCCCTCTTACAAAGGTTCCTTTTCCAAGTTTTAGGACTCCTTTTACATTAATGTCTTTCCAGAAATTAGAACCTGCTCCAGCCATGAAATTTCCTTCAATCTTGACATCTGTTTCAAAATAGGCGTTTTTGCGGGTAATGTAAGTATTAGAATCTTCATGATATTTGATTAGATTTTCACTCATCTAAGGTCACCATGCATACTTCTATAGTTTTTTCGATTATAAATCCTACTCTAAAGGTCTGCTTTTGATGCATTTTCAAAATTTATGACCTCCCAAATACTAACCATTATATATTATACATTCAATATAATTACATGTACCTGGGCTTTATTTATGTAGGTTTCTCTATGATTTATTTACCAGGTCCAAAGGTGTATAGATGGCCAGTAAAAAAGAAATACTCGATTCTCCGAATAATGGGAGTGATTACTCTCTGACCATAGAAGATTCGGCCCGAATATTTGGTGAAGAAATATCTTTTTCGGAAATTGAGCATTCACAGGTTTTTTTCGATCTTCTGGATTCTCTCATATTTGTAGTTGATGAAAAGAACAGGATAATACTGGCTAACAAAAAAGCACGAAACCATTCTGGTTTTGAAAATACGGACATATATAAAAACTTCATAGAACTGTGTATTTCTGAAGATGAAAAGGAAGAAATAGAAGTTTTCTTCTCATCAATTTTATCGGATGACACTACTGAGCCCCGGATTTTAGAACTATCGCTTAAAGCATTTGATGGAGTTCAAAAAGTCTTTCTTTTGAATACACGTCTGTTGAAAGATACAACCTCTTCGAACAAGGCATTACTTTTGTCCTTCACAGATATTCAGGTGAAAAAAGAATGTGAAGAGGAGTTACTTCTGGAGATAGAAAAGATATTTTCTCATCTTGACTCTCTTCCCTATGCATTTATACTTTCTAATTATACGGGAATGATCACTTTCTGGAACATGGATGCAAGCAAGCTTTTCGGGTACAAGCGTGATGAGGTACTTGGAAAGCCTATAAGTCTCATAATGCCAAAAAGATATCGTAAGGCTCATGAAGGCTGGGATGAGGTAATATCCATTGGTAAATCCCCTGTAGTGGGAAATATTATTGAGGTAACCGGTTTACGTAAGAATGGTACAGAATTTCCTCTGGAGCTGGCAATAACAACAACAAGAATAAAAGGTGAGGTTTTCCATGGTGCTATCATCAATGACATTTCAAAAAGGAAAATGAAAGAGAGGTTGATGAATATTGCCAAGAACAAATATCGTATGATGTTTGAAAAATCACCGCTGGGTATCTTCCATTTTGATGAAAATGGAGTTATAACACAGTGTAATGAGAATTTAGTGAAGATATTAGGTGTACCTGAAGAAAGTGTGATCTCTAAAATTATCGGTTTTAATATCGTCGAGTCTTTCAATAATAACTCCATCAAAAAGGCTATTAAACAAGTACTTGCAGGTATTCCTGCACGTTTTGAAGATGAATTTTGTTCTCCATTCTCTAAGAAGATAATTCCTATAAAGGCAGAATTCAGCCCTGTTATATCTGATGAAGGAAGATTCATGGGTGGTGTATGTGTTGTTGAAGACTTCACCGAACGTAAAGCTGCAGAAAAAGCCCTAAACCAGTATGCTGCAGATCTTGCAAAGGCAAACGAGGAGCTAAAATCCCTTGACAGGATGAAAGATGAATTCCTTTCCAATCTGAGACATGAATTAAAAACTCCGCTCATTCCTATTAAAGGATACAGTGAATTAATGTATGAGGGGGCACTGGGTGAACTGAACCAGAAGCAGAAAGATGCAATGGAAAAAGTAATGCTCAGTTCTGAAAGACTAAAAAGGCTGATAGATTCCCTGCTCTACGTCAGTATAACTGAAGGTGGAAATGTTGAATATACTTTTGTTCCTTTAAGGGTCTCTGAGGTAATAGATTCAGCAGTACATAACCGGTTGCCCGAACTTGCAAGCAAAGGACATGAAGTCGAAAAATCAATTCCTTCAACTATACCGCTGATAGAAGGAGATCTGGATTATCTAGAAGAGGTATTTATAAACATAATAGATAACTCCATAAAATTTATGCACGAAGGTGGAAAAATCCGGATATCTGTCATTTTACAGGATGACAAAAAGGTACATATTCAAATAAAAGATAATGGTATAGGCATTTCCGAAGAAAATCTCCATCAGATATTCAACAGATTCTATCAGGTTGACGGTTCATCAACGCGCAAGTATGGTGGAAACGGTCTTGGTCTTTACATATGCAAAAAAATAATTAAGGCCCATAAAGGCGATATATGGGCTGAGAGCAAAATTGGAACTGGAACTACTGTTCATATCATTTTGCCTGTAAAATAGTTTTCATTTGCTCCATTCCTGAAGGGTGATAAGTGACAGGGATGTTGTATTGATGTCGCCGCCTTCTTTTCCCCATGATCCGTTACTGTTCATACATGATAATATCCACTGGATAGGAATAACTATATTATCTTTATGTCCTGCAAGAAGCAGTGATTGGATTACAAGATTGCTGGTAGCCAGGGTTTTCCATGCCCCATCTTTTTCCAGTTGAGTGATTATCCACTTGGCACGTTCCTCTGCAAAATCATTGAAGATTTTTTCATTCTTGATTTTTTCCTGTTTTAATAGAGAAGTGATAATTAGGGCGGTCGTACCTGGGTGTTCCCATTTTTTCCCGTAGTTCTCAACAAGCCACATGCATCCTTCATGATTATATGAACCCATATCAGCAAGCGATATAAGTGCATATGCAGAGTCGTAAACATCATTGTTCCAGGATCCTTCTGTCTGTTTTGAAAGCAACCATCGTTCAACCTCTGGAAAAACAATGTCTTTAAGTGCAAGGGCTGAGGTCGCACGTGAGGTGTCCCGCAGATCAGAATTCCATGAATCTCTGTTCTTTAACTTTATTAACTTCTCTGTGAGTTCTTCTGTATAGTTATTTTCTTCTTTCCAGAGATAACATGCCTGAACTACGCGTGCAATATCTTTTATTTTTGTTATCTTCTGTGAATAAAGCCATTTGAATGATGCTTCACTCTTAAAATCCATATTGTCCATGATGGCACAGATGTTTATCTGTTTTTCTGCCTGCAATCCCTACCTTCATGTGTTCCGCTTATTCCAAAATCTGAAAAATAATTCTGAAACAGGAAACACAGTAAACAGGAATTAAAAAAGGAAGATGCAAACTCTTCCTGGCAGAACATTATTTTTTAAAATTTTCTACAGCATCAACAATTGCAGCAAAGCTCTTGCCCCATAGCATCTCTTCGTTGATGTCTGTGTAAACCTTTCCATTGTCCTCTATCTCTGCAATTTTAGGATCCATCGGAAGTTCACCAAGAACAGGCACATTAAAGTCCACAGATGCTTTCTCTACTCCTCCTTTTCCGAACAGTTCTATCATTTCATTGCAGTGTGGGCAGATGATACCACTCATGTTTTCAATAATGCCAATAACAGGTACTTTTAGTATCTCTGCAAATTTGATGGATTTTCTGACACTGACAAGTGCTACGTCCTGCGGAGTTGTCACAATGACGGCACCTTCCATTTTTTCTATTAATTGTGCAATACTGAGTGGTTCATCTCCAGTGCCTGGAGGCAGGTCTACGATCAGGTAGTCCAGTTTTCCCCATGATACGTCCTGAAGGAACTGTTTTATAGCTCCCATCTTTGCAGGTCCTCTCCATATAACAGGTGCATCTCTGTCCTCAAGGAGGAGTGCCACGGACATCACAACAAGGTTTTCTGTGATTTTGATCGGCACAATGCCGTTTTCATCGACGGTAGGTCTTTGCTCTTCAATACCGAACATCTTGGGGATACTAGGTCCGTGTATATCGGCATCAAGAAGCCCTACTTTGTGTCCACGCTCAGCAAGTCTCGCAGCCAGGTTTGCTGCTACAGTACTTTTGCCGACCCCTCCTTTACCACTCATCACCATTATCTTCTTCTTGATGGCTCTCATGTTCCTGATAAGTTTAGGTTCCTCTGGCTTCTTTAAAAGGTCATTTGCACTTTGGATATTCTGTGTCATATAGGATCTCCTTTAGACGTCCTCTGTTTTGGATAATTAAATGAAACAAGGAATTACAATAACAATGGCAATTATCCCATTTCTTTAGGATCTTTGCCAACGATCTCTATGGCTTTACCTTCAATAAGGGCTGAAGCTACTTTTTTTCTTGCATTCTGAAGGTCCTGCCAGAAAGCCCGTCTGGAGATGCCCATGCTGATGGCAGCTTCTTCCTGCTGCAGTCCTTCAAGGTCTGCCAGGCGCAGGGCTTCAAGTTCCTCTATTGCAAGAGATACTGTCTCAAGCTCTTTAAGTGGCACTCCACGCGGTTTGAAATAGAGAACTTCTGGTGAGCACTCAATTCTTCTAGGTGATCTGGGTCTTCCTCTGCAAGTCATTGTTACACGCTCATTACACAATGTACTATTTAAAGGTTTTCGGAAACCTTCATATATTTACTCTCTCTTGTGACAAAATAGAAATAATCATAAAAAATATGTAAGGATACTGAGTATTCCCAGAGCAATACAGAATTTTGAGAAATCATACTTTTTGGCCGCCCGGATGAATAGGTCAATAGTTAATATTCCAAATACGAATGCAAAGAGTAATGCCAGTAATGAGTTGGCATCAAAGCTTAGCAATCCCATGGCTCCCATACCTACATCTGCGGCAAAGACCGCAGGTATACTCATGAGGAAACTGAGTCTTAAGGCCTGGGATGCTTCCATGTCGCGCAGGAGCAGTGCTGAGACTGTTATGCCAGATCTGCTGATGCCCGGAAGTGCGGCAAAGCCCTGTACAACTCCTGCGATAATTGAATCTGTGATAACTGTCTGTTCTCTTTTCTTTGTTTTCTTTGAAGCAGATAGCTGCAGCAGGCCTGTTATTATAAGGAGTGCACCGATTATGGCGGTTGCAATCTTACCGGAAAATTCTTCCATTCCTGTTGCAAAAAGAATAAGTGGAAGTCCTATTATCCCGGTAATGGCTGTTGTTATCAATAGGAATGTAATTATGCTATCCTTTTTGTCCTTGATATTCCTGTTACTTAAGTACTGTGGTATTTCCACAGTTATCTCTTTTATATCTGTTCTGAAGTAAACGACAGCTGAAAGAAGGGTTCCTGTGTGCAGCCATATAGCTATTGGCAGTGCATCTGCAAGGGTTTTGTCAAATAAGTTCAACATTACGAGGGTTGTCATTCCCTGGCTGCTTATCGGCAACCATTCTGCTATACCCTGTACTATTCCAAGTACAATTGCCTCAAAAAATGTCAACATTTGACATAACTTTGTTTTTTTTGTATATATAGGGGGTGGTCATTTTCTACACTTATTGCGCGAATGCGTGTAAATATAGATTCACGATGGGATATCTATTTATATTTATTCTCATATGTGTGTATATATTCTATAATTGGTCTTATGGGAGAGAATAACAATGAAAATATGTGTGACAGCAAGTAATTCTGGTTTTGGGGCACCCGTGGATCCTCATTTTGGTAGGTGCGGATATTTTATGTTCGTAGACCCGGGATCTATGGAATTTGAATCTATTGAGAATAGACAGGTTTCTGCTTCAGGTGGTGCCGGGGTTCAGGCAGCACAGCAGGTTATTGGTAAAGGTATAGACGTACTAATAACAGGCAGTGTTGGTCCGAATGCTTTTTCATTGCTCTTGTCAGAAGGTGTTGAAATAAAGGCCTTTTCTGCAGGTTCAGTCCTTGAAGCCATTGAGGCTTATAGGGCAGGCACACTGGAAACAATTGGTGCCGCAAACTCTGCTGGCAAGTCCGGGGTTTAAGGTCCGTGTCAGATTTGGTGCATTTTCTTTTAAAACAAAACAACGAAAAATAACAATAATCAATAGAGGTGTCAAATATGAAATTATGTATACCCTCAATGGGGCAGAATGGAATTGAAGAAACAGTTGGCCAGCACTTTGGAAAGGTACCTTACTATGCATTATATGATACAGAGACAAAGGAAGTATCAGTTATTCCAAACACTAGCGAACACAATGGTGGCATAGGTCTCCCTCCGGAAATAATGGCAAAGGAAGGCGTAGACATTATGCTCTGCGGTGGTCTTGGAAGCAAAGCCGTAATAATGTTTGAGCAATCAGGTATTGATGTTTTTATTGGTGCCACAGGTACAATTCAGGATGCAATCAACGCATGGGAATCCTGCAAGCTTACAAAAGCAACCAAGGATAATTCATGCAGCGGGCATGACCATGATCATGGGCATGTACACTGCCATTAATCCTTTTTCAGGTGTATGATCATGAAAATAGCTATCGCAAGTGGCAAAGGCGGCACAGGCAAAACTACAGTAGCCGTTAATCTAGCCCTTGCACTTGGCAATGCGCAACTGCTGGATTGTGATGTGGAAGAACCCAATTGCAATCTTTTTCTTGGATTTAATCTTAAAAAAGAGGAAGATGTCAATATAACCGTCCCCGAGGTTGATTCTGGAAAGTGCACTCTTTGTGGCAAATGCGCAGAGTTCTGTCAGTACAATGCGATAGCAAAACTTCCTCGTAGTCTCATGCTTTTTCCAAAGCTATGTCATGGATGTGGTGGCTGCGTTCTTGTTTGTCCTGAAAATGCCATTATAGAGGAAAAGCGATCAATAGGTATTCTTGAAAAAGGCACAAGTGAGCGCTTTAATATTGAACTTTTGCAAGGCACGCTTAACATTGGTGAGCCAATGGCTTCACCTGTTATCAGGCAGTTAAAGGCACATATTGATGAAAGCACAGTTGCAATTATTGACTCTCCTCCAGGGACCGCTTGTCCTGTCATAGCATCTGTTGCAGAAATGGATTACTGTGTGCTTGTAACGGAGCCAACACCATTTGGTCTGAATGATCTGATCCTTGCAGTAGATGTTGTCAGACAACTGGACATCCTGTTTGGGGTCGTTATAAATCGTCATGGTCTTGGTGATGGCAGGGTCGAAGAATATTGCCAGTCCGAGGGGGTACCAATTCTAATGAAGATTCCATATGATCGGAAAATAGCCATTCTTTACTCAAAAGGTATCCCCTTTATAGAGCAGATGCCAGTCTGGAAAGAGAGTTTTCGGGGGATGTACGAGGATATATGTAAGCATGTTTCATGTAAGGGAGATTTCTGAATGGTAAAACAGCTTACGGTTATCAGTGGTAAAGGTGGCACCGGCAAAACTACTATCGCTGCTTCGTTTGCTGCGCTTGCTGAAAATGCAGTAATTGCAGATTGTGATGTTGATGCTGCGGACATGCATCTTATTTTACATCCAGATATTTTTGAAATCCATGATTTCTATGGGTTAAAAATTGCAAATATCAATAGAAATATGTGTAATGGGTGTGGAATATGTGCTACATCCTGCAGATTTGGTGCAATCGGCAGGGACTGCATAATTGATGTATACAAATGTGAAGGTTGTTCAGTTTGTGAATATGTGTGTCCTGAAAGTGCCATACGTATGGTTGAGAAAAAAGCCGGTGAATATTATTGTTCTTATACAAGGTTTGGCCCCATGGTCCATGCGAAGCTTGGTATTGGTGAGGAAGCCAGCGGGAAGCTGGTTTCAAATGTGAGGCGCAGGGCCACAGAGCTTGCATTGGAACGTGGCATGGATATGATAGTTATCGATGGCCCACCAGGAACAGGTTGTACGGTGATCGCTGCAATTACGGGCACAGATCTTGTTCTTGTAGTTACTGAACCTACGATTTCAGGAATACATGATCTTGAAAGAGTTGTCCAGGTAGCGCAACATTTCAGGATACCTGTTGCAGTATGCATTAACAAATGCGATATCAATAAGGAGCTGTCACAGGATATCTGCAACTACTGTGAAAACCGCGGACTAAATGTTGTGGGTTTGCTTCCATACGACAAAAGTCCTGTCAGTGCCATGATGGATGGGAAAACCGTTGTAGAGTACTCTGGGGATGCTTTCTCATTACAAATAAAAGCTATGTGGTCAGAGGTCAGCAATCTTTTATTAAAATGATATCATGTAAGAACTTATTAATTTGATATTCTTTCATTTTGACTCAACGTTGGTAGCGTTATTTATTATAATAAAAAATCATTAACATTAATGGATATGTTTTTATTGTATTGCACCAGAATTCTATTGGGGTGATATAATGGTTTATTCTTCAAATGGGAATGTGGGTTCTTTCGCCCATCTGGTGCAGTCTCTCCCTGATTATTCGGAGTTGCTAATAGCACTATTAATATTGATCCTGTTGTTGGTATCTATGGATGCAATTGTAGATTTCATCTACATGGTGAGGGAGATTTTCACTTTCAAGGGCATGCCTTTCAATTAATTCTACTCTGGATCTAAAAAGTCTCATGATTCATCAATAATGGAGTTGTTTTTCCTATTTTTGAAGGGTGCCCATGGGAGGACACACATTGGACATTCAGGTCCATATCCTGCAGCAGCGTATCCGGTCATACCTCCCGCGGCATTGTGTACATCAGTGAATCCATTTTGCAGGAGGATACTGCATCCCATACTTGATCTTTGGCCTGAGCCGCATATGAGTATAGTTTCAATATTGTGGTCTATCTCAGTATAGCGTTCTCTTAATTCATGGACTGGTACATTTACAGCTCCTTCTATATGGAACTCCTCATACTCTGAAGCAGCCCTGACATCTAATATGGTCATTCTTTTTCCTTCAGTTATCCTGCTGTGCAATTCATAAGATGAGATCTGGGGGACGTGTCCTGTGGGCAGTCCGTTTGTTACCCAGCCATACATACCATCTTCCAGGTATCCTGCTATCCTGTCCAGTCCTACCCGGTGCAACTGGGTGCATGCTTTAATTGTTTGGATGTAGTTGTCTGAAATTACAAGTATGTCTTTTTCAGGTGGCAATAACCATCCGGCATATGTCGGAAGATTTGAATTACTATCTATATTATACGCATGATGTATGTGTTGTCCCCCAAAAGCTTCAAAGCTACGCACATCAAGGATTATTGCATCTTTCATTTTTGTCATGAACTGGACATTGTTTAATGCTTCAGGCGCAGGAAGTTCTTTTATTTTATCTGGCCCCGCACGGTTAATATTTGTACATCGTCTGAAGTGGTCCGGTGCATCAGGCATATTTTTGGTAAGTGAATCAATAAAATCTGCTCTTTCTTTAATGTTCAGTGCATAGTTGTATTTTTTTTCATAGCCAAGGGTGCTGCTTCGTTTTGATGCCATGGCTCTTCCGCACAGCGATCCTGCTCCATGTGCAGGGTATACTTCACAGAAATCAGGCATTTTAAGCAGTTTCCCATGCAATGTATCATATAATTTAGATGCAAGTTCCTCTGCTCTTCCGGGAAATAGGTCTGGTCGGCCCACATCGCCCACAAACATGGTGTCTCCGCAGAATAGGGCAACCGGATCTTCGCCTCTTGAAGTGTCGGTGACCACGTATGATATATGCTCTGGTGTGTGCCCGGGTGTTTCCAGGATGTCCAGTTTAATACTCTCTATTGAAACCGAGTCCCCTTCTGAAAGTGGAACATATTCAAAATCGCAATTTGCTGATTTTGAAGCATATATTTTTGCTCCTGTTCTTTGTGCAAGGTCGATATGCCCGGAAATAAAGTCTGCATGCAGATGTGTTTCAAGGATATGTGTGATCCTTACTTCAAGTTCTCTCGAAAGTTCCAGGTATATCTCTATGTCCCTTCTTGGATCGATTATTGCGCAAGTTTTTTCGGCTGCCAGTATGTAAGAACTGTGTGCAATTTTCTCAGTGAATATCTGTTGTATTAGCATTTCTAACCCATGTTAAATTTCGATCGTATGTGCTAATATATTTTCGGTCAGTACCTATGCCATGTTGGAGTATATGCCAAAAATAGATAGTAAAGTTGACTCAATTTCAAAAGAGCTATATACTTCTTCTTTATTATTGGATAGCATGCAGGAAATCACAGGACTGGAGCTATCTCCTAAAAAAGTGGAATATCTTAAATTCCTTTTGAAAAAAGGTGATCTTGTAAAGACTACTGATATATCTTCAGAGCTGAAGGTTGATCCTTCTACTTCTACAAAGACTATTAATGATCTTTCCGACTCTGGTTATGTGAATCATGTTCCTTACAGGGGTGTACGTCTAACTGAAAAAGGCAGGGCATTTGCTGAGTTTTTTGTTAACCGGCATAATATATTAAGCCTGATGTTGAGTCATTATGGCCTTTCTTCGGAAGAAGCATGTGCTGAAGTGTCCCGGTTTGAATCATTTGTTTCCAAATCTGCCATCGACAAGGTGTGTGGTGCAATGGGCCATCCGACTGTAAGTGTTTGTGGGCGAATAAAACATGGTTCTTGTAATTCCCTTTGATTTTCTGTTAGTTCTAAGTTGTTTAATATGATCCCTGTTCCAAAAGTGTGGTATGATTCCAAATAGTTTGGTGTAATTACAAAGTATGGTGAAGTGAAAATGAAGAAAACTATGATTGTTTTAGTGATGCTTCTTTCTATGGGCATCCTTCTGGCAGCTGGTTGTGTTGGCGAACAAAATATTTCAGGTACGACATCTGATGCTGAAGGTATGGTCGTAGCTGTAAGTATACTTCCGCAGGCAGAATTGGTGGAAAAGGTCGCAGGTGATAATGTAAAAGTAGTTGTCATGGTTCCACCTGGGTCATCTCCTCATTCCTATGAACCTACTCCCAGCCAGCTTAAAGATATGAGCAATGCAAAAATATATGCAATGGTCGGTTCAGGTATCACTATTGAAGATACACTGATGAGCAAGATAGCAGATTTGAATCCGGATATGATGGTAATTGACTGTTCCAAAGGCATTACCTTGCTGGAAATGGATGCTCATGCTCACGGAGATGAAGAAGATGAACATGCTCACGAAGCTGAGGATGAGGGACATGTTCATGAAGCTGAGGATGAAGAACATGCTCATGAAGCTGAGGAGCATGACCCTGAAGAAGGCGGCATGGATCCTCATATATGGACCTCTCCTGACAATGTGGCGGTGATGGTAGAGAATATCTATACAGGTCTGGTAGCGATAGATCCTGATAATGGAGCAACTTACCTTGAGAACAAGAATGCATATCTTGCAGAGCTTGAAGTGCTGGATGCGGAAATAAAGGCTACGCTTTCAGGAAAAGAAGGTAGCAGTTTTATGGTCTATCATCCTGCATGGGGTTATTTTGCAAACCATTATGGTCTTGTACAGGTGCCTGTTGAGATAGAAGGTAAAGAACCAAGTGTCATGGGCATGAAAGCCATTATCGATGAGGCAAAAGAAAAAGGTATCAAGATCATCTTCGTGCAGTCCGGCTTTAGTACTGTAAGTGCATCTGCTATTGCAAAAGAGATTGGTGGTGAGGTTGTGGAAGTCGATCCACTTGCAAAGGATTATATAGATAACCTTGCAAAGGTAGCAGAAGCGTTTGAAAAAGGACTGGCTTGAAATGGAAGATGTGATCAATCTTAAGGATATATGGGTAAGTTATGATGGTGTTAGTGTTCTGGAATCTGTCAATCTGACTGTTAAGGATAAGGATTTCCTGGCTATCATAGGTCCCAACGGGGGGGGTAAGAGTACTCTCCTAAAAGTCATCCTTGGATTGATAAAGCCTGACAGGGGCTCTGTAAAACTTCTGGGAGAAAAGCCAAAGGATATGAGGAGGTATGTGGGGTATGTTCCTCAATACAATTCCTCAAACCTTGATTTTCCCATCACTGTGTGTGATGTTGTTCTCATGGGTCGCCTGAGTCATAAAGGTCCTTTTCAGAAGTATAATAAAGAAGATCACAAAGCTGCAAGAGAAGCACTTGAAACGGTTGGGATGTTTGAATTTAAGGACCGCCAGATAGGTGAGCTATCTGGTGGCCAGAAACAGAGAGTTTTCATTGCAAGATCACTTGTTACAAAACCGAAACTGTTAATACTGGACGAACCGGCCACTGGTATAGATTCCAGAATGCAGAAAGAGTTCTATGAACTTCTCAACCGGCTCAAATCCGAGATTGCCATTATAATGGTCACTCATGACATTAGTGCCGTTTCAGTATATGTTGATAAGATAGGTTGTCTGAATCGGAAGTTCCATTATCATGACTCTAAAGAAATAAGTCCCCATGATCTGGAAGTGATGTATCAGTGTCCGATCGAGCTAATCGCCCACGGTGTACCGCACAGGGTATTGAAAGAGCACTGAGGTGAACAGTATGCTTGAAATACTCCAGTATGATTTTATGAGAAATGCTATTCTTGCCGCTATCCTGGCAAGTGTGGCATGTGGTATAATCGGTGTCTATGTAGTGGTGAAAAAAATTGTTTTCATAAGTGGTGGAATTACCCATGCATCTTTTGGAGGCATTGGTCTTGGTTATTATCTTGGAATCAATCCATTATATGGTCTTATACCTTTCAGTCTCGTTTCGGCACTTATTATGGGTCTTGTAAGCAAAAGGTCAAAAATAGCTGAAGATACGGCTATAGGTATACTGTGGTCCCTTGGGATGGCTATAGGTATTATTCTGATATACTGGACTCCGGGTTATGCTCCGGATCTGATGACCTACCTTTTTGGTAATATCCTGACGGTACCTATGTCTGACATATATCTTATGCTGGGGCTTGATGTCGTCATAATCGTTGTTGTCTACGCATACTATAAACAATTCATGGCACTTTGCTTTGATGAAGAGTTCACCACAGTTGCTGGTCTGTCGGTAGAGAAACTTTACCTGCTCCTGTTATGCCTTATCGCTTTGACAATCGTGTTATTGATCAAAGTAGTAGGTATCATTCTTATTATCGCACTGCTCACCATGCCTGCATCCTTGAGCAGACATTACACCAATAATCTCGGGAAAATGATGTACATTGCAATATTCTTTGGCATCTTTTTCAGTATCCTGGGATTATCGCTGTCATACCTGTTCGATGCACCATCTGGTGCAACAATAATCCTGGTAATGTCTTCTGTTTATATACTACACTTCCTGTATGATGGTTTAAAACCAAAAATAGTATCTTGATCATTCTGTTATGATCATTTTAATTTTTTCAAGAACCAGGAATGCATCCTCTTTTTTTACATCACACTCATTTTCAGTGCAGAATCTTAGAAGTTCATTTGCTTTTTCTTCAGTAACGATTCCTTTCCTGCTAGCTTCTTTTGAAACTCCTAAGTAGCTTCTCTCGGTGTAGTGTGTACTTTTAGCAAGCTCGGTTATGCGCTGGAATTCATCTTCGCTGATGATGCCAAACCCAAGTGCTAAATTAAAAGTTTCCCGCATATTAACCATGGGGCTTGACACCGGTTTGAATGTATCAGGATTAGTAACCACCGCAACTTCATCATCATCCTCGATGACTCCATCTCTGTACCACTCATATATTTGCCCAATACCTTTCATTCCGTGGGTATCGAGTTCTGATGCCCGCAGGGCACCCATACTACAACCACCAACAACTGTTGTTCCTTGTTGAATTGCACGGATTATTTCTTTGTGGGCAACAGCTGCCTTGCTGAAAAAAATTCCATCAATAATTCCTATAATGTTATATCCTTGACTAACCGCTTTATCGATATCTCCTCTGGATACCGGGGGCCAGTATGTTGCATCAAGGATTTTTGCTGCATCCTCATGGCTTATGCTTGTACCTGCAAATATCAGGACATTTGATATAAATTTATCCGGGACTTTGGCCGGGGCATTTGTGTCTTCTCTCATTTTCTGCGTCCTGTTCTCCATGGCCTGTCCTGTGGTGCAAGTTTCTTTTTCTTCCCTGATTTTGCTCTTATTCCTACGCGTTCTCTATCAAGGGTGTACATCTCAAAGGCAGGGATCACCACCCTTACAACTGGGACAGGTATGCTTTCTCTTGAAAGGTCTACAATTGCAACGCAGTCTGCGATACTTCTAAGTTGTTCCAGCACTGTATCGATGCTTTCAGCAGGTGTGTTCTCTGACAGGTCTTTCAGGTCTTTTAGAGGTATTTGCTCCCCGTTCTCATACCAATACCTGTTCATGCGCTTGATCCTGTCATATCCTATTTCCCTGACAAACTTCTCACGTTCGGTGTCCTCGCGGGCACCATGTATCTGCACAACTCTTGACTGTGCAGCTTCTGTTAATGCTCTCCGGATTGCAATTTGCGGATTCAGATGTGCACCTGCACCCATTACAAGGAGTGCTGCATCTTTGAGCCTGACATCATCGGTAACTGCTACTACGGTTGTTATTTCGGTATCATGGGGTACTGCCCATAATTTGACATAGATCTCATTATCAGTGAACTTTCGGAGGAGTTCGTAGTTTTCCCCGTCATTTTCTGTGAGGATTATCTCTTTACCTGGATTTCGGTTGAACTCTGCAATGCTAAGTGCGTCCCTTTCAATAACTTCCAGCAAGCCATGGAATATTGCTTCCTCAATAGTGTTTCCCGCCGCAAGTCCATTGGTGTTGCTTCTGAACAACTTCAATGCCCTTCCAGGAGCATCATATGGGTGATACACCGCATTTGCAGGGATAAATATTTCTTTGTTTTTTAATAGGTCCCATCCACTTATCCACTCTATCAATGCATGGGGGCTGTAATTTTCAGTTATCAACAGGGATGCCGGTTCAACAACATGGTAATTTTCCATGAGGGTTCCAAAATTATCGATGATATGTTGTGATCTGATGTCTTCATTCACATCTTTATTCATACCGTTTCTTTCTGCCAAGCATCGTTCAAAACTCTCCATTATTGCAGATATTCTTGCCTGATCCTCAGTGTTCCCTTTTCCTGAGTATACGGAAATTGCACCTTCTGCTGCGCTGGGCCGGATGGTTGAAATTACAGGTATTCCTACCCTGTCAAGGTCAGTGATGCTGGCAACCCTGGTTACGCCTATCTTTTTAAGAATATCTTTTATTTTTTCAAGAGTGCTTTTTTCGTCAAGGACTCGTTGGGTTCCTTCAATAAACGTGAGTGTTCTGTCAATGATTATCTCTGGCATGATTATCGAAAGTCTCTGCATGTATTATATCTTTTACGACAAGTGTTTTCAGGATATGCTAAGTAATAGTTAAATAGTGAGTGTAAATCTATAAATGGGGTTATAATATGAAAGTTAAGAAACCTATGCTTTTTATTCTGGTATGTATGATCAGTATTTCCGGTTGTGTGGATTCGGGTACTGTTGAAGATGAAATGACTATTTTGGAACCGTCGCCGGAAGCGGCAACTCCGTTCTACGAATTTAACGAAACAGATAGTTATAAAGAATGGAGCATATGGCCTGGCAAGGGGTTAATGATGGATGGGACAGGTGTACATGGTGATTATGTTTCTATATATGTTTCAAGCAATGCATTAGCTTCAGCTGAAATTGGTGGATCAGCAATGCCTTATGAAACAATGGTCGTAAAAGAAGGATTCAATGCCGACAAGGAACTCACGGGTATCTATCTCATGTATAAGGTGGAAGGTTTTGATCCTGAACACAATGATTGGTTCTGGGCAGCCTATTCTCCTGAAGGGAATGTTAGGTCCGAAGGGAAGGTGGGTGGCTGCATAAGTTGTCACGAAGGGAAGAAAGATGTTGACTATATCTTTGTAAATGCCTGAGTTTATCTTTTCTTCTTTTTTAATAATCACAAATAGATACTTTTTTATATCATGTGTACTAACATATGTGTTCAGCCGGCAAAATCCAATAAATATTCTTAAAATGTATATATTATTGTGATAACCTGCCAGGTGAATGAATAGTTTAATGAGAGACAGGAGGTAAATATATGAGAGACGTTAAAAAATACAGAAACGTGGTCGATAACTTCAAAGGTTGCCATGCAATAGTTGATGGAGTGTCGGCAGATAAACTCAACTCTGAGGAAATGGAGCTTTATCGCTTCATGGTAGGCGGAGTGCAGGCAAAGTAGCCTGCAAAACTATTTTTATATTCTCTGCATACTGGCTTCTATGTATGATGTTCTAAATGTCCGGGAAGACTTTCCTGTTTTAAAAAATGTGATATATCTGGATAATGCTGCAACTACGCAGACGCCTGTCCAGGCTGTATCTGCAATGCTTGATTATTTTTATAAGTATGCAGCCAACCACGGACGTGGGGCTCACAGGCTTGCAAGGGAAACTACCAATCATTTTGAGGATGCCCGGGAGATAGTGGCAGCTTTCCTGAATATGGATGTTGCAAAGACAATTTTCACAAAGAACGCAACTGAAAGTATCAATACAGTATCCAGGGGATTTCCGTGGAAAAAAGGTGACCATGTTATTGTCACACTTGTTGAGCATCATTCGAATTTACTTCCATGGATGCGTTTAAAGGAAATGGGTGTTGAGCTTTCAGTTGTCAAACCGGACATATGCGGCGTTGTTAATCCCGAAGATATCCGTTCATCCATTAAAGATACAACCCGACTTATAGCGGTAAACCATGTTTCCAATGTGTTTGGCTCCATACAGGATATAGGCAAAATCGTCGGCATAGCAAGGCAGAATGGTGTTAAGGTCCTGGTGGACGGTTCACAGTCAGCAGGAAACATGGCTCTGGATATTAAATCAATTGACCCTGATTTTTTTGTATGTCCAGGACACAAGGGTCTGCTAGGTCCCCAGGGAACTGGTTTATTATACATTAAAGAGCCCGATATAATAGAACCTGTCTTTCTTGGTGGTGGAATGGTAAGTGCCGTAACGACTGACAGTTTCAAAATGGAGCCAAGTCCTGCAAAATTTGAAGCAGGAACTCCAAATATCCCTGGTGTAATCGGTCTTGGGCGTGCTGTTGAATATGTGGCAGATATTGGTGTAAAATCCATCGAAAAACATGAGCGTTCACTTGCAAAGGATACTGCCCGGCGTCTTGGCGAACTGGATGGCGTTGAAGTCTATGGTCCAAAGGACCGGGCTGGTGTGGTATCTTTCAACGTGACAGGAATGAATGCGCATGATGTGGCTATGATCCTTGATCAGACACGTAAAATATGCGTGAGAAGCGGTTATCATTGTGCAATGCCCGGTATTGATCACCTGGGTGTTAAAGGTACTGTGAGGGCATCGTTTGCCTTGTATAATACTGAAGAAGAAGTTGATACTCTGATCAGGACGGTTTCAGACATAACCTCACTTGTTTCATGATAACTTTTGCCTTCAATGTTCGTAATTGGGAATAAAAGCAAAAAGTTATTATGTGCAGATAATTATATTAGTCATGCACGCTGACCATTTGCAGCAATTATTACTTTACAGTTATCAGCCATCATTACTATCGAATTATCAATGAAGGGGATTTAAAGTGAGCAAGGACATGCTTCTGTGGGATGAAACTCTTTTTAGCAATGGAGAGATACTTGAGTTTGATTACCTGCCCGATTATTTTGCACACCGGGATTCACAGATGCAGTCCCTACAGTTCAGCTTGAAGCCTGCTCTGAGGGGTATGCGGCCTGTGAACTGTCTTGTAAAAGGTCCTCCGGGGACTGGAAAGACTACGGCAGTAATGAAAGTATTCAATGAAATGAAAGAATACACTGATAATGTGATCTTTGTGAAGGTCAACTGCCAGATGGATTCTACAAGGTTTGCTGTTGTTTCGAGGATTTATGAAAAACTGGTGAATATCACTCCTCCCTCTTCAGGCGTCGCATTCAGGAGGCTTTTTGAAAAGGTGATAAAATACCTGCTGGATGCTAACAAGACCCTTGTAGTTGCCCTTGATGATATCAATTATCTCTTTCCAGAGGGACATGCTGATGAGGTGATGTATTCCTTGTTAAGGGTTCATGAACAATATCCTGGTGCTCGGATATCTGTAATAGCTATTATAAGTGATGTGGGAATTCCCTACAATTTCGATCCCAGGGTTGGCTCGGTATTTTTACCCGAGGAAATTGCCTTTCCAAGATATGAACTCGATGAGATAGGGGATATAATTGATAATCGTATAAAGCATTCTTTCTTTCAGGATGTGGTGTCTGCCGAAGCAAGGGATAAGATCGTTTATTATGTGGACAGGACTGGTGACCTGAGGATAGGTATCGATCTTCTGAAACGTTCCGGCCTTAATGCAGAACGCAGGGCAAGCAGAACGATTTCAATTGAAGATGTCGAGAAGGCTTACGAAGCCTCCAGGCTCCTGCATCTTTGTCGTAATATAAAGTCACTTTCTGATCATGAAAAGACGTTACTCGGGCTTATTGCAAAGGATAGCAGCCTTCAGACAGGCGATCTCTATAAATTATTCCATGAAATTACCGGACTTGGTTACACACGGTTTTATGAGATAATTGAAAAAATGCATGTATCAAGGCTTATTGATGCAGACTTTTCCGGAAAGGGCATGCGTGGCAGAACACGGTATGTCATGCCTGCTTATGACTCAAAGGACATACTTAAATGTCTTGAATGATTTCTGTTTTGATGATAAAAATCCAAAAAAAGCAGTTTTGCGCAGAGTTCAGATGAACCTGCGCAAATGAGTTTGTGTTTGTATTTGTTTATTTTCCGGATATTTACATATCCATGCCGCCCATCATTCCTGGGGGCATGCCGCCTGGAACCATGTCTTCTGCGGAAGGTCCGGATGGTCCCTGCCTGGATGCGATGATGTCATCGATCCTGAGGATCATGACTGCGGATTCAGCTGCTGCGTTGATTGCCTGGGTCTTTACCCTCAGTGGCTCAACTACGCCTGCTTCCCACATGTCGATTACCTTTCCTTCGTAGACGTTCAGACCTGCTGTCTTCATGCCCTTCTCGTGGTGTGCGCGAAGTTCCATGAGCATGTCTATTGGGTCAAGACCTGCGTTCTCAGCAAGTGTTCTTGGGATCACTTCAAGAGCTTCTGCAAATGCCTTGACTGCAAGCTGTTCCCTGCCGCTGAGGGTTGCTGCGTATTCCTGAAGCCTCAATGCAACTTCAACTTCAGGGGATCCGCCACCAGCTACGAGCTTTTCATCTTCAATTGCTACGCCAACCACTCTGAGTGAGTCGTTAAGTGCTCTCTCGATGTTGTCAATAACGTGTTCTGTGCCGCCGCGAAGGAGGATTGAAACTGCCTTTGGATTTACACATCCTGTAACGAAGGTCATCGGGTCGCCGCCAATCTTCCTTTCTTCTACAAGCTTTGCATGGCCCATGTCATCTTCTGTGATCTCATCAACGTTTGTGATAAGTTTTCCACCGGTTGCCATTGCGAGTTTCTGCATGTCACTCTTCTTTACGCGCCTGATTGCAAATACGCCTGCTTTTGCAAGGTAGTGCTGTGCCATGTCATCGATTCCTTTCTGGCAGAATACAACGTTTGCACCGCTCTTTACAACTTTATCAACGAGGTCTTTGATCATCTTCTCTTCCTGGTCAAGGAAGGACTGAAGCTGCTCAGGTGATGTGATGGAGATTTCTGCATCCACTTCTGTGTCTTTAAGCTCAATAGCAGTGTTAATGAGTGCGATCTTTGCGTTTGCGACCTTTTTTGGCATATTGGTGTGGACACGTTCTTTGTCAATGATCATGCCTTTAATAAGCTCGGAATCTTCTATGCGAGCTCCGACCTTCTTCTCGACTTTGATGTTGTCCATATCGACCTTGTTGTTTTCATCAACAATACTTGTGATGGCATCAACTGTGATTTGTGCGAGGATACTCTTTGTTCCCTCTGCACCCTTTCCAGTCATTGCTGTTCCGGAAATGTTCAACAGTACATCCCTGCTGTCCCTGGTAACAGATATTGCAAGTCCTTTAAGTATCTCGCTTGCTTTCTGTGAAGCCATTCTGTAACCGGATGCGATAATAGTTGGGTGTATGTCCTGTTCAATGAGTTCTTCTGCCTTCTTGAGAAGTTCACCGGCGATTACTGCAGCTGTGGTTGTTCCGTCACCGACTTCATCGTCCTGTGTCTTGGCTACTTCCACGATCATCTTTGCTGCAGGGTGTTCAATGTCCATCTCTTTAAGAATGGTTGCACCGTCGTTTGTGATGACTACATCTCCAAGGCTGTCTACAAGCATCTTGTCCATTCCTTTTGGTCCAAGTGTTGTTCTTACAGCCTCAGCGACTGCTTTTGCAGCCATGATGTTGTTGCTCTGTGCGTCTCTGCCTCTAGTTCTCTGGCTTCCTTCTCTTAATATGAAAATTGGCTGTCCTGCCATCTGTCCTGCCATGTATTGTCTATCCTCCTTAGATATATGAAATTAATATAACATTTGTTTTAAGTCGTTTTTTAATGTTTGTAGTTCTATATAAACGTATCGGATACCTTGCTTTTTGTACAAGGAAAGAATAAACTAAAAAAGCAAATCCATTGAAGAAAATTGAATAAAAAAGTATTTGTGTAAAAGTGAGTAAACTCACTTTACGAGTGCTTTTGAAGATCTGCGAATAAATCTTCTTTTAGTGCCGGATGAGGAATACCTCTGTGCTGGTCCGGGGTGTGCCTTTAATTCATTGGCTTTCTCTACTTTGATTGCTCTGCCCTTACGTCCTTTTACCTTTACCCATTCAATGCTGCCTGTTTTACCCATGATCAATCCTCTTGAATAATATTAAGTATAAATTTTTAATTGTAAATTTTAAGCTTAACCTAGATATAGAATCCTAGTCGTTGAGTTTACTTCTAGACGTAATGCTCATTATTAAAGTTTACGGGAAAATCAGACCAAAATTGCTTTTAGAGAGTAAAGATTATGGAAGCCATTATAAGAGGAGTTGATCACTGTTACTTCGCCAATTGAGAAACAGCTTAAAATCATAAGCAAAGAAATTGAAGATGTGCAGGATTATCCCATGGGCAAACTAAGGGATATAATAAAGGAAGTTGGTTTCGAATGTGACTTTTGTGCACGTTGCTGCACCCGGGAATTTAACGACCATGTTTTTCTTCTCACAGCTGATGTCATAAGGATACAAGAGATAGCTTCTGATTATCTGGAACCTGCTCCATATTATGAACTATGTGACCAGCACGGTCGTTTCTATGTTTCCGGTTATGCACTTAAAGTAAAAGAAGATGGTTCTTGCATCTTCCTCAATGAGCGGAGATGCGCCATCTATGAGCAGCGCCCTATAATATGCAGGCTTTACCCCTACATGCTTCACCGTGAACCGGATGAGGACGGCAACATCGACTGGAGGCAGATAGCCGGTCCAGGTCAGCACGGGTGTTACCATACTGAAATAAGCGATGAGGAGTCCGAAGATATTGCACTGCAGATAAAATCCTATGAAACAGGCTATCTTAAGCAGGTTGCAGAATTTTTCAGGAAGGCAGAAGAATACTTCAAAAAAAATAGCCTCCGACATATACAGGGTGTGTACGACAGGGAAATGAGGAAATTCAACAAAGGTGAGGAAATAACAGTCTTTGTCTTATTCAATGGTGAGTTTATAGAGCATAGGGCCAAAAAACAATGAATCAGTATTGAACGTTTTCATTCCCAGGATCCGGTAACCTTTCCTTCTAATGCCATCTTCCCCAGTACCTTCCTGTAATGGTCGCTGACAGATGAAGTCGTTACATTTGCGTAAGGTGTTCCCGGCAGGGGTGTAAGGTAATGTGAGTGCACATGTCCTCCTTTCTTACATATCCATTTGATGAGTCCAAGGCTCATATCCTGTTCCTCTTCTGTCTCATCAGGGAATCCCACCATGAAATCCACCACTGGAGTAATCCCGTGGTCAAAACAGAGTTCGATGCTGTTAACAACATCATCGACTGTGTGCCCTCTAAGGATACTTCTGAGAATGCGGTCACTGCCTGACTGTGCGCCAAGGCTCAGTTTGGTGTTGGTACAGTACTTTGTGATAAGTTCCAGCGACTCGTTGGTGACAAATTCCGGTCTGACCTCAGACGGGAATGTGCCAAAAAAGATGTTCCTACCTCCATATTCATGAAGTGTTGAGAGAAGTTTTTCAACCTTATCGAGCTGGGGATATATCCCGTCGCTTCCGTAGGCCAGGGCATTTGAAGATGTGAATCTCAGGTCCTTATAATATTTTACAAACCTCATTATGGAATCTACACTCCGGTGCCTCATCTTGTTACCAAAGAGGCGTGGTGTCTGGCAATACTTGCACCTGAAAGGGCATCCTCTGCTGATCTCAAGGGGTGCCATCACAACATCAGGGTCAAAACATGGATACTTATCAAGGTCAACAGGGTCTCTTTTGTCCGTGATGACGGTTTTGCCATCGCTGTCCTTATGGGCTATTCCCTTTACATGGGATGTGTCCTTGCCAGAGATTATAGCTTCTATAAGTTCGGGCAGGGTTTCTTCACCTTCTCCTACAACCACGTAATCAAAATGGTCCAGTGTATCCTCAATCGCACCGGATGGATGAGGCCCGCCTGCTATGAATACGGAATCAGTATTTGCTTTTCTCACTTCCCGGAACACAGATTCAGCCTGCCTGGTGGCAAAGCTGTATATCATTATTCCGTCATGGGGTCCTTTAACCTTCAAAGCGCCGGGAACCAGCGGTGCCAGCGCAGCAAGGCTATACATGTTCTTTTTGTTCCAGCGAAAGCAGACATCCATGAATTTAAGTCTCAGCTCTGATCTTTGTTTATCTCTACGAAGGAACCTGTACTGTTAACGATTATCCTGTCACCGCTCTTCAATAGCTCAAAAGGATCGTTTTCCAGCCTGTCTACAAGAGGTATTCCTGATATTATCGCCCCGACTGCCACAATTGGTTCGGATTCCAGGTTGATCATGGCAGCAGGTGCCACATTGTTCTTGAAAAGCTGGTAAATGACATATGATCCAACAGTAGACCCCTTTCCGTAAGGGAAAACAAGAACCTTTCCGCAGATGGACTGCCCATACAGTTCGTGCTGAGGCTCTACAACAATCCCGGTATGAGGGTCAACATTCCCGAGGAATGATATTGGGTCACGGGTAAGGAGCACCTCTCCCTCTGCAACACCTCTTGCAATGGTCCTGCAATTAATTCTCATCAACAACACCTGCCTCTTTGATGCAATCCTCAATGCTCGCATATTTGGCAGCCACCTTGCACATGCTTGGCACGTAGGCAAGTGCCTTTCCGGAATTTACAGTCATGGATGCATACTTGTTGGTTGCAGGCGACACTACCATACAGGTATCACACACGATCTTTGCCCCGCTTTTTTCTATCTTCGCAACAAGATCCGGATACTTTTCAGCAACTTCTCTTGCAGTACATACCCACATCTCTTTTTGCAGTTTCTTTCCATCCACGAGTTGTGCGATCCTTTCCAGCTCCGCAGGTGAGCAGTGCGGGCATCCCACGGTTATTATCTCCGTAGACTGTATTTCCCTGTTTGTTTCATATACTTCGTCTATCTGTCTTCTTTCCACAGGGATTATCTCATCAGGTCTTGCAAACTTGTTCCTGATAGCTTCAGGTGTCACACCTTCGATATGATACAGGGCCACAGCCCCGGATGCTGCCATTGCAGCTCCGAGGGATTTCATCTCATCTTTAGAAGGCTCAGTTTTCATGTAGAACATGGGCACCCGGCTTCCAACAGTTTTTCCGACAACGTAACCAAGGGCACCGTAATCCGATCCGGATAGCTCACAATCAACTTCCACAGCTATCACAGGTACTCTCATCTCATCAAGGTGGTATCCGTAATTTGCTGTTTTCCCTACCAGTGCCGCAGCTAGTGCCGAAGGACCTCCTTCACGGTTTGTCCTTGCACCTATCACGGAGTTGGCATAGGAAACTGCTGAAGACTCACTCCATGCAATGTGGTCATCCAGCTTAACATCGAATCCTTCAAGATAGTAAGGTGTGCATGTGCATTTGGTCTGGATGCCAAGTTTTGCGTAAGCCTCTATGATCTCATGCTGCTTCTTTGCAAAAAAAGGATCAATGCCCATCTCATTCCATCTGGTGATGTCCATGCCAGCCGGATTGAGTATTGAAGGTATCTTCACTTTCCCTTCAAGGTCTGATATCCATTCGAGTCCCGCATCTCCTATTGTTTTATAAGATACTCCAGCTATCTGCGCACTTTTCACAGGTATCAGCTGGTCCGCACCATAGATATCTCCCAGTGCCACAAGGATCTCAATGGCTTTTTGCAGGCTCTGGCCGTACTCTCCTTCAAGGGTCTTTTCCTCTTCCTGTGTAAGATACATTATTGTCCCGCCGTTTTCTTTTACTCTCACTCTGGCATCTTTGCACGTTCAAAGTTCTCAGCCTCTTTGAGTACCTTGGTGGCATCTATGCCCACCTTGGTGGTTGTGCCGTCAGGTGCACCACGTGGGTCAAGTGAACTTCCTCTCACATTAGGTATTATCATGATATCCATGTCACCCTTCACCCTGGTGGCAATGGCAAATTCAACATCATGCAGGTCGAAGATGTCGATATCATCGTCAACTACAACCACATGCTTCAGGCTTGTGTGGGCTGCGAAGGCTGCCATGATGGCATTCTTACCGTCACCCTCGGTCTGTTTTTCGATCTGCACCACTGCATGCAGGTAACAGCATCCACCTTCTGTGAGCACCACGTTCTTTACTGTTGTGACTTCGCTGACTGCGTTGAATATCCTTGGTTCGTATGGGACTCCCATCATGAGCAGGTGTTCAGGTCCTGCCGGGAGTATCCCGTGGTAAATAGGGTCTTTGCGGTGCAGTATTCTTGTAATGTGTATGACAGGTTCCTTTCTCACAAGGTCGTAAGTGCCTGTGATGTCCACGAATGGTCCTTCGTCCACTCTTTCTTTCGGGTCGATGTAGCCTTCAAGGACTATTTCTGCATGAGGAACTTTGATCCCGTTTGAGCATTCAAACAGTTCCACAGGTTTTCCACGCAGGGCAGCAGCATAGTTGAATTCCTTTCCGGCAGGGACACGGGTTGTTGATGCGAAGGTCACTGTAGGCTCTGCACCAATAACGATTGCAACCGGAAGTTTTTCTCCTTTCTCGGATGCTTTCTTATGCATCACATAGCTGTGCCTTGGAGCTACAAGACGTGCTGCAAGTCTGGTCTTATCCACAACCAGAAGCCTGTGGATAGCTGCATTCATCACACCTTCATATTCTGTGACAACAACTCCGGCTGTGATGTAAGGTCCTGCATCCTTCTCAAAATGAGTCATTATAGGGAGTTTGGTAAGGTCCACGTCATCCTCGATGACTTCCATAGTTGGTGAATCCTTTACAACAACGACCTCGCCTTCAGGTGATACTTCCGAGAGTCTCTTGATGATCTTGTCCTTGTCCACACCGAACATTGTCGCAAGTTCATCCCTTGAACCAAGCACGTTCATGATGGCTTTGTTCCCATCGATATTGTGGAATAGCACCGGTCCAGGTGTCTTCTTGGCAATACGCGGTGCTTCGAACACCTTTGAAACAGGTTCTGTGATCTCAACAAGTTTCCCGTTCTTCCTGAGCTGGTCGATAAATTCCCTCATGGTATCATCCGTGTATATTAGTGTAATCTTATTTTTGGGCTAGAATATGAGCCAATTATATTTGAATGCATATACTAAAAGAGAATTGTGTGGGTTTGTTGTTTTGAGATCTTCTTAATTGGTGGCTAAAATCAAGAATATCATATCGGTTTATTATTTCAATAAAACAATTTCCATAAGTATTTAGCATTGAAATGTACATATTTAAGGGTTATATGGCTATAAACATGTCAGATATGGGTGTAACAACTGGAGCTATTACGCTTGACACAATAATTAATTTTTGTGTAGCTGCTGGCACACTTTTACTTGCATACTATGCGTATAAAAACATTGCTAGTACAAAAAAACAACTTCTTTTTTTAGAGTCACAAACAAAAGCGATGATAAACCAAATGAAATTGTTGAAAAATCAAATAAATCCAGCACTACAAGTATATGATGTTAAAATCTCAAAAAATACTGTCTCTCTACAAGTAAATAATAAAGGCACAGGAAATGCTTTTGATATAGGAATTCTTGCTCAATACTCTCCAGTTGCTTTTATTGCAGTTGGGGAAGATCGTAATTGTAGTACTCGCGAAATTCTTCGTCAGCGTTTGGAAATGGCAAAAGATTTCAGAGATGTATATAGCTTAGAATCTCCAGATGATCAAATCAAAAAATGGAATGAACTATTTAATGAAGGCAAAATACGGAAGTATTATCCCAAACTTTGTTTTTCTTATATAAATGATAATCTTTTTGATAGAGATAATAGGGAAATTAAGGACAATTCATATGTTAAGTATCCAATTTCTAAATATAATAATTACATTATAGCTTCAAATGAAGTTAATCAACATTTCAGCTGCACACCTTTTTTTAATGCTATTTATGTCGATTTCGAGCATACATATAATTTACCTAGGAATGAATTTAATGAGGTTTTTTCAAAAGGTCTATGCACAGATCGTTTTTTTGATTTTGATGAACTACTTGAAATTATGAAACTAAATAACATTGATTTCTTCAATGTGGTCTTAGATTTAGTTTACAAAAATCAGTATGAGGATTTGGTAGGTCATATTCATTTAGTAAACTTTGTTGTTAGCATTAAAGAGCATACTACATTGGAAGAGGCATATATACAAAGATTCAACATTGGTTCATTTGTAAGCTATAGGGGAAATGAACAAATAATTGGTGGAATGCCTTATTATCATTATAAAAATGGAACCTCTCCTATTAACTCATATGAAGAAATTTCGAAATAAAAATGTTTCATTTCAGCACCATGCATGATAATATCCCTTATCCTTACCAACCTCGACCGGAATACCAAATAACTCTGTCAGTTTCTCAGCAGTAAGAATATCCTCAATATCTCCGTCTGCAAATATCCTGCCGTCCTTCAGAAGAACCGCACGGTGTATTTCAGGTACGATATCCTCAAGGTCGTGGGTAACAAGGATTATGCTCTTTCCTGAGGCTGCTATCTTGCTCACAGTTTCCCTGAACTTATGCTTGCTTTTCAGGTCAAGGCTGTTTGTCGGCTCGTCCAGAACAAGTATCATGGGGTCGTGGACAAGTGCCCTTCCGATGAGAACTCTTCTTGCTTCACCGGTTGAGATTTCAGAGATGTTCTTGTCAGCAAGGTGTCTTATCTCAAGGAAATCGATGATCTCCATAGTTCTTTTCAGCATTTGAGGTTTTATTTTCAGGTTCGGGTAGATTCCGATGCTGCTGAAAAAACCGGAAAGGACCACTTCTACTACTGAGATGTCTCTCATATATTCCAGTTGAAGGTCACCGGACACGATTCCGAGGAGTTTCTTCAGGTCTGAGATCATCCACCTGTCCTTCTCCATAATCCTGAAGACCATTCCCTCTGTGTTTGCAATAGGGCGATAGTCTCCGATAATTGTTTTGATGATAGATGACTTGCCTGAGCCATTCGGTCCGATGATGGCTATATTCTCGCCTTTCTTTATGTTGAAAGATATGGAATCAAGGATGAGCCTTCCATTTTTCCTGACAACTATATTCTCCATCTCAACAAGCGGTCCCTGCATGACCTCATAATTGTCTGATAAGTGCTGCATCTGCCCATCTCGCGTTTTTTTTAGTTTCTCCCCGTTTAATGGTCTAAGAGTAATAATTGTTTTGCAGTCTTTTATTTTTGTATGGTTTAATGTGATGTATTATGCATACTTCAAGGTGATCATGTTCTGCAATTTTTAGAAAAAGAAAGCAACAATCTTTTTATATTTATTACTTTATACTCTATTTATAGTCATCTATGGTTGAAACTAAATGGTACAGCGGTGGTCACAATCCAATAGATGCAGAGGAGGATTTTGATGGAAGACGAAATAATCGGTATTGTTCCAAGCATGAAGAAAAGCAAAATGCTTGGTATGTCCTATGACATGTTCACTTTGATCGCAACACCCGGCACGACCGTTTTTGCCAAGGTCACAAGCGCAATGCTTAATCAGGTTGTAAAAGAGTCACGTGAACAGGCCAAAGCAGAGGGAAAAGGCTTCTTTGGCCAGTGGGGTGCCCAGTTATCAAGCACTTCAAAGTATGCTGAAAGATATGCCAACATGAGTGCACAGGCAGCATTAGCAGAAACTCCTGTCAATTTTGCGATCCCCAATTCAAGTATAAGTTCCATTCGTGTAAAAAAGAAGAGCGTTTCTGATGGTGATGATGGTTTCTCTAATATATGGGAGGTCACTATTCAGCACAATTCCGGAAAACTGAAGTTTAAGACAGATTTTGATCCGAAGGGTCATTTGCAGGCTATCTACGGCAACAGGGTAAATTGAACCGGACTGCTGTCCGCTGTGTTCACTAACAACAGGGCTTATTTGTAATTCTGTTTTAAAGACCAGAGATGTGTGATTCTCTGGCATAATTTCTTTATTTATCTGTGAACTAAAAAATGAGTTCATATTACATTACAAAAACAAAGTATCATACAATTGTAAAGTACAGTAACTGGGTGGTATATTGAAAATAATAATTCTTGCTATATCTTTACTTCTTCTCTTTCTCTGCATGCCCGCTTTTGCAGCAGAAGCACAGGGTGTCAGGATAGAGATGCCTGATAATGTGGTATCAGGCGAGATATTCCAGGCGAAACTCATAATCGATGATCCTCTGGTAAAAGAACTTACAAAAATAATTGACATAACAACGTATGAGAACATCATGCTGAAATGGCCCAATGACCGGTATGCTCCAAATGAGATAGAATATACTGGTCAGGATGAACTTGTTTTTGATGCCATAATGATATCGGGATTCAGGGAAGGCGATGAAGTCGCCACTGTAAGTTTCCAATTCTATGGCAGCACAGATGAAATGCAGGCAAAATATCCTGAATGGGGTGTCTACTATGGTGACATTTGTAAAGTCTCAAAACAGGTCAGGGCTTCTCCTGTAAGTTTTGATGCCGATCTTCCCGATGTGCCAAATGGGGAACTTAAAACAGAGAACTGGGAAAAAATGACATGGACACCAACATTTTCATACAAAAGAAATTCTGAAGTACGCGTTTTTGATGACCCTCTCCAGTCATATTCAGGCTCTTTCAGCAGGGGACGTTGTTATGGTCCTATAAACGATGACTACATTCTGTGCCAGTTCATTCCAAAGGAATATCTTACAAATCCTGAAGAAGGCATGGAGGTTTCAAGTTACAGTTATGGTACATTCGGTGAAGAGGGTACATCCGAAGGGTACTACATGTACACAGTTACAAAGTCCAAAAACACAAAATACGACGACGATGGAAATCCTTATGATACCTATACAGTAACAGCATCCTACACTTATGAGATTGTCATCAATGATTTCCTGTTATACAATGGTTTGTTAAGTAAGAATATGCAGGATGTTGATGACCCGGATTCATTTGCAGGTGAAACACTTGAGGAGTTCCATCAGATCGTAAAAAGTCAGCGCTACAATCCTGTCAGCACAGGCAGTGGCTCGTATCCGTCCCTCTTAAAAAGCAATCTGCCCACTCAGGTCCTGAGACTATTTACATCAGCGGTTCTGTAAGCGATGGAGATGGCAATCCTTTGCTATACGTGGAGCTGCAGGCAAAGGTAAAAGGTGAGACCTTCATAGGCAGGACAGATGAACATGGTGATTTCCAGATGCCTTTATCCATAGAGCTGGATGAGAAGGAAACAGATGTCAAGATGGATTTCTGGGTAATCTTCTCATACGAAAGGGACGACAAGAACTACTTCAAGGTCTATGACCTTGCAGGTAGCAACTATAAAGGAGTCTGGTACTATCAGGAACTGGCTATAATAAACCATGAGAATGTTGAAGTTCATGTTCGTCTTGACGGTTCACCGGGACGTGACAGGGAAAGCAGCACCGGTAATCTTGCAGACATGAAAAGTCTTGGTGTGATCTATGCCCATACGGCCGAAGCAGTGGATTTCTGTATTATTGACCTTGGAGCCAATATAAGCTATAAGCTGCCGGTGGAAGTGCTTGTTGGTAACAACAACGATGATACTCTCTATTCTCCAGGTAGTTCCAGGATATTGATTTCCTCTAATGATGCAGGATATTCTAATTCCAACAGACCAAAGAACCGTGAGTATCATGAATTTGCCCATCACCTGATGTATGCTACATATGGAGGGTGGACACCCGGCAGCAATGTAGCAGGGACTGCGAATCATGACGGATTCCTTAACCCGAATACCGGTGATTCATATGAAGAGGGATTTGCCGAGTTCATGGCTCTTGTGATGTCAGACAAATGGGGCGACAGTAATCCATCAGACGGGCAGACAAAATCCGATATATATGCGTCATTTGGAAGTCTTGAGAATAATTACCGTCCATGGGACAGCCGTGGATACCTTGAGGAGTTTGCTGTTGCCTCTCTGCTATGGGATATGTATGACTCAAATAATGATAATGGAGACTCGATCACCATGTCCCTGGATAACATCTGGTCTGTTCTCAAGGTCCAGAGAAACGATTTCTATGACTACTATGTAGCATTCAAGGAGGCCAATCCCAGCAAGGCAGACGAGATCGATAAACTGTTCATTGCACATGGTTTCTTTATTGATACCACCGAAGGTAATGGTTTAAGAGACCACTTTGAGGGCTTCAGGGATGCCAACAACAACAGAAGATACGATGCAGGTGAGTTCTTCTTTGATCTTGGATGTCTAAATTCTACTTCTGAGATAGAGTACAAGAAAGGCATGGTCGTTGGAAAAGCTGCTAACTACGATAGAATGAACAGGAGTTCTGCCGTAAGGGTCGATGGTGCTTACCTGAAGGTAAGGGATGAGGAGGTAAATCAGTATCTTGTAAAGGTGCATTATCTCGAATTGGGTTATGGAAATGATTATGAATATGTGGTCGATCTGAGGGACGGTCTGTTATATGTACAGCCGCTTCCGTCTGATGTTCCGGCACAGATCACGATAGAACCGTATTCAGTGGAGTACACTGCTGAGGAAACCTACACCATCAGTAATCAGGAGCTTATCAGCAAACTCGAAGAGCCGGATGAATACTTTGATGAGCACAAGTTCTCGCTGGAAAATACAGGTGCCACCGGTGATATGGAGTATGTCATCTACAAGGATACTGAGCCAACTTATGCCTATGAAGGAGACCTTGGTACGGAAATTGATGTGAAGATATCTGATGAAGGGCCGGATGACGACGGGGGTCTGTCTTTGTTCTGGTTGCTGCCGGTAATTATCATCGGTGCAGTTGCCGGTGCTGGTGTTCTGCTTCTGAAGAAAGCTGGAAACAGGGAAAAGGCACAGGAACTTATCAAAAAGGGTTCACACGAATTCAGTGAGAAAGGTGTGCCTGCAATAAAGGAAGCTGGCAGGAAGGCGGCAGAATATACTGCAAAAGGTGCTGAATTCGCTGCGCATCAGACGAAGAAAGGCTATGAGAAAGCCAAGCCTCATATGAAGAAGGCACAGGAAGGTATCACGAAAAAGATTGATGAGTCAAAGGAAAAGAAGTAGTTATTTTTTCTCCCTTCTCTTAATCTTCCTTTTTCCTTTTCCTTTTTCCGGATCATTTTCTTGATCATTTTATTTTCCAACGACATTTGAAAAGGATAATATACATTAAATTATGCTTTAGTATTGTGACTAATGAACTTCTTTCCAGTCTGAACCGGAAGATGGCGGAATTCAGTTCGCTCCCGGTCATAGATGGTTACTACCTTGTGCTCGGTGGCGGAAAGATTGGAAGTGATTTTGCCAGGTATGCAAAAGAGCGATCTTTCCCTTTTGTAGTAATAATCGATGTTGATGAAGTGGCAGAGGCATCAAAAAGTTCAGTTGTGGTTGACAGGGATGAACTTTTCAGGCAAATCCATAATTCCCGCAGGTTAAAAGGTAATGTAAACAATGTCTTTTTTCATTGCATGGATGTTTGTGATGTTCCTGAAATTCTGGAAGCCGGGATACCTGAGTACATAATTCCTGCTGTACCCATTCATGCAGTTGTAAATATGGCAATTGATATGCTGGGTTCGATTTCTTCCAGGCCATTGATCTCAGCTCTTTGCATAGATGAACAGGATGAAAAGCTGACCGCTTATTTCAATGGTATCCTGTCTCAGTTGCCAGAAAATATTGTAGTATTCAGTTCTCTTACCGGAGGAGTTATCATGTTCTCATATGCAAAGATCGGGGAGATTTGTCCTGACCAGTGCATTGGGCCTGAAAAATACTGTTACAATTTCAGGCGGGAGAAACCTGAAACGATCACCGCATATGTCAGGAAACTGCTGCCTTTATACACGGGATGGGTGTTTGAGAGCTGCCAGATGAAGCCTGGAATTGGGGGTATAAAAGGGGTTGATTTCAAGGAATATATGATCTCCTTGATGGAGTATGTGAAGGCAGTGTATAGGATTAGGGATTTGCCTCAGATCGAGGGTAATATTTTCTTTATTGCGACGACATGCAATTGTCACGGGATAATGAATTTGCTTAAAGTGACCTGATATTTTGTTTACTATCCGGCAAAGCTTTAGTACTTAACTTGATAGCACTGGGTATTTATACTATAGGGTGCTATTTACATCTAGTTCGATTGCTCAACGATTTAATAAAGGATTACTCTATTTTGTGTGTTTCTTTTAATAATTGCTAGGACAGTTGGAGTTCGTCGTATAGGAAAGAGGTATCTGGCCAAAGTCAGGTAAAACTAGTCATGCGGGATTTTTCAATCTCGGCTTTTGCTGAGCGAACTAATAAAACTTAAGGAGATAAAAATATGGGATTCAATGACAGAGGCGGAAACAGCAGAGGCGGAAACAGCAGAGGCGGCGGCGGCGGCTTCAGATCTAGCGGTCCAAGAGAGATGCACAAAGCAACTTGTTCAGACTGCAAACAGGAAACTGAAGTACCTTTCGTGCCATCCGGCGACAGACCTGTATACTGCAGGGACTGCTACCAGAAGCACAAGCCAGCCAGATATTAAGTTATATCTCAATATAACTGTCTGGAATTTATTTACCAAAGGTAGATACGTTAAGATTGACATGGTTTGATCTTTATCTGCCTAATAACCTTTTTTTAAACGTGTATTTTTGTTAATACATCATACTATTATGTCATTCTATATGTATAATAAAGAGGGATGTAGATATGAATCTTGAAACTGTGGTATGTCCTGGCTGTGGTTCACAAATCCTTGCGACAATACCCTCTGGGCAGTGCATTGTTTGTGTTTCAATAAGTTCCGGAAATCCGGTTAATTTCGGAGCAAAATATAAATCTGCTTCAAGGTGTACCAGTTGCAAAAAGAGTTTTGCATGCTATACCAAGAATGCTTGAACTTATATCCTGTTCATACTTGCTCTCAGATGAGTGCGATAGTTTGCTTTTTGAAAAGTAGTAACATATTGTATTGAAGGTAGGCTTGCATCATGAATATGAATGAGCAAGCATTATTATTGATTATTACTATGCGTTATATTCGATTGAATGTAAACTATAAATTTAGTTTATTTCTTTAACCCTTCCGACACGACCATCTTCTAGTTGCACTTTTATTCCATGCGGATGGGATGTCGAATTTGTCAGGATCTTCTTTACAACACCCTGGGTTATAGTCCCACTTTTCTGGTCTTGCTTAAGTACGATCCCTACGCTTGCTCCTATCCTGATATTTCCTCTGCTCTTACCTGGGTTCATGTTTATGTGATCCTTTTGTAGTGTAAGGTTAGATGCAGGCAAGCCACAAAAAGTTATTCGTATTTGCCGCAGGCATTTGTCCATTTGTCTGCTATTTCCAGAAAAGCAATATACCCATTGCTTTTGATGAACTGGATTGCCTGCCTATACTTCCTGTATTTATGTCCATTTTTTCCGCAGAACTCATTGATCGTAGGACATGAAGCTATTTCAGGACAGTCGGCACAGGTATCGTAACCTTTTCCCATGCAGCAAACTTTTATTTTGCACTTTGCCTTGCTGATGGCCCTTTCACCTGAATCATATCCGAGCTTGCAGCCACGACAGGTTCCGTTATTGAATGGGCGACAAGTTTTGCAATATGCTCCACAGCAACCGATTTCTATGATGGACATGGAGTTTTCCTTTTGTTTTTCTGAATTGGTGAGTTTGTTGATCTAAGCATTTTGAGATCGTATAATTGAGCGTTTTCCCATTCGTACAATATATTGATCCATATTTATTGAGGTGATTGATCTCAATCTATGTTTCCAAGAATCGTTCTGATTTTAGGCTCTATTTCAGGTACTTCTTCAGTAGCTGTTTTCCAGAGGATATCCATGTCTATTCCAAAGTATGCATGTATCAGTTTGTCACGCATTCCTGCGATACTTCTCCATGGAATCGAAGGATAGGTATTCTTAATTGAATCGGGAACATTTTTTGTCGCTTCGCCTATAACTTCAATTGCCCTGATTACTGCAAACTGTGTTTTTTATCCTCAATGAATTGGTCATAGGTTAAACCATTTGTAAATTCATCCACTTTTTTCAGCGTACAGGATGTCCTGTATATAATCAGTGGTTTGGCGCTCGTTTTTCATACTGGCACTGCCTCACTCAATATGATTTTTCCGATTGTAGGCTTTAAAGCCTTTCTGAGCACAAGATCTACTTTTATTCCGAGTGTGTCCGAAAGATAGTTTTCAAGCTCGACAAATTCAAGAAGGCCAGGAGTTTCACTAAATTCGACCAATATATCAAGGTCACTGGTTTTAGTTTGTTCTCCCCTTACATAAGAGCCGAATACAGCAAGAGAACTTACATTAAATCTCTTATCAAGTTCGGGCAGCAGTTCCTTAAGTTGCTGAATATATCTATCAGTTGTATTATGATTGAATTGTGAGGTCATATGCTTCTATTTAATTTGTTTTAATGGTATTAATCGGTGTCGAATATATTTGTAAAGTAACGATTGTTATTTCTTGCGATAAAGATTGGAGTATTATCAAATAGTAATCTTTTTCTATTGACAGGTTACTACTTTTTAAGTGGGGTGGAGTTATGATTCCATATAATCACATATTTAACAAGGTTGAGCCAAGCCTAAAAAACCATTGCTCGCTATCGGAAGATAAATTCAAAGACAATTTTGGATACTACAAAAGCTTTGAAACTCAAAATTTATCTGATGCAGAGTATTATAAAAGGTTAGTAGAAGTCATATTCTATTCAGGATTCAAGGCTGAAACAGTAACCAACAAAATGAGTATCATTAAATCTTATTTTCCTGATTTTAAGACGGTTTCGGATTATGATGACTCAAAAATCACTGAGATTATGCAAGATGGACAGATGATCAAAAATGAAAAGAAAATATCAGCGTGCATTCAAAACGCGATGATCTTCAAAGAGATAGTAGAAAAAAATGGGTCATTCAAGGACTATATCGATTCTTTTGAAACTGGAAAATCTTTTGAGAACCTGATGCTACTCAAGGAAGAACTGCAATATACGTTTTCTTTTTTAGGTGATAACATCGTATCATTTTATGACTGAAATTGGTCTTCCAGTTTTAAAGCCTGACCGGGTCATAACCCGTATCTTCAAAAGAATCGGTTTAATTGAAAGTGAAGATCAATTATTAAAAACCGTGATTCATGGCAGGAAATTCAGCCAGGAAACTGGTCTTCCCATTAGGTATATTGACATTATTTTTGCGATCTATGGTCAGATGGTGTCATCGGCGGTGAATAATTCCCCACTTTCGGCGGTTTAAAATTCCCCAGTTCACAATTCCTGACAAAAGTTCAAGGATTGTGAATAATGCTGAAAGCGGAGGATTGGCTATTGATTAGAGATTTGTATTCACAAGGTCTGAGCATCAGTAAGATCTCAGAAAGAACAGGTAAAGACAGGAAAACAGTGAGGAAATATGCCCGCCAGACGACACATCCTGAAATGAAAA
>NZ_MBKP01000057.1 GCF_002243045.1 Methanolobus psychrotolerans
TATCAGAATGACGAAAGTACAACAGAAGATATCCGGTACCTTCCGTAGTGAACAAGGTGCGAGAAATTTCTGCCGGATAAGAGGATACGTTTCTACTGTTAGCAAGAATTCCATGTCTGTTATAGACTCGATTAATGCAATATTCTATGAGGGTTCACTTATTCCAATATTGCAGAATTAATTGGAGAGAAAAATCAGCTTGGTGGAAATGAGCTAGGCTGAATAGTTACTAAAAAATAAATAAAAAATATGTCCTGATATTAGAATAAAACAAGAAATTTATATTTAATGCTTGCTTTTAATGATATTAAAAATCGAATAACGTCAGCAATGATATATCGAGGGAAAAGTAAAACCCTCATCGGATATTTTTGAAGGTTTTTATCTATTATCACATGTGCCCACATATACACCAGTAGTGATAAAAATAATAATGGTGAAAATAAGTTTTGTATAAGTATATAACTTAATAATGTCACAAACAAAGATATTACTAAAAAAACACTTCTATTATAGATATGTCCTAACATAAGTCTATCATTTTTTAGATTTTCTGGGTGCTTTTTATACATTAAAACCCAATATTCATGCTTTCTTTGACGTTTCAAGTAGTTTCTAATTGAAGCACAATGTATTTTGTGATGAACTAAGATAGAAGGTTCAAAAAGAATAGGTCCTTTTTTTCGAACCTTCCATCCCAACTCTATGTCTTGTAAATATCGCATTTCAAGATCAAACATACCTACGTCTACAAGAATATCTTTTTTATAGAAGACATTTGGAGTGACATACGAACCATTATCTTCAAGAACATCTACACGACGCGCTATTGTAAATTTCTTATCTTTACAGGTACCAAAAGTAACTACCTTTCCATATAATCCGCATATCTCAGGATTTTCTTTAAAACGTAGCATTGCAAGCTCAATCCAATTGCTGGGTAAAATGCAGTCATCATCGGTAAATCCTATTATAGGAGCTTTTGCATTGATAATTCCGAAGTTTCTAACTTTTGCAGGACCTTCAATATTGCTTTCAATTTTGAAATATCTTAGATTATGAATGTTTTTGTCAATTAACTCCTTGACTATTTTTTCAGTATCGTCTGAACTATTATCATTACAAACTATTATTTCATACTTCTCATAAGAGTATGTTTGATTGAAAAGAGATTCTAAAGTCTCTTTTAAAGATTTACACCTATTACGTGTAGGAATCACAATAGAAACTTCTATACCGGCCAATAAATCCACCTACAATATATAATAAATAATTACCATATTATCAATTATAATTTCTATTCGAAATTATATCAATCAATTAATCAATCGCATTTATTCATTTTTCAAGTAAATACATATTATAAATTATATACTAAATATATTAAGCTTATCTTACTTATAGAATTGTGCAAAACATATAAAATAAATCAATAGATTGCATAAATTGGTTTCTATTCCCATAAGCATTCATATCTGGAACCATTGTTCATCCGTGCAATATAAGAAAACAAAGATCTAAAAGAAGAATGCACCCACAACTTATCTATTAAATCCTCATGCTCATAATTCAATCTTTTAGAATGAGTATAAACACCAGCAGGAATTTTTCTTCCAATTTGAGTCGAATACAAACGCAGGTTTTTTAACCGCCTCTCGAAAACAGAAGTAACATCTAATTTAGCTGGAGTTAAATCAGGATTTATTTCCCTTATATGCTGTTTTATCTGTTTAAAAGTGAACCAGGAAGCATAAGGAAGATCTTCATAAAACAGAATAGGATTTCCCAAATCCTCACAAGCCTTAATGCAGCTAAGCAAAACAATTTGGTGATCTATATGATTTCCCAAAGCAAGTGGCGAAACTACAAGACTTCCCGGAAAAGAAGAAATAATATCATATATGGCTTCAGAAACTTCTTCAAATATTGGATCAGACATTGCTTTTGAGGTGAATATCTTTTCATCTGTACCCAAACCTCTTAACGGCGGTTCAGGAAAGTGCAATGTTTTCAAAGACAAACCTAAAGTTTCAGCAAATGTTTCATCTTCCTTTTTTCTTTTTAAAGTAATTTCTTCCTCACCGCTTAACTTAATCCTTGGAGAAAAAGTAGATCTTGTAAAGACAGTAACCATTAAGGGATTTTTAAAATAATCTAACAATAAAGCCCCACCTAAAGAGTAAGCTATATCATCAGAGTGAGGGGAAAAAAGAATAGTGTTTGTTTCTTTTGTCATGATCATAACCTATGTCAGAACTCATCATAGTTATTTGTATATATAAATCATCATATAAGGATATTATTTTTTTGCAAGCAATCTAATTGATATGCTCTTACATAATTTTACAAACCTTTGAGGAAAAGATCTTAGAAATTCTAATAATAGATGATATTTTAGTAAATCAGAAATAACCATAACAAAGCATCTAATTCTGAATTTCTCTTCAAATTTATGATTACCTAACCTAGAATAGTATTCAGCTAACCAGAAAGCAGTATTAAGCCTCATGAATTTCTGCTCTCTTTCAGATTTCATAGACCATATTCCACCTTCATGAACACGATAAACAGACGGTTTTATCATTGGCAAATAAATTCCGTGACCATATTGGCCCAAAATGGAAACAAGAAAAGCATCGCCATTTTTAACATAACTGGCCTCTGGAGGGTAGTTTCTAAGTATTTCAAGATTTCTAAAAAACACTGTCAATGGAAAAATTTTTGCTTGCCATCCAACCATTTCAGTACTTGTGAAAGAACGTTTTTTATTAAGGGCTATTCTAGATTGATCACTAAATCCTTCATAATCTAATCTTATTTCATCATGAAAACAACAGACAGCATCTGAATTCTTTTCAAGACATTCAAACTGTATCTGTAATTTTTTAGGATCAGTCCAGTAATCATCCCCTTCACAAATGGCAATGTACTTTCCTTTTGATATTGGATAAATAAAAGTAGGGAGAATTTTTACATTTCGTGAATATTGATTCACAGTTTGATAAATAGGTTTAATAATATCAGGGTATTTCTTCTCATATAATTTAATAATATCTGCTGTTTTATCAGTTGAAGCATCATCATGTACAAGAATTTCATATTTAAAATCAGTCTCCTGCATCAAAAATCCGTCTATAGCATCGGCTATATAATTTTCATGATTGTAAGTTGCGCAACAAATACTGACCATGATTTCCTCATCACTATCCATCATGCATTCCTCCTTAATTTATCATTAACTAATTGCTTAGCAAATTTTAAAGCTTCCAACTTAAATGCATAACTTGCCATAAGGTATATACCGAATCCAATAATGCCAAAGAAAACTAATTCAATTAATGCAGGCAGAGGTGATATTTTTTCAGCAAAATATATCAGTATTCCTATAACTCCAGACAAAAGTAATCCGGGGGAAAAATCCCTAATCTGTTCTCTGGCAGGGTAATTAATTAATTGTCCCGAATAATAACTATTTGGCAAGTATGATAACACAGATGATATAATTTGGCCTATAAGAATTCCTATGACTCCAAATTGAATGCTGAATAATAAAATAACCATAATAATTGACTTTTTGACAATTTCTAAATAGAGAAATAAATCAGATCGGCCTTTTACTTTAAGTATATTCAAATTTATCGAGTGAAGAGGTTGCATTATGCCTGCAATGCACATCAGTTGCAGATAAGGTACAGCGGGTAGCCATTGTTCATTAAGAAATACAGTAAAAAAAGGTTCTGCAAGGGCTGCAATGATGGCCATTACAGGAAAGAGCCCGAAAGTTGTTACCTGAATTATTTTTCGATATCCTGCTTTTAATCGGATGTCATCTTCCTGAAGTGTTGCAAGTGCTGGATAAGTAACTGTTTGAATGGAATTTACCAGCTGGTTAAGAATTAAATCCCTTATTTTGCTGGCAAAGAAGTAATGACCGGCGATTGTAACTGTAAAAAGTTTTGCTATCACTACTACATAAATATTCCTGAAAATTGTGTCCAATAGACCAGATAAAAACAGTTTTGAACCAAATCCAAACATTTCAGTTAATGATTCTTTATTGAAAACAAAGATGGGACGCCATATGTCCATCGACCACAAAAAAATAGTTAATACCAAAGAAGAAATTATCATTTGAGCTATCAAAGCCCACACACCAAAACCGGCATATGCCATAATCACTGCAAATAAACCAGAGATAAAGGTTGCCGGAACTGCTGCCTTAAGCTGCGCTTTAAAATTAAGATTTCGGCTGAGAATGGCACTCTGGACTATCTGGAAAGAGTTTATCAAGATGACAACTCCAACGACTCGCACAAGAATGGTTAATCTTGGTTCTTCATAAAATACAGCAATAAACGGAGCAGATAGGAACAGTAGCACATAAGATAATCCACCCAACGCCAAATTTGTATAAAAAGCTGTGCTAAAATCTGAGTCAGTAGCATCTTTTTTACGAATAAGAGCTTGGTTAAAACCCAGATCCATAATGCTATCGGCAATAGCCAGAAATACCGCCATCATAGCAACTAAACCATAATCATCCGGTGCCAGGAAACGGGCTAGCAGTAAGGTAACTACTATGCCAATGCCTCGCTTGCTGAGTTGTTCAGCAAAGTTCCATAGGATGCCAACTGTTGTTTTTTGGGCAAGTGACATAGTGCATTACACCTAAATTATTTTAATTGAAATAAATACAAACTTATTAAATATAGCAAGTCTGTTTTCTTGAAATAAAATTTAAGATTTGGTTTCTGATTTTAGCATGTCATCAAAATCTTCTCGAAGTATAGACATCAAATTTAAGTCTTGATATTCACCATTTTTAAAGACAGCTTTTCTTAGAATACCTTCATGTTTGAATCCACATTTTTCATGAAGCCTTATAGAAGATTGGTTAGTAAGCAATTGTCTTGAAGAAACACGAACCATTCCTAGCTCATAAAATGCATGTTCGAGCATAAGTAATGTAGCTTCTGAACCAAATCCTTGACCCCAAAAGTTCTTTTTTCCGAGGATAATACCAAATGTACAATTTTTATTCACATGATCAATCATGTTGAGATAAACATTGCCGATATGTTCATTTGTTGTTTTTTGGCATATAGCTAACTTTAATGAGTTTTTATCAAAAATTGCATCATTTATCCATTTTTTTTCATATTCACATGAAACAAAATATTTCATTCCAACAATGCCATTTAATATCTCTTTGTCTTCTCTCCAAGAATGAGTTGTTTTATAGTCCTCTGGCTCAAAAGCTCTCAAAAAAATACGAAAATTCGAAAAATCCATTTGAATTACTTCCTTTCAAAATAAATGACTATTTCTTTCGAATAAATGTGATTGTAAAAAGTTTCAGACATTTATAATACAACAACCTGAATAAAATCACTGATATCTGACATCAAATCGTTCCTTTCATTTATAGTATCAAATTCCAGCAATAAAACCCCAATAGTAGTATTGGACCCCACATACTCCTTCACATCATCCCCTTCATTTTTGAAAACTTTGCGGAAGAATATATGACCATTGATCTCATCACTTATCCTGACATCCTTGAAAATGCCATCTTTTTCAGAGTGCAATATATAGTGAGCACCTACCTTTTTCTCACAGGGATCAGTATCAACTTCTACATCCATCCCAAATGAGCTGCGTATTATCTTGCTGATAAAATCAAATCCTGTGAGATGTTCCTGAATAATAGGAACATAATTCCCACCATTTCTTGGGCTGACCTCTATAATATAGACCTTTCCTGAATCTGTTACCCTTGCTTCAATGTTCACAGGACCGGTACGGTAGCCTACAGCATTGCATATGCTTTCAACCTGCTTTACAACCGTATTTAATATTTCTGTACCTTCATATTTACATGGCCATCTGGTGGAAATCGGGATGAAGTTTTTAGATTTCGTATAGAAGAAATGGTCACCAAGATAATGATATATTAATTTCCCATCCTGCAGATACCCATCACCATGGATTTGATCTCCATCTATATACTCTTCAATAATACACCTTTTTGCTCTTGAATGTTGCAGAGCATATTCTATTGCATGGTTTAATTCATTCTCGTTTGCAGATGAATATGTGATTCCTTTGCTACCACTGGAATCAACTGGTTTGACAACAAATTTGGAATTGATGTTTTTTATTTCCTCCGGGATCATTAAAGAGTTGACCACATAATTCCCCGGAACATTAAGACCCAGTTTTGAAAGCAGTGACCTGAATTTGTCTTTTTCTGAAAGTATTGTGACTGCTTCCGGCGACGGGCCACTCAGGCCCAATGCATCAGCAACAAATGCAACCGTTGGTATAGCAGGATCTGAAGAAAGTGTAACTATGGCATCTATATCCAATGACTTTGCCAGCTCAAGCACAGCTTCTTTATCAGTAGTGCTTACATTGTGGTACTCATCAGAAAACTTGTGCCCGGGATTGTCCGGCAGATAGTCACAACTGATCACATACAAACCCATCTCTTTTGCACGCATTATTAGGGGCAACTGGAAATTAGAACCTCCAAGAACCATTATTCTTTTGTTTTCAGACATGATTCAATAACCTCTATAATTGCTGCTACCTCATGCTCTTTCATCCCTGGATAAATAGGAAGGCATAATATCCTGGCGGCTATATCTCGTGAGACAGCTGCCATCGGGTTTGGAACAATATAATCCAGTGTATCCAGTGAAGGATAAAAATACCTTCTTGGATATATACGCTGTTCATTCATCGCATGCTTCACTGCCAGCAGTGTTTCTTCATTTTCAAGTACTATAGGAAAATAACTGTAGTTGTTAGTGGAATAGGGATTTAGCTTTAAAATTCGCACAAGCCCCCCCAGATCTCGTTGGTATAGGTTCCATATCTTAGCCCGTTCTTCCAGAATAGTGTCCATTTCATCAAGCACACACAATCCCATTGCAGCCTGGAATTCGTTCATTTTAGCATTTATACCCAACCCTACTATTGAATCTGCATCATCAATACCGAACTTGATCATCAGCCTGGCTTTTTCATAATCTTCCTTCTTTCTGAAGATAATTGCTCCGCCTTCGATAGTATGAAAGAGTTTGGTAGCATGAAAACTAAGTGTTGCTGCATCACCATAAGACAGTAGACTCCTGTCTTTGTATTTTACTCCAAATGCATGTGCTCCATCATAAATCACTTTTAATTTATGTTTGCATGCAATTGCTTCTATTTCTTCGACCTCACATGCATTTCCAAATACATGTACAGGCACAATTGCTGTGGTTTTTGATGTGATAGCTTCTTCTATCTTTGATGGATCCATGCAGAACGATTCCGGATCAATATCTGCAAAAACAGGTTCTATACCTTCCCAGACCAAAGAACTGGTAGTAGCTACAAAACTGAACGGTGTTGTTATTGCCTGTCCGGATACACCAAGAGCCTTATAGGCAACTTGCAGAGCAGAAGTTCCATTGGATACTAAAAGAAGATTCTCAACACCAAGATACTCCTGCAATCTTGCTGTCAGTTCCTGAACCAAAGGACCGTTATTCGTTAACCAGGCAGTTTCATATATCCTGTCAATATAATTGTTCAGCTTTTCTCTGTCCGGAAGGTAGGGTCTGGTTACATTGATCATAGTATTCCCATATTGAACAACATATAGATAATTATACTACTATATAAATAAATACCTTACATAACTACGCCCAAATAAATGCTGAATTTTTATGTACACGTATATGAGATTTAATTAAGGATGCTGTAGTTTTTGTGTTCCAAAAGTACTGAACAAAAAATCTAACGTATCAATTTCATAGTATCAACGCACAGTATATTTATATTATATGAAATTTAATTTGAAAGCAGTAAAATGAAATGGTTGTATAAAGGCGATTATATGAAAAATAAAATAAAGAGCTTTTTAAAAATGATGATTATCATGAGAGGTTATTCACCTTATTTTGCCTCAAAAGTTCCTAAGATGTTCATAAAAGACCTAACTTCAAATAATGATATACCTTTAAAACAAAAAATATGGGCATATCAGAGAGGGTTTTTATCTTCAAGAACAAATACTTATCGAATAAACGAATTAAATTATAGAAATCACATGCCTGATTTTGATTATTATAACCTACATCCTATTAATGGTATATACAGTGAGTGGATTGCCGATAAGTTAAAGATAAAATATATACTCAGTTCATTTGACGAATATCTGCCAAAATATTATTTTCAATTAGAAGATGACGAGATTTTGAGATTAATGGATTGTCCTTCAGATATTGATTCTAATATGAATGGAATTCTGGAGCTTCTCAAAAAAGAAGGAAACCTTGCTCTTAAAAGCATATCAGGATCTTTAGGTGAAGGATTTTATAAACTATCATATATAGATGACGTTTTTTATATAAATGCCAAAGCATGTGATATGAATGACGTTGAAACCTTGTATTATAGCTTAAAAGGATACTTGATCACAGAATACATAAATGCTCATGATTCTATCAGAAAAATATATGATATAACACCAAATACTGTGAGAATTCAAGTAATAAGAGATAAAAACAAGGAACCAAAAATAATAGGCAGTTTTATTAGATTTGGTACCCAGCAAAGTGGTGTTTTGGAAACACCATTAGCAGGCGGGATTATTGCAGGCATTGATCTAAAAGATGGAAAAACATTTGATCCAAATGTAGTTATTAATCATAATTTGCAAAGTATAACGCTTCACCCTGATACAAACGAGAACCTGGAAATTATAATACCAAAGTGGAGCGAAATCAAATCGAAAATAGAAGAAATATCATCCTATATCCCACAATTAACTTATTTAGGTTTTGATATAATTGTAACAAATGAAGGGTTTAAAATTATCGAAATAAACTCATTGACAGCACCTACTGTAATCTCATATTATTACCCTCTTTTTGCAGAGGAATATAGCAGGGAATATTTCATTGCAAAGTTCCAAAAAAGAGCAAGACATTTCAAAAGTATTTTGAAAAGACTATCACATGATCAAATTAACCCCCGGTAGAGGGTTTATCATGTAATATATTTTATTTTTAATCCGAAAAAACTGACAATCAATTAACTACCTGTAGTGCTCTAAATACCATTCTACCGTCTTCAAGATTCCGCTTTCAAAATTCTCTTCTGCTTTCCATCCTAGGTCATTTTCTAGCTTGCTTGCATCGATAGCATACCTTCTGTCATGTCCGGCCCGGTCCTCAACATATTTGATCTGGTCTCTATAACTTCCTTTTTGCTTTGGTTTAAGTTCATCTAATATCTGGCATATCTTCGTAGCAACATCGTTATTACTTTTCTCATTCATGCCGCCAATATTGTAGGTTTCACCAGCTGCACCATTGTGAAAAACAAGGTCAATTGCTTTGCAATGATCAATTACATAAAGCCAGTCACGAATATTTTTACCATCACCGTAGATAGGAATTGGATTACCTTTTAGCGCATTTCTTATGATGGTAGGTATCAGTTTCTCATCATGCTGTTTAGGACCGTAGTTGTTCGAACAGTTGGTGATAATTGTATTCAAACCATAAGTGTGGTTATAACTTCGGACTATCATGTCACTTCCAGCTTTACTGGCACTGTAAGGTGAGTTTGGAGCATAGGGTGTGCTTTCAGTAAAGAGTCCTGTTGAGCCTAATGTTCCATAGACCTCGTCAGTCGATATATGATGAAAGCGCGGAAGTATTATTTCTTCATCAGATGAATCACATTTGCTGTATTTCTGATTGTATGCAAATGGTCTTTCCATCCAGAACTTATATGCTACATCCACAAGTGTATGAGTTCCATTAATGTTGGTCTTAATGAAGACATCCGGTTTTTTAATGGAATTGTCAACATGGGATTCGGCTGCAAAATGAATCACACCATTGATCAAGTATTCGTTAAAAATGAATTCTACCAATTCACGATTGCAAATATCGCCTTTGATAAACTTATACCGGGGATTATCTTCGATCTCTTTCAGGTTACCAATATTGCCTGCGTAGGTCAGAAGGTCCAGATTAATAACATTGTATCCCGGGTATTTTTTCAGAAAATGTGGAATGAAGTTACTTCCAATGAAACCTGCGCCACCTGTTACCAATATATTAGTTTTCATCGAGCAATCCTTCCAGGTATGTACCATAATCATTCTTTTTGAGTAAACTTGCCATTTCGCGGACCTGCTCAGCAGTTATCCATTTATTATTGTAGGCAATCTCCTCCAAACAAGCGATCTTGTATCCTTGCCTTTGTTCTATTGTTTGTACAAAATGACTGGCTGCTATCAGACTATCATGAGTACCGGTGTCAAGCCAGGCAAAGCCACGACCCAGCAGCTCAACTTTCAATTTCCCTCTTTTAAGGTATTCCTCATTAACCGAAGTGATCTCCAGTTCGCCTCTGCCAGAGGGTTTGATGCTTTTTGCAATTTCAATAACATCATTATCATAAAAATATAATCCAGTTACAGCATAGTGTGATTTTGGCTTTTCAGGCTTCTCTTCTATACTGATGACATTTTTATCTTTATCAAAAGCAACCACACCAAACCGTTCAGGGTCCTTTACCTGATATCCAAAAACAATTGCCCCTTCTTTGAGTTCAGCTGATTGTTTTAGAAGAGGCGAGAATCTTGGACCATAGAATATATTATCTCCAAGGACAAGACAAACACTATCATCCCCAATGAAATCCTCTCCAAGGATAAATGCCTGAGCCAGGCCATCCGGAGATGGCTGGACCTTATATGCAAGAGAAAGTCCCCACCTTGAACCATCACCAAAAAGCTTCTCAAAGGATGGGAGATCATCAGGTGTAGAAATGATAAGTATTTCTCTGATACCTGCCAGCATTAACACTGATAATGGATAGTATACCATGGGTTTATCGTAAATTGGCAGAAGTTGTTTGCATACTGGAAGTGTGACTGGGTAGAGTCTTGTACCGTTGCCACCTGCTAAGATAATGCCTTTCATTTTACCGTCCTTTAAATATCCCCGTTTGAATTAATTATTAAAGAATGAATTTTAAACAATTATATATCTTTTTTTGCATATTAATATTTTGATAGATATGGTATTTCTTTCCATCCGCATTACATTATAGATATTAAGAGAAGCCATAAACTTAAAAATCACCTAAATACACACATTAAATTTCAAATTTTAGATGACACCGAGTCTTAAACTCAACATGGGTTCCATTTTACAGATATATACATTTTAAGAAGGCATATGATTTAATGAGACAAGATATTATATATTATTAATAGATAAGGATTACCGTTTTATGACTACCGCAAGAAGTGTCGCTAAGAATACTTTTTTTGTTGCTTTTAGTAACATTGCTGCTAAAATAATAGCTTTTATAATAGCGATCTATCTTGCAAGGTATTTGGGTGTTGAGGATTTTGGAAAATATAATTTCATAATAACATATCTTTTGCTATTTGGATTCATCGCAGGTTTTGGGCTTGATTCGGTTGTTATCAGAGACATATCAAAGAAACCCGATGAAGCCGGAAGAATAATGAGCAATGCCTCAGTAATTCGAATTCTTACTTCATTGACTGCAATTATCCTGGCAATAATTACAATACATGCACTGAAATATCCTGCAGACACGATATTTTATATTCAGTTAATATCTGCAATTCTGCTTGTGCAGGGATTAAGTTACTTATTTGAATCGTTATTCCAGGCAAAAATGAAAATGGAATATGCAGCATTATCAATTATCTTCCCAAAAATTATTTTCGTCATTGCCCTGTATTGGATAATTAGAAGTAACCTGGGACTAAAAGAAATACTCCTTGCATATCTCTTTTCAGAATTCACAAGAACCATTATCTCCTTCCTCTATTCAAAAAGAATACTCAAATATAGATTGCACATAGACAGAGTTACCTTCAAAGATCTGTTCCGAAAATCATTACCCTTTGTTATTGGATATGGACTATTGATCCTGTATAATCGTTTTGACATTCTCATGTTATCTATTATGAAAGGGGATCTGGCTGTTGGATATTATGCTGCAGCTTATAAATTAACAGAATCAGTATTATTTATTCCAGGAGCTTTAGCAGCTACTTTGATGCCTGTTATGGCTAGGCAATTCGACATCAATAAAGAAAAATTGGAGTATATGTACAATCTGGGAGTCAAGTACATCCTGATGCTTATATTGCCAATAAGTTTTGGTGGAGTTATACTGGGTAATGAAATAATATACATGATCTATAAAGAAGAGTTTGCAAACTCTGTCATGGTATTTAAAATATTAACTTTTACGATAATATTTAATTCATTGATCTCCATCCAAACGGTTCTTCTGGTTGCTGCCAATAAACAACAATTAAATAATATATCTGTCTCAGCATGTGCTATTATCAATATAATATTAAATTTGATACTAATCCCGCAATACAGTTACGTTGGAGCCGGAATTGCAACATTAGTATCAGTAGTATGTTTATACATTTTTGGCTTTTATTTTATTCACAGAAATCTCATGATACAGCCGTTTCGGATTGACTTATTCAAATATATTGTTGCATCTATTGGAATGGGATTGGTAATAATCAATGTAAACATGCATTTAATAAGCCAGATAATCACAGGAGCAATAGTATATGCACTGCTGGTCCTTATGTTAAAAGGTTTTGATAGAGAAGACATGGATATGATAAAGAACTTGAAAGGAAAATGATTTTTGATTTATTTCCTCTTAAAAAAACTATCGTATAATTCTAAGTGCCTGGAAACATTCGATTCTAAAGAGAAGTTGTTAATAACATGCTTTTGTGCAGCTTCTGTATCAGTACCGTTGTTAATGCACTCAATAACTTTTAATGCGAGCAATTTGTGATTGGCTGGTATTACATAATTAAGATCATATACAACATCTTTGATTGCACCAGAATCAAACGCAACTACCGGAGAACCCGTAGCCATTGCTTCAGCTGCGACAAAACAGAACGCCTCTTCAAATAATGAAGGAATAACCACGATTGAAGAAATGCTATAAATATCTGAAAGATCAGGAACTTTCCCTGCAAATATGACTTTGTCATTAATATCAAATTCCTCAACTATAGAATCCAATTGGCCTGCGCATTCTCCTTCACCGACAAAGACAAATTTAATATTACTTATCTCTTTCAAGATTAGAGGAGCAGCTCTTAATAAACAATGTGGACCTTTATCCTTTCTCAGACCAACACAGGAAATTACATACTCATCTTTCAGATTATATCTTTTTTTAATATTTTCAATATCCTCTTTTTTGCCGAATTTATCCGTATTGATTCCATTATAAATAACATGTAATTTATCACTATTTATACCATATTCTTTCAGATATTTTGATTTTACAAAATCAGACACACAAACTACTTTATCGAGACCGATATCAAAAAATACAAAATTTGTATAATAGTAGATTCTGCGCAATATTTGTTTAGTTTGGCTTTTTGCCTTCCTGCCGCCCATATGATCAGTATGGACTATATGAATATCAAAAAAGAACTTGAGGTAATTTAAAACTGAATATGCCGGATAGAAATGAAAATGTACAATATTAGGAGATCTTCTTTTTATCAAAGAGTAAAAAGTATAGAAATTAATTAAGTTTGACCGGGAAGGTTTGATAACTTCGATGATGGCACTGTTATCAACAAGAGCTTGTTTCACAGGAGGGATTGGATCATCCCGAAAAACAATTACGTGAACAAAGCCAGAGTCTTTTAATTTTTTTGTTATATGAATCAGGAACTCTTCAAATGAACCCATCTTTGAAGGCGAAATATCACATATAGAAAGAATGCATCTTTTATTATCCACAGCAGACATAATATCACTTTATTATCTATAATACTTAAGGGAGAAATTGTGAATAAGCATCTATGTACTCATTAACTACATTATCCCATCTATACTTACGTGCAAATTTTTTTTGGTCAGTTATAACCCGTTCATCGTAATTTCCTGTTGATACGTTTTTGATTATATCACATATAATATCAATATTCGGTTCAAAAGAATACATTCGGTTTTTATCCATCATAACAAAATCATATATACCTGCTTTTTTAGAGAAATAAACCGGACAATTTGCACAGGCAAAAGCTTCAATATACGATAAAGGGAAGTTATCCCATAATGAAGGATAAATAGCAACGTCCACTTTTTTGAGATATCCTTTTATAATATACTTATCGAGATTACCTAACAATATTACATTTTGAGCCAATTTCAACTCAGCCACCAAATTTGCTAGATATTCTTTTTGAGGACCCTCACCGGCAATATACAGAATTGCTTTTTGTTCATTTGATGTGACCATAAACTTATGAAAACCTTTTATTAATACATCCACCCCTTTTTCAGCAGACAAGCGACCATGATAGAAAATTTCCACAAAACCTTCTTTGTTAGGTATCAGACTGTATTCTTCTGAATGCCAGAAATCCTCGACTGCATTTGGAATGACTTTTGCATTTTTAACTCCATACTTGTCCTCCACCAAGTCTTTGAATAAGTAGGAATGAACAATTAGTTGATCTGAGCTTCTTAAAAGTGTTGGCAAAAAAACATATGTAGGAATGTAAGAGTAATTAAGCGTCCGGTTATTTTTATAGTTGAAAGATAATTCTGTCCTAATATCACCATGATAATTAAGTATAAGTGGAAATCTTTTCAACTTAGCATACATATGCAACAAAAACTTATTATTCGGAAACAAGTGTGGGCTAATAGGAATATGAATGATTCCGTTTGAAATATTCCTCATATTTTTTTCAGTATAAATATTAACATCTTGAAATTTATTTTTTATACACAATTCATTGTTTGATGAACAGAAAATAGAAATATCATCCACTGGCAATTCATCTCTGATTTTTAGTAAATGCTCAAAAATACTTCTTCCCACAGACGAAGGAGCGCCTTTACTTACAGGATAATAATAAATTAGATTTGAACTTTCTTTCATAAGAATCCCGTTAATATTGATGTGGTTGATATATTTAAGAACAATTATTGCCAAAAATGTACAATGTGTCTATTGTAATTTAAGAAAGAAACACATCCATTAACACTATTAGCTACATAAGTTCATGAATTCCATATTGCTATTCTTGGACCATCATATACTTTATTGTAATGTTGAGATACTACATTTACTATTGGTTTAAAATAATACTTGTCTTGAACGAAATAGTTAAAGCTTCCCAAGTCGTCTATGCTACCTGTTTGTCTTATCCATTCCATTTTACCTGCTACAGTAGTGCCACTTTTAACAAGATAGGGACCTTCAAAATAAAATGCTTTTTCTAAGTATGATACTCGAACGTATTCAATTTTGCTTTCATCAATAAATCCATAAGCTAAATTTGCGGCACTCTGGGTAGGGGTTATGGGATGACCTTCAGATACAGCAAACATCCTTCCAGTTTCAAGAGCTGTATCCAAACCATATGAACCTGATGGAACATATTCCCTACCCCATATGCCAGCTACATACGTATCATGACCCATGTACCAATATGCATCAGATTCCCCTGTCCTGCTGTGGTTAAAGTAGCCTGCGAAAATCACAGACATTAATATTATTGCAATTAAAACCAATGATATATGCCTTTTAGTGTCTGCCATAGATGCCACGTTTGCAAAAGCAAGACCGATGAACAGAACAATGAAAAGCAACAGCATAAAAGCTCCATACGTGTGAGAGTATATAGTAGGGATAAACAATGTCAGCATAGTAAGTAGTAATAGATCACTACGTGATTTCTCTTTTTTCAATAGCAGATAAATGAAGCTGCCTGCAGCAAGAATTACTACGGGACCAACCTGTCTTATAATTGTTATTGCAGAGGTGATAAGCCAACTATATCTTGAACCGGAATCAATTAACGATCTGCTCAAAAAAGGTAAACCTATGAATGCAATAACTAAAAAAATAATAATATAATGATAATATGGCTTTATCATTTCAAGATAATTAGTTTTCTCAAGTACAAGAATACCAAGATATACAAACATAATTGGAATCAGCACAAAAGCATAATGATGAATAGCAAATTGGAAAATGAATAATGGTATTAGCAAAAGTAATTTTTTCAATATATTAATCTCAGATAAAAGTAAAAAAATAAATAGTGGCAACAAGACAATAAAAAGACCTCTTGTGCTAACTTCCCATGTGGAGAAAAGCATTACCCCTGGAGCAATAGAAAAGAACAAAGCTACTCCATATTTGAAACTGAAATTTGGGAATAACCTACCTGCTAAAACATAAGCTGTAAATATGGAAATGATCCCTATTGATATACAATAAATAAGAATGACCATTTCCATTTCTATACCCATCAATTGATGCATTCCAGACAAAATAAAAGGTACAGCACTGGCATAAGAGTAAGCATAAAAACCAAAAACTGAAAGCCAATGGACCCACCATTCAGCACTTCCGAATATTGATATTGAATTTGCAAGTGAGTGAATGAAGAAAGAATCATACCCCTTTTCATGAGGAATACTGGGAAGCCTTATAACAAAGTTCAGAACTATCAACAAGAAAAAAAGGAGATATTTTACACCTTTTGATTTATTGTAAATATTGGCTCTTTTTATAGCTTCCAGCATGTTATACCCTTATCGACTTAATTATAATTATATCTTATCTACATTAATCGTCATTATTCATTATCCAATATAAGTTAGAATTTATCATTTTTTGAGAAATAATAATTAACTATCTCCTTATGTTTATTCCTATAATATCCTCTTACTTCCGGCAGATCAATCTTATTCCTTTTTTCAAGAACACTCTTGAGATATCCATGACCATAAGCTAAACCGATATAAAATGGATAAGATAAGCAATACTTAAGAAGCTTTAAAATAACATATATAGGATGGTAGTCCCTGAAATAATCCGATTCTCCCTTGACCCTATATCCTTTCCACATGCCTTCGGCACTGCTTGTCCTGCGGGATTGCAGACCCAGGACATCGTCATATTTTCTTGTTTCCCAGCCATTTAGGGTTGCAAGGACATTTGATACTGCATCTGCAGAGTAACTTATTGGAAAACCTTTTGATTGCTTGAAGCACTCTATTCTCCACATCCTTAACCCTCCGATAGGAAGATCGTTCCTTCCCTTTTCAAGAGTTGAGACGTCATTGAAATCATAAACCACACTCCCGCTTGCAACACCTAGTCTGGGATTTTGTTCAAAGTAGGAGAGCAATTTTTCAAAGAAATCTTTCTCCAAAACCATGTCTGAATCTATCAGAGACGCATAATGGCATTCAATACCCAGGTCTTCACAAATTCTTATAGCTTTTTTAAGAGAAGCATCAACTATTCTTGCATAATGGAAACCCAGGTCACGTTTGGCCTCTTCACCTTGAATGACTTTTACCCACGTATATTTGTTTTCAAGATTATGCAATATCTCATCAGAACCATCAGTGCTTCCATCATTGTATATCAGCCATAATATAGGCATTGTACTCTGACCAACAATGGAATCTATCAGATTTGGAAGATTTGTTGCTTCATTTTTGCAGGGGCTTACAATAAAATAATTTTTCGATTTCATAAATACCCAACTAAACCCTTTTTTCAATTTCATCGATTATGTATTTAACAAGATCAACCTTTTCATCAAGCATTAATTCTCTTTTTTTATCCCATTGCACTTGATGCTCTTTATTCTCTATTATAAAAATGGCTTTCTTAAGTGCTTCTTCTTTATTCATTAATGTATAACATAAATCATATTTATGTTCCAGTTCATCCAGATATCCGCGCCTTGTATTTGAGACATAGATCGATGGTACACCAAGTATGGCCGCTTCGGATACCATCGTTGCCCCTTCACCAATACACATCTTTGAATAATAAAGTATATTATGAAAGTCTTTTGGATCAATCAACAAACTGTATTTATCTATAAGTTCCCAGTTTTTTTCTTCAGAAAAGATAATGATTTGACCATACTCTTCAAGTTTGTCAATATAATCCTTCAATTCATTTTCCGAATTAAAGGAAAAACCCTGGGCATTAATATCATGATGTGATGAAAGTGCTGACAGGCGAAGTAAAATATATGATTTTTCATTAAGATCATACTTTTCCAGAACATGCCGATCCGGTGAAAAATATGAAGGATGTAAATATGCAAGCTCCAGATAGGAATCAAATCTCTTCTGCTTTTTTCCAAGTTCAAGGTTAAATGAATTTGAAGTATATACTGTGTCTGTAAAAGGTAACATCAGATTTATAGCAAAACTTGCGATTTCAGTATCAATAAATGCAATATGTGGTTTCCTGAGTATACGACTTACATGCGCAGAATAAGGAGAGCCGAAACTTACGAAGATGTCAGGCCTATATCCTCTGGCAACTTTGAAAAGCCAGTAATCGACATATGGAATTCCAATCAGTTTATTAATGAATTTTGAATAGTGAGGGCCATATTCTGCATTAAAACCATGCTCTTCGATTATTTTTTTGGTGTTCTCCTTTGCCCTCGCTACCAATTTGATATCGTGACCCTTTTCTTGCAAAGAGAGGATCACATTATTGAAGACATTAATGTCCTTAGGGTGGCTGACATCAAGCAAGATTCTCATCCATATCCACCTCACCTATCTTTTTAGCAGGGACACCTGCAACTATAGTAAAAGGAGCAACATCTTTAGTCACAACAGCGCCGGCTCCAACTACAGAGCCCTCTCCTATGGAAATATCAGGGAGGATGATTGAGCCGGTTCCAAGCCATGCATCATTGCCTATAACTATCCGGCCATAAGATGTTTTCACAAAAGGAGCTATCCTTGAATTGTTAGGGGACGATGATGAAACAAGAGTGACCCCGGAAGAAATGGATGCTCGATCGCCAATGATTATGTTCTTTTTATCGGACAATCGGTCAATAATGATTACCCGGTCTCCAATATAAACATCTTTTCCGATTTCATAGGAAGCCATCCTGTAAAGCAGAAGTCTGACACCATTTGATGGGAATGAGGTAGCAAGGAATTTAACTGCTTTTTTCGTTATACTGTGTAATCCCATAATCAATCCCACTTTTGTTTTAGACCTTCAACATACATATGATCAGACATTCCTGTTACCCTATCAAATATGGGCATCCTTTTAATGTTCTCGAAATTTTAGATAAGTCATTTTTAGAAAGAGTATAATGATTCGGAACAGTAAAAATCCTTTTAGCCACGTGCTCTGTAAATGGACAGTCACCATCATACCCATACTTTATTCTTGCAATTTCAGGTGTCTGACTAAATAACTTGGATGTATCGACCCCTTTATCTCTTAAATATATGCATATATCATCCCGCAGGTCATCCTCTGGTGCAAGAAGAGGGAAGAGATAATAATTACAATATGTATTTTCGTTCTCTGCAGGAAGAAATAATGTAGTATCCTTTAATTCATCAAGTAAAGTCACTGAATTATTCCGTTGTATTTCCACTTTTTTTTTAAAGTCTTTTAATTTTTTTACCGTTACAAACTTATCAGATTTATTGATACCTTTAATAGTAAAGGTTTTTTTATCCATGAGATCGACTTTTCCCTCTACACTGAGTCCTATAGGTAATGCAAAAAGGCCAAAGAAGGGTTTATGATAAAAAAAAGCCCTTGCATACATCACAAACATATGGAGAAGATCATCCATCAGAGAAGGAGAATCAATTGAATCTATCAAATCTGACAATTCATCTTTCATGGATAGATCATTGACAAATATCATGCCTCCACCACCCGCAGATAGATATTTTGGAAGGCTAAAGCATGAGAAATCACCATGCAACCCTGCTAACTTATTCTCATATTTGCTGAACAAAGCATGGGCACAATCCTCAATAATTGGAATTCCTGATGCGATTTCCTTTATGGAATCCATATCAGCAGGTCTTCCAAAAGTATGAATTACTATCAGGGCATCGATATCATTGATTTTTGCCTGCAGATCAATTGGATCTAATGTGTAATTATCATCAATGTCTATGAATTTTGGAACAAAACCGGCATTTATGATCGCATCGAAAACAACTGTACATGAATAAAGAGGTACGCCAACTTTTGAGCCATTTGGAAGACCTAATGATTGAAGGATAAGGCTGATACCTGTTCTACTATAATTTGCAAAAAAAACATCCGAAACCGAAAGCTCAGATCTTATGATATCAAGGTCAGGATTTTTATTCAAGGCAATAGCACCAAGACCTGACAAAAAATCCTTGAAACTATAATCTATATTGAATCTTGGGATAAGATAAGGATTTGGTTTCATGTGTATCACTAACTTTCATCCAACATGCTTCAACAGTTTTGGCCCAAGTATTTCAAGCACCGGATCGGGGAGTTTCTTCCATGTATTCCTTATAAAGCCAGTTTTTGCATCATTTCTGTTTTGAGACATTAGTTTTGGCTGTTCCGGATAATAATAATAGGGGATCTTAAAGTTATTACAACCCCACTTGCTCTTAAAACTTAGCAGGCTCTCATTATTTGGTTCGGTTCTTCCAAAATCGAAATACTTGAAACCATTATTACATCCCCATTCAATGGACCTCCAGTACAGGAGATTATTTGGCATGAGGGAGCTATATGCATCATCTGAGGCAATATAAGCGGGCATAACTACGTCTTTGTAAGTGTAGAACATCAAAGTGGAGACAACTTTATTCTCATGTTCAGCAACCCATAATTTAACCATTCCCCTATCTTCAAAGCTATCCATGATGCTTTTGAAGAATTTTAGAGAAGGAGCCGGAGAACCGTGTTTTTTACGAGTCTGTATTTTCAACTTATGATGTTGCTTCAAATCATTTGAATCTGTTTCCGTGCGTATCTGAACTTCTGACCTCATAGCTTTGTTGATAGCCCAGCGAGTCCTGCGGGAATCAAGTTTTTTCCAGTTATCGTCCGGATTTGCAGATAAGTCCAGAATACTCGTATTGAAGTAAAGGTTCTCTACCAGATTACCATTATTAACCACAGTATCCGGAAGTTTGTTCAGCATTTTCATCTCAACATACTTGCATCCAAGGTCATCGGAGATTTTCTGAGATTCATCAATCAGTGCAAGATATGCCTCATCAGACGTTGCAACAGGTCCACAATGATAAGAAAACGGGAGTGAAACTACACGATTACCTGTGATTGGACTCTTTATTTGAAAAATGGGCAATATTCCGCAAACTTCACCTTCTTTCCTTGCCATGAGATATTTTGGCTTGAAATGATATTCTTTTGCCAGAATATCCCGCCACTCTACAGTGTGCCATATACCTGCACGATCTTCTTTTTCAAGAAAGTCTCTCCATTCGCTCTCGTTGTTATTTGAAAGATACTCAACATCTACAGACATAAAACTACCACCATTGAGTTGCGCATGTCAAACTTTCTATTATTTGTTGCGCCCATTGTTCCTCATTTTCCGATACCGTATTATCCCGGCCTTCCCCACATTCTTTACATTCTGCATGACCAGTTCCCGGGTCCATCCGGGTATTGCGTCACACCACCTGTTGGGATGAGCAAGTATGCATACCTGATCCACTTCTTCTCTTTTGACAAGGTCAATAACATCATCTGTAGTTCTTATCCCTTTGCAATACGTGGCATTAAGGCAGTCAGCGGGGGTCTCCAGGACATCCTTCACGCGAATATTGCGGTTAGCCCAGGTCCTGCCTGTGTCTGTCAGGTAAAGCACTTTTGAATAATCGATAGAGAAGTACGGCTCTCCTATAAGTCCGAAGTCCCTGAAATCGTTATCTTTCCACATGTCCCTGTTAGACCAGGGAGCAAAAGGATTACCGTGCATGCAGGCAGTTGTCACTTCAGCATACCTGCGCAGGTCCTCAAGCTCCTCCCGGAAGATATTAAGGGCTTTTGGGACATCGCCTTTTGCCTTGTCCATGACCTCGTAATGAAAACCCACCTCATGTCCAAGTTCAGCCACTTCCCGGATAGCATCCGGGATGAAGACATCCTTCACATGTCTGAAATAATACGTTGACCTGATGCCATACTCTGCCTCAAGGCGGGCCATTGCAAGATTGCGGTCTACTGCACGGTCCACATCATGGCGCAGGATTATACATCTGCCCATAGAGGATACAAGGTAGTCGTGCACGGCGGTTGTCCCGTATTTTGTCGAAGCTATGGCTTCAAGTAATTCCCTGTATTTGGACAATGTGAAATCTCTCAATGTAGGACCTCTGTTTATACTATATAGCAGGCAGATAATACCGATCATTATATTTAATGGCTATTTATGACCTCGGAAACTCCCATTTCCGCATCATCTCCAGTTCATGCAAAATATAATTATAATACGATTATATATAAAGATAGCACTCCGAACGGAAATAATCATAATGATAAGTTTAGCCAGACTCTAGTCAATTATATATAGTAATTCAATGATTCCAATATAAGGTTAAAAAAATGCTGGATGAAAATAAAAACTTAATAATTATCCTGTTAGTACTTGCACTTTTCACCGGAGCGACCATAGAGCTCAGTGAGGGCTCCACCACTGTAGGCATAGTGCTATTCATTGCCGCTGCACTGCTTATTTCCAGGATGAAGCTGAAAGATACTAAAGGATTGAAGAGCTCGAAAAACTATATGTTGATCGGCGGCTTCATCGTAGCTGCAGACCTCATTTATAATTATGTTAACAAAAGTAGCCTTGGAACTCTTGACTCAATGGTGTTCTTCCTTGGCGTATCACTGATTGCCATGGGAACAGGCAAAAGGGACCTAAAACAACTAGGAGAGTTCGGTTTTTACATATCCCTGGTGTTTACGATACTGTACCTTATATTTTACTCATTCTTTGGCCATTTCAACATTGACTTCCTGCACCTTTTTGACCATTACTTTGTCCTTATGCCCACCGTTGCCCTGATCAAGCTCTTCGGCATCCCGGTGGAGATCATAGCGATTGAGACCGTGATCCTCTACGGAGCAGAGCCCATGACCATAGTCATAGGCGGACCTTGCTCCGGCCTTTACTCAATGTTCCTGCTCATAGGCATCGTGGCAGGTTATTCCAGAATAGAGAGAATGGATACAAAAAGAACCTTCAGTCTTCTCGGACTTGCAGTTGCCATAGCATACATAGCAAATCTTGTGAGAGTAGTGATACTGTACGTAACAGCATACCTTTACGGAATGGATGCTATGATGGTCGTCCACACCCACATAGGCTGGATGATCTTCGCCCTGACCGCAGGCGGCATAATGTATCTCATGAACAGGAAAAGATGAGTACCCCGGAGTTCTGGCTTTAACAGATTAATAAAAGACCAGATATAATTTGAACAGCGCAGGGGCTTGCACAAACACAGAGAATACTGCCCCTGCATATTAAAAGCCCTGCCTTTTTGTTTTTTATAGAATTATAGCAAGTAATACTGGCCAGAGTTGGTAACTATTATAAAAGACATTTATAATAAGCATATGCGTTTTTCATGGCATTACTATTGGTTAAGATATTGATCCCACCCTTAACGAAACCTTCAATTTTTGCCATATACATAATCTTCTTCAGAAGCTCTTTTTTAGACACAGATTCCACAGATTTACACAGATTAGCTAAAAGAAACAATACGTAACTATTCATTGAAGGAAAGTAACCGCATATTGATGCAAAAAACATTTAACATAAAATCAGTGTGAATCAGTGTTAATATGCGTCTGGAATATAACAGATTACAATCCACGATCTTAGTAAGAGCTCTTTTTTAGACACAGATTCCACAGATTTACACAGATTAGCTAAAAGAGACAATACATAACTATTCATCCAAAAAAAGTAATTGCACATTGATGTAAAAAAACAATTAACGTAAAATCAGTGTGAATCAGTGTTAATCTGCGTCTGGAATATAGTTACAATCTACGGTGCTCATCTTTAGACACAGATTCCACAGATTTACACAGATTAACTAAAGAGATAATAAGTAACCATTCATTCAAGGAAAGTAACTGCCATATTGATGCAAAAAACCATTTAACGCAAAATCAGTGTTAATCAGTGTTAATCTGCGTCTGGAACATAGTTACAATCCACGATAATCTTCAGATGCTCATCTTTAGACACAGATTCCACAGATTTACACAGATTAACTAAAAAAGACAATAAGTAACCATTCATTCAAGGAAAGTAACTGCCATATTGGTGCAAAAAACCATTTAACGTAAAATCAGTGTTAATCAGTGTTAATCTGCGTCTGGAACATAGTTACAATCCACGATGCTCATCTTTAGACACAGATTCCACAGATTTACACAGATTAACTAAAAAAGACAATAAGTAACCATTCATTCAAGGAAAGTAACTCCATTGGTGTAAAAAACCATTTAACGTAAAATCAGTGTTAATCAGTGTTAATCTGCGTCTGGAATATAGTTACAATCTACGGTGCTCATCTTTAGACACAGATTCCACAGATTTACACAGATTAACTAAAAAAGACAATAAGTAACCATTCATTCAATGAAAGTAACTCCATTGGTGTAAAAAACCATTTAACGTAAAATCAGTGTTAATCAGTGTTAATCTGCGTCTGGAACATAGTTACAATCCACGATGCTCATCTTTAGACACAGATTCCACAGATTTACACAGATTAACTAAAAAAGACAATAAGTAACCATTCATTCAAGGAAAGTAACTGCATATTGGTGTAAAAAACCATTTAACGTAAAATCAGTGTTAATCAGTGTTAATCTGCGTCTGGAACATAGTTACAATCTACGGTGCTCATCTTTAGACACAGATTCCACAGATTTACACAGATTAACTAAAAAAGACAATAAGTAACCATTCATTCAAGGAAAGTAACTGCCATATTGATGAAAAAAACCATTTAACGCAAAATCAGTGTTAATCAGTGTTAATCTGCGTCTGGAATATAGTTACAATCTACGGTGCTCATCTTTAGACACAGATTCCACAGATTTACACAGATTAGCTAAAGAGATAATAAGTAACCATTCATTCAAGGAAAGTAACTCCATATTGATGAAAAAAACCATTTAACGCAAAATCAGTGTTAATCAGTGTTAATCTGCGTCTGGAATATAGTTACAATCCACGATGCTCATCTTTAGACACAGATTCCACAGATTTACACAGATCAACTAAAAGAGATAATAAGTAACCATTCATTCAAGGAAAGTAACTGCCATATTGGTGTAAAAAACCATTTAACGTAAAATCAGTGTTAATCAGTGTTAATCTGCGTCTGGAATATAGTTACAATCTACGGTGCTCATCTTTAGACACAGATTCCACAGATTTACACAGATCAACTAAAAGAGACAATAAGTAACCATTCATTCAAGGAAAGTAACTGCCATATTGATGCAAAAAACCATTTAACGTAAAATCAGTGTTAATCAGTGTTAATCTGCGTCTGGAATATAGTTACAATCTACGGTGCTCATCTTTAGACACAGATTCCACAGATTCCACAGATTAACTAAAAAAGACAATAAGTAACCATTCATTCAAGGAAAGTAACT
>NZ_MBKP01000058.1 GCF_002243045.1 Methanolobus psychrotolerans
CGCCTCCTTCCATAGAATACTACCAGGGACGAAGAAGGGGCACTATATATCTCTTCAAGTTGAGATAGCTCTCTCACGCGGTCAAAGAATGTTACCATACAGTAAGTTACTGTACGGTAAGTATTTAGATTTTGTGTTCATGTAGCTCTTACAAGATTTCTCCGTAGACGTTGTAGAAAAGCAATAGAATAACGAAGTTCTGTAGATATCCTTAATATCACCATTTGGAACGCCCTTCGTCAAAAACCACTTTATGAATAGGGGGCTTGTCCTTCTATGTTCCTTTTAACAGGACAGAGGACTATAGGGTAGTTGATAAATACCCCCAAATGATATGTTCTTGGAAGCGTTAATATCGGCACTTTCTTGGTGTCCACAACTGACACAGAGGAATTCGGATTGAGTTTTTCTATTATTCTTGTCGATGTGTTTTTAGGGCCTATATCGAATACGGGAATACCTGCGAGGGTAGCCTTATATTTGAGGAAGTTACTTAATTCATCAAAAGCCCATTTGCCGATAGCTGTTCTCACTGTTTTGTTAACCGTGCTGTTAGTTCTAATGCCTTTGAGATTTTCAATGGCAACAGCCCTGTTTGTGTCTTTTGCAGTTTGAACGATTGATTTAGCTATGCAATGATTGGTATCTTTTTTAAAGCGCCTTTCTTTACCATTTATTTTCTTGAGATGCTTTTTAGCAGAGTGAGTTCCTACACTTTGAAGAATTGCTTTGAGGTTGGAGTAACGCTGGCGTACTTCTGTACATTTCTTTCCACAGAATACTTCACCATCTGAGGTCGTAGCTATGTTGACTATTCCCATGTCTATCCATATACACCGTGAGGGTCTATTGGGTCTTCATCGGGAACATCCACGACTACCATGAGATCGAAAGTTTTGTTATGGTAAATGAGGTCTGCCTGCCCTCTTACCATTTCCATATCAAATTGAAGGCATTCTCCGTATTTTATGGATTGCTACTTTGCCGAAGGTATGATTATTCCATGCTGTTTCGGAAATATAGTTACATGCTTCAGTGAACTACTCCTCCTTGCCAGTTTTTATCTGTCGAGGAAGGAGCTTCCTACGAGTATTTGCATCATTTCGCAATCATCCTGTTAGGAATGATCCCGAACACATCCATCTTTTCATATCTGCACCACCATTCATAGCACAGAATGATATTGTTAAGATTATGAAAGGTGTTGCAAAGAGAGTATTCCAGAAATTCCCAGAATTACGAAAAAAAGAATTTAGGGGTAATCATCTTTGGTCACCAAGCTATTATGTTGGTACTCATGATCAGGTATCTGCTGAAACAATTGAGAAATACATTGACGGTAGTTCCAATAGGGAACGTAATTCATCCACCTGTTCCAGTTCAGAGAACTGGAACTCCCATTAAACCTACTATTTAATGTGAGTTTAAAAATGGTGGCCTTCTTACTCCAACGTGGTAAAAACGTGGCGACGATAAGAAAGAGGAAGAAATCAAGCAGGGTTTTAACCCTACTTGCTCTCATCTTAGTAAATATTATCATGTATTCGCTATAGAATCAATTTTCCCTTCCAAATCAGAGCCTGAATCTGCCTGATATTCATCTTCATCAACAACAGATGACTCAACCGCTACATCAGCAATTCTAATATCAACAGCATTCACATTCATCCTCGTCTGTCTCCTATTCTTCTTCCATGTGGTTCCGGTAGCAATCATTCCGATAACCAGTATTACTATGGCTCCTGAAGCAAAGAATAAGCCTTTGTTTGATACATTCATTTTTATTGGTATCTTTATTCCGCTGCCGACTTCAAAGTTTGACGATGGTGCTGAAGCGATGACGTAGGCTTTCATATCATAGTTTCCATTTGCTGAAATAGGTGCTTTTAAGCTTATGATAACTTCTTTATGCTCTTCTGGATGGAGTGTGAAGTTGTTGGGTGATATGGTAAACCAGTCTACGTATTGGTCATCGACGTAGACCCTGTAATCTGATACGCTTTGTCCGTCGTTTATTACAAAAAGTGATTGTGAATCTGTGATCCCGACATGTGCATCAAAGGTCATGTTTGCAGGACTGACACCTACTCCTACAGCACTGGTATTTGTCATAGAACAAATGCATAAGATTATAAAAAGAATATAAATTAAAGATTTATTGGACATGCTTATCCGGCCTGCTTCACAAAAATAAGGTTCAGATTATTTTTATTGATTTTTAGAATCAACATTTGTGACTTTTTGTGCCAAGATGAAGCCATTAAGCATCATCATTTGACACAATTCTTTTAAGAGACTCCACAGTGTCAAATATTCTCTGGTAGTCCCTAGTAATAACTTCTTTTGACTCTTCAGCAAGTTTGCATATTTTTTTATTTTTACTGGATAGGACGTGTGTTTTTCCAAAAACCTTCCTTTCGATAAGATTCGCATCCTCAAGTATCGCGGCATGTTTTGATGCTACAGGAACACATATATCCAATATTCTTGCCACATGTGAAATATGCATATCTTGTTCATTTATGTGTTTGAACATCTTCAACCGTGTTTCATTTTCAAGTGCATTAAGAATTTTTAGATTATCCATCAGCATAATACATATAGACAGTAGCCCACATAAATATCTTTCTATTTACTAGTAGTTATTAACTAAAAAGAAAATACATCAAAACGCAATTTAACGGTATGTGAAAAAATGCGTTGTTAGAGTAAAAGATAACAGATATTATTAGAATTCACACACTTATATAGCAGGTTTACCTACTAAGATACAGGTGCCAAATAATGAAGTTGACAAAGCATTGCAACCGACATTTTGTTGTCAACCCATTATTTGGCCGGTTGGCTGGAACCCCTGTTTTTACTTCATCAACACCTTCCACACTTCATAAACCAGCCAACAACATTCTTTTATTTAAATTGCTTTGAATTATTTGTTAGAAAGCAGACTACTTTGCACTGATACTACTAAGTAAAAAAGATCCGATTTGAATAATATTGCTTCTAACATGGTAACTATTCAGCCTGATAGAATCACCATCAATAACCGTTGTGATAAAAAGTTGATACGTGAATTTCTTACGCTACATTTATTTTAATTGTACCACTTGCTTGCGTTTTGCATTTCAAATTAATTTAGGACTAAACTTCTCAATTTTAACCGAATCTGCATCAATAGGCTGATATGGATAGGCTGAATAGTTACCTAACATGTATCATTTTTCATGGTATTTGCTATGCTGGTAGCTTAGGTACTTATTTTATCACATAACTTTTGATATGTTTCTTTGTTCTCTTTTAGGAGTTCTTCTATCCATGTCATTCCACCACCCATATCTATGCGATAAAAAAGCTCATTGAGGAATTTAATTTCACTATTATTAAGGCTTATTTTATTTTGCATTCTAATCACCCATTAAAGAGAATTTGACTCACTATATATGCTAAATCAGATGTATATATTAAGATACTCCTTAAATTTATAAGTTATTAGTGCACTATACTTTAGCATGAAGTTTGCGATGTATGCTGAGAACAAAATTATCGTTAAAATAGGAGCTATATCGGCAAATCATAAATAAACTGCTGTGGCAATAACAAAGCAGCCAAAAAAGTCCGGTCACATATAAATTCATAGTAGTAACAGATTTTAATTGTTACTACCAATGAAACTAGTTATGTAACTATAGAAGATTAAAATTTACTATATATTATTGTTGTTCTACTGCATTATCCATATCTAAAAAAAACCATGACTTGATCCTACCTCGCCAAGGGAACTGATAAAATGCTCTGCAATTTCTGTAGACTTGCCCAAAGTCTTTTCGCTCATTAAAACCTCATAACCGGCTGATTCAAGCATATTCTTCCATGATTTAGGATTATCGCCTGCAAGTTCATATTCTGCATGTTTCCCAGGTATCATTGCAAGTGTGGCAAGTGTTACTTTTCGGGCATTGATATGTTCAAGACGTTTTATAACCCAATCCACATCAGGATAACCTGAAGAACTGCCTACTATGAACCTTCCACCTGTAACCTCATCCATGACAAGTTGTAACTGGCAAAGTGACGGATCTGCTCCGTTTTCATCTACAGGCGATACAAGAAGAATTGCATCATCTTTTTCAGGCAATCCAAAATACGAAGATAACGCACCTGCAGCCAAACTATAATCTTTTGCATCCATTAGAAGTGGCTTTCCTATCAAAATTCCTTCAATTCCTGTGATTCCATGTTTTCCCGAAAAACTATTCATTGTGCTGACAATTGAATATAGTTCATGTAATCCATTACCTGGCGTAATGTATAATGGCTGGACTATTATTTTTGAAAAACCTTCATCCATAAAGTCAGTAAGCGCTGCAAGCGGGCTTTTCGCGATAATACCTTTTTCAGCCATTGCTTGTCTGACGATTTCTGATGCAACGGCAGAGCGTATAACTACATCAGGGTATGCTGTTTTAAATGCGTTTACACAGCCATCAAATATATTTTTAGATTCGTCTCTCGTAGTGCCTGTGGTAACAAGCAGAATTGCCGTCTTTGGGTCTTTTCTAATTGCATGTTCTGAGTTTATATTCTCCATTTAACTCAAACCTCCTTATTTTATAACTCACTGTGAGTCATAAACATGAAAATCTATCATGGCATCCTTCTCAAGCCATTGAATATTTCTTCCAGTAAAAATAAAGCACCATTGACCCCAACATATGTTCTTGGCAGGAAGTTAATATATCCTGATGAAGGCATAGCGATCTCGATAGCTGCCCTGCAAAGTCTTTTCTCGTGCATCATCTTAATGGTGTGTCCGTCTGACAGCACAACATCGACCTGTTCCCCATCATTGAAACTTTTCCATGAGTCAGAAAATCCTATTTTTCCAAGAAAATCAATAATCTGAGTTTCTGTTTCCGAACATCCACCCGGCAAAGTGCTGACACCAACTGGTGCCATGCCCAGGTACTCGTACAACCATTTAGTAAGAGGCAGAACTACGGAACTATCACCATTGATGGCAAAAGTAGCACCCTTTGGAAGACCAGTAAGAGAATGGAAACGTGATGTCTTATGATAATTCCTTTTACGTTCCTTCCTCAATATTTCGATTGCCTGAGATGGATCTACTGACATAAAAGATGCAACGCTCTTAATCCACATTTCAGTTGCATCATATCCGACAGGAGCACCCATCGGAGATAAAATGTATGGAATTCCAAATTGTTCTTCATACCATTTTGCAATTTTAAGGCCATATTCCGGAAAAACAACAATATTACATGCAACTGATGTTGATATTTGAAGTTCTTCGATACTCGTTCCTGCACAAAGAACTGTTTCGACATCTATATTCAAAAATGAAAGTATCCTTCTTAATTCATCTGCTGTGCTATCCCAGTTACTATTATATAATGAGATACCGACCAGATTCACTTTTCCCGTGATTGAACTGCTATTCTTCCCTTCAAGGTCCATCCATTTGAGAATTTCTATCACAGTCTGTTCAAACCCTTCGCAAACCGGGGATGAATATCCTGCATTCTCAATAGCTAAACAACGCTTTGACAGATTTGCAGAATCAATGAATTGTTTGAGATCATCACCTATCAATGAGGCCCCGGGAGAGTTTACAACAACAAGCAGATCATCATTCTTTGATGCGATTGAAGAAAGAATTCTCCGGAGTTTCTCAGTTGAACCTGCTATGTAATCTTCACCTTCAAGGTAGGTGCATGGGACACGTGGCTGTCCGAAATAGAATTCCTCTGTGAATCCTAGAGGGTCAAAAGAAGAAGCTCTTTGATACTGGCAATCCGAAATATGGGAATGATAGAATTTGCAACCAGTAGGGCCATTTAACAGAACTATTGCATCCGTTATGCCTTCAACAGCCAGCAGTGAACCGGTAAAGGCATCTGCTGTAAGTGTCATGAACAATCAACTCCATCCCGTTTCCATCCCTCCACAACCGGAAGACGCATGATCATTCCCCATCTTCTGGCCATGACAAGTCCGCTACTAAAACCTACGTCTGGAGAAAAAGGTATGGCATCATGATGTACTCCATCATTTGACATTATGGGGGGATAATTTGATAATACCAGATCAAGGTTAAGTGTTTCAATATCTATTTGCCTTTTTTCAGCAGTATAATCATATTCCATGGGTAAAATTCCAATATATTTGGTCCTGAAATCATCGTAAGATGAGGCAATCAATCCTACCTTCACGAGTTCCATTCCAAGATCCATGAGCATGTCAATTATCCAGTCCAGATTCAAACAGAAAGAACTAATTAACACTCTTTTTCCTTTCAGGACAGGACGCAGATCTTCGATCTCTTTATAATATAACCTTTTTTGTTTTTCAATCAGTTTCCATGCTTCTGCTTCCATATCAAATCTTTCAGCAAGCAGCTCCAGCCATTCAGCAGTCTCATTAAAACCTATGGGAAACGGAAGTCCAAAAAATTCCATTCCGGTCTTAGAATCGATCAGTTTCTTTAAGACCATGCCAGAGTCATCGTTGTGTGCAAGAATATTCAATGAAGCTCTTCTGAAATTCCTGATATCATTAACAGTTGTAGTAGATAAAAAACGACAATTTACTCTAACTCCTATACTGTCAAGAAGTTCTTTTATGATGATAAAATTAGAATTCAGATTATCTGAAAGTGTTTTTTCTCCAATTATGTTAACAAGGCAGTCTTCTGCTTTAATAGAGGAGTCTATTATATTACTTATTACTTTATATCCTTCCACAAGTCCCTGCGAAAAGTCACCTGCCAGATTCCCGTCTACTTCTATCGGTATGATATTTGTATGGGGAAACTTCTGTTCCACTCTGGATACCGCATGTTCAATATTATCGCCAATAAGCCCGGAAGGGCATGTGGTAACGATGAATATCGTGTACCAACCTTTCATACAGGCCTCTTCAAGGCACAGTATAAGGTTGTCAAGCCCTCCAAAGATAAAAGACTTGTCATCCATATCAGTAGAAACAAGAGTTTTTCCTTCTGTTCCTGAAGGAATAATTCCATATCTTGAACTGGCATTGAGCAATGAGTTATTGAGAAAATGGGAAGCAATATGTGCACAGCTTCTGGGACCATGAACAATTGTCAATGCATCGGTTATCCGGGAAGTGACAGTAACAGCACCGGCAAATGAACAGCCCTGAAGAGGCTGTTTGTTTTTTACATTCTTTGTGAAAAAATGGCTTTTTTTATTGACCGAAAAACCCTGCTTGATCTTAGGTATTTCATAATGGAATGACTTCTTATTTGAACTTGAATGTCTTTTATTTTGATGTAAATCCTGATCTCTTCCAAGAACAATTATCTCCATTTCTTCATTGGTAAGAGGATTCGCTGAGAAAAGACTGGCCGTTCCATTTGATATTTGTTCAATATGATCTGCAAGCTGGTTAAATAAAAATGCAGGAACAGACCTCGGATATCTCTGTATAACCGTGGACCCTTCTTTTTCGGCTTCAGCAAATATTTCAGTTCTTGGAATTGAAGTTATTACAGGCAATCCAACGGAATCGGCAAAGATCCTTACCTTCTCATTTTCATGTTCCATTCCCCTGCTATTATGGATGATCCCTGCCACACGTGAAGAGGTATTATCAAAATTGCAGATTCCCCGTAAAATATTATTGGCAGCATATAGTGCCATATATTCTCCTGAGGTTACAATGTACACTGCATCTGCATATTCCTTTCTGATCGGGACTGCGAACCCGCCACATACAACATCTCCCAGCACGTCGTAGAGTTTAACGTCAAAAGGTATTCTATCAATCCCCAGATCTTCAAGGACTTTAAAAGTACTCAGGATTCCCCTGCCTGCACATCCAACTCCAGGTTCAGGACCGCCCGCTTCTACACAGACCACATTTGCATACCCTTGGAAAAGTATGTCATCAAGTTTTCTTTGCTCAGGAAAGGTGTCACGAATATATGCCAGCACAGTAGGTATTGGCTCTCCTTCCAGAAGAAGTCTGGTGGAATCATGTTTCGGGTCACACCCAACCTGAAGTACACGTTTTCCTTTGTCTCCAAGCGCAGCTGAAATATTGGCTGAGATTGTGGATTTTCCAATTCCTCCCTTTCCATAGATTGCTATCTGGATCATTGAAGACTGATCCCTCCTGAGATTCTATCGGAAAATTGTTTGAAAAGCAGAATTGAATATCTAGTTATCATATACCTACTGTCCCTCCGGAAAAGCTTCCTGCCCGAATTCCGGGTATCTTGAATAATCAGATAAAGGCTTTTGAAAGCCATCGTTTCCATGTGTTTTGCTCAGGAATTGGATCAGGTCTGCAATCGAATAAAAATCATGCTCATCAGCATGGTTAAAGTATCTCCAGAAAGTGTCCCCATTACTATTCTGAATTTCAATAGTAACATTGGTATTACTATTGCATATGGTATATCCAGCACGTTCAAGTGCATGTGAGGTCCAGATATATTCAGTATTATCTTCTCCTATAAGAGATACATTTCCTTTTTTTTCAGGAGAGATAATAAACGTCCCTTTCTTGCTATCAAAATGAACTCCCCCCATCTCAAAAGCAGATCCAAAGACTCCCTGAAGGATAAGATCTTCGGGGGCGCCGGAATAAAACTCCCCCTTTCTATTGAAAAGCCATATTTTGTCGGCTGTGCGCACAGCAATATCCAGATCATGAATTGACAGCAGAACAGCCCTGCCAGGATGTCGTGAAAGCGATTTAAGGATTCGCATTATTTCTATTTTGTGTGGAATATCAAGGAATGCCGTTGGTTCATCAAGAACAAGCACTGCCGGATCTTGAGCTAGCCCCCGTGCGATCATTACCTTTTGTTTTTCTCCGTCGCTTAGTTCTGACATGTAACGTGAGGAAAGTTCATTAGCACCAACCGCAGCTAATGAATATGATACCATCTGTCTGTCTTTTTCAGATAAAGTGCCTGACCAGCCAGTATGCGGATAGCGACCTAATGATACGACATCAAAAGCCCTGAAATGTGAAATTGAGACTTGTGATGTCACCACCACACTTAAAACCCTTGCTTTTTCCATAGCAGTGAAATCATTCAGTAATTTACCTGCAAGATGTATGTCCCCCGAAATGCAGGGTTGCATACCTATGAGTGTTCTTATCAATGTGGACTTCCCGGCACCGTTGGGGCCTATAAGACACACAAGTTCTCCAGGCATGAGACTCAGGTTAAGGTTCCCAGAGACTATCGTAGGTTCCCTGTTCCTGCGTTTATAACCTATTGAAAGGTCTGATGTTGAGATAAGTGGCGTTCCTTTCACACAGACACCCCTCTTCCAAGTTTGTTTCCGTATAGTATTACCCATATGATTACAGGTGCTCCAAGCATGGAAGTTACTGAACTCAGTGGTAAAGTTAGATTGCTTCCAGGAAGGTGTGCTATCATATCCGCAAATAATGCAAGTCCTCCTCCAAGCAGTGTGCATCCCGGCACTAGTATCCTGTGGTCAGCAGTGACAAATACTCCTTTGCAAAGATGGGGAACAGCCACACCAAGGAAAGCGATTGGACCACAGAATGCAGTTACGATACCTGCCAGAAGAGCTGTGATTACAATAAGATAACTACGTGTTCTGCTTAAACTCATGCCCATGCTGGTGGCGTATTCTTCTCCCAGCAGCAATGCATTTAGTGGTTTTGTAAGTAAAAATGAGAGTATCAGGGCAATTATTATAACTGGAACAAGTATACTGATCTCAGCCCATCTTACATCAAAGGTACCAAACGTCCATTCTGAAAAGGCTTTTACCTTTTCCGGGTCGCTGAAATGTATCAGGACTGTGACAAGAGAGTCTGTTATATAACCAAACATCAGTCCTAAAATGAGAATTGTGACATTACTATCTATTTTCCGTGATACGAAAAGTACTATCATAAGCACTGCCGAAGATCCAATGAATGCTGCTATGGCAACTGTGGCACTACCTAAAAATCCAGTACTACGAAGCATTTGTGGAAGTGTTGCTGCTGATACCCCACCGAATAGAAGAACTATAATAGCAACTCCAAGGCTTGCACCAGAACTGATTCCAAGAATGAACGGTCCTGCAAGAGGGTTTCTGAACAATGTCTGCATCAGGAGACCTGCAACTGCAAGTGCTGCCCCTCCGAAAGCTGCCGCCAATGCCCTTGGAAGCCTCAGGTTCATTATTATGACCTCTGATGATTCATCAAGTGGAACCTTTCCGAGTAACACTGAAAATGTGTCTCCCAATGGTATATTCACTGATCCGAGAACCAGATCTAACGCAAAGAAAAAAAACAATGCAATCAAAAAGAACATCATAAGCAGTGGTGTTCTCTGTGAATGACCCTTGAATTGCATTTCTTTGTTCACTTTTTGTTTTTCCGTTTTTTTCATTCTATCCTCTTATGGTAAACCATTTCATGGTCCGGCACTAATTCAGGATGGAACATTTTTACAAAATCCGCCAGTACGAGATCCGGTCTCACAACACCAGATTCGTAATAATCGTTTCCTCCATTTTCATTGACCTTGTAGTAACTGGTATAGACGTTTCCATTATTCACAGATTTAAATTCAAGATACAGGGGATCTTCAGCCTCAAGTTCTTCTGTGCTGTCCCAGATTCCCGATGAAACCCAATAGTCAGCATCTTTCCCCATGTCAAGTACTGCTTCAAAATCAAGGGTTACTGTTGCAGTGTTGTTATTCTCATTCCAGAAATAGGTCGCACCAGCATCTTTTATGTATTGGGTTATCAGGCTGTTCCCTCCAGGTACATACCATGTCCCCTGCCATGCCATTCCGCTCATTACAACTGGTTTATCTTCTACAGATTTTGCTTTCTCAGCCAGTTCATTATAGTCACTGGCAACCTGATCAAAGTATTCACTTGCTTCATTTTCTGCATTGAAGAACAACGATATGAACTTGATCCATTCCGCCTCTCCAAGCGCTGATGTTTCCTTGTATTCATCAACAACAACAGGTTTTAGTCCGAGATCAATCAGATTGTCAATATGTTTATCATCATAAGGAACCCCGGTGGTGAGGGTAAAAATCACATCAGGATTTATTCTGATTATTGATTCGGTATTCATATAACTGCCTGTTCCCACTTCTTCTATCGTTCCCTCTTCAATCATATGTCTTACAGGAGCCGAGTTAATATAAATAAAAGAACTGACAGCTTTGAGTTTGTCCGTTTCCCCAATTACCTCAAGAGCTGGCAGATGAGTTGTGGAAAGAGCAGCAACACTGTCCACAGGAATTTCAATGACTACTGAATCCGAATCATGTTCAGGAACAGGGGTCCCTTTCTGTACAAGTATATATGTATATTCATCATCAGTATCTGGTTCTTTTACAGTTACAAGCTTGTAGTTATTGTTATATTCAACTGAAAATCCCTGCGCATATTCTATGTTTATCTTATCCGGAAAATAATCTTTTGAGGAATCATAGTCAGCATTTACCAGACTATTTGTTTCCTGACTGCTGTTTCCTATGCATCCTGAATAAAGACTGCATATTAATAGAAGAAATAAAACAAAAACATGATATTTTTTCATTTGTGCTCTCTCCGGCAAAAATCAGTAACAGTCTAGTTTCAATTAGTGAGATTACTGCTTTTAATCTCAGAATTGCATCTGCCGTTTTTGCAGATCCACGCAGTGACACGTACCCAGTTGTCAAGTACATCGTCCTTCTCACAAAGAAGCCTGTTAAATGGAGGATATTTTTCGGCAGGTAAAATTTCAGGGATACCTTTTATCAACGAGAATGCAGCTTTTTTTCCAGCTTTATCAGGGAGCAATCCCCACGATATTTCATCAACAATGTGAAGAAGGGATGTTGTAAGGCTTACAAGTGCAGGGTTCTTTGCAATTATTCGGAGTTCATCAATAAATTGTGATTTTCTATTTTCTCCTTCCATGGAAGAAGCTTCTTTCCAGTATCGTTTCTCATCAATTCCAAATCTTTCGAGGCGTACCAGCATATTGCATTGGGAGTGGGGAGTAAGATCTGATTGCTGTGCGAGGGCTTTTTTTGTTGCTTCTTTTATGCATTTTCCAATAAGTTCGCCGAGTTTGGAGTGCTTCCCGGAATCATCTAGATCTATATGGCTTGTATTATCAGATACAACAGCTATCATGTCTGTTCCTGATCCTGTGGCTATTCCCTGAGAATACTGGCTTGGAGCCATTAGTTCCTGCACTGCAACAGCTTTGGCTTCACTGGCTGTAACTACTGCATTTACCATTGCGTAATGCGGGACATTGGCACCGATGAGCAAAATAGTGTTGATAGTTCCCAGAATCATGGTAAACTGTCCCTCTTCCTGATAATATGAAGCAGGATCACCGGCTCTTCCGCCATTTACTTCAATCCCGCCAGTAACTACAGCCGTCACTTCAAGATTTCTAAAACAATGGGTTACTATTGCCACGTTTTTCATATTAGCTGCAGTCATAAGACCCGTAGAAGAAAGTGGATCTATCCCTATTTTTTGTGCAATGATTGTAGAATATGCTGAAATCCCACCGCCGTCAAGGGAAGAAACTTCATGGTCAACATCTGATTCATGCAACACTTGATGATTGTAAATGTATCGTATGTCTTCCCTGTAACCACCATTCAACCAAGATGTTGTAAGAGTTCTTCTTCCAGGTGGTAATTCCACAACAATCGATTTTTCATGAAGAAACACCTGTTCTCCGCCAGAAGTTTGCCACAACAATTGCTTTGCAATTTCATCAACTTTTTTTGATTCATTTGGAATGCTGTTTAAGAATGAAATTGCGCTCTTTTCATCGGTTTTTCCATTCATCTTCAATCTCCGCTTCACAATCTCTCTTTCAGAACTTGCTATGATACTCAAATTCCAGTAACTATCAAGTTCAGAATAAACAGACAACGTCTGAAAAAAGGTATATTTATAGGATTAAATTTTCCTTACAATTATTAGCTTTTAAACTATCAATTAGATTACCAATTTATTGATATTTCAGTGTGAAACAATACATCAAAAAATATGACAAGATATTTTTAATCAAATCAGAAACAGGTTGTCAAGAATATACAATTCCATCTCTGACAAATCATAATCACTCCTTATTTGTTTGCCATTTTTTTTTGTTAAAGAAAGAACATGACTTTTCCCGAAAATATTTCTGCTAATCAGATTTGTATCTTCAAGAACACGTATATGCTTTGAGATGCTTGTGCATGAAATCCCAAGTTCATTCGCAATCTCTGCTATGTGCATATCTTTGGTAGCAAGAGATTTCAGAATTTTCAATCTTGTTTCGTTGCCAATTGTTTTTATTGCTGTATCTTTTTCAACCATAATGGAGCTCCTATGCAACATATACCAATAATATGCGCAAGAGATTTTTATTTTCAAAATTAAAGAATATGTGTCTCAAAAGAAATTGCAGTTAAATTATATAACTTGCTTTGTTTTCATTAGAGTTCTTAGTTTATATGCTAACAAAATTGAATTTTTGGGCTTTGTAAATGAAGGTAGGACTAATAGGGCTTAAAAAAGAGAGGCTGAATAGGCGATACCGCCCTATTAGTCAATGGAATGCCCATCACTTATTTACCCAAATGGCTTAATAGTATATATGTTTTTAGTAATGATTGTTAGTATTAATAATATAAATATACATATTTATACATAAGTTATTATCCGTAAGTATGTCGATTACTTAAAACATCTTTTATACTATTGGGGAACAGAGTAATAATATAGAGGATTTCGATAAACACAGTCAACATTGTACTAAAATATAAATAACAGGCAAATAAATCGAGTATTGTGTATGATTTAACTGATTTTGCTCTTAACGAAGAATACAAACATCTTCAAGCGGTTGGTGACAAGCTTGCTGAAACCGAATCACTGATCGATTGGAAACTTTTTAGACCAATCTTAGAATCAATGTATTATAATAGGTAACTATTCAGCCTAGGTCATTTCCACCAAGCTGATTTTTCTCTCCAATTATAGTCATTAACTAAACATTTATTACTAATTAAGTACAAATAATGCCTTATGGCTAGACCAGAACAAATTCCTATAGAACGCCATCTTTCATCCGAAGAATTGCTTAAACATATCAAGTCATTAGAGAAAGATACACGAGTTTTGCAACGTTTGTATTTTATTAAACATCGTTATGAAGGTGCTTCTGTTAATGAAGCAGCTAAACTTGTTGGCATATCAAAACAAGTCGCATATCAATGGCAAGAGCGATGGAATCAAGACGGATATAAAGGATTGATCCCCAGGTTTTCAGGAGGCTGTCCTTCAAAGCTCACCGATTATCAAAAAGAAGAACTAAAGAACATGCTACACAAACGTGATGATTGGTCTACAAAAGAAGTCCGAGAACTCATTTATAATGAGTTTAAAGTTCAATACACTATTAAGCAAATATTAGTGATCTTGAAGAAGTTTGGCATGCATCATGCCAAACCATATACGCATGATCATCGAAGACCAGAAGACGCAGAAGATCGTTTAAAAAAAACTTACCGCTAATTGATGATAATTGCGTTGTCGTTTTTCTTGATGAATCGTCCCCTCAAACAACGTCAAATACAGTTCGTTTGTGGTCTTTCAATAAACCAGTCATGTTTAAAAACACAACCAGGCTAAAAGCAAACTCATTCGGGTTTTATTCATTGAATGGTAATTCTGTTATTGATTTCAAGGAACATTCAACTAAAGAGGACGTGTGCTCGTTTCTATCAACTATTA
>NZ_MBKP01000059.1 GCF_002243045.1 Methanolobus psychrotolerans
AATGTTGCTCAACGCAAACCAACTGTGTTTGACAATAAACTCTACATTATCATTTATTGATTCTAATATGGCCGATCTTCGTGATTCAATATGTTTTATTATATAGTTAGATTTTAAAAAATTATCCACAAAACATAGCCTTAATTGTTGATTTTCTACAAAAAATACGAGATTATCCGTGTTAGGCAATTCTGCCAATGACAAAGCTACTTTGATATAACACGAAAATAAAAATGTTTTTGATATGAATTGGTTTTTCTCTGATAGGGAAGTCGACCACCATATGATTGAATTGTGCTCTGCACTTAATTTGCCAATATAATTGATGTAAGATTCCTTCAAGTTATTGGCTGTCTCCTGAAGTTTTTCTGAAATCTCAATTTGCTTCCCCTGGAGACCAATCCACTTCTCTACAACAAGTGCATTTGTCACATCTTGACCAAAATATACCCATTCATAGCTGGTGTTTCCAATAACTTTGGAAATATTATGAATACAACGTTTAGTCGGAGGACACACAATTATATTAGTTTTAGATATAGACATAGTATTCTTACTTACTCTATCTCACCCAATATACTACAAGGTGCACTGTCAACATCTTCAACTTGCCAGGGAATCACGATCATATGTTTTATTTCATTGGATGACAAAGCATTAAGATTCATATCTTCTATCAAAAGCAATGGCTCTCCAAAGTTTTCTCTAACCATAAATGCCATTTTATGTGCAGCTCTCCCAGCATCCCTGTTTTGAAAAGACGATATTGAAATAGCATCGATTCCAATACACCGTACATTAGGATAGTTCGTTCGTATCCAAAGAATAGTATCTGGTGCAATACCCGGATTATGTGTTCGATACCTTTCCTCATTTCTGAACTGTCCGAATCCTGTCCGCAGTAATAAACAATCACTATTCTGGAATGCATGTGATTTTTTCTGCAAATCTTCGGGCATAATTAGTGTTGCATCATTTTTTGGACAATCAACTAGTAGAGGGTTCTTAAACACAAGATATTCCAGAGAATACTCAAAGATGGACTTTCCATTATCAATAAAGTGTTTTGGTGCATCAATATGTGTTCCTGTATGATTATGAATAAAGAGAGTACATGTGTTACTGGAATCTCCATCTACTATTCGACTATGTGCAGAAATCTCTGGCGACGGTGTGTTACCGTACAATGGTGTATGTTTATTTATTGTATAAGATAACAAAATATACTTCATTTTAAAAACCTGCTTCCAGAACTTCATCGAGTTCTCTGAGATCATTTACGGAAACTACATCCATATCAGAGAAGGGATTATCAGGAGTTTGACCGTTCATACGGGCAATAAATGCGACATTTGCTTCCTTTGCACCATTATAATCCGTAATCGCATCTCCTATAAAAACAGCATCTTCATTATCAGCCATCTCTTTATTAAGTATATACGCAATGATTTCAGATTTCGTGCGAGGCGTTCCATACACACCTTTAAAATACTTCCCAAGATTGTATTTTTCTACAATATAAACTAATTCATCCTCAGGTGTTCCTGAAGCAATATATAGGTTTGAGTTATTGGAGTATTTATTTATAAAATCTAACGCGCCATTAACAAATGGACATTTTAACATTTCATCTACTACGGCCTCTGAAAAAATCATTGCAAGCTTTTCTGTTATTGCATCATTAACAGGTATACCTAAGATATTAGTATTGATGTATACAAATTTTTTATAACGGGAAACTCCACCATTTTGCAGATGATATTGAGCAATTTTCTCCGCGTACTCTGGATAATCTTCATATACCTTAAGAAATGCCTTAGTTTTAATATCAAGTGACTCAAGAATAACTCCGTCGAAATCCAGGATTATGATTTTGAACACTATGTATCCCCATTATAGTTCTATTTTAGTTACTCTATTACATAATTTATAGAAAGGGCAATGAATATGTTGTTGTTTATATTGTCCAATTCAAACATTTTTCTTCAAATAATATAATTGAAAGCTTTCAAAAATGCCAAATAATTCGTCTGGCGCACCATGCAACATGCTATGTAGTTTGAATGGTTTGCTTAAAATATCTAGCTTTAACGTGTTGCATCTATTATAGTCGACAATGGTTATACCATAATAATCAAATATTTTTTTATAGTCATTCGGACTTAACTCAAAAACGTGCCCCCCATCCAGATTCAGTTTCACAACAGCTTTCCGAACATAAGGAACCGACACAAATACACCTTTCTTGCAAATACCAAGCATCTGATTTAATACAAGTATTGGATTATGAAGGTGTTCCAGTGTTTCGAACATCATACCATAATCAAATGTTTCGTCAATGTCAATTCCATCATTAGCATTCATGATCATAAATCTGCCTTTAATATTGTTACTAAAGTCTACAAAGTTAACACTTAGACTTTGATCATTACCAAAGTGTTCGATATTAAAACCATTTACATCCCCTATCTCCAGTATTTTAGAATGTCCTGCAATGTGTTTTTCCAGAAAATCATAACGTTGATTATAAAAACTCATTTGCTGCTTTAATAAAATAGCATCATGGGGATCATTGACATCATAGTTATTATCAAAACCAACTATAGACAGATCACGAGTACTATAGTGTGCCTTATTTTCTGCACGATGTAGTACAGAATCGACTATCTTCTGCTTTATGTTACGCATTTATTAAGCACCCACTTTGTTATTAACACCATAATAACTTCAAATATCTCATTGATCACCTTCAACCATTACTCCATTTAATTCCTCATAATGGTGCTCTTTTTTATAGATCTCCTTAAGGCACTGCAATAACCCCTGACCCATGTCAAGATAATGATGACTCACAAGTTTCTTCGCAATTCTTGGATTGAATGAATAGGGTGTAATCTCATAATGTACATTTGATTCATTTGGCAGGAATTCAAGTTCAATACGATTTCCAAGCATTTCCCTGATCATGACCATCAAATTCCTTATTTTTAACTGTTGATAGCCTGTCAGAATAACATATTCATTCTCGTATTCTTTGGATAAAATATCAACACTGCACCGAGCAGCATCTTCAACATGAATATATTCCCTCAGCTCTTCACCATCACCTTCACGAGTGATTTTCTCCTCTGTAATTGCTTGCTTTAGTATTCTAAATATCCAGTTACGCTCATCAGCTCTTGGACCATATAGAGAGCCGTAACGAAGAATTGTATATGACAAACCATAAGCTTCATGGAAGTTTTCAATTATCAACTCACATGCCTGTTTGCTGCTCCTGTAAAATGAACCTGAATCACTATACACATAAACTGAACTAGCAAAAACGAATCTTTTTACACCATGACTCCTGCACGCATCAAGAATGATGGTATTTCCAAGTATATTTACCTCTACGGTTTGGATTGGTTTGTTCTTAGCCTCATCGATGTCGGCTATACCGGCAAAATTATAGACCACATCACATCCTTCGATTGCGTTGTAAACTGCATCTTTATCAAGAATGCTGCCAACAATCATCTTTTCGCCTTTCTGTAGATATACACTTGCACGTGAATCAAAAATTGTTACATCATATCCCCTGCTGACCAACACATCAGCCACATGGCTACCAAGGAATCCTGAACCACCAAAAACACACGCTTTCATTTTGCTCCAACTCCAGCTAATACTTTGAGTAGATTATTAACAGTTTCTATTTCCATAATCATTCTTGTTTCTTCTGTATAGGTACCTATGTGCGGGGTCAGCAGAACGTTGTCAAGGTCTAATAAGCCTCCCTTGTAAGGCTCATTTTCAAATGCATCAAGCGCAGCTCCAGCTATAAGACCTTTTTCAAGATAGTACTTTAAAGCATTCTCATCAACCAAACCACCACGGGCAGTATTTATTAAGAAAGAATTACGTTTCATTAAAGCCAATTCTTTGGAACTTATTATGTTAAATGTTTCTTCCATCAGTGGCAAATGTATTGAGACAACATCACTCCGGGATAGTACATCCTCAAGTGACACAAGTTTTATGTTATGTGATACTATGAAAGGATCATCGGGATATTTTTCAAAGGCAAGTATTTCCACATTAAAAGGTTCCACTAGTTTAGTCAACTCCTTTCCAATCCTGCCAAGACCGACAATTCCAAGTGTTTTTCCATATAAAGAATTACCCATATTTGGTTTCCAAACTCTCTCTTTCATTGCCTGACTTGATTCCGGAATACGACGCATTATATTTAGTATCAGTGATAAGGTCAATTCAGCAACTGCCTTTGCAGGTGCGTTTGGAGTATTGCAGACTTCAACCCCCCTTCTATTTGCAGCATCCAGATCAATATTATCTAATCCTACACCATATCTGGAAATAACTTTAAGAGATGTTGCTTGTTTTAGTACACTCTCAGTAATTGGTTCAGTGCCAGCTATCAGGCCAACTGCATCATCAATTAATTCTATCAACTCATTTTCATTGAGCTTTTTGTCAAGAGGATTTACAACAACTTCAAACCCTGCATCCTTTAGTTTATCAATTGGGTCTGAGTTAATTTTTCCAAACGAACGACTCGAGATCAGCACTTTCATATATATAGCTCCCTAAGTATATTTAATATTAGTCCCCTCCAGCCACTGTGAAGACTTCTCCCGTAATATAATCACCTGCTTCCGATGCTAAGAATAAAACCATTTTTGCGATATCCTTTGGGACACCTGCTCTTTTTAGTGGAGTCATTTTAATACGTTCATCAATATTTTTACGTCCGATCTTTTTGTGAAACAACGTATCTACAAACCCGGCTCGTACGGAATTTACGAGTATGTTACGCTCTACACCTGCTCTTGCTAATCCGTTAGTAATTGCATCCAGTGCAGCTTTTGAAGCACCATAATGCATAGAGTTTTCAGAACCACCATATTTCGCAGAGACAGAGCTGATATTGATTATCTTTCCTCCATTGTGCTCAGCCATATATGAAAATGCTTCCTTTGCAATGAAAAAAGGCGCTTTGGCATTTAATGTGAAGGTTTCATCCCATGATATTTCATCCAGGTCAATAAAATGTTTGAACCCATAAATGCCTCCGGCATTGTTAACAAGTACATCAATGCCACCAAAAGTACAGATGAATGAATCTATAATGTTTTTGTATGAAGAACTATCTAACAAATCAGCCTGTATTATCTCAGCATTACCGCCATTAAGCTTTATTTTTTGTAGCAGATCATTTGCTTCCTTTTCACTTTTATTGTAATGGATTCCAACATCTGCACCATATGATGCAAAAAGTTCTGCTATACATGCACCTATTCCGGTACTTGCACCAGTAACCAAAACCTTTTTTCCTTTCACATCAAACAAGAAATCACTCCACTTAATAAGGTATACTGTTTTCAGAAAAAACATGTTTTTTAAGCCAATACTCTACTTGTGGAATTTGCCACTCATAATCAACATCGCAGCCACCCCACTGTTTAAGAGGGTAAATCGACTGCCCCATCCATTTTTGAGGTAATAACCCTTCTTTAATATTTTCAAGGCAACGTGGTCTTACTATTGACACGCTCATATCAGCAAACCACACATCTCCTTGTGAATCACGATCGCAATTTAATGTTTTCGGATCACCGAACACCTCGAAAGGTACAAATGGGTGGAGCAAACCATCATCACCAATCTTTCTTGCACGAAGCGGACTCCACATATTATATCTTGAAACAGTAACTGCAGAATCAAATGTGGGATTTTCCCTTAGTACTTTAATTCCTTCATCGATGGTCTGGGGAAGTATGGTAGCTGCATTACAGTGTAAAAGTACCATTATTTCTACATCATCATCTTCTTGATCACGTATTACTTGATAGCCATGGACATATGCATCTTCACCGAGTGCTCTTGAGCTACATAATTCGAGTGGTCTATCGATTATTTCAGCACCATGCTTCAACCCGATATCCTTGATCTTTTGTGAATCTGTTGAAATAAATACCTTATCAACATATCTTGACTTTGTTGCTGCCAGCAATGGATACTCCATTAACGGTCTTCCCAAAACAGGATATGTATTTTTTCCGGGAAAACCTACACTACCTTCACGACCAATCAATAATGCTGCAATCATATTTTCAACTCCTTTTGTATATCTCAGTCGTTCGGAAAGAACAACCATCGCATATTGCGACTTTGTGAGCCATTCCTTTTTTATGCAAGTTCCTTATTTGCTCCATTTCTGTACCATTCCAGGCTTCGCGTATCGAGTCGCTTTTCACGTTGCCTAAGTTAAAATCATTGGAATAATCAAACCCACACACGGATATTGTTCCATCCCATGTGACCATCATTCTCTGCCATATATACGGACATGCCCAATCAGAAACGAGACTTTTCTTTATATTCTTATAATCTTTAGAATCGATGAATGCTATCTCGTCAACAATTTCACTCCAATAACCTACATATTTGTTAATATCTTTAAGAATCTCTGGAACACCTACTGTTTGCATTCTTATTTTAGGATTTCCTGATCCCATGCTGTTTCGCAATTCAACAAAATCCAATATGTTTTGCCGTACTTTTTCGAATTTGGCTCCTACTCGATACTTCTCATATATTGCAGGATCCGTTCCCTCAAATGAAATGGATATCCTGTCAAGACCTGCTTTTATTAGTCCATATCCCATTTCTTTAGTTAGAAGAACAGCATTTGTGTTCATGTACACATCGATAATCCCTTTCTTTTTAGCATATTCGACCATTTTAATGATATTTTTATTTAACAATGGTTCTCCACGTGCACCGGAGTTTAGTTTTATTGCATAAAGTCCGCATTCTACACCCTCATCTATGATTTTAGTGAAGGTCTCGATATCCATATATCCTGATCTTGTCCCTATATTATCGATTGTTGCTTCACAAAACTCACACCGGAGATTACATACACTAGACGCTTCGATATCAAGATGAAGAGGGAAGTCTCCATTCTCAAAGTTTTCAGGCCATTCCTTCCATTTTCTGCGGTATTCTAGAAATACAGGATCATTCTTGTCCAACACACTTTTTCCGCCAATTGTATGAAAATTTGCATTTACTTCAATTGAGATAATTGTCACCTTCTAACGAACTTAGATTATGTTCTAATTATACTCTTTACCTTATATAAAGTTACAAACTATTGATTTCTAATGAATGCTATTCTGATATAGTAAAAACGGACGTTTGAGTAAAAATATTGTAGCTGTACGCTTTTGACTTTTGTGTTATTCAAAATATTATCATTTAAACATATAATTTGATTATACCCATAACCGGAAATTAATAGTTATATCCTACACAATGAAATTGATTTAGCCTTCTTTTATCCCAACCATTTCTTGCATAATACTAACTACATGTTCAGTGGCACCACTCATCTTTTTAATTACATCATTAGAGTGTCCATTCCTATAAAACCATTTCTCAAACCATTTATTTAATTCCTGAGTGTCATATATACTTGGACAATATCCACGTGTTGTCCCAAAAAAAACGTCTTTATTCTGTAAACCAAGCTGAACACTCAACACCTGTTGAGACAGGATAAATGCTTCGATCAATGCCATTGAAGTCATTCCTATAAGCAAATCACAGGAAACAACAAATTCCAGTGAAGAACCAACTTTAGAAACATCCCATGACAATGATGATGGCAGATTCATTTGCATTAGAACATTTTCAATCTTGTGGGTAGTTTCTCGTGGATGAGGTCTTATTACTAAATGTATACGATGACCTGATATACTTGACCATTTTCCCAATTCACTTGCTATCTCTTTAATGGTCGTATATTGAGTATAGCCCGGATTCTTTGTAAGAGTTACTTTGAGATCTTCAGCAAGCGGTTCAGAACAAAATCCTATTAGTAACGTTGTATCATCCCTTACAAAACGACTACGGAATAGACCTATGTCATCTTGAGAAAGGGATTTTTTCCAGTTTGCAATGTATTCAAAATATGGTTGGCCGGTAACCACTATCTTTTCCGGTGCAAAACTTTCGGCTAACATTTCATCATGTACAATCTCATCTAACACGCAAATACGATCTGGTAAAGAATAGGTACAGTGCCCTTCGTTAATTCTACAGAAACGCTGCCAATAATTCATCCAGTGATCCAAAACAGCAATGCACGGGATGCCCTGATCTAAAGCAACGCGCCTTACATTATGTTCTAATGAATTAAATGCACCCGCCCCTGCTAATAATATATCAGGATGTGCAGCATTCAAGATATTAGATATATCTTCAATTGAAGTGCTATCATCAATTTCCATTATCTCATGCCATTGTCCAAGCATTGTTTTAGCACTCCCTGAAACCAGACCACTTATCCTGTGGCCTGTCTTGAGGCATTCTATGATAACCGGCATTATTGCATTTGCACTTCCGGGATCACTTGCAACAATAAAAAGATTCACATTCCTACATCCTTGATCTTTGAGTGAACGAAAATACGATTCATCCAGTATCATATCGTAAAATAATGATGAATAATCATTATTCATCATCCAATTCGATGTTCTTTTCTTTAGCGAATCGTTTTATTCGAACAAGATCTTGTTTTGCCATCAAATCCCTCAAACCAAGAAGCTCAGGATCGCTAAAATTGCTGATGTTCACTGTCAGTTCAGTTGCATCACCCAAAGCCAAAATGAAATTCTCCAGCTTACTATCATATTGGTCAAGAATCTTGTCCATATTCTTATAATAAAGTTCAGAACCAGGGTATGGTGTTATAATAAATGGGAATATCTGGAATCCATTTTTGACCCAGAACTTTGTCGTTCTGTAGATAGACTGAAGGTCTTCGCCTTCATATCCAACCATGAAATTCATTACAGGATTGATACCAGCTTTTAAAGTCAGATCAAGAGCTCTCTGTAATTTATCAACAGTTGTATTCTTCTTGATCTCCTTCAATATCCTATTGTCTGCTGACTCTCCCCCAATCTCGAGATATGTACAACCACATTCTTTAAGCCTTGATAGTATATCCGGATCAATGGTATTTGGATGACCGGTGGATCCCCATTTCACAACATCTACTAAACCTGCTTCCTCATATAGATCACAGAATTCAATTGCCCTTTTCTTGTTTGCCAACATGTTCTCATCTACAAGAGTAACAAAATCAATGGCATACTTGAACCTGAAGTGTTTTATCATTTCAACAACATATTTTGGACTTTGGTATCTAACCTTACGTCCACCAACATTGTGGAAACAAAATGTACATCCCCATGGACACCCTCTTTCAGATATAACATCTATCCTTCTTTTAGATTCAAGTGCTTCATAACTTAGTGCAATTGAGCTATTCTTGAAATAAACATCTTCCATTGGCAACATATCCAATGCGGGATACGGAAGCTGATCCAATTCCTCTGGTGTCATCAATGGTCTTTTCTGAGTTTCAATAATTTGGTTTTCCCGATCACGATATACGATTCCAGGCACATTGGAAAAGTCCCGATCTTCTAAATGAATTACTACATCAAGAACTGTTCTTTCACCTTCACCTATTACACAGATATCCAAACCAGAAATCCATTCCAACATTTCTTTAGGAATACTTGTAGCACATCCTCCACCGGACATAATACAGGATTCCGGAAAAATCATCCTCATTCGAGGGATAAGTTCCTTTTGAAATTTATAAGTGGTAACGAGACCCGAGAGTCCAATCAGGTCAAAATCCTCATCTTTAATATCTTCAATGATCTCATCAACAGTTAATCGATAAGCGTTAGCATCCAGTAATACTACCTCGTGCTGCAATTCGTCAAGAACTGCGGCAATCAAAGACAAGCCATAAGGTATGTTTTTTGGTGGCTGTGTTTCTCGAATCGGAGAGTTAATTAGAAGTATCTTACTCATTATGTTTCCTTCCATAGGTACTTAAAAAATCTCTGAACCACATCGATTCAATAGGGTCTTCATGAAGAATGCCACCTTCTGTACAGTTGATTATTTTATACCCCTCTAAAACCATATATTTGGCAGCATCAATCAATCCCTCTTTGTAATAAGAGAATATTGGCTCTGTATAACTCTTTGTTTTAAAGTATGGATGGAAATATTCCTGGTAGAAAGTTGTATAAATCTCTTCATCAGTCATGTCAGGATATGCTTTTCTAATGTTAAGATAACTATAAGTATTCTCAAAAGGCGTTCCTGCAGGATAGCCAAGATTTAGTCCTATCGTTGCTATAGGGTTACATTTCAAATAGTATGCAAATATCACTCCAAACCCACCAACATTACCTGTAGTATTTATGTTGGGTTTCTGCGTTAAGTAACGAATATACTTTGTGATTGACTTTTTTTCGTGGGGGTTATCAATCATTGCATTATAGAAATATCTCTCCCCCTTAAACCTGTTGACAGCATTTGGCGGAGCAAGTGTTGCAAAAATAACTTTTATCTGCTCAGCATATTCATCAACAATAGGGTCATCAAAGAATCTATGGATATTCTCTCTGTCACCATCGGCATTGACGATATAATCTGGAATTATTCCCTCTTTTAAAAGTGGTATGAACATTCGATCCACAGCGATAATTATACCTTCAAAGTCACTTTCACGCAACATCTTTAAATGATGATTTTCTTTTATAGATGGACCTGCTGCTATTACAATAGCACTCATCCCTTCATGTTTGGGAAGATCTTTTATACTTTTTGAAGACAAAATTGTCTCCATGTTTTGAGCTATATTTTCCATCCACAACTTCTCAAAATTATCTATCGTCGCCTCTGTAATCGAGTTGGATAAATCATCATTGTTCGCAATTTCACTCAGAGATTGAAAGTTACCATCCATGAACATATCACCAAAATTGTATCAAATGCATTTTCAACAAGCTAATGAAAATTATTATAAATTAGACTGCAATACATTTATTCTTCATCCACAAGACTTCCGCCTTTGATGACCACTACACTTCCAAAAGCTTTGATGTTTTTAATAGTTTCCTTATCTATCTTCTTTTGCCCATTTTCCTGTACATTTGACTTACCATACTTCATATCATTTCACTCTCCTATTTTTGACATATGTGTTTAAAATAATCATTTGTTCTTCACGTATTATATTGTGCTTCTGTTCATGTACACTTTTTCAAAAGCATCAATAACATCATCCATGTCATTCTTTGTCATGGAGGGCCTTATAAACTCATGCGAAAATAACTCTTTTTCATGCAATCGCTCTGCAACCGGACACAATCCTTTCTCATAATTTGTTTTCCCTTTATAAATAGGACATTTAAAAGGACAACCTTTATCGCCATAAGCAATCAGGTTTTGATACATGGGCTCAAGATAGAGAGGTTTCACATATCCGACAGACATATTTACACCTTCACCTTCACGCAATTCTGTGATAGGCAACTCCGCTTTAACAGCATTGATGAATAAATCCCGCGGAACTCCAATTACACTTTCATCATATTTCAAACATTGTATATAATATACATGAATACTATCTTCCCTAATAGCTGGTGCTGTAATTCCATCAAATTTAGATAATTCCTTTGCAAGATAATCTGCATTTGTAATCCTTTTACTTATTAGTCCCTCCAGTTTTTGCAACTGGCATCGTCCAATGGCAGCCTCAATCTCATTCATCCGGAAATTAAATCCCACCATATTTACTAGATCTAATGTTCCTTTGTTTCTAACAACTGCTTCAGCGTGGTTTCGTATCAAGCGTACTTTTTCGGCAAGTTCGTCATCGTCCGTGACAACAACACCACCTTCTCCGGTGTGGATGTGTTTATGGTAGTTCAAACTGTAAACCCCGATATCACCAAGTGTGCCTGCCCATTTTCCTTTATATTTGGCATGTGGTGCCTGTGCACAATCTTCTATTACTAGTAGACCATGCTTTTCAGCAATCGCATTAATAGCATCAGCATCGTAAGGCTGTCCGAAAATATCTACTACGACTATAGCCTTTGTTCTCTCTGTAATCCTGCTTTCAACACTTGCAGGATCTAAACAGTAATGATTAGGCTCTATGTCAGCAAAAACCGGCACAGCATTAAATATTATGGTACTTGTTGCAGATGCTGACATTGTATAAGGCGATACTATTACCTCATCGCCTGGACCAACACCACTTGCACCGATTGCACAATACAAGCCAGATGTACACGAATTTACGGCTATAGCGTGTTTAACTCCAAAATAATTAGCCCATTCTTCCTCAAATGCCCTGACTTCTGGTCCACCATAAAAATCGGAATGCCAACTCCCAAGAAAACGGGATAAAATTCCAGAGTCCATTACTCTCTGAACAGCTTCTTTTTCTTCATCGCCTATTACATTATATGCCGGAAAGGGTTTTGTTCTAACTGGCTTTCCGCCATGGATTGCTAAATATTCCATTTTATCAAACTCCTATTTTTGGCATTCCTTTATAAGTTTCAGACATGTTTTTTGAGTATGTAGAGCATCATAACCAGAACAAATTATATTGTCATTTCCTTCAATCGTATCAATAATGTTCGACACTGCATAAGACATGGATTTGTTTAATCCTGTTTGAATACGTTTTTTTTCATACATTTCCAAGTATCCGGGATACATCGGATTTATCCTTATGCTATATTCGGTCATCTCTAATCCAGATCTGTTAAAATGAAAACGCGCTTTTTCACATAGTATATCAATCTCAAATATACTATAACTTCTTGCGTCACCAGTGACAACATGGGCTTGTGCCCCATTCGTGAATTTCAAGAATGCATCGACAGCAGGATCATTCTCATACCAATCAAATCTAGCAGATAAAGGAATTGCTTTCTCTATGTTCCCAAACAAAAATCTCAATATATCAACTAGGTGAGAACCATTATGGAGGATTCCTTTTGTATATATGCCAGTGATATTTAGAATTTTACCATATGTCCCTTTTTCAAATTCATTTTTGAGATGCTGTGTTATCGGATCCCAACGACGGGAGTAGTTGACTGCTAAAACAATTCCTGCCTCTGAATATTTATTTACAATCCGTTTTCCAGATTCCATGTTAATGGTTAAAGGCTTTTCGCAGAAAACCGCTTTTGGATTATATTCATAACACAACTCAAGCATTTTCTCATGCTGCTCATCAGGTACACAAATGCTGATAATATCTATGTTTTCATTGTCAAGCATTTCTTTTGGATCATTATATGCAACTCCGCCCCATGTACAAGTTGCATCATTGGCCTTTTGATAATCGACATCTACCATTGCACAAAGTCGCGTCCGCGTTTCCAGTGAATAAGCGTGAGCATGCGTCAACACCCGATCGCTTTGATATGGCCGATCATATAGTGCAGCAATATTGCCACATCCTATTATTGCCACATTATACCTGATTGCCATGTGGGTTTTTCCTTTTTATCTGCTTATTTATCAAAACTAATTCTGGTTTATCTCGAAGCAATTTTACAACATCTGAAGCAGAGAACTCCGGATTATGTGGATAAAGTTCCTCAAAAATCCTGCCGATAAGTTCATAGTCTTCCTGTGTGTCCAACGTAACTGCCAAATCTGGCCAATATACCTCTTCATCAGATTCCATATTCTTGAGCCGATATCGTTCTGGATGCTCATAAATGTATATAGAAACGTGTTCATGATCTACCGGATCAGATGTCAATGTATTGACCTCTTCTAAAATAGATACGGGAAAAACCTGCACATCAAATCCAATTGGATATGATCGGTCTATTGTATTTGAGACATAATCATAATCCCCATTTAAAAACACCTGTATATATTCATCTACAATATTAGGATCTACAAAGGGACAATCACCTGTGATCTCAACAATAATATCTGCAGATACACTTTTGGCTGCATCAAGAACACGTATTAAAACATCCTCCTCGCTGCCACGGAAATACTTAATATTCAATTTATCGCAAAGAGCAATAATTGGTTCGTCAGTATCATTTGTTGTAGTTGCAACTATAATTTCATCCAAATATTCAGATCTTTGCAACCTTTCGATCAGAAGCTCAAGTACAGGGTACCCCATTATAGGTTTTAGTACTTTTCCAGGTAACCTTGTAGAAGTCATCCTTGCTTCTATTGTAGCCACAATCTTTTTGCTTCGTGTTACTCCGGAGTTATCTTTTACACTTACTTCCATATACTACCACACCAGTTACCAGTATGTTCATTACTGCACCTACGATTATATAATGTTCTCTTTTATTAATATAGATTTTATCTCATCTTTTGTAATTGGCTCTACATCTCTTGAAATGTATTCAGTTGATGTTATTGGTGATGCGTTGTATGCAGTTTCATCGATCATTATCAGTTCATCTTTTATATTTGGTAAAATTATGAACATATCATCACGCTCAAGTGACCTGGTGGCTTCGTCATCTGTCATAAGTTCTTCATACAACTTCTCTCCAAGTTTTGTGCCAATGATCTTTGTACCAATGCTTTCCGGTCGATGTCCGTATCGTGCTGCCAGTTCATCTATAAGCACTTCAGCTAAATCAGATATTTTAACGGTTGGCATTTTAAGTATAAAAGCTTCCCCACCTTGTGATATCTCCATAGTCAGAACCAAGAGTTTTACTGCCTGCGACATTGCCATCATAAAACGCGTCATTTCAGGATCAGTGATGGTTATAAACCTACCTTCGTTAATTTGTCTTTTGAAAATAGGAATGACTGAACCACTGGAATCCATTACATTACCAAATCTTACACTCGAAAAAGCAGTCTTCTTACCCCCATAATAATTTGCAGACACCATTAGTTTTTCGCCCAATAATTTAGTAGCCCCCATAGTACTGCTTGGGTTTACAGCTTTGTCACTGCTTGTGAAAATAACCTTTTTTACATTTGTTTCTAAGCTTGCCTCAATAATATTTTGTACGCCGATTACATTTGTTTTAACTGTCTCGAACGGATTATATTCCGACGATAGTACATGTTTATAAGCTGCCGTATGAAATACATAATCAATCCCATTTAATGCTCTTATAAGGCGGTCTTTATCGCGCACATCACCTATAAGGAAGCGTACATTATGTATATAGTTCTTTTCTGCCAGTTCACTTTGAAAGTTAAACATCTCTGCCTCATTGGTGTCAAATATTCTAACAACCGCTGGCTTTTTATATTTCAATAGATATCTAATCAGTTCCTTTCCAACTGATCCGGCACCGCCAGTAACTAATATATTTTTGTTCTCAAAAAATTGAGTCATGTATCCTCCCCGTTTAATAGTTCACGGAATCTTGTTATTGCTTTACCATCTGCATATGCATCAATTTCAGGAATTACATATGTGTTTATATAACTCTCAAATTCAATATCGCCAATTTCATATAACCAGTATTTAACGATGCTCTCAAAATCATCGAATCCATGTGCGACCATTTTAGGGAATTGGTCATAGTAATAGCCCTTGAAGCTGTCTGCTGCATCGAAGAAAATCGCTTTTTTCCTTGCACCTAGTGCTTCAGGTGTAGTAGAAGTGAAACACGCAGAAACAACAAGATCAGATGCTGCTATCACTTCACATGTTTCTCCAAACCTTCCGGTTGAATAACAACGTTCATGTGACTGTAGATTCTCATAAAGTTTATAGTAAATATCAAAATTATCTGGGTTCAAAGTTTCCATTTCTTCGAATATCTTCTTCTGTTTGAATATCACTCCAACATCTGGATTCCTTTCTAGGAACCTTAGAATTCCTTCTAAAAATGGAACCATATCACCTTTTTGCAATGGTACTTGATCTCCAAATGTTGTGTCAAATACTCCAATAATCTTGAGATCTTTGGTTTTAAATTTAGCAAAAGCATATTTACTCGTATCTGAAATAACTCCGTTATCAGTTATCATTCTTGCATGCTCGGACCAAAGGCAACCTACAGTTTGAAACTTGGCGAAATAATTTATACACCTTGTGAAAATATCATTGGATTTACGCCCCCATGAAACCAAATTATCGTAATACATATACGAATAGATAACATGCCTCATAGTGTCATTTTTTTGAGGATTCTCAAACACGTCGAAATGATGAGTAGAATGTACGTAATACCAAGTTTTAATATTGTTTTGTGAAAAAATGATGTTTCTTACAACATGGTATTTCTCAAAATGAGTGTATACAACATAATTATTCAAATTGTACTTTTTTGTGAACATTGTCCATGTCATGTAGTAATAAAGAATTCCAATCGTTGTTTTTATTGTATACACTGGTTTGAATACAGAGAAAAAAAATGATAATACTGTAGTAGGGATGATTTTCTTTATCAAATTATCCTTTATGAAGCCTAAATCAATTTCATGTAACGTTGCTCGCACATCTGCAACATCATATTTTGAGTTTAGATCTTTCCTGTAACTATCGGAGATCTTGGACTCGACACAAAATATGGAGTTATCTTTTGTTAAACTTTTTTCATCCAATAAAAAATCCACTCTACGATATTTGAAAAGGAAACCCCAATCATTCCCATATACCCTAAAACCATTTTTATATTTCTTCGAAGGATTTCTTTTCAACACAATTCTCCTAGTTTTCCACCCAAGTATCCAGAGTGGAAAAAAACCTAAAGCAGCTAGATAGAATGGCTTTATGACGATTGATTTTGCCGAGTTGAATACTCGAGAACTAAGTGGAATCCGAACATTGGGTTTTAATTCTGCTCCCGTGATTTTTAAGAAATGCGTAAAGTCAGATGAAATCAGTGTTATTGATTTTGTAGCTTCTGCTATCTCATTTACGCACAAATATCTGTGGTAGAAGATTTCAAGATTTTCAACTAAATCTTTTTTATATACCAACTGTATTTTTTCAGAATTGAATAATGAAGCCATTTGATGTATCAATTTACTGTCCTTTAAGATGGTACAGTATACCTTTTCTACATTATTTAGTGCCTGATCATGGCTTTTCATATTAAAGTCTAAATCAAAATCATCCCATTTTATCTTATTAGCATGATATTTTGTGAGTAATTTTTGAAACCACATTGACCTTTCCAATCTGGGATCAATTGTGAAATACTTTATTGAATAGTTCCTTTTTGTATACAAATAAAATGCAGGAATTGAACTAAATCCAAGTGATTCAAATACTACCAATTTATCATTATTCTTGCTTGTCATCAAGGTCACCATGGCACGTAAATAATTCTTAGTTTTATCCGCGATACGAATTTATTTATTAAACTGTAAATTATGATATTTAGAGTAGTGACCACCTTTCACAATTAGCTCGTGATGGTTACCTTCTTCAACAACCACCCCATCCTCCATAACAATAATCTTATCAGCATGTTCTATTGTTGAAAGTCTATGTGCAATAGCTATTATTGTATGATTACTACTTAATTTACTCAAAGAATCTTGAATCAGCCTCTCGGATTCAGTATCCAGAGCACTGGTTGCTTCATCTAATATCAATATTAGTGGTTTCCTTACAATAGCTCTCGCCAAAGCTAAACGCTGTCTCTGACCACCAGATAGTTTGACTCCCCTATCGCCTAATATCGTATTGTATTTCTCCGGCAACGCTACTATAAACTCATGAGCATGTGAAATATTTGCAGCTTCAATTATCTGTTCTTCGGACAGATTGTCCAAACCATACGCTATGTTCGCTGCAACAGTATCATTAAACAAGAATACATCCTGACTAACAAGACCGATACTTCTTCTAAATGAATTTATATCAAATTCCTTAATGTCTACTCCATCTATAAGTATAGAACCGGAGCTTACATCATAGAATCTTAGTAACAGATCCATCAATGTAGACTTGCCTGACCCTGATGAACCTACAATCGCCAGCATTTTTCCTTTTGGAATACTTATGTTTATCCCTTTTAGTACATAATCCGGAGGATTGTAGAAAAAATCTACATTCTTGACTTCGATATTATTCTCGAAATTCTCAAAAGGCTTTGAACCGTTGACTATCTTTCTCCAATATTTAGTTTCATGATTGATCTCCGAAATATTTCTCAAGCTTGCAATATGACCCGAAAGTTCATGACGATAGTTGTTAATCGATTGTGCAAATGGAGCCATTCTCACCATAATCAACATAAAAACAGCAAGTGAAGCGATAGTCATATTTAAAACTTCTATTGAAATATAGAATATAAATAAAATAGTAACAAATAGAATACCTTCGAAAATAGTGACAATACCAACACCATTTATTCCAAACCTATAGTTTGCATTACTATTATTACTTGCAATTCGATGCAGCTGCTTTGCTTCATTTTCTTCGGTTGCAGTAGTTTTGACAAGGCGTATGGCACTAAGAATTTCCACAATGAAATTATTGAGCTCATTATTCGAATCTACGACTTCGACTCCATACTTTTTAGATTTCTTTAGGTTATAGCTCATAGCCATAGATGCCATTACAACTATAATCACTGCAACAATTGTCATTTGCCACGAGATACTTAACAACAGTACCATATATACAGCTATAATCAGCAAGACATTTAGAGATTCAATAGCTACAAACAAACCTGATCCAGATTTATCGGCTTCTATAGTCAGAGTATTAACCAAGTTTCCTGTTTTCTTGTTGTTGAAATAATTTAAATCTGTATTTATTACGTTATTGAAAACTTCGTCTCGAAGCCGTGTGACAAAATCAAATCTTATTTTTAGTTTGTAGCTACTCCGCAAATAACCTAATATCTGCCTTACTATAAACAATAGAAGCACTCCTAAAAGAAGGGTTAAGAACGTCATTTGTAATCCAAAAGAATTATAGACGAACTTTAAAATATCCCAGTACTGCCCCTCAAGCGAATTACTACTATCTACAAATTGTAGCAGTGGAAGAAGTGCACCTATACTTGCTCCTTCAAAAATAGCGTATGAAAATGTTAATGCAACAAGTATAGATATCTTGTTAATATTATGTCTTAAATATCCACCAAACAACTTTAGGTCACTAAATCTCATATTTGTTATCCATTTAAACGATAGGATTTCTCAAAGTGCACAAGGTCAAATTTATATCGATGAATCCTGAAAATATAAATACCATAGCAGATACATACATATAAAATCATCGATATATACAAACAATGCTATTGATGTTTTAATATAAATCAAACCGATTTTTAATTATTCAGTAGTTTTCCGTTAAATAATCAGAGAATACTTCCCAAAACGGAGCCTCTCTAGAGTCTGAAGTTTTTATGTACTTAGATTTATACTCCATATATGCAGCACTATCTACTTCAAACTCTTTTTGAAGATCGATTGCTACATCTAAATTTACATTGATCGGCTTCTTCCCAAAAGAAGCTGCCATTGAATGTATGTGTAGACCATACCAGCTTTTATTTAGCTCATCAGAAGTTAAGAATATAACTGGTTTTTGGAATAATACTGCAAAATTTACAGAGGTACTTGCATGACATATTACAAAAGAAGATTTGGAAACAAGCTCCAAAGTGTTACCTTTTATAATGTGTCTCCCATTAAAATAATCAGAATGTTGTTCATAATTGGAACGGGGATGTGCGGCAATTATAATATTAGCACCACTTTTTGATTCAATTGATCTGAATATCTTACATATCCCTTCGTAGTAACTTTCTGCACTTTCGGGAGCAGAAATGTTAGAATATGAATAGTCGGGATGAAATGGCATGTATTCATCTAGAAAAACCCCATAATTTTCATTTACTCCCGGTTCTTTGATTTGATCTAAGTATAAATCATAGTCTAAAGCATGCAACCAGAGTTTATCTGTAGTATTATCTACCGGATAAGTTGAAAAATTGGATTTTGTCCCTCCCAATAAAAGAAGAGAGGCACTTTTCACACCCAACCATTTAAAAGGCAAGTGCCTGAAGAATTGATCCAGAACATGTTTTGGCTTTGCACTGAGTACTTTTCTGACATTGAATTTATTTTTCCTTAAAAGAGGAAGCAATGGAAGGGAATTGGCTGCCAATAAACAATATCGAATTTTCATTTTGGAAAGGGTCCTGTAGATGAACAGCGAATTGATCCTAAAAGGAATAAGTAAAATAACAATATCATTTTGACCTAGTTCCATTATAGCAGATTTCACTTCACACTTGCTTGTAAAGTGTCTTGTTGCAAGTACTTTATTATTGACCCATGTGGTTTCAAGATCATGAGAATGAAACACAGAGAAAAGACCCCATACTTCCACACTGAACCCATTCCTTTCAAAAGTTTCAACCCCGAATCTCTGGTAATCTCTTTCACCAAACGAATAATCTAAACAGAAAATAATTCTTCTTATCATAATGGTTCACATAAATAGATGCAATGAAGCTAATGTCTCATCCTGTCACTCAGGTTAATTGATTTTAGTAGGATTCAATGAGATCGATTATCTTGTTATCCTCATCCAAAACGGGTATTAAAAATATACGACTCTTAGCAAAGATCCTATTAGCTTCATCAATGTTGCTCTCTTTGAGGAATATGAAGTTCAAATTCATCACGTTTCTTATTTTAGTTGATAAAAGTTCACCTCTCAGTATAGCTTTCCTGATATCCCCATCACTGATAGTTCCCACAACTACGTCATCATCTCCAAGAACTATCAGACTTCGATGTTCATTTTCTTCGATGAGCGACATTGCATCAAGGATTGGAAATTCTTCATTTATAGTATATTTCAACATTTTATTTTTATCCATATCAATCCCTTCTTCAATAAGTCAATGTTTTATTCAGTAGATGTTGATCAATTTCAACATTTTTGAGTATGTCTACAATTTTCTGACTGGCGTCCCCATCACCATACGGGTTTTCCATTCCTTTTACAGCTTGTTTGAATTCTTTTGACAAACCTTTCAGAATAGCAGCTTCTATCTTCTCAGAATCATGCTCTACGTTAATTACATTAATTCCCTGAAGTCTCCCTATCTGGCGTCTTCCAATATTAACCGCTGGCAGTTCAAATGAAGGTGCCTCTAACAATGCACTACTGGAATTGCCAACTATTATATTAGCAACATTCATAAGTCCGGCATAATCCTCACGTTTTAGATTTCTTTCTACGTGAATGAACTGCTTGCGATGCTTTTCAATGCTCTTTTGTATCATTACACTACCCGCATCATTATTTGGATATACGAGTAATGTCTGCATTTTTAGTCTAGATATAGCCTTCAATGTTTCTTCCATCTGCATGCCACTATTCCAAGATTCTTCTGTAACCGGATGTTGTACAAGCAAAATAAGAGGTTCTTCAGGAGTCAAATGGAATTTATAATAAATCTCTTCAGGAGATGTGAAAAAACCTTGTCTAAACTCATCTAACTGAGGAGCTCCTACAAGTTTGACTCTGAACTTCTCCTCTCCCATCTTCAACAATCTTTCAGATGCATCTACATTTGATGCAAAATGAATATGTGCGAATTTGGTAATAGCATGTCTTGACATACCATCCACATTACCCGATAGCTCACCTGCCTGAATGTGGGCCACGGGTATGTTCATATGAGCGCCAACTATTGCTGAAATCAGTTGTTCTCCCCTGTCCCCGGCAAGCAAGATAAAATCAGGTTTTATCCTTTCGAAGGTATCTGTGATGGATAGCATAAAGACTGCAAGCGACTTTGCCATCGTCACATTGGTATAACCTGCAAGTGTCATCGGAATCTTCTGGCTTATTCTCAGGTTGTCCTTTTCAATCTCACGGTAGCTGGAACCAAAGTCAGGGAGAAGGTGCATGTTAGTAACGATGAGTTCATAATCAAGGTCCGGATCATTCTCAATTAACTTGATTATGGGGCGGATATAACCATACTCACCTCTTGAACCGGTAATCACTGCTATCCTTCTCATTCAAAATCATCCCATTTTACCAGATGGTCCTTAGGCAAGTCATACTTAGCTTTTTTGCCAAGAACATCATTAATCCGGTCTGATGGGATACCAGTACCCGGCCTCTTTGTCCAAAGATGATCCCATGTCAATGTATCTCCTTTTTTGACTTCGCTTATCGTCACAACACTTCTGTACGCCCATTCACGTATCTGTTTTTCCCTGTCATGTATCTTTTTACTGCTGCCAAGTGATAGTTCTATCTTTCTGATCCCATCCACCAGATATTTCAAATCCAGCATATCAATGGAAACAGATTGATCAGGACCAGGTTGCTTTTTGTCCAGAACTATATGTTTCTCGATTATCTTTGCACCAAGCACCACTGCTGCAAAGCTAGTATAGAGATCAGGAGTATGATCTGAATGACCTATCACTATGTCAGAATACTTCTCGAGCATTCGGGAGATTGTCTGAAGATTCATATCCTCGTAAAGAGGAGGATATTCAGATATACAGTTCATCAAAGCAAAATTGTTGCCTTTGCTCTTCATCAAAGCATAAACCTGATCGATCTCCTCAAGTGTGCTCATCCCTGTTGAGATAATCATTGGATGCCCTATATCTGCAATCTTTGAAAGTGATGGGAAATCCTTCATTTCGCCGGAACCTATTTTAAAGTGTTGGAGACCTATACTATGGAGTTCCAGGGCAGCTTTGTAACTGAACGGGGTACACATATATGTCATCCCTATGTTATCACAGTAATTCTTAAGATCTGCATGTTGATCTAGGGTCAGAGCGTTCCTCACAAGGAAATCATAAAGGGGTTCCTCAAAATTATCCGAAAGAGGAATATCCTTTAACATCTCTTCATCCGGCAGATGATGCTGAAATTTTATTGCATCTGCCCCTGCAAGCTTAGCCTGCAAAGCCATCTCTTTTGCCACTTCCACGCTACCCAGATGGCTGTCTGCAGCTTCTGCAATTATGAAACATCGTGACCCTCTTGAAATTGTTTTTCCTGAAATCATTATCATTATTCCATACCCTCCATATTTTTAATGACGTTACCTGTTTGTAGTAGAGATTCAGCCACTTTTAGATCGAATATCTCATCTATATCGATCGAGCGGCTTTGATGCATTACATAGAAAGAGTTCTTTTCTTCCTTATCAAAGAATAATCCTTTCTTCCTTAAAGTGTCCACAGGAGTAATATATATAGCACCATTCATAAAGTAAAATTGAGAGAAACTCTGTCTACCACAGCATTTTTTCGATTCCTCAAATGCCAGTTTCATATCATGACCTTCTATACGGATACAATCGTAAGGATGCTCCGATGGGATATTCACTGATATAAGGCATTCTATGCCATATTCCTTACTTTCTTCCAGATATTGCTGAATAGAGCTATCGATATCATGTTCATCCCTCAGAGGACAAGTAGGCTGCAAAAGCACAACGTAGTCCGGTACATACCCTTCATTCACTTCGAGATATTCCAATGCATGAAGAACCACGTCAAGGCTTGATGCCGTATCGGTTGCAAGATGTTCAGGTCTTCTGAAAGGAATCTTTACGTTGAATTTGCGGCTCAGATCCATTACCGCAGTGTCATCAGTCGTCACTATGGTGAAATCCAGCAGCCTGCTTTTTTCAGCAGCTTCGAGGGTGTACTGGATAAGAGGTTTATTGTCAAGAAGGGTCAGGTTTTTATTTTTTATCCCTTTTGACCCTTTTCTGGCAGGGATTATTCCCAAGAATTTCTTTTTGGAGGACATGTCTTTAAAGTAGTTTTGAGGATATTTCGCATACGGAATCAATCACGTGATTTATATCGGTTTCCGACATCTTGACATTTATAGGCAACGCAATGGCCCTTTCCAAAAGAAGTCTTGATGCAGGCCATAGTTGAGAGCAATTCTGCAAATGAGGGAACTCCTTGAAGAGATGATCCCACGTGCCTGCGAAATGCCACTGCAGAGCATCGGGCAGGTTCTTAGTACCTAGGCCTTTTTCATAGAGCATTGATACAAACCTTTCAGCAATGTCTTTCTTTGGCAAGAAGAATACCAGAGTATCACCAATGTCACCGACCGGATCGTGTATGACCCTAAACTCAAGACCAAGGTCTTTGATACTTTCTTTTACCCTGTTCTTATTTTCTCGCTGCTTAGAGATGATTAAGTCTAACTTATTCATCTGTGCAATGCCAATTGCAGCTTGTATCTCAGTCATCCTATAATTAAAGCCTGGTGAAGAGCGTGTATCTTTCCCTCGGGGGAAATTTGGATTGTATTCATGTCCGTGATCATGCAAAGCCCGTGACCTATTAAAGACATCTATTTCATTTGTGACAATAGCTCCACCTTCGCCAGTAGTTATGTTCTTGGCAAAATCAAAACTATAGATGCCTGCATTCCCAATGGTACCTGTAGGTTTACCTTTGAACGAACCACCGAAACACTGCGCAGAATCCTCAAGAACAGGGATATTGTATTTGTTGGATATAGAGATTATGCCGTCCATATCAGCCGGCGCCCCGGCCATATGAACCGGTAGTATTAGCCTTGTCCTTTCAGTAATTTTCCTTTCCAGATCTTTAAGGTCCATGTTCAAAGAGGTATCTACTTCAGTAATCACGGGTATAGCACCAGCTTCAATAATAGCTTCCACTGTTGCAACAAACGTGAAACTTTGAGTTATAACCTCATCGCCCTTCTGTACCCCAAGTGCCTTAATTGCCACTAGAAGAGCTGCAGAACCTGAAGAAACAACTTGGCAGTGATTACTTTTCACTTTACTGGAGATGACATTCTCAAACTCTCTTACTTTATAGACTCCTTTCCTCAGAGGATCAAAGCCATGGGCAAACAAAACTCCACCATTAAGGTTGAACAACTCTAGAGCAGCGTTTTTTTCTTCCTCTCCAAATAATTCGTATCCTGGCATGATAATACTCCATTATGCAACTATTACTTTACTGAGCAAATATCTTACATCATTCTCCCCGAAATTTACAGGATTGAGCTTCAGGTTTTCCAGCCGCTGCTGCATCGTCAGACTTACAAGCAATTCAATGTCCTTTGTAGAAACCCCATACCCTGTAAGATTTAATGGGGCACTTGTATCACAATAGAACTCCTGAAACTTATCTGCAAACCTTAATGACTTTTCTTCCGGGGTCAGACCCTCTTTATGACCATCAATAAGATCATACAGTTCCGCATAATCAAGGAAACCGTGCTCTACATTGAACCTGATCACATGAGGCAAGAATATCCCACCCGCTATTCCATGGGGAACTTTGAAATGGCTACCCAGTGGATAAGATATACCACTTGCAGGGCCACCACCCACATTATACATAGCGATGCCTGCAAGGTGACTGCCCATAAACAGGTTCTCATGAGCAATTATATCTCCTTTATCATCAATCGCTTTGACGAGATTGTTGAATAACAGGCCAAAAGCCTCTTTTCCTATTGCCTTTGAAAGGGTATTTGAATTCTTACATGCAAAAGCTTCAATCGCATGCACCAATGCATCGAGAGCTGAACCTGATTTAATAATCCGCGGTGCATCTAAAAGTACCATTGGATCAAGTACTGCAAGCAATGAACCTACATTCTTACCATTTATTCCCAATTTCCGTACTTCTTTTTTGTCAGTGAATACGGCCGTTCTGGTAGCTTCAGTACCAGTTCCCGCAGTCGTTGGGATGAGTATGACTGGAACACCAGGAATATTCACCTTGTCAAAACCCCGGTAATCAATACCTTTACCTGGATTCCTTAACATGATTCCTACACCTTTTGCAAGGTCACATGCGCTGCCTCCGCCAATCCCAATGATACAATCTATGACGCTGTCATGAAAAAAAGCAGTTACTTCATCCAGATAATCATAGTCGGGTTCTGAACCTGCTCTGGATCTGAAAATATTTGTCTGAAAAGAACCATCACTTTCAAACGAAGTTATTATTTTCTGGACATGGGTGTTTAGGGCAACCCCTTCGTCAACAATCATGCCAATGTGTCTGAGATCCATTTCCTTGACTTTCGAGGATAATGAGAGAGAAGCGTTCTGACCAAACATTATGTCTGTATGACATGAGAATTTGTTTAACATGTGTATTCTCCTTCTAACCACCTAATTATCTGCGTGATAATAATCATGTAATATGACAAACTTGTTCACCTTTCTGTGCAGTGAAAAATACAATTTATATTTATCAATTAACCACAATCATCATGTTTTAGATTCAGAGCATTATATACTTGCCACCAGATATAAAAATATGCATTCTGGACTGTTTTTATATGAAGATTGCCAAATTTGGCCGTTGTAAAAATCCTCGTTTGCGTAACAACTATGAACTTGCCATTTCTGCCAAGATCATTCACTAACACCTTGAATTTGACGTTTTTTACTCCAATGAGTCTTTACACTGATATCTTCCTCATACTTCTTTTCAGAACAGAGGACATCGTTTCATCCAGGTTTCGATTATAATATAATTTCTATCAAATTCCTAGACTATTTTTCTGCATACTTACATTGTGTTTTTGATAGCATAAAACACCCAGCATGGATATTCGTTTGAGATTACTGTGTGAAATAAAATACAGAGTCTTTTCCCACTTAGACTAAATTCATTTCCACCATAAAATTAAATGAAAACCACATTTCTATTTATCCAATTCACCATGAAGCATGCTATAAAATAAAGAATCGTGCCATTTTCCTTCAGACCAATGAGTTTCTCTATGCCTACCCTCAAGTTTGAATCCCATTTTCTTGAAAAAGAGAGCTTTTAGGTCGTCAAAGTCATAGATCTCTGCCCATAATCTGTGCAATCCAAGTTCTTCAAACGCGTAACGGGCCATAATATGTCCAGCATCTAATGCAAATTCATCGTCGATATACAATCCATCAGCTCCAATATATATTGAAAAATCTGCATTTTTATTGATCCAGTCAATGTAACAAAGTCCACAAGCTCCGAGTAGCTGTTTGTTCTCTAGTTCAACTATAGCGAACATAATGGTCTTCTGGTCTTTCATAACAATTTCTTCAAACCAGAAATTTTGATGCTCATTGTTTAGTTCACGATATTCTCTAAAATAACGCCGATATTCCGGGCTGTTACGATAATCCAATAACATTCCCAAGTCAGAACGCTCTATTGCACGCAGACCCACATGTTCACCTTTTAGCATAATCATTACCCCTCGAAATCATACTCATAAAGAGCATCTCCCGCTAATTTAGAACACTTAAGGGTTTTACCAACTACCTGATTCATTCTATAAGGTTCGATGGAGCCTTTTGGTGCAGGGCGAAGAGATTCAAAATCATCATTACTAATCTTATCTCCTGCATTCATATCACGTGTTAACCGTAAACAACGACGTTGAACAATTGCGGTATCAACTTCATTTTGCTCAATGCGCTTTACTCCATCACCCAAAGATATCTCAAGTTCACGACTGCGTCCTACCATCTCTTTCCATGTTTCCGGATTCATAGAGAACGAATGATCAGGCCCTGCTCGATGATGATCATCGGTGAAATGTTTTTCAATAACCCTAGCTCCCAAAGTGATAGCTCCAAGAACCGTGGCATGTAATGGCGTATGATCTGAAAGACCAATGACCATATTCGGATATTTAGCAGCAAATGATTTCAATACTTTTAGATTGATGTACTTGAAATTCTCAAGACTTCCTGTGTAATTTGTATTGCACTGTAACAAAACAAGTTGAGAATTATGCTTCAGAACAGAGTCAACAGCCCGTTCTACATCATTTATATCCGATGCTCCGGTTGCCATTATTACCGGTTTATTCTTTTTTGCAATTACTTCTAGGAAATCAGTCCAAGTAATATCACCTGACCCTATTTTATATGCAGGGATATACTTGTCGAACAATTCAACAGCTTCCACATCATATGGTGTAGTAAGAAAATCAATTTTTGCCTCTTTTGCAGTTTTTACCAGTTCTGTTGTCCAGTCCCTGTTGCATTCATATTGTTCATATATCTCAAAAACAGATTTATCCCATGATTCCTGATGACTCATTTTACTGCCAAGATGTTTGAAACCATAATCACTAACTATATTTCCGGCTTTAAAATGTTGAAATTTGACAGCATCCGCACCGGATTCTTTTGCAAGCCATATCAACTCTTTGGCACGCTCAATATCTCCATCATGATTAGATGCAACATCTGCAATGAAATATGTAGGTGAAGATATAGAAATTTCTCTTTTTCCAATATATATTACGTCATCATACCTCAGTTTTAACACCGCCTTCATACTCTTCAAGAATACGTGTGATCACATCATCAAATGCAGGCAACTTATATCCCAATATACCCTCTGCTACTTCAACATCAAGGCCATTGCTCTCTGCTCGCACCACATTCCCACATGCATTTAGAATACTGCCAACATTAACATTAGTTAATTCATATCCCATTCTTTTTGCCAGAGTGAGAATAAACGTCTTCTTACTAGTAACCTCACTACTTGCCAAATTTAATATACCTGTGTGCTTTTTTTCTATAATATCAAATAGTGCAGAAGAAAATTGCGTAACACAAATACTTGATGTAAAATAATCTTCAAAAAGGGTCATATGAGAACCATTTTCTATATTTTGAATGGCCCACTCAACAAATGTCGGCTTCTCTGCTTTATTGCGAAAACCTACAATATTTGTACGTACAACCAACGAATTAGGGCAGGTTAATGCAAACTTTTCGGCTGCATATTTAGTTCTTGCATATTCATTAAGCAACCGAATAGGGTCTTCTTCCCTATGTTTTGAATTGTAATCATCTGTATAGAAGTGATCGGTTGATATTTGGACAAAATATATTTCGTTCTTTGCTGCAATTTCAGATATTACAGAAGCGGGCCGAGCATTAACCAGATATGCATAACCGGGATTAACTTCACATTCCGTCAGGCTCACAATTGCTGCACAATTAATAATAACTTGAGGAGCAGTTGACAATATTATTTTTTTTAAAGCCTGATCATCAGCAATGTCACAAGAAAAATCTGCACCGCTACGAGCAATTCCAATTGCTTCCATACCACGCTTTTCAATTTCACAAATTAATGCCTGACCTAGCAAGCCTGTGGAACCTATGACTAAAACATTCATATTCACTGCCCGGCCTCAATTACCTTTCATCCACGTCCTCAATTTTCCGATGCCTTCCTTAAGACTTGTACTAGGTCCCCAGCCCAACAGGCGTTTAGCTTTTGAGTAATCACATACAAGTTTTGGTATTTCACTTTGTGGATGAATGTGTTCAACGTGTTCTATTCTTTCTGGATCATTGCTTATCATGGATGCAAGGTCATTAATTGTTACATCTTGACCAACTCCAGCATTCAGTATTTCTCCATTTACTGAATCTGAATATCCCGCTTTCACTACAAATTCCGCACAGTCTTCTACATACATCAAATCCCGTGTTTGAGTCCCATTGCCGTAAATGTTCAATGTTTCACCATTAATATCTTTCCCAACAAAAATAGGAACTACACCACCTTCTCCGGTTGCTTTCTGGTAAGGACCGTAGGTATTAAATGGGCGTAATATTACAGTAGGCAAACCGTATGCATGGTAGTATGATTGTACCATATTTTCTCCAGCAAGCTTGGCACCTGCATAAGGAGAGGCGGCTTTTGTAGGATGCATTTCAGATATAGCAGTACCTAAGGATGCAGTATCATAAACCATACATGTACTCATAAACACAAATTTTGTATTGTGCCTGCGAGCCTCTTCCAGTACATTAAATGTTCCGATAACATCGTTATCAAATGTCTTTTTCGGGTTATCTATACTATCCTGTACAATAATACTGGCTGCGAGATGAACACAAATGTCTATGTTATTCCCAAATATTGCTGAAAGAGTAGATAAGTCTTTTATGTCACCAATTGTAAATTCTAAATTAGGATTATCCATAAATTCTGCAAGATTTTCTATCCTGCAATTCGATAAATTATCAAGTACGAATACATGATGACCATCTTCAAGAAATTTTTTGACAACCCATCTTCCTATAAAACCTGAACCGCCTGTGACCAAAATATTCATAGTAATTTCTCCTTAAGAAGTAAAGTTCCTATTTTCTATTTGTATATTATTTCAGCATATTTAAAATTATAATCCTCTGATTTCGGCATTGTAGCATTAAGATATACATATCGAAGATCAATCTGATTGAATGCTGTCATTTCTGACAATAGAACATACATATATTTCAACTCTAATCTTCTCTTAATTTCATACTCTAAAAGTGCTCTTCAAAAAGGGTTTCATCGGTTTTAAGCAGGTTACTTCAAACCTTACAAATAAATTAATATATAGTTTATTTATATGAAACTGCTAATTTGTAGAACAAAATCATAGGCTCCTTGGCAGTAGGAAATATCAAGATTAATATCTTTCTCCTCAACATAATCCCAGATATTATTAGTATAATAATTGTAACTGACAATAAAAACATCATCTAAACTCTTTGCAAAGTCAATGTTTATCTGATATTCAGAATCAGTAGCCTCTTTACACGTGGATGGAAACAAATCTACAAGTTCTCTCGATGAGTCACCACCTAAGAATAGTGTTTTCATAGTCCCTCACTTCACAATTTATTTTAACATCAAACTGTTATCTGTTTTTCTATTTTATTTTCTTTTGCTCTACATACCTGTTAATTTCGATCAGTTCCGGTTGCTTACCAATCAAATCTAAAATATCACCCATAAAAAACAGTTTCTTATGAGGAAAGATTTTTTTGTATATAATATCAATTAACTCAAAATCCTCCGTTGTATCAAGGGTCCACCTTAAGTGACTTAGATCAGTATCATTGGAAACATTAAGTTTTTTGAACACACTGGACGAATCAAATATAATATATGGTGTAACATGCTCCCTTTCGTAATCTAACTCAGCTTCTTTCCATGCCTTTTCCAGAGAGGCAAATGAAAATACTTCCGCATCCAGTCCACGCGGATAGCTGCGTATGATGGTATTGGAACAATAATCACAATCATTATTCAGGAAATGGTCAATAACTCTATCCACTACATGTGAATCTATCAGAGGACAATCAGATGTCACCCTCACGACAACGTCAGCATCTGATACTAAAGCAGCATGATAATATCGATCAAGGACATCATTTTCACTTCCTCTAAAAATAGTTGCATTGGTGTTTGCAAGTACTGTCCTTTCTATAATGTCATTCTCTGATCCAAAAGGAATAGCGATGATTATTTCTTCAATGAGCTTCGAAAGTTCTAAGCGCTCGATATCCCATAGAATCACAGGTTTTCCAAGAATTGTCTTCATTACTTTTCCGGGTAACCTTGTAGAACCCATGCGTGCCTGGATAATAGCAACTACTTTCATCATAACCAACCCTTATTAGTGCCAGTTAACACATCAATGGTCGACAAAAATTGTACGCTGCCTATATTTGTGTAAGAGACTAACTCATGCTGCAAATTGAACATTTCTGATTCTTTCTGTTCAAATACTCTGACAAGAGAGAAGACACCATTGTCTATACAGTACTTTGAAAGTTTTCTACCAATTGAACCAATATCTCCTATAGTCAATATTTTTTTTTGTTTCAACCACTTAGTCATAATCATACCTAAATTAAGTTTATCTTAAATCCGGTAATTCATTTCCAATCTGAATGAAGACGGCGCCGTTCATAAGTTATCTGTATTGTGGAACTACCAAAGTGTCTTTGTATGCTCCATGGTTTATAAATATTCGGTTTAGAGAGATTTTCATTTGAAGCCACCCATCTAGTGAAGTACTTTTTAGAGCCTGCACAGATTATAACCTTTTTATAGCCATTAACTAAACATTTATTATTAATTAAGTACAAATAATGCCTTATGGCTAGACCAGAACAAATTCCTATAGAACGCCATCTTTCATCCGAAGAATTGCTTAAACATATCAAGTCATTAGAGAAAGATACGCGAGTTTTGCAACGTTTGTATTTTATTAAACATCGTTATGAAGGTGCTTCTGTTAATGAAGCAGCTAAACTTGTTGGCATATCAAAACAAGTCTCATATCAATGGCAAGAGCGATGGAATCAAGACGGATATAAAGGACTGATCCCCAGGTTTTCAGGAGGCTGTCCTTCAAAGCTCACCGATTATCAAAAAGAAGAACTAAAGAACATGCTACACAAGCGTGATGATTGGTCTACAAAAGAAGTCCGAGAACTCATTTATAATGAGTTTAAAGTTCAATACACTATTAAGCAAATATTAGTGATCTTGAAGAAGTTTGGCATG